>JAWVFT010000055.1:0-46504 GCA_033855775.1 Blastocatellia bacterium | reverse complement strand
CTTGTTAATCGTCTCAATCATGTGAACGGGAATGCGAATGGTGCGAGCCTGGTCGGCAATCGCTCTGGTTATCGCCTGCCGAATCCACCACGTCGCGTAGGTCGAAAACTTGTAGCCGCGCCGCCATTCAAATTTGTCCACGGCCTTCATCAAGCCGATGTTGCCTTCCTGAATGAGGTCCAGAAACTGTAGGCCGCGATTGGTATACTTCTTGGCAATCGAGACGACGAGCCGCAGGTTGGCTTCGACCAGTTCGCGCTTGGCTTGTCCGGTCTGTTGCTCGCCGACGATGATGGAGGCGAGCGAACGCTTAATCTCGACGGGCGGGACGTTGTACTCCGCTTCGATGTGTTGCAGCTTCTTCTTCGAGGCGGCGATGCGCCGCTTGTAATCCTTTTCGTCTTCGGGTTTGATGCGTCGCCGGTTGAGCTTTTCGGCGTAGGTTTCCATCTCGCGCTCGGCGAGGCGCACTTCCTTCCGGATGTTGCGAATGGAATTGATGAGACGCTGGCGGGCGCGCTCGGTCAGGTTCAGCCGCCTGATTTCCTGCGCTATCTCAAGACGAATCCGCGCCACTTTGCGTTTCAGGCGCAGCAGCTTTTTGCTCTTCTTGCCGCGCAGCAATTTCTGCTCGGCGCGCAGCCGCTCCCATTCCTTCAAGCCCGCGCGGTAGAGCTTGCGAATGCTCTCGACGCCCTCAATCGTCCACTTCAGATATTCGTCGGCCTTGTCTTCGTCGCCGGTGAATTCGGCCTGCTCGGAGAAGGTCACGATGTCGCGGATGTTGAGCTTGTCGGCCTCCAACTCGGCGCCGATTTTCAAGAGTTCTTCGACGGCGATAGGCGAGCGCGAGATGGCCTTCTGCGTCTTAATCTGGCCGCGCTCGATGCGCTTGGCGATGGCGACTTCGCCCTCGCGCGTCAGGAGCGGGACGATGCCCATCTCGCGCAGGTAGAGCCGCACGGGGTCGTTGGTCTTCTCCAGCGCGCCCGCCGATAAATCTAGTTCGAGGTCTTCGTCCAACTCAACGTCTTCGTCGTCAACGACGGCAGCAGCCGCCTGTTCGAGCAGGCGTTCGTCCGAGTCGGCGACCGGAATGTTCGAGCCTTCGAGCTTTTGCAGCACGTCTTCGATGTCGTCCGGCGAAACGACATTATCCGGCAACTCGCGGTTGAGGTCGTCGAAAGTCAAATACTTCTTATCGCCGCCCAACTCAAGCAGTCGCTGCATCACATCATCGCGGTCTTTTTCTTCGATGCTCAATTCCTGCCCACCTCACTTCGGAGATAGCCGCAGCCTAGATGTTGGCGACAGATAACTGTCCTCTTTCATCCGTCAACTGCTTTTTGCGTCGCGCCCATTCCAGATGTTCAACGGCCAACTGGTCGCGCCGTTCCGTCTGGCCTTCGCGTTCAGCCGTCGCCAACTCGGCGACCAACTCATTGATACGGCGGTCAATCATCATCAGGCGCATCGCCATCAAACAACTCTCCGCATTCGCGAGCACGTCATCAGCCGCTTCATCCTCGTCGCGCTGCGGCTCGCTCATCAACAGCAGCGGCACGAGGTCCGCCGCCGTTTCGTCCGTCTCGGTCTTCGACATGATGGCGGCGGAATCAAACGGCTCGCCGCTTTGCTCAATCTCAATCAAGGCGCGAAAGACGGCGGCGGTCGGCAGAGCTTCGTAATCTCTGGGTTCGAGACGCGACAAAATGGCGCGGCGCACTTCCTCATCCGTGAAGAGCAGTTCGAGCAATCGTTGCTCTGCGATGGTCGGTTGCGCGCCTGCGGCTCTGGCCATCTTCTGCTTGACCGTTGCCTGCTCCGTGCCTGCTCCGGCCTTCGTCGTGTTCCAGAGTTCGCTGCGCAGGGCGCGTTCTTCGACGTGCAGGCTGTCCATCACGATGTCGAAATACTCGCGCTTCTGAATCCCGTTGCGGACGGCGCGAACAAAGGGCAACACTTCCTCGACCGCCGCGGCCTTGTCCGCCGGGCGCAGAAGGTTGCGGTCACGAACCGCCTGGTCTAAAACGAATTGGATGTGGGGCAGAGCCTTCCCGCGTCGCTCATGATAAGCCTCAACGCCTGCGGCGCGAATGAACTCGTCCGGGTCTGAGCCGTCCGGGAGAACCAAAACTTTCGCCTCGAAATCTTCCGCCAAAAGCGTCTCTATAGCGCGTTTCGCAGCCTGCACGCCCGCCTTGTCTCCATCATAATTCACCACCACTTTCCGCGCAAATCTTCCAAGCAACTTCGCCTGCTCCGGCGTCAGAGCGGTCCCCAAACTCGCCACCATGTTCCGCACGCCGAACTGGTAAGGGATGATTAAGTCCAGATAACCCTCGACCAGAATCGCAAACTTGCGCCGACGGATTTCATCGCGCGTCAGATGCAGTCCGAACAGATGCCGCCCTTTGGTGTAGGCCGCCGTCTCCGGCGAGTTCAGATATTTCGGCTCGCCCTCGGCGGAGAGCGTGCGCCCGCCGAAGGCGACGGCGCGGCCCTGCGCGTCCAGAACGGGAAAGATTAAGCGACCGCGAAAACGGTCGTAAGAGCCGCCCGCTTCCTTTAAGACGACGAGGCCGCTGCGCTCAATCTGTGCAAGCGTAGCTCCGCGACTCTTCAAATGCGCGGAGAGTCCGTCCCAACTGTCCGGCGCATAGCCGAGACGAAAAGCCCTGCGCGTCTCATCCTTAATCTCTCGTTTTTCAAGATACTCACGCGCCGCGCTCGCGCCCGTCGTGCCTTCATCAAGCTGCGCTTCCCACCACTCAAGCGCCCATGAATTTAACTCGACTATCTCATCCGCATCACGCCGCCGCGCCTCAAACTTCTGGTCGTTCTCCATCACGGGCAGCGGCACGCTTGCCTTCTCCGCGACAATCTTGATGGCCTCTGGAAACGTGACGCGCTCAATCTCCATCACGAAGCTAAAGACGCTGCCGCCCTTGCCGCAGCCGAAGCAATAGTAAATCTCCTTCGCCGGGTTGACGGAAAAGCTCGGCGTCTTCTCCTGATGAAACGGGCAGCACGCCATCCAGTTCGCGCCCTTCTTCTTCAGGCTGACGTAATCCTGTATGACGCGCACGATGTCAGCCTGCCGCCGTAGGTCGTCAATGAATGTTTGTGGAAAGCGCATCGTTTATTGTTTCAACTCGACGATGGTCGCGCCCGCGCCGCCCTGATCGGAGGGAGCTTGAGCGAAGCGCGCGACGTGCGGATGGTTGCGCAGGAAATCTGCGATGGCGCGGCGCAGCGCGCCCGTGCCGTGGCCGTGGATGATGCGAACGTGTTGGAGGCTGTTGAGGAAAGCTTCGTCTAAAAACTTGTCCGCTTCGTCAACGGCTTCGTCCGTCGTGCGACCGATGAGATTGATTTCGGCGCGGGCATCGTCCGCCGGGGCGCGGAGGTTGACTTCGGTCGAGCGCGCGGCTTGCGCTCGGAGGCGTTCGCCGCGTCCTGCGGGCTGCTGCTGCGCCGGGGCGTCTTCAACGAGGTCGAGGTTTGAAAGTTTCTCGCGGAAGCGCAGCGACTTGACGCGCACTTCCGCCTCGTCGCCGCTAATCTTGTCCACGATGCCGACGGAGCCGAAGGAGCGCAGGCGCACGCGGTCGCCCTTGCGTATGTCGCGCGCCGGAGCAAGCCGCACCGCAGGCTCTTCCGCTGCGTTTGTCTGTTCGGCTTCGACGATGCGCCCGTCGCGGACGATGCGAACGCCGCTGTTGCCGCCGCCGCTACTGCGCGCTCTAGACTGTCCGGCGGCGGCTGAAGTGGCGGCGCGGGCCGCCGTTTGGGCTTCGCGTTTGAGTTCGGCTGCGCGCGCTCTGGCTTCACGTTCGACGCGCGCGCGTTCGGCGCGGTCTTCAATCTTTGCGACCAACTCGCGCGAGCGTTTCTCAAACTCTTCGATGGCCGAGAGCAGTTCGCGCTCAAACTCGGCTTGACGCTCGCGCTCGCGCCGCCTCGCTTCAACGTCGAGCGCGCTGTATTTTTCGGCGACCGCCGCGCGTTCTTCTTCAAGAGCGCGACGCAGATTCTCGGCGTCTTCGGCTTCGCGCTTGATGCGTCTGAGATACTCGGCGGCGTCGCGCGAAGATGTGCTGACGTGTTCGGCTGCGGCTTGAACTATCTCCTGCGGAAAGCCGAAGCGGCGCGCAATCTCGATGCCCGACGAAGCTCCGGCCAGCCCCACGAGCAAGCGATAGGTCGGCCGCAAAGTCTTCTCGTCAAATTCGACGCTGGCGTTGATGACAGCCTCTTCGTTGGCGGCGTACATCTTCAAGCCGCTGTAGTGCGTCGTCGCCAGCACATGCGCGCCGCAGGCGTTGCGAAAGTGGTCTACGACGGCGACGCCGAGCGCGGAGCCTTCCTCCGGGTCTGTGCCTGTCCCGACTTCATCGAGCAGCACGAGGGCTGGCGCTTCGCAGACGGCAATCATGGCGGAGATGTTGGCGACGTGCGCCGTGAAGGTCGAGAGGTTGGCGGCCAGAGATTGCTGGTCGCCGATGTCTGCGAGCACGGAAGCGTAGAAGGGAATGCGCGCTTCGAGCGCAGGCACGGGCAAGCCTGAGAGAGCCATCAGGGAGAGCAGTCCGGCGGTCTTGAGGACGACGGTTTTGCCGCCCGCGTTCGCGCCCGAAATGACCATCACAGGATGCGCCGCGTCGAGCTTGAAAGAGACTGGCACGACCGCGCCGCCCGTCGCTCGCAAATTTTCTTCGAGCAGCGGATGACGCGCGCTCTTCAGTTCAAGCGCGCCCTCGTCGTCAATCAACGGCACGACGCATTTGAACGTTCTATAGAACGCGACCTTGGTCGTGATGAAGTCAAGCTCCGCGACGGCGCGCGCGGCCATCTCAAGGCCCGGCAATTCGCGGCGCAACTCTTCCGTCAACGTGAAGAGAATCCGCGCTATCTCGCGCTCTTCCGTCTCGCGCAGGGATTGCAGTTCGTTGTTGGCGTCAATGGTTTCCAGCGGTTCGACGAAGACGGTCGCGCCGCTCGAAGAGAAACCATGCGCGACGCCGCCGACTCGCCCGCGATGGTCTGTCTTAACCGGAATCACGAAGCGGTCGTTTCTGACCGTCACCAACTCGTCTTGAATCGCAGCCTCGGAGCGACGCATCAAGCCTTCGAGCGTGCGCGTAATCTGCGAGCGCAGCCGCGTTATCTCATGGCGTATGCGCGCTAACTCCGGGCTGGCGCGGTCGTCCAACTCGCCGCTCGGCAGAATCTTGACGGAGACGCGCGCCGCCATGCTCTGCAACTCGCGCGGCAAGCCTTCGACTGTTTGCCACAACGCCGGGCAAGCCTCGCGCTCCGTCATAATCAACGCGCGTGCGGAAAGCGCTTGCTCGCACAGCCGCGCCATTTCGAGAATGACGAGCGGTTCGAGCGACGCGCCTTCGATGCGCAACAAGGCGAGCGCGTCCGACGGGTCGCTCAACTCCGAGAAAGACCAAAGGCTGCCCTGTCGTCGTCGCAACTCGACCGCTTCTTCGATGGCCTGCAACTCGCGCCGCAAGGCTGCGCGGTCATCGAGCGGCGCGAGCCTTTCAACGCGCGCCCGCCCCATCATCGTCTGCGCCCCGCGCCTGACCAGCGCGCGCAATTCCGTGTATTCCAACGTCCTGAATGATTGCTCGTGCATTGCTTCCGCTTGACCGTCAAAAAATTCGCTGCGCATCTATCTTAACATCCGCAGCGTGAGGCGAAAACGGCCGCTCGACGTTCAAGCGCCCGCGACGGAACTGACGCGCGCCACCCGCCGTAAACAAACTCCGCCACGAACTGCTGACGAACGCCGTCGCGCCCGTGGCTCGCGCTCGCGCCGCCGCTTTAACTCAAAGACATCTCATCTCTCAAAAACAGCTTATCTCTCAAAGACATCTCATCTCTCGTCCGTCAAGGCTCGCTTACGTCGTCGCGGCTCCATCCCTTCGACTGCCGCCGCGAAGAGGCGCGTCGCATCCAGAAGAGTGACGCTCGCGCCGTCGTCCTGAAACGTCCCGCGCGCAATCTTTGCTTCCGTGCCGTTGGGCGGCGCGATTTCGTCAACGAAGATTTCGCGCAATCGTTCTTCGCTCTCGACGGCGAGCGCGAGTTGCTCCTGGCCGCGCAGGGCGAGGATGAAAGCGGGCCTCGCGTTACCGGTTGTCTCCGCGCTTCGCTCGCCGAGCAGCGCGAGCGGGTCGAGAAGCGTCAGGATGCGACCGCGCACGCTGACGACTCCCAACAACGCCGCCGGAGCATGCGGCAGAGGCGTCGGCTGACGGCCTCGCTCGACGCCCGCGACTTCTTCCGCCGCTAACCCGAGCCAACGCTCGCCAGCCCGCACAATGAACACTTCGAGCCGCTCGCGCTCCGCCGGCTCTGAATTTGTCGCTCGCTTCGTCATGATTAAAATGCGCCAGCTTGTCTGTCGTCCGTCGTTCGCCGTGGATGAATGCGAACGACTGAACGAAGATTATTAACAACTGCTAATTCGTTCGCGCAATCAGCGCGGCGAGAGTTTCGAGCACGGGGCGGCTGTAGGCGCGTTGCAGTTCGAGCCATTTGCTGTCGCCATAGCGGTCTGTCTTGTCCGCCTGCCGAAGCTCGCGGTAGATGGCGACGGCTTCGTCCACGCGCTCCATGCGAAAGAGGACGACGGCCAGAGCGGCGCGCGCGTAAGACGTTTTGCCGCGCTCTAACTCTGCGGCGCGGCGCGCGACTCTCAAAGCCTCTTCGCGCGAGCCTTGCGACAGCAACACATATGCTTTCGTCTCTAAAAACTGCGGCGTCTCTTTGCTCTTGAGCGCGACTTCTATCTCGCTCAATGCTTCATCGAGTTTGCCGGAATCGCGCGACAACACACGGGCCAGCAGGTAATGAGCTTGCGCGTCGTTCGGCATGAGCTTGAGCAATTGGCGCGCGGTCGCTTCGGCTTCGGCGTCGCGCCACTTCAGCAAGTAAAGCCTGACGAGAGCGGCGCGCGTGTCCGCGTCATTCGGGTCGAGCCGCGTGGCCGCCGCCGCTTCATCTATGGCTTCCGCATAGCGTTGCTGCTGGTTCAGCACGACGGCGAGCCGCGCGTGCGTCGCGGCGTTGTTCGGGGCGAGCTTCAGCAACTCACGATATTCAGCTTCGGCTGTGTCGTAGTCCTTCTTCCTGTAAGCTTCGTCGGCGCGTTGCTCATGTTCCTCTTCGGTCGCTTCCGCGACTTCGACCGGGCGTTCGCGCGCGGCTGTCAGCGTAGTCTTCTGGTTCGCCCTGACGCGTGCGTCGTTCTTTATCCAGAGGCGCGAATTTTTCGCCGCGACGCGCACGCTGCGCTGTCCGGTTGGAGTTTGCAACTGCAAGAGCCCGTCCGCTCCCGTTGCGCCTGCGCGTTCATCGTCAACGAAGACTTCGCTGCCCGGCGCGGCCTTGACGGCCAGCGTTCCGGCGAGCGCGCTCATCGGCAACTGCGGCGGCTTGAACTGAACTTGCGGCGTCGAGACGTTCTCGGTCGCAAAGGGCTGCGCGCGATGACGATAAAGATAGACGGCGAGGGCGACGACGACGATGGAGCCGACGAGCAGCAGCGCGCTGGCGATGACGAGAACGCGCCTGCGCCGCGAGTTTGTGCCGATGGCTGAAGGCGCGTGCGGAAATTCGTGTTCAAGCGGACGATTGGCGCGCGAGACGACCGAGTTGTAGCTCGGCGTTTGTTCGGACACCGCGCCGGAATCCGTGGGCGGCTGCGGTAGCTCTTGCGCGTCGAGCGCGGATAACTCTTGCGCGTCAGGCGCGGCGACGGATGATGAAAGCGCGGCTGTCATCGCTTCGCGCAAAGGCTCTGCGGGCGGCGGCGCAGAGTCGGCGGGTGGCGGGCCGGAATCAATCGGCAGCGCTATCTCCGTGAACATCGGCACGGCTTCCGCAGTGTCAACCAGGATGGCTTGCGGCTCTTCGGCGGCAGGCTCGTCCGGCCAAGCCTCCTGCGTCGAACGCAGCCGCGCTTCCACCTTCTCGCCCGTGCTTTGAAAGCTCTCGTTGTAGGCGGCGCGCAGTTCGTTAAAAAATTCCGTGGCGGTCTGCTGCCGTTCGTCGCGGTCTTTGGCGAGCGAGCGCATGATGACGCGGCTGACGGGCAGGGGAACATGCGAAGCAACGTTGTGCAGCGACGGCGGCTCGTCGTGTAGATGCTGGCGGCGCATCTCTGAAGCCGTGCGCCCGACGAAGGGCGGGCGGCCGGAGAGCAGTTCGTAGAGCGTGCAGCCGAGGGCGTAGATGTCCGCGCGATGGTCGAGCGCGCCCATGCCTGAAAGGTCGCCGAACCATTGTTCGGGCGACATGTAGAAGGGCGTGCCGATGGGCTTGCCAAACTTCGTTAACTGTACCCCGGAGCCTTCTTCGTCGCCCGTCGGTCGTTGCTTGACGATGCCGAAGTCCGCGATTTTAATCGCGCGAATCGTGCGCCCGTCGAGTCCCTGCTCTTCGGCTCGCAGGATGTTGTCGGGCTTGAGGTCACGATGGATGATGCCGCGTTCATGGGCGGCGGCCAGCGCGCTACAGACCGCTTCGGCGACCTCCATCGTTTCGTCCAGCGTGAGCCGCTTGCGCTCGCGCAAGTCTTCGCCGAGCGAGCGGCCCGCGACCATCTCCATCACCATGTAGGTGACGCCCGTCGGCGAGCGGTCAAGGTCGTAGATGAGCACGGCGTTTTGATGGCGAAGCTTTCTGAGCGCGCGGGCCTCGCGCAGGAAACGCTCCGAGAGAGTTTGACTATCGCCGTGGCCAAGCATGACCTTGATGGCCACGTCGCCCAGGTCGCGGTGATGCGCGCGATAGACGGCGCCCATCGCGCCTTTGCCGATTAACTTCGTGAGCGAATATTTTTCGCCGATGGCTTCCTGAAGCGTCGTGGCGAGCGGGTCTTCGACGAGCGGTTGCCCGTCCGAGTAGCACGCGGACTGGTTATCGCCGCCGAGGATATTGCAGGTTTGACAACGCTTCATGATTGACAGGGCCGAGCGAGTTTTATCAGGACGCGGCCAACGTTAGCGACAGCGAGCAGCGAGGGGCAAACGCGCCCGCTTCGGAAATCTTCAAGACCGCCGGGGCCGACAGTGACGAGCGCGCTTTCTGTGCTCGCTGCTGCTGCGGGCTTTGGCAGGTGAGAGCCTTGGTGGACAAGAGCGGTTCTAACATGACGAATCCTGCGTGTCAACGCATCGCCTCAGACTGCATCATCGCCGGGAATCGGGTAAACTCGTCTATCTATTTCGACCGTTGAATGGATAGCTAAATCCGTCGCTTGAGCGCGCCACGTAACTAGTCGGGGCAAAGCTCTAAGGAGACGAGACGACAGGAACCGGGATTCGCAGATGCTTAACACACGACCGCTCAGATTTTCACTCGCGCTCTGGCTTGCGCTCGCGCTCTCCGGCGGCGCGGCGGCGAGAGCGCAAACCAACGGCGCTCAACTTTTGAAAGGCAGTGATTCAATGTCTGCACGTTATCAGGGGCGCGTCCGCGCGCCGGAGTTGACGGGCGGGCGCGGCTGGCTCAACACGGACAAGCCGCTCTCCATCGCCGCGCTCAAAGGCAAAGTCGTGCTGCTGGATTTCTGGACGTACGGCTGCATCAACTGCATCCACATCATCCCGGACCTCAAACGGCTCGAAGCCAAATACGGCAATCAACTCGTCGTCATCGGCGTTCATTCCGCCAAGTTCGACAACGAGAAGGAGACGGACAACATTCGCCGCATCATCCTGCGCTACGAGATTGAGCATCCGGTCGTCAACGACGCGGACTTTAGCATCTGGCAGGCTTATGCCGTGCGCGCATGGCCGACGCAAATCCTGATTGACCCGGCGGGCTACGTCGTCGGCACGGCGGAAGGCGAAGGCAACTATGAGACGCTCGACGCGGCCATCGCCAAACTCATCGCGGAGTTTCGCCCGCGCGGCGAGTTGAACGAGCAGCCGCTCAAGCTCGCGCTCGAACGCGCGCAGGTCGGAGACTTGCCGCTCGCCTTTCCCGGCAAAGTTTTGGCCGACGCCAGGCGCGACCGTCTCTTCATCGCCGACTCGAACCATAATCGCATCGTCGTCACCAAACTCGACGGCTCGCTCATCGACACCATCGGGACGGGAGCGCGCGGCTCTGCCGACGGCTCCTTCGAGCGCGCCACTTTCTATCGCCCGCAAGGCATGGCGACCGACGGCGAATTTCTCTACGTCGCCGACACGGAGAATCATCTGCTGCGCCGCGTCAACTTGCAGGCGCGCAGCGTCGAAACCATCGCAGGCACGGGCCGGCAGTCGCGCGACTATCATGCGCAGGGCGCGGCCCGCTCGACCGCGCTCAACTCGCCCTGGGATTTGCAACTCGTCGGGCGCGCTCTCTACATAGCGATGGCCGGGCCGCATCAAATCTGGAAGCTCGATTTGGACAAAGGAGAAATCGGCGTCTTCGCAGGCTCGGGCCGCGAGGGACGAATTGACGGCGCGCTCTTAGGGCCGACGACGACGCAGTTGGACGGAACGCCAGCGGGCGCAGCCTTCGCGCAGCCTTCGGGACTGGCGAGCGACGGGCGCAGCCTTTATGTCGCGGACAGCGAAGCCAACATCATTCGCGCCGTTGATATTGAGAAAGGAGAAGTCGCAACGCTCGCGGGCGGCGACCTCTTCGAGTTTGGAGACGTGGACGGCGCGGGCGACGACGTGCGCTTGCAGCATCCGCTCGGCCTCGTCGCTTATCAAGGCAAGGTGTTGATTGCCGATACCTACAATCACAAAATCAAAACGCTCGACCCGAAGGACTCGGCTGTCAAAACTTTTCTAGGCACGGGAAAGCCGGGGCAGGCGGACGGCGCGCAAGCGAGTTTTTATGAGCCGGGCGGCCTGAGCGTCGGCGCAGACAAGCTCTACATCGCAGACACGAACAACCACGCCGTCCGCGTCGTTGACCTGCAAACAAAGCAGACCTCGACGCTCATCATTAAAGGATTGCAGCCGCCCGCGTCGAACACCGCGACGGAGACGACCGAAACTCTTGCGCCGAACGCCGAAGAGATTAAGCTCGCTCCGCAAGCCCTGCGCGCAGGAAGCGACGGCGCGCTCGTCGTTGACGCGCAATTGCCCGCGGGCTATCACCTGAATCCTTCGGCGCCGCAACGCTACAAGGTCACGATTGAGAACGGCGGCGCGCGTCTCACGCTCGCTTCAAAATCGGGCGGCGCGGCTGATTCGGGAAAGCTCACGCAACTCCCTTTGCGGCTCGCGCTGCGCGCAGGCGAAGCTGGCGCAAGCTCTCTCCTCCTGCGCATCTCGCTCACGCTCTTCTACTGCCGCGAAGACAACACAGGCGTCTGCCGCATCAAAACCCTCAACTGGCGCGCGCCCGTCGAACTCACAACAAGCGCGAACGCTCCCCACGAGATTAAAGCCCAAGCCATGATTAAGTGAACGAGACGGAATGAGACGCCGGGACACGGCGACGCGGAGACGCGGGGACGCGCGGAGACGGGGACGCGGAGACGCGGGGAAAAGAACTGATGAAATTCATGAGAACGTCGTCTCGTCCTGTCTCCGCATCTCCGCGTCGCTTACATTGCCGCGTCGCTGCGTCTTACTGTCTACGTGTCGCTTGCATCGTCACGTCTCCGCGTCCCCGCGTCTCGTCTGAGTCCTGATTTCTGCTTTACTCAATCTTCATTGTAGAATCCGGTTTGAAAGATTCCACTTAAGCTTGTGTCGGAAAGTCAGCCATACCAGCCACCGTCTGCCGGGCGTCCGAGCGTGTGCCGCAACTGCGGCGCGTTGATTGGCGCGGGCGAGACTGATTGCGCGGTCTGCGGGGCGCAGGGCGGAGCCGCGCCGCCGGAGCCGACAACCACGAGGTCGCGCCGCCCCGTTTACGACCGCGAGACGATGCGCTTTGCTCGCGCTATCCTGACGCGGCCCGCGCCGTTCACCATCGTCTTTCTCGTCGCCAACATCTTCGTCTTCCTGCTCATCTATCTTCAGAGCGGCGGCGAAAACAGTTCTCTGTTCAACTCCGCGCTCGTGGCCTTCGGCGCGAAGACCAACGCCCTCATTAACGCGGGGCAGTGGTGGCGTTTGGTGACGCCGATTTTTCTGCACGGCGGCGTCATACACCTGCTGATGAACATGTACGGCCTGTGGGTCTTGGGGCCGTACGTCGAGCGTCTGTACGGCTCGGCCAAGTTTGTTTTCTTCTGGGTCTTGACGGGCGTGGCGGGCGTCCTCGGCAGTTACCTGACGGTGCGCCCCGGCATGCATCTGAACATGGCGAGCCGCTTTCTCTTCAAGAACGCAGACATCGCTTCGGTCGGAGCTTCGGGCGCGCTCTTCGGCTTAATCGGCGTGCTCTTCGTCTTCGGCATCAAGTTCCGGCATGAACTGCCCGACGGCTTCAAGCGCGCCTTCGGCACAGGCATGCTGCCGACGATTTTGCTCAACGTCTTCATCGGCTTCACGATTCCGGTCATAGACAACGCGGCGCACATGGGCGGACTTATCGCGGGCGCGGCCCTTGCTTTAGTCGTCGGCTACAAGCGACCGGGCGAGCGCGCCAGCGTCGCCGTCTTCTGGCACGTCCTGCAAGCGGCGGCTCTCTTGCTGGTCGTCGTCAGCTTCACGATGGTCGCGCTGCATTATCGAACGACTGCGCTATCGCCCAATGATTCGTCGGCTATTGACTCGACTGACAAAGGTGAACCCGACGGAGCGGTTTTTCTTAAAGCCGTAGAGCAGGGGTTGAACGCGTTCTTGAACGCCGTGAATGACAGGGATGCGAGCGCCATTGCTCCCGCGCTTAAAGCGTTGGAAAGCGCGCCATCGTTGGATAAAGAGTCTGACGTTCTGCGCGGCGAGTTGAAAGCTTTGCTCAACCGCGCGCATGAGTTTGCGACCCAGGAGTTTTCGCAACGCGAAAACCAGCGCGACCGCCAGCAACGTGAAGCTCTCAGCGCAGACATCCTCTCATGGATGGAAAAGTACAAGCAGTGGGTTCAGACCAAAGGCAAGCAGCACGGCATCTTTTTAAAACAGCCGACGCCGACCAAGCAGGCTGATAAAAAATAGATTTGGGATTTCACAACATCGCTTTGATAAAAGAGCGACTAACGAGGAGAGAGTAGAATGGAAATCAAAAAGGTTGGCGTGCTCGGCTGTGGCCTGATGGGCGCCGGCATCGCGCAGACCGCCGCCGCCGCCGGCTTTGAAACTATCGTCCGCGAAGTGTCCGCGGAGTTATACGAGAAGGGCTTCGGCGGCATCGAAAAATCGCTGGCGAAGTTTGCCGAAAAGGGAACTATCACGAGCGAGCAGCAACAGCAGACGCGCGCTCGCCTGACGGGGACGACCGCGCTCGAAGACCTGCGCGATTGCGACATCATCATCGAAGCCATCATCGAAAATCTTGACATCAAGCGCGCGACCTACAAAGAGTTGGACGAAATCTGCAAGCCGGAGACAGTCTTCGCTTCCAACACGTCTTCCATCTCGATTACGGAGATGATGACGGCCACTTCGTCTGCGCGACAGCAACGCTTCATCGGGATGCACTTCTTCAATCCCGTGCCGTTGATGAAGCTGGTCGAAGTGGTGCGCACGATTTTGACGGACGAGAGCGTTTACGAAGAGGCCGTCGCGTTCGGCCAGCGACTCGGCAAGACGACTGTGCGGACGAGCGACAAGACGGGCTTCATCGTCAATCGTCTGCTCGTCCCTTACATGCTCGACGCCGTGCGCGCTCTGGAAGAAGGCGTCGGCTCAATCGTTGACATTGACAACGCGATGAAGCTCGGCTGCGGTTATCCGATGGGGCCGTTCACGCTCGGCGATTTCGTCGGGCTGGACACGACCTATTACATCGCCGAAATCATGTTCAACGAGTTTCGGGAAAAACGCTTTGCCCCGCCGCCGCTGCTAAAACGCATGGTGCTGGCCGGACTCTACGGGCGCAAATCGGGGCGCGGCTTCTACGATTACACCACAGACCCGAAGAACCCGACGCCGATGAAGCTCGTCTAACATAAACGATGCGCGCCGTCATCGTCAGGCCGCGAAAATTTGAGCGCAGCAGATTCAATCATCTTCGAGACAAACGGCGCGACCGCTCGCGTGCGGCTCAATCGCCCGTCGAAGCGCAACGCCTTGACGCGCGTGATGCTTGAGCGGCTGGCCGAACTCTTCGAGGCCATTGCCGCGCGCCGCGACCTGCGCGTCGTTATCCTGAGCGGCGATGGCGAAGCGTTCTGCGCCGGAACGGACATCGAAGAGTTGAGCGCGCTTGATGCGGAGGGCGCGAGGGATGCTGCGCTGCGGGGTCAGGCGGTCTGCGCGCTTGTTGAGCATTGCGGCGTGCCGGTCGTCGCCGCCGTGCGTGGCTTGGCGGCTGGCGGCGGCCTGGAGTTAGCTCTCGCGTGTCATCTGCGCGTGGCGGGAGCGGATGCCAGTTTCAGTTTGCCGGAGACGAAGCTCGGCGTGATTCCGGCTTACGGCGGAACGCAGCGATTGCGGCGGGCCGTGGGCCGCGCTCGCGCTTTCGAGTTGATGCTGGCGAATGGAAAGTTGACGGCGGAGGAAGCTTTGAGCCTCGGCCTCGTCAACGCGGTCGTGGCAGTGGAGCAAGTTTCGGCGGAAGCCGAAGAACTCGCTCGTGCTATCGGCCAACTCGCGCCGCTCGCCATCCGCGCCTGCCTTGAAGCCGTCACACGCGGGCAAGACTTGCCGCTCGCAGAAGGCTTGAAGCTGGAAGCAGAACTCTTCAGCCGTCTCTTCTCAACCGCCGACATGCGCGAAGGCACACGCGCCTTCCTCGAAAAACGCCCGCCCATCTTTCAAGGAAAATAAAAGTACAAGGTCCAAAGTCCAAGGTCAAGAACTTAGCTCTCTGACCTTGGACTTTGGACTTTGGACTGATTTATTCGTGTCCCTTTAATCTGAGTTCGCCGGTCGTGAGGTCTGGGCGGGCGCGCACCATTTGTTCGGGCGTGGTGTCGGCGGTCGGGTGTGTTTGCTGCTTGTTGGTCTTAGTCTCCGGCTCTGCGGGCGCGGCCTCGATGGTGGCAGCGGCGGGCGCGGCGGGCAGTTCCGGCGCGGGCGGTTTGAGAATCTCCGCGACGAGTCCTTCGCTGCCTTTGTGTTCGAGCAGGTGGCGATAGCTGACGGTAGCGATGGCGATGACCGGAATGGCGAGGAAGATGCCCGCCACGCCCGCTATCTCCGCCCCGCTCAGAATCGCCAGAATCACCGCCAGCGGATGCAGGTGCACGCCCTGCCCGATGATGCGCGGGTAGACAACATAGTCGTGAATGATGCGCAGGATGCCGAGGAACAAGACTACTATGACGGCTTGCTTGAACGAAGGGTAAAAGGTGAGGCTGGCAATCGCCGTCGCCAGCACGGCGACGACCAGCGGCCCGACGAGCGGGATAAATTCAAGGATGCCCGCGATGAGTCCGAGCAGCAGCGCGTATTGAACGCCAATCACCAGAAAGCCGAGCGTGCAAATCGTGCCGATTAACAAGCAGGCGATTAGCTGCGCGCGGATGTAAGCGGCCAGCGTCGAGTTAACGTCCTGAAAGAACTCGTCGCCGCGCCAGCGCCAGCGACCGCTCGGCAGCATTTGCAAAGCCGAGCGCCGGAAGCTGTCGGCGTCCTTCAAGAGAAAGAATGCGAGAATCGGAATCAGGATGAGAAACGGAAGAGTGCTGACCGTCTCATAAATAATGTTCCACAGGTTCTCCGTGGTGTATTGCCCGACCGCGACCGCCAGACTCTCCGCTCCCTTGTCAATGCGGTCACGAATCCCCACCGGAATCTGATAGTCGTCATACAGCTTCTTCAAACTCTTCGAGCGCTCTTTCGCCGACTCAAGATACTTCGGCGCGGCTCCCGCAAATTCCGTGATTTGAGTGCCGATTTTCGGAATCAGCAATCGCAGGCCGATGCCGATTGAGCCGAAGAGAAACAGATAGACGATGCCGATGGCCGCCGCGCGCGGCATCACATGCTCGCGCCCGCGCAGGCGCATGGGACGTTGCACAAACTCGACGAGCGGCGCGATTAGATAAGCGAAGAAGATGGCCAGCACGAGAATCAGCAGCACGCTCGTCAGGGCTTTCAAAACCCACCACGCGACGAGCACGGCAATCAACGCCGCGAGCGTAATCCAGACCACGCGCAGGATGGCGCGCGTCTGCGGCCCCGAAGCTCTGGTGGCGGCCACGGCGGCAGATTCCGCTGCCTCGTTCATCATTTCCTGCTCGCTCATTCAGTCCTCACAAAGGCACGGCGGCGAACAGCTTCGCCCGGTCGCCCCGGTCGCAAGCATCTCTTTTGGGCCGCGAGGCCGTGGCCGCCGCCGTTCAGTGTTCAGTCTCGTCATCGTCGGGCGCGGCCTCGTCGTCTTCTTCAACCGCGGGCTGAGCGACGCGCGGGGCGGCGGGTTCCCAGACCAGCCCGCGCCATTCGTCCGTCGCATCGAGCAGTTGGAGCGCGGCCAGCGGATGCGCCGCGTTGCGCTCAAGCCGCAGGACTTCCGTGACGACTTGCAGCTTGTGTCCCTCTTCGGCCACCACCTCAAGGCTCACGCGGCTGCCGACGCTTGGCAGCAATCGCTGCAAATGTATCAGCACGCCTTCGGGGCCGACGTTCTCCGTCGTGCCTTCGGCCACGATATGTCCGGCCTGCTCGTCGTCCCACTCGGCGCGCACCGGCAGCGATGCCATATAACGCGTCCCCGTGCGATTCTCAACCACTATATGTCGGGCCATAACCTTCTTCCTTTCTCAAGTACAGTGACAAGTGACAAGTGACGAGTGACAAGTTAATACAAGTGACGAGTGATGAACGATGAGCGATGAATGGCAAGCGATGAATGGCGCGCGATAAGCGACGAGACACTTTTGCTCATCACTCATCACGCATTGCTCACTGCTCAGCACTCATCACTCATTATTGTTTTTCTGCTTGCTCGTCACTTGCTGCTTGCTGCTCGTCACTGCTCTTAACTGCTCTTACTCTTCCTCCGCGCGCAGCTTATCCAGAACGGAGAAGTCTTCAAGGGTGGTCACATCGCCTGCGACCACGCCGCCGGTGGCGATTTCGCGCAGCAACCGGCGCATGATTTTGCCGGAGCGCGTTTTCGGCAACTGGTCGGAAAAGCGTATCTCGTCGGGGCGTGCGAGCGCGCCGATTTCGCGCGTGACGTGGCGGCGCAACTCTTCCTTCAAATCGTTTGACGCCGCGTGCGCGCCTTCGAGCGTGACGAAGGCGACGATACTAGAGCCTTTGATTTCGTCGGGCCGCGCGACGACCGCCGCCTCCGCCACGGCTTCGTGCGAGACGAGCGCGCTCTCGACTTCGGCTGTGCCGAGACGATGGCCGCTCACGTTAATCACATCATCAACGCGCCCCATTATCCAGAAGTAGCCATCCGAATCGCGCCGCGCCCCGTCGCCCGCGAAGTAGACGCCGGGAATCTCCGACCAGTATTGCTGGCGATAGCGTTCGTCGTCGTTCCAAATCGTGCGCAGCATCGCAGGCCAGGGCCGCTTGATGATGAGATAGCCGCCTTCGCCCGCGCCGACCGCTTCGCCGCTTTTGGTCATCACGTCCATCTCGATGCCGGGCAGCGGTTGCGTGGCCGAGCCGGGCTTGGTCGGCGTCGCTCCCGGCAGCGGGCTAATCATCATCGCGCCCGTCTCCGTCTGCCACCATGTATCGACAATCGGGCAACGCTCTTTGCCGATGACTTTGTGATACCACATCCAGGCCTCCGGGTTAATCGGTTCGCCGACCGAGCCGAGCAGGCGCAGGGATGACAGGTCGTGCTTGAGCGGCCATTGCTCGCCCCACTTGATGAAGGCGCGGATGGCGGTCGGAGCGGTGTAGAGAATGTTGACGCGATGACGCTCGATGATTGACCAGAAGCGGTCGGGCTCAGGATGATTCGGCGCTCCTTCGTACATGAGCACGGTCGCGCCGTTCGAGAGCGGCCCGTAGACGACGTAAGAGTGGCCCGTCACCCAACCGATGTCAGCCGTGCACCAGTACGTGTCTTCGTCTCGAAGATCGAAAATCCACTTGGTCGTCAAGTGCGTTTGCAGCAGATAACCGGCGGTCGTATGGAGGATGCCTTTGGGCTTACCCGTCGTGCCGGAAGTGTAAAGAATATAGAGCGGGTGCTCGCTGTCAAGCTCGGCGGCGGGCGCGTTGGCGTCAACCGTCAACATCAACTCGTGCCACCAGTGGTCGCGCCCGCTTTCCATGTGAACAGGCGTGCCCGTGCGCCGCACGACGACGCAGTTCTCAATCGAGGGCGTCGCCTTGAGGGCTTCGTCAACGGCGGGCTTGAGCTTGACTTCGCCGCCGCGCCTGTAGCCGCCGTCTGCCGTCACCACCAGCTTGCAACCGGCGTCGTTGATGCGGTCAACGAGCGCGGCGGAGGAAAAGCCGCCGAAGATGACCGAGTGTGTCGCGCCGATGCGAGCGCAGGCCAACATCGCAATCGCAAGCTCAGGCACGAGCGGCATGTAGAGCGCAACGCGGTCGCCCGCTTCGATGCCCATGCGCTTGAGGACATTGCTGAAGCGGCAGACCTCCGCGTGCAGTTGATTGTAGGTCAGCGTGCGCTGTTCGCCGGGTTCGCCTTCCCAGATGAGCGCGGCTTTGTTGCGTCGCCATGTGAGCAGGTGGCGGTCGAGGCAGTTGTAAGAGATGTTGAGCTTGCCGCCCGTGAACCAGCGCGCGTGCGGCTCTTCCCATTCCAATACCGTGTCCCACTTCTTGAACCAGTGTAGCTCCGCTTCGGCCATGCGCGCCCAGAAGGCTTCGGGCGCGGCGTGAGCCTCGGCGCGCAATCGTTCCAGTTCCTCCATCGAATTGATGCGAGCGCCCGCGCTAAATTCGGCGGGCGGATGAAAGACGCGCTCTTCGTGAAGCACGGATTCGATGTTCGAGGTCGCAGTCATAAACTAAATTGAAACCCCCGCGAAAGTTGGCTGGCGCCGCGCGCCTCGCGCCGCTTGATAATCTTGCTGTGTGCCGTCTTGTGTATCATAGAACCGTGCGGGCGACAACGGCGCGCAGCCATTGTCAACTCGCAGGCAGCCGCGCCGGAGTATTGTTTGAGCGAGCCGTGAGATAAACTAAAAGGGATGCTGGCAACCGCGAAACCGCGAGTCAAGATTTGTTGCATCGGCAGCGCGGAGGAAGCGCGGCTGGCCGTGAGTTACGGCGCGTCGGCCCTCGGCCTTGTCTCCGAGATGCCGAGCGGGCCGGGCGTCATCCCTGAAGATTTAATCGCGCGGATTGCCGCCGTCGTCCCGCCTGCGGTCGCCTCCTTTCTGTTGACGTGCAGGCAGGACGCCGAATCAATCATCGCGCAACAACAACGCTGCCGGACGAACACGATTCAGCTTTGCGACCGGCTGGCGCATGGCGACTACGCGCGCTTGCGCGAGGCTCTGTCAGGCATCGCTCTTGTGCAGGTCATACACGTCCGGGGCGAAGAAGCGTTGGACGAAGCCTTGGCCGTCGCTTCGCAGGTGGACGCGCTGTTGTTGGATTCTGGCAATCAAGCTTTGCCGGTTAAGGAACTCGGCGGCACGGGCCGCGCGCACGATTGGGCCGTCAGCGCGCGGATTCGTGAACGCGTGGGCGTCCCGCTCTTTCTGGCCGGAGGCTTGCGCGCCGGGAACGTGCGCGAGGCGGTTGAGCGAGTCGGCCCGTTCGGCCTAGACGTGTGCAGCGGTGTGCGCTCCAATGGTCAACTTGACGAACGCAAGCTCAACGATTTCTTCAGGCAGTTAAATTGAACTCGTCTTGTCTTCTGCGAGGTGCATTGAATGTCAGAGCCGGAAGCGAGCATGTGGGCCGAATGGAATGAGGAGAGTTCAAAGCTCTTCATAGATTACGGTCGCTACTTTGTGCCTGAGCGCGAGCAGCAAATCGGCGTCATCTGCGATTTGATTCCGCCGCGCGACGAGTCGTTTCACATCCTCGAACTTTGTTGCGGCGAAGGCTTGCTGGCCGCCGCGCTGCTGGAACGTTTCCCGGCTTGCGTCGTCCACGGCTTCGACGGCTCGACCGGGATGCTGCAACACGCGCGGCAACGCCTGGCGCGATACGGCGAACGCTTCGTTCCGCGCCGGTTCGATTTGCGCGAGCGCGAATGGCGCGCGCCCGCCTTGCCGCTGCAAGCCATCGTCTCATCGCTGGCCGTTCATCATCTGGACGCGGAGGAAAAGCAGCAACTCTACAGCGACGCTCACGCCATGCTCTCTGCGGGCGGCGCGCTCCTGATTGCCGACTTGATTCAGCCCGTCTCAAGCGCCGCCACGATGGTCGCCGCGCGCATGTGGGACGAAGCCGTCCGCGCTCGCGCTCAAGAGTTGGACGGCAACCTTGACGCCTTCGACTTCTTCCGCCGCGAGCACTGGAACTACTACGAGTTTCCAGACGCATACGATAAGCCTTCGCCCCTCTTTCATCATCTGCGATGGTTGGAGCAAGCGGGCTTCGAGGACGTTGACGCCTACTGGCTCAAGGCGGGCCACGCCATTTACGGCGGGCGCAAAACTTGATTGGGTTTCAAGCTTCAGCTTCAAGGCTCAAGGTTTCAAGTTAAAGCGCGCGAGCCTGAAACCTGATGCTTGAAGCTTGAAGCCTGAAACTTTGAGCGATGAGAATCTGGCTCTCGAAAAATAGCGATGTGCCTGTGCGCGAGCAACTCGTGTCGCAGATTATCGCGGGCGTCGTCAGCAACGATTTGCAGCCGGGACAAAAATTGCCGAGCACGCGCGAATTGGCTCGTCGTTTCGGCATTCATTCCAACACCGTCAGCGCGGCTTATCGTCATCTGGCGGGGCGCGGTTGGGTCGAGTTTCGCAAGGGCAGCGGCGTTTACGTTCGCGCGCACAATCCAGAGAGCCAAACGCTCGCGCCCGGCCTCGAACTCGACGGCTTAATCTCTTCCTTCCTGCGGACGGCGCGCGACCGCGGCTTCTCGCTCATAGAGATTCAGGGGCGCGTCAAACACTGGCTCGAACTTGAACCGCCAGACCACTTCCTCGTCATCGAACCCGACGCCGAACTGCGCCGCATCCTGATGGCCGAGATTAAGGAAGCGACCGGCTTTCGTGTGGCGGGCGCGAGCGTCGAAGAGTGCGCCCGCTCTGCTGTCCTCGCAATGGCGGCTCCGGTCGCGCTCTACACTCAAGCGGAGAGCGTGCGCGCGGCCCTGCCGTTTGACGCCAACTGCCTGCTGCTGCACACGCGCTCTGTGGCCGACTCTTTGAAGAGCGCGGAGGCTCCGCCGCCCGACGCTCTGGTCGCGGTCGTCTCGCGCTGGCCGGAGTTCCTGCGCTGGTCGCACACGATTCTGACCGCCGCCGGTCTTGACCCCGCCGCCTTGAGTTTCCGCGACGCGCGCCAGCCCGATTGGGCGAAGGGACTGCGCGCCAGCGCGTTCGTCATCACAGACGCGCTGACCGCCGGCCAACTGCCCGCAGGCTGCCAGCCGCGCGTCTATCGCGTCATCGCCGATTCGTCCATCAAGGAACTGCGCGGCTACGTCGAGCAGTTTCTCAGCCGTTGAGCCTTCAAGTGATTTCTTATGTGAGCACAAAGCATCGGGCGTGTTGCTGCGTAAATTAGAACTTCGTCTGAAATTGTGGACGAAACGCGAAGGCTTGGCCGAAATATCGGAGAGCGTCGCGGGCAGCCGTCGCGCCTCGTTTTGTTCTATACTCTGCTTCAAGCGCGCGCGCCGTTCGGCTTCGCGCGCCGACACTTTAAAGATGCGCGGGGGAATCTTTCGATGCGAATTCACATTAAACGATTAGACCACGTTCAGCTTTGTATCCCGTTGGGCGAGGAAGCGCGGGCGCGCGATTTTTACGGGCGCGTGCTCGGCTTTGACGAGCTAGAAAAGCCTGCGCCCCTGCGGGCCAACGGCGGCTTGTGGTTTCAGGTCGCGGACATTCAACTGCACATCGGCGTCGAAGACGCAGCCGCCAGGTCGAAACGTCATCCGGCCTTTGAGGTCGAAGCGCTCGACGACATCAGAGATTATTTCCGGCAGCAGCAGATTGAAATCAAGGAAGAGATTCCCGTGGAAGGCTTAAAGCGCTTCTCCTTCTTCGACCCCTTCGGCAACCGCATCGAGTTGATGGAACGAATTTGACGAGCGATGAAAACAGCGCTCCTCTTCATCACGCTGTTGAAGTTCAACTGCGCGGTCGCTCGGCGTAAAACGTGGACGACGGGAATCTAACTTGAACGAAGCGATTCCTCCTCCGTCGTCGCAGCCGGAGCAGCAGCAGCGGTCGCGCTCGCTTTTCTGACGGCGTTGGCCTTGCGTAGAGTAAAGACGGTTCCGCCGCCGTCGCGTTTGCGCCATGCGACTTCGGCTTCGATGAGACTGGCGCGGGCGCGCATGTTGGCCAGACCGCGACCGCCTTTGCGCTTGCGCTCGCGCGGCTCAAACTCCTTCCCGTTGTCCTCAATCCTGAAGATGAAGCTCTCGTCCGTGCCGCTCATAACGCTGAGTTCGACGCGCGTGGCGGCGGCGTGGCGGCAGATGTTGCTGATGGCTTCCTGCGCGATGCGATAAATCTGCATCTGCGTGGCGGGAGCAAGCGTCAATCGCTCTTCGAGATTCTCTTCGCACGAGAAAGCATACTCAAACTTGACTTCGGGCGCGGCGTGCGCCACCGCGTTGCTGATGGCCCATTCGAGCGCCGCCGTCAGCCCGACGTTCTCCAGAACAGACGGGCTTAAGTCTTCGCAGATGCGCCGTATCTCTTTCGAGATGGATTCAATCTCGCGGCGAAAGAGCGATGGCTCGACGGGGGCTTGGCCGCTCTGTTGCGGCTGCTGCTGGCCGCTCGCGGGCAACTGGTCTGTGAGCAGCAGGAGGTGGCGCAGGTCGGCCAGCGTTTGGTCGTGTAAATCGCGCGCGATGCGACGGCGCTCGGCCTCTGTTTCGTTGGCGAGTTGGAGGCGCGCGTCCGCGAGTTGGCTGATGGCGCGGCTCAGCATAGAGCCTGTGCGCGCGAGGCGACGATTCTGCAAGTAGCCCCACCAGAGCGCGACGAGCGAGAGCGCGAGCAGCACGGACAGAGCAGTCGTCGTCCAGGGGAACGGCGCGCTGGCGACGTTGAAGTCAAACTGAAGCGGGACGGACTGAATCAAGTCGCGCGTGAAGGCGCGCGTCACAACGCGATAACGGCCCGGTCGCAATCCCTCCATCGTAAACTGCGCGTCGTTGGAAAACTTCTGCTTGATGACGCGGCCCGCGCCGTCGTAAAGCTGAAAGGCATATTGAAATTGTTCGGGAAAGGTGCGGCTGCTCATCGCCACGACATCGAGGACTAAACTGTTCTGCGGATATTCCAGTTGCAGGCCGCTGCGCAACTCTTCAAGCTGATGAATGCGCTTGCTGATGATGCGCGTCGGCTGAAGCGTCGCGGGATTGTGTCCCGGTTCATAGCGTGAGACGCCGCGATTCGTGCCAATCAACAAGGCGTCGCCCGCGTCTTCCGCGCCCGTGGGCAAGACGGCGAAGACGCTCTGCGAAGGCAAGCCCTGTTCGGCGTCGAGGCGCGAGATGATGACGCCGAGTTGCGGGTCGAGCGCGACCTTGACGAGGCCGCCGCCTGCGGTCGCGCACCAGGCCTCCGTCGAGTGGCCCGCGCCGCGCAACGCGACCACGGCGCGCGCGTCCAGGTCCGGCACGGCGAGGCTCAACTCGCCAGCGCGATAGACGTACAACCCGCGCGAAGTCGCCAGCCAGAGCCAGCCGTCGCTGCTCGTGGCAAAGTCTCGGACGGCGCTGCCGCGTAGTTTATCTAACTCAGGCCGGGGCCGCGTCTGCCCGCCTTGCAGGAGAAAGACTCCGGCGCTGACCGTGCCGATGCAGAGACGCTCATCGCCGTCTGCATGCAGGCTGATGACTTCGCGCTGGCTGGCGTCCGTGTCGTCTGTGGGCCAGATGAGCGTGCGGCGCGTGCCGTCGAGTCGTTCGACGCCGCGCCCGTAAGTGGCGATGTAGGTCGCGCCCTGAAAGCGCGCGATGGCGCGGATGCTGCCGGGGCCGTCCGTCTCTTCCTCCCCGGTTTCGACGCGCGTGAAGGGCAGCTTCGCGTCAAACTCGCGCACGCTGCGTTGGCTCACATAAATTCCACCGGCGGTTCCGACGAGCAGCCGCCCGTCCCTTTCTTCGCTGACGGCATAGACAGTCTTCTGCGCCAGCATCTCGACGGGCTGCCACGCAGCGCTCGCCGTGTCGTAGCTGAAGAGGCCGCGATTCGTGCCGCAGAGGACGCGCCCGTCCGTCGTCCTGTAAAGCGTGCGGACGAAATTACTCTCACCGTTGTCGGAGACTTTTTCGTTGTGCGGGCCGTGCGGGTCGTAGCGACAGACGCCGCGGTCTGTGCCGAACCAGACGACCTCTTCGTTATCAACGAAGATGGAATAAACGTGGTCGGAGCGCAAGCCTCCGGCGGTGCCTTCAAAGGTGAAGCGTTCGACGAGGTTCGAGTTTTTGTAGCGCAGCGCGCCGCGCCCGTCCGTGCCGACCCAGAGGTCCTGGTCGGCTCCGGCGCGCAGGGTCGTCACCGTTCCGAGATTCGCGCCCATCTTGACGGGATGCCATGGCTCTGTCGCTTCATAGAGTCCGCTGTCGTCGTTGCGCGCCCTTGCTCCGTGCCAGAGATGGCCGCGCGCGTCCACCTCCATCGCTTCGACGAAGTAAGCGCGCGGCTTGCTGATAATCTCTTTGACTTCGCCCTCGCCGTTGAAGGCCAGCAGGCCACGGCTGCGCGTGCCCGCGTAGAGCGTTCCATCATGGACGGCGAGGCTCGTCAGTCGGAGGCGTCCGGGCCGTTCAACGTCAACGCTCGTGAGCGGCTGTTCGGGCAACGCTCTGACCGTGAGAGCGCGCGCGTCGTTTGTCCTACAATCGAAAATCAAGCCCTGCTCGCTGGCCAGCACGACGCGCCCGCGCTCCGGCGCGATGATGGCCGTAATCGCCTGCCCCGCGGTTTCGAGGACGGGGCGAAACTCGCCGCCGACGAGTCTGGTCGCGCCCGCTTCCGTGCCGACCCAGAGCGCGCCTTCCGCGTCGAGCCGCAAGGCCAGCACGCGCCCCTGCGGCAATCCGTCGGCGGTGATGGCTTGCGTGCGTCGCCCGTCATACTTCGCCAACCCGCCGTCCGTCCCGAACCACATGGCCCCTTCGGCGTCCTGCGCAATCGCCCGCACGCGATTCGACGGCAAGCCGTGGAACAAGGTGACGGCTCCCCACTGGTGCAAGTTGGTCGGCTCTAACGCGGGCGCGCTGTCTGCCGGATTCTGAGTCGAAGCGTTGACTGCCAGAGCGAGGATGAGGCAGATGACGAAAAATATTCTGCGAGCGTTGCTAGTGAATTGTCTGAGCGAACGTTTGCCGGCCGGCTGCCGGATTAACGAGCCGCCGAAGAGAAGCAACGCTTTCATCGCAGCTCTTTCCTCATGCGAACCAACGCGATGCTCAAGCCGTCTCCCACCTCAAGCTCGAAACGTTCGTCGTCCGCGTAGCCGCAAGCTCTGTACAACTTTAGTCCCGGCAGCGTTGACATCAATTCCAGCGCGCGAAAGCCCGCGTCCTTTGCCTCGCTTTCACACGCCGACAGAATCGCGCGCCCGATGCCCTTGCGCGCCCACGAAGGGTGAACGAAGAAGGCGCGAATCTTCGCGGCTTCAGTCTGAGGGTCGAGCGCGCTTGAGTCTCGACCGGCAAAGCGGTCGCCGCCGAAGAGCGTTCTTCTGCGACTCCAACCACCGCAGCCGACCAGCGCGCCGTGGCTATCGGCGACGAAATATGTCTCGTCCAGAATCAAGTCTGTGTCAACGCCGAAGACCGTGTTGATGGCTCCTTCAATCTGCCCTGCGGAGTAGTCTTCAAGGCTCAGGTGTCTGGCCGATTCCGCGATTAATTGTTCGATGGCCGCGCGTTCATCCAGCTTCGCTTTTCTGATAAGGTAATCCATCGGGCTTGATGAAAGATAAAGGATGACGGCTCGGCTCATCTCGACTCGGCGAGGCCCGGCTTTAATGTTTGCCGCCGCGCCCGCCTTGCTGTTCTTCCGTGACGTAGCGTTTGCGGTCGCGCTCAATCCACGCTTCGAGATCGTGCGCGGCAGTCTCAAGCTCGTCGGAGTTGAGCAGTCCGCGCCGCAGGGCTTCAAAGAAGGCGCGCGTGCGAACGTTGTAGGCCAGCTTGTCGTAAGCCTCGTGCGGCGTGCCTTCGGGCATCGAGACGAAGAGCTTTTCGTAGAGCGTCGCGAGGCGGCTCTCGACGCCGCGCAAAGAGAGCGAGCACTTGCGCGCAATCGCCCAGTTCGATAGTCCGAGCGCGAGATAGTAGAGAGCTTCGGCTTCAAACTCGGTCAGGAGCGGACGCTTGAAGGAATCCTTAAAGGCCGGGTCAATCATGTCGGCTCCGTCTTCGAGGACGGCGGCGACGAAGCGCAGGAAACGCGATTCGGGATTGTTCTTGTGGATGAAGCCGTAGGCGGGCGGCGGCTGCACTGACTTGATAATCTTGCGTATCTCGCTGATGTAAATCTCGTCTGGAAACTGCGTCCAGAAGATAATGCGCGCCGCCGGAAATTCGCGCCAGATGGCCCGCGCCGCCTTCACGCCAGACAGCTTCGGCATCTGTATGTCGAGCACGCACAACTCCGGTCTGTGCAAGAGCGCTTGAGCGACCGTCTCTTCACCATCGCCCGCTTCGATGACCGGAGTGTGCGATGTAAACTCGCGCTCCAGAATCTCTCGCAGGTAACGACGCTGCGCCACGTTGTCTTCGGCAATCAGGATGGACATGTCAATATTGATTATCTCTCTTCAACGCTATTTGCAAACGCAGCTTCCCGCGTCCGCTCTCCTGCTTGCTCTCGCTACGCTCTTTGTATGCTGGCCTGCGTCGATAGTCAATGTGGACAGCCACAGGCGCGCGGCGTGTCGCGCACACGCGCCGCTTTCTGCGGCGATACTAAGGCTCGCGCTTGCCCTTCACCCGCCGCGCTTCCTGTTGAGCTTTTCGACGGGACGCGGCATTATTGACGCGAATGAGCTTGACGCGAATGAGCTTGACGCAAACGAGTTATCGCAGTTTCTCCCAATCAGGCCAACGACCGTAAAGCTTGACTATCTTTGAAAGCCGAGGCTGGCAGAAAAAATTATGAACACACAGAGACTCCCGCGCGCGCTTGCCGCCGCCCTGCTGCTCTTTTCGCTGGCGACGCCCGCCGACACGCAGACGAGCGGCGCGAAACTGTCCGCGCCCGCTGCCTCCACTGCGCCACAGCGCGACGAGCGCGTCTGGAAAGAGGCCCAACGCATTCATCACAAGGCTATCGTCGTTGACACGCACAACGACATCACCTCGATGATGGTGGACGAGGATTACGACATCGGCACGTCTTCCGTCGGCAAGTATCACACAGACCTTGCGCGCATGAAGCAAGGCGGCTTGACCGCAGAGTTCTTCTCCATCTATGTGGACAAGAAGTATGCGACCGGAGGCGGCTCGGCGCGGCGCGCGCTTGACCAGATTGACTGGGTTTACCGCTCGGCGGAACGCTATCCAGACCAACTGCTGATGGCGACTTCGGTGGCCGACATTCGCCGCGCCAAAAAGGAAGGGAAGGTGGCCGCGTTGATGGGCATCGAAGGCGGGCATGCGATTGAAAATTCGCTCTTCGCCCTGCGCGACTTTTATCGTCTCGGCGTGCGCTACATGACCTTGACGCACAACAACACGAACGACTGGGCCGACTCTGCGCGCGACGAAGCGAAGCATAACGGCCTGACCGATTTCGGCAAGGAAGTCGTGCGCGAGATGAACCGTCTCGGCATGCTGGTTGATGTCTCGCACGTCTCGGACAAAACGATGTCGGACGTGCTGGATGTTTCGACCGCTCCCATCATCGCTTCACACTCTTCGGCTCAGGCTCTCAATAATCACCCGCGCAACGTCTCGGACGCGCTGCTGCGCCGCATTGCAAAGAACGGCGGCGTCGTGATGGTCAACTTCTACCCGTCGTTCATCGACCAGAAACATCTGGACGCAGACCGCGCGCGCGACGAGCGTTTGAAGACGCAACTGGACGCGCTCGCCGCGCGTTACAAAGACGACCCGAAGCAGTTGGCCGAAGAGACGAAGAAGCTCTACGACGCAGACCCGCTGCCGCCCACTCCGCTCTCCGTCTTGATTGACCACATAGACCACATCGCCAAGGTCGCGGGCATTGACCACGTGGGCCTCGGTTCGGATTTCGACGGCGTGCCGAGCTTGCCCGTCGGGATGGAAGACATCTCGAAGCTTCCGAATATCACGTATGAACTCTTGAAGCGCGGCTACACGGAGCAGGACGTGCGCAAAGTCTTAGGCGAAAATTTCCTGCGCGTCTTCGCGGGGGCGGAGCGCATCGCGCGCAGCGCAAACGGACGACTCAGCGGCGACGGCAGCCTGCGCCGCCTGAATCCTGCGCAACGATAAACGGTTGCTTGAAAAGTCGGAGGCTGGAAAGTCAGACGCGCGGTGACGACCTTGAATCGTCACCGCGCGTTCGTTGATTAAGAGTTAAGAAAAACGTGATTGGCGTTTAAGCAATCGGCTGGTAGCTGAAACGCTATTGCCCGCCGCCGCTGCCGCCACTGCCACCGCTGCCGCCGGACGAGCCACCACTGCCGCCGGAGCCGCCGCTTGAACCGCCACTACCGCCACCGGACGATCCACCGGAACCGGAACCGCCGCCGCTTGAGCCGCCGCTGCTGCCGCCCGAAGAGCCGCCGGTTCCACCGCCGCCGCTGCCGCTTGAACCACCGCCTTCGCCGCCTGATGCGCCGCCGGTTTTGCCGCCGGTTGAGCCGCCGCTGCTGCTGCCGCCGCTTGAGCCTTCAGACGAGCCGCCGGATGATCCGCCCGATTCGTTGCCGACATCTTTGCCGCCTGTGCCTGCGCCGCCTGAGCCCGTGCCGCCGCCGGAGCCGCCGCTGCCTGAACCGCTGCCGCCGCTACCGGAGCCGCTGCCTCCGCCTGTCCCTTGTTCGTTGTCAATCATCTCTGGCTTCCTCCAATTGTTGGATTAGGTGCGTCGCTTGTTAATCTGAACACGCAGGTCACAATCGACATGATAGAGCAGAGCGTGTTCAAACGTTTGACTTGTTCATGGCTTGAACAAGTCCAAAGTAGATAATCGTGACATAAAGGCACACAACTTTTATGCCGCGCGGGCGTTGACACAGTTGCTCGCAAATTCCGGCCAATCCGGCGCCCGGGCGCAAGGCCGACGAGCCGCGCCGCTAATGAAACAATACACAGCAGCAATTTAAGCGTATGCAAATCACAACACCGGAGCGAGCGCTTGTCCGCCTTTGCCGCGAAGCTTCGTCGCGGCGAAGCATGCTATAATCCGGCATCCAAGATGAAGCGCGCCGGAATCTACATTCACATTCCTTTCTGCCGCTCGCGTTGCTCTTACTGCGATTTCGCCACCGGAATTTACGAGGGCGCGCTGGCCGAGCGTTACGTCGCTGCGGTCGCGCGCGAGATTGCTTCGTTCAAGAGCGCCGAACAGCGGGCGGAGATTGACACCATCTACTTCGGCGGCGGGACGCCTTCGTTGCTCAGCCCGGCTCAGGTCGAGCGATTGCTCTGCGCCGTCAAAGAGCGTTTCCGCTTGACGACGAATGCGGAAGTGACTATGGAAATGAATCCCGGCACGTTGACGCTCGACACTCTGCGCGAGTACGCGCAACTCGGCGTCAACCGCGCCAGCTTCGGGGCGCAGACTTTCGACGACCGCGAGCTACGCAGCCTTGGCCGCGTTCACACAGCCGCCGATGTCAGGCAGACGATTTCCGACTTGCGCGAGGCGGGCTTTCGTAACATCAGCTTTGACCTCATCGCGGGGCTTCCGGCGCAGACGCTCGATGCATGGTCGCGCAATCTGGACGAAGCCCTCGCCCTGCGTCCCAATCATCTCTCGCTCTACCTGCTCGAAGTTCACGAAGGCACGCCGCTGGCCGAACAAATCAGGCGCGGCCAACAGCCTTCACCCGATGACGACACGGCGGCTGAGATGTTTCAATTGATGCTTGACAGAACGGCTACGGCGGGCTACGAACATTACGAGATTTCCAACTTTTGTTTGCCCGGCTTCGAGTCGCGCCACAACACGAAATACTGGCGCGGGCTTGCGGTCTACGGCTTCGGTTGTTCCGCGCATTCGTTTGACGGCGCGCGTCGCCGTTGGGCCAACGAGCGCGACGCCGCGCGCTACACCGCGCTCATCGAAGAGGGCCGCGCGCCCGTTGTCGAAACCATAGAGCTTGACGAGCGTGAAGCTCAGGCTGAAGCCGTCTTCCTCGGCCTCAGATTGATGCGCGGCTTGAGCCTCGCCGCGCACCGCGAAAAATTCGGCCATGACCTGCGCGCCGAATACGCCGCCGAACTAGCGCGGTTGAGCGAGGCCGGGCTTATCTCGATTAAGGACGATTGGCTGAGCCTCACGCGCCAGGGCGCGCTGCTCTCCAACGAAGTCTTCTCGGTCTTTGTGTAAACTCACGGCTGACGATTGAGAGCTTAATTCTTATGATTGATTTACGCAGTGACACTGTGACGAAACCGACGAACGCGATGCGGCGCGCGATGGCCGAAGCGGAAGTGGGCGATGACGTGTACGGCGAAGACCCGACGGTCAATCGCTTGCAGGAGCGCGCGGCGGAGATATTCGAGAAGGAAGCGGCGCTCTTTGTGCCGACCGGCTCGATGGGCAATCAAATCGCCGTCAAGCTGCACACGCGGCCCGGCGCGGAAGTCGTCATCGAAGAGCGCGGGCATATCTTCAACTACGAGATGGCGGCGATGGCCGCTATTTCGGGGACGCTGGCGCGGCCAGTCAAAAGCCATGACGGCAGCGGCATTCTTGCGTGGGCCGACATCGCCGCCGCCCTTCATTCGGGCGGCCCTTACTACGTCGCGCCGACGGCTCTCATCGCGCTCGAAAATTCGCACAACCTGGCGGGCGGAGCCGTCATGCCGCGCGCCCGCGTCGAAGAGATTTGCGAGCGCGCTCATGCCTTGAAGCTGCCCGTTCATCTTGACGGGGCGCGCATCTTCAACGCGAGCGTCGCCCTCGGTGAAACGGTCGCGGCGCTTGCGCGTCCCGCCGATTCCGTGATGTTCTGTTTGTCTAAAGGCCTGGGCGCTCCGGTCGGCTCGATGCTGCTCGGCCCGCGCGCCTTCATCGAAGAGGCGCGACGCTGGCGCAAACTTTTGGGCGGCGGGATGCGGCAGGCCGGAGTGCTGGCCGCCGCCGGACTCATCGCTTTGGAAGAGACGCCAAGCCGCTTGCACGCTGACCACGAGAACGCGCAGTTGCTCGCGCGCGGCTTGAGCGAGTTGCCCGGCGTCAGCATCGACCCGGAAAAGACTGTGACCAATATCGTCCTCTTCGACGTGTCGGAGACGAATCGCGCGGCGGATGAAATCTGCGCGCGCCTCAAGGAGCGCGGCATCCTCGCCTCAGGCTTCGGCTCTTCGATTCGGATGGTGACGCATTACGATGTCGCCCGCGCAGACATCGAGACGACTTTACGAGTGTTGAAAGAAACGCTCGGCAGTTGATAATCAATCATCGTTCAAAACCGCATTGACTAACTCTCAACAACTGCTGACGGCTGATTGAACGACTGACTAACTGCTGACTGCTGACGAACGACTGACGAACTGTGACGGCTCATGATAATCACAATTGACGGCCCATCGGGCGCGGGCAAATCAACGCTCGGACGCATGCTGGCGCGCTCGCTCAACCTGCTTTACATTGACACGGGCGCGATGTATCGCGCCGTCGCGCTGGCGATTCTGAACGCGAAGGTCAGCGCGCAGGACACGGCGGCGGTGGCGGCCATCGCCGCAAACGCGCGCGTCACGCTCGAAGGCGACCCGGATTCCTTGCAGGTCTTGCTCGACGGGCGCGATGTCTCCGACCAGATACGCAACGAGGATGTGACGCACACGTCGTCCGTCATCTCGACGGTTCCAGAGGTGCGGCGTTTGCTGGTCGAGCGGCAGCGCGAGATGGGAGCGCGCGGCGGCGGCGTCGTGCTCGAAGGCCGCGACATCGGAACGGTCGTCTTTCCCCATGCCGACATCAAATTCTTTCTCACCGCCGGGCCGGAAGCGCGAGCGCAGCGTCGCTACGAAGAGAATCAAACGAGCCGCCGCGATTCGACCTACGAAGAGACGCTCGCGGACATCAACGCGCGCGACCGCCGCGATTCGATGCGCGACGATTCGCCGCTCGCCATGGCTGCGGACGCCATCGTCATTGATTCGACGGAGCTTTCCATCGAAGACGTTTACGAGCGCATGATGGAAGAGATTCGAGCGCGACACTTAGGAGATGCTGCGACGCTGCGACGCGGCGACGCGGCGACATGATGAAGCTGAACCGCGCGGCAATGAAGTTGAATCAAACAGCAGCGGCGGAGATAGCCGGGCTTTTATCGTCTCCGCGTCACCGCGTCTCCGTGTCACCGCGTTGCCGCATCCCGGCCATCGCGTCGCTCTGAAGATTTTATGTTCACGGGAATCATCGAAGAGTTAGGCAGGGCGCGCAGCATCGAGCAGCGCGGCGAAGGGGCGCGCGTCCGCATCGAAGCGCGGACGGTGACGGCAGGCACGCAAGAAGGCGATTCCATCTCGGTCAACGGCGTGTGCCTGACGGCGATAGACGTGCGCGCTGATTCGTTCGCGGCGGACGGCTCGCGCGAGACGTTGCAGCGTTCAACGCTCGGCAGTTTGCGCGCCGGTTCGGTCGTTAATCTTGAGCGCGCCGTCACGCCGCAGACGCGCCTCGGCGGGCATATCGTGCAGGGACACGTCGACGCGCGCGGCTCCTTCCTGAGCGCCGAAGAGCACGGCGGCTCATGGACTGTGCGCTTCGCCTATCCGCGGGACGTGGCGCGCTATCTCGTCTTCAAAGGCTCAATCGCGGTCGAGGGCATCAGCCTGACGCTGGCCGCTTTGACCGAAGAGCATTTCGAGATTGCCGTTATCCCGAAGACATGGGCCGCGACCAATCTCTCGCGCCTGCGCTCCGGCGATGAAGTCAATCTGGAAGTTGACATCATCGCTAAGTACGTCGAGCGCATGCTGACAATCGCGCCGCCTCTGAAAGGCGAGCCGCAATCATCTTTGACGATGGAGCGGCTGGCCGAACTCGGCTACAAATAAGCGTCGCCGGAGAGCAGAGGGGAACTCCATCGCACAACTTTAAAGGAGAAGCGAAAGTGAAACAGTCAATCCTGATTTTCATCTTGCTCGGCGGGCTGTTGTTGACGGGTTGTAGCAAGTTCAGCAAAAAGTCTGTGAGCAGCGGGCCGCAGAAATCCGACCCGGAGTTTGCCAAAGATGTCTTTAACCGGCTGGCCACGGGCGACGCCGCCGTGGCGGACATGCTCGATTGGGAACATCTGACCATGACCGGAATCGATGCCGGAGCGCTCTATCGCGGCATCAAGGACGAGGGGGCGCGCGAGACTTTTCGCAAGTCCTTCATTGACGGCTACGCCAACTCGTTTAAGAGGACGGGCGGCAGCCCCGCCGTCCTGCTCAACTGGCGCGAGCAGTCGAAAGACGGCACGAACACGACGGTCGCCGCCGACGGCCCGAACGGCAAAGTCCTGATAATGACCGTCGCGCACATAGACGGCGAGCAGAAAGTCTCGTCGTTGGATATTAAGTGAGCTTGCCGGCCGGAGCGCGCGGCGCGTCCATGATTGTAGTCGCAAAAAAAGATGCTTTCGGGTAACATAGCCCGTGCCGTAGCATCTCCCAACAAGTTGTCTGTAGAGTAAGCCAATGCCTTTTGCTTCCATCGAAGACGCCGCCGCCGACATCCGCGACGGGCGCATGATTATTATCGTTGACGACGAAGACCGCGAGAACGAGGGCGATCTGGTCTGCGCGGCTGAGAAAGTGACGCCGGAGATTATCAACTTCATGGCGACACACGCGCGCGGACTCGTCTGCATGCCGCTCACCGAAGAGCGTTGCGACGAGCTTCACCTGACGATGCAGGTCGCCGACAATACCTCTTTTCTCGGCACGGCCTTCACCGTCTCAATCGAAGCCCGCAAGGGCGTGACGACCGGAATTTCGGCCTCCGACCGCGCGACGACCATCCTGACGGCGGTTGACCCGCAGACGCGCCCGCGCGACCTGGCCCGTCCCGGCCACGTCTTTCCGCTCAGGGCGCGCACGGGCGGCGTCCTCGTTCGCCCCGGACAGACGGAAGCGAGCGTTGACATCGCGCGTATCGCGGGCCTTTATCCGGCGGGCGTCATCTGCGAAATCATGAACGAGGACGGCACGATGGCGCGCATGCCGCAACTCGAACAGTTTGCCGCGAAGCATGGCTTGAAGATTATCTCGGTCGCAGACCTCGTGCGTTATCGCATTCGCAAAGAAGTCCTCGTTCGTCGCGCCGTCGAGACGGAGTTGCCGACCGTTTACGGACGCTTTCGCGCCGTCGCCTTCGAGAACGTTGTCAACGACGAGGTGCATCTGGCGATGGTGATGGGCGACGTGCAGACGGACGAACCCGTCCTCGTGCGCGTCCACACGGAGAACGTCACCTTCGCCATGTTCGGCGCGCTGACAGGCGACACGGGCTTTCAGCTTCAGACATCGCTGGAAAAGATTGCCGCCGCTGGCCGGGGCGTCGTTCTTTATTTGCGCCAGAGACAACACGGGCTTGACCTCGTGCATCAACTGCGCACCTACGGCTTGATGCGGGAGCGCGGCCTGACGTTACAGGAAGCGAGCCTTGAGACGGGCTACGGCGCGAACCGCGATTACGGCATCGGCGCGCAAATTCTGCACGAGCTAGGACTGCGCCGCATTCTGCTGCTGACGAACAATCCCCCGAGAGTCGCAGCGCTCGAAGGCTTTGAACTGGAAGTTGTCGGCAACGTCCCCTTGGGCACGCCAGCGAGCCTGAAGGAAACGGCTGACAATTACTGAACGATGAGCGACGAGCTTTGAGTGATGAGTCTAAAAGCAACTGCTCAACGCTCAACGCTCATCCCTCGTCACTGTTCATCGCTCTCCCTGCTCAATTTTGAATCTCTGGCGAGCCGCGTCCATGCGCCGGTTCGCGCGCGTGTCTTATGCCTGTTGATGAAAGCGGCGAACGTCCCTCAGAACCGTCGCCCAAAGATTCTAAAGAAGAAATCAAGGCGGCTCTGCAATCGGAAACTGACAAGCCTTTGCCGCCCGTGGTCGAGCGCGTCGCAGAGCGTGACGCGGACAGCCCCGCGCCCGCCACGCCGCAGGGCCGCCGCCGTCGTTTCCTGACGCGCCGCAACGCCTTCATCGCAACGCTCGCGCTCGGCGTCGGGATAGTCGCCCTGATTCTCATCGCCGTCATCGCCTACCGCCTCGGCTACGTTGACCGCTACGTCGCCAACCAAATCAAGTCAACGCTCGCGCAGTACGGCATCCGCGCCGAGATTAAAGAATTTCACACGGCCTTTAGCCCGCGCACCGTCGAGCTGAAGAGCATCGAGCTTTACGACCAGCAGAGCGGCGAAAAGCTCGGACAGATTGAGCGCATCCTCGCCACCGTCCGCATCGAAGACCTCTACGCCCTCAACCTGCGCCGCAACGTCAACCTCGAAGCGATGCAGATTGACAACCCGGAAGTGTGGGTCAAGTTTGACGCTCAGGGCAACTCGAACTTTCGCAACATACACTTGCCGCCCCGCGATGAAAACGCGCGCATCAAGTTTTCCTATCTTGCGGCGAACGTCAAAATCAACAACGCCGTCATCCACTACGGCGACGAACGCCACGACCTCTCCGGCGAAGCGCGCAACCTCGTCGCCACCATCGAGCCCGAAAACAAGAACGCGCCCGCCGACAGCCTCGTCAATCTCTTCACGCTGTCGTCCACTAACTCGACCTTCGTTTACGACGGTCGCCCCGCCGTCAACAACATAGACATCGCCGCGCGCGGGCGCGTTCACCAGCAAGGCGCGGAGATTCAGGAACTGACCTTGCGCTCGCCGCTCGCGCAGGCGCGCTTGCAGGGAACCTTAGACGACTGGCAAGCCATGCGTTATCAAATGCAGGTCACGTCCGACGTTGATTTGACGCAAGCCTCCGACCTCCTGCAAACGGGCGCGACCTTGCGCGGCACGGGCAACTTCAGCGGCAAAGTCACAGGCGAAGGCTCGCGCTATCAGGTCGAAGGGCAGATTCAATCCGACGCGCTGGCGGCGGACAATGTGCGCCTCAAAGCCTTGAACGTCAACCTGAGCGGCAGCGGCGATGGCAAGACTTACGAAGCCAACGGGCGAGCTGTCGCGGAGCTTTTGACCGCGGGCGACTTCCAACTCAACGCGCTGCAACTGACGGGCAAAGTGATGGGCACCGGCACGGACTTTCGTTGGATTGGCGAACTACGCGCGGCTGCTGCGCGCACGCCCGGCGGAACCATCGCCGGACTCATCCTGAGCGACGCGACGGCTGAACTCAAGGAGCAGGAATTGACGGCCAGCGCGCGCAGCGCGACTGCCACCGGACTGCTCGCCGCCGGCACGAGCGTCAGCGGCCTGCGAGTCGCAGATATACGCATCCGTTCGGCTAACGGCACGACCAACGCCACCGCCGCGAGCGCGCAAGTCAACTCTCTCGTCTCGTCCGGCGCGCGCGTCAACAACGTCACGGCCAGCGGCGTTGACTTAATTGACCGCGACGGCGCGACCAACGTGACCGTTGACCGCTTGCGCGTCGGCTCAATCAACGCGGCGGGCGCGAGCGTCGGGACGCTCAACGTCGCGGGCGTGCGCCTCGCCGTTCGCGGCGGGCGCGTGCAGGGAACAAGCGGCGACATCAACGTCGGCACGATTGCCTTCGCCGCCGTCAAGGGCAAAAGCTCAAGCCCCGGCGGCCACGTTGACAACGTGCGTTTGGCGCGGCCAGCCTTCACCATCGAGCCTGCCGGAAGCTATCGCGTCAGCGCAGACCTGAGCCTTGGCGGCGGCGTCGTCGGCCAGGTCAATCTGGGCTCCGCTCGCGCCTCGCTCGTCGCCACCAACACGCAGGTGCAACTCAACAACTTCAACGCCAACGTCTTCAACGGTCAGGCCAGCGGCAACGCCACTTTGAGCACGACGCGCGGCGGCCACTCGAACATCAGGGCCGACTTCAGCGGCCTCGACATAGACAAGCTGCTCGCCCTGCAATCGGGCCGCGTCGTTCCCCTGACGGGGCAGGCGACCGGAACCGTTGACTTCAGCTTTCCCGGCACGAACGTCTCCGCCGCGACCGGAAACGTGCGCGCCGATTTCAACGCCGAAGCCGGAAGCGAAGGCAGCGCGCGCACGCCCTTGACGGGCAACGTCGCCTTGCGCGCCGACAACGGCTTGTTTCAAATCGAGCGCGCCAGCTTGCGCACAGCCGCCAGCGAGTTGAACGCGACGGGACAGTTCTCCTTCGTCGGCAACGATTCCAACCTTGAAGTCGCGCTCAATTCGGCGGACGCCGCGGAGCTTCAAAACGTGCTGGCTTCGACCGGCTTGTTGAGCGACCTTGAGATGAAGCTCGATGACTACGGCGTGCGGCTTGGCCCCGCCGGGGCGAGCGAGTTTGAGCAGAACGAAGCGAAGAAGAAGATTAACCTCGCGCTCGCCGGAAAGCTGAGCTTCAAAGGAACTGTGCGCGGCAATCTCAACGACCCGAACGTTGACGGGCGAGCTTCGATTGATTCGCTCGTCGTCAACGGGCAAGACCTCGGCTCGCTGTCGGCCTCGCTCGTCTTGTCGCCGACCGAGTTCAGCGTGAAGGATGGACGCTTGGCGGAGCGCGACGGCGGCGGCTTGCAGTTCGCGCTCAACGCCCCGCGCGTCGGCGACGACAACATCTCGATTGACGCCACGCTCGACCGCGCCAACGCAAGCGCTCTGGCCGTCATCATTCCCGCGAGCGGCAAGGACGGCAAGCGCATCATCAATCCTGAAGACGTGCAATCCGAAGTCTCCGGCACAATCAACATCAAGGGTCTGCCCGGCGCGATGAACGGCGTCGCAGACCTGCGCTTCGGGGCCGGAAGAATTAGCTCCGAGCCGTTTGAGAGCATCGTCGCTCGCGCCACCTTCAACGGCTCGACCGTGACGCTGGAAAACCTGGACGCGCGCCTCGATGCCGGTCGCGTCACCGCCAACGGAACCTACGACACAGGAACGAAGGCTTTCAACTTGCAGGCGAAGGGCGCGGCCATTCAGCTTGAACGCCTCGGCGCGTTCGCGGGCAACGCGGCCAGCCTGCCGCCCGTCACCGGCACGGCAGACCTCAACGCGCAAGCCTCCGGCATCGCCGGCGATTCGTCCACGTACCAGATTAACTTCGACGGCGAAGGACGCGACGTGACGATTAACGGTCGGCCCGCCGGAACGCTCTCGCTCGTCGGGCGCACGGAAAACAAGAAGCTCAACGTGAGCTTCACGACCGGGCTGCTCGGCCAACCGCAAGTCGTCACAGCGCAGGTTGACCTCGGCAACGACCGCTTGCCGACGACCATCGAGACGACTCTGACCAATACTGACCTGACGCCGCTCTTCGCCACGCTGATGCCGCAGACAACCGTGAAGGTGACGGGGCGCGCGACGGGGACGCTGCGCGCGACGGGCAATCTGACGGACGAAGACGAATACCCTTCGCTCGCGGGCTTGCAGGGCACGGCCAACTTCACGGAGCTGCGCGTGCAGGTCGAGGACGTTGAGTTGAAAGCCAACTCGCCTTTGCTCGTGCAGTTTTCGACACGGGAAGTCTTCTTCGAGCGGACGCAGTTTACAGGCCCCGGCACAAACGTCACCTTCGGCGGCACGGCGGCCATCGGTCCCGGCGGGCGGCAGAACCTGACCATTGACGGCAGCCTCAACCTGAGCGTCCTGAGCGGCATCTCGCCAGACCTTTTCCCTTCGGGGACGGCGGAGGTGGCCGTGCGCCTGGGCGGCAGTTACGAGCAGCCGCGATTGACCGGCATGGCTTCTGTGGCGAACGCTTCCTTCGCGCTCTTTCTGGCAAGCCAACGTTTGACCGTCTCGAACGTCAAGGGACAGATTCGTTTCGACGCCAACCGCGCGCAGATTGAAACGCTGACGGGCAATCTCGGCGGCGGAACCTTGAGCATCACGGGCGGCGCGATTCTCGTCGGTTTCTCGCCCTCGCGTTTCCAGTTCAACATCCGCGGCGACGATGTGGTCGTTCCCTACCCGGAGGATTTCCACACGACCGCCGACGCAGACCTTGAGGTCAAAGGCACGGTCACGCGCGAGCAGACGCTCTCGATTATTTCCGGCACGGTCAACGTTCGCCGCGCCGAATACACGAAGGACATCGACCTCGCCAACTTAATCAACAATCGCACCAACGCTTTGATTGAGCAGGGCGGCGAGTTGAGTCTGGCGGCGACGGCGCAGTTCAACGACCTGCGCGTCGAGGGGCGCGACGCGCTCGTCGTCCGCAACAATCTGGCCGACATGGTTGGCTCAATCTCTCTGCGCGTCAACGGGCCGGTCAACGAGCCGCTCATCTCCGGACGCATCACGGCGACGCGCGGCACCTTCGAGTTTCGCAACGAGACTTACGAAATCACGCGCGCCTTTATAGACCTGCCGCCGAGCCGCGAGATTGACCCGATTCTCAACATTCAAGCCGAAGGCGAAATTAAGGGCTACGATGTCATCATCACGTTGACCGGCCCGCTCTCGCAGCCCAACGCCCTCGTTCGTTCAGACCCCGCTTTGCCGCAGGCCGATGTCGTCGCGCTGGTGCTGACCGGAAATCTTTCGACCGGAGAGACGACCACGTCGCCGCTCGCGGGCCAGGGCGTCGGCACGGCTGCCAGCCTGCTCACGGACGCCTTGATTAACGAGCCTGCCAGACGCGCGACGGACAAGCTGTTCGGCTTGAACCGCTTTGAGATTAACCCTCTGATTGCGGGGCGCGGCGGCGCGAGCCCGACGGCGCGGCTGACGGTCGGGCGACAGATTAACAAGAATCTGTCCATCACTTATTCGACCAACGTGACCTCCGACCAGAACCAAGTGCTCGCGGTCGAATATCGCGTCTCGAATCGCCTCTCCTTCATCGCTCAGTATGAGCAGGGCAGCGTCACGGGCTTCAGCCCGCGCAACGATAACTTCAGTTTCGAGATTCGCTTTCGGAAGAGATTTTGAGAAAAGCATCAGCCATCAAGTCGCCGTTTGAAATTCATAACTGAACAACGGCTGCTGCCGGCTGACTAACGAACAAGGTTGATTGGACAAGGTTGAGTCTTCGTCGCTTCTTTCACATTGCTGTTTTAATCGTCGTCGCTCTCGTTTGCGCGCAGGGCTTTGTCGTGCGCGCCGTCGCCGCGCGGCCGGACACCGGCGACTACGAAGGACGCCCCATCGCCGCGGTCGAGATAGTGTTGGACGGCGCTCCGCCGGACGCGACCGCCGAAGCCGAACTGCTCTCGCTGCTGCGCATCGCCACCGGCACGGAATACACGGCGGTGCGCGTGCGCGATTCTTTGCAAGCTCTTTATGATTCGGGACTCGTCGCGTCGGCGCGCGTCGAAGTGCGGGAAGCCGCCGCGTCGGCGTCGTCGTCCGCGAATCGCGCCAGTCTTCCCGTTCGCGTGCGCTTCATCGTGCGGCGGCAGGTGCGCGTCGGCGAAGTGAAGTTCGACCTTGTGATACCGCCGGGCGCGCCGCTCTCGCAAGACGAGTTGCGCGCTCGCCTCAACATGCTGGAGCCGGGAGCGCGCGTCTCCGAACAAGCCCTCAAAAATAATGCCGACTTGATTCAAGCCTACCTGCGCGACCATGGCTTCTTCCGCGCCGAAGTTGACTTCTCCCAACAACCCGCGCCCAACGACCTGAGCGGCACGCGCCAGACCATCACCTATCGCATCGTGCTCGGCGAACAGGCGCGCGTTTCCAATTTCAATATTCAGATTCAGGGCTTTGACGCCACGCCCGTGCTGCCCGCTTTGAAGCTGCGTCCGGGCGCTGCGTTCACGCGCGAGGCTCTCGGCAACGACCTCGCGCGCATTCGCCAGGCTATCATCGAGCAGGGCTACCTCGCGCCGCAACTCGACGATGAAAAGGTCGAGCTTGAGCCTTCGGGGACAATGATTGCGATTAACCTGACGGGCGGCGTCGGCCCGCGCGTAGAGGTTTCGATTGCGGGCGACAAGCTGAGCCAGAAGGAGGCGCGCGCGTTGTTGCCGATCGAGCGCGAGGGCAACATAGACGAATCGGCCATCGTCGAAGGCGAGCGTCGCCTGCGCAACAAGCAGCAGCAGGAAGGCTACTTTTTCGCGGAGGTCGAAGCCTCCTGCGCGGTCGCGCCGCCCCTCGCCTCCATCGAGACGAACAACGCGCCCGAAACATGCCGCAGCTTGAACCCGACAGACCTGACCGGGCGCACCGTCACCATCACTTACAACATTGACCGCGGTCGTCGCTTTAAGCTCACGGACATTCGCCTCGAAGGCGCGGAGGGAGTTCTTTCGATTGAGGACGTGACGGATGAACTGCGCACGCGCAAGGCCAACGCGCTCGGCTTCATTCCGCTGCTCGGCTACGGTCGCGGCTATACGAGCCGCGAGTTGCTCGAACAAGACCGGCGCACCATCCGCGCGCGCATCCGCGACCTCGGCTATCGCCGCGCCGAAGTTCCTGAAATTCGTCAGGGCGTTTCCCTGAACGGCGAGAATCTGATTATCACTTTCGTCGTCAACAAAGGGCCGCTGACGCGCGTTGACGGCATCGAGATACGCGGCAACAAAATCTACACGGACGCGCGACTGCGCAACGAGATTGAAGACGCGAGCCGTCGTCGCTGCGCCGAGTTGACGATTGAAGAAAATCCTGCGGCCTGCTTTCGCACCGTCATCGGCGCGGCGTACTCTCGCTCGCAGGCGCGCTCCGACGGCGACGCGATTCTCGGTCTCTACGCGCGCAACGGCTACATTGACGCGCAACTCGATTTCTCCACCGTTGAACTGCCCGCCACAACCTTGCCCGGCGGCGCGCGGGAAGAGCACGTTCGCCTCATCTACACCATCAGGAACGAAGGCGACAAAGTTTTCATCAACCAGATTCTCGTCAACGGCAACGTGCTGACGAAAAAGAGCGCGATCCTCCGCGCGATTCCGCTCCGTCCGGGTGAAGTCCTGCGCGCCGACAAGCTGACGGAGAGCGAGCGGATTCTCTATGCGACCGAAGCCTTCCGCCAGGTCTTGATTCGCACACAGAACGCAGGGACAACCGCGTCCGGCTACAGGAAGCGCGATGTCGTCATTGATGTCGAAGAATATCGCCCGCGCGATTTAACCTACGGCGGCGGCTATTCGACCGACAACGGCCCGCTCGGCTTCATCAACCTGCGCAACATAAATCTCTTCGGCGACCTGCGACAGGGAGCCGTGCGCCTGCGCGCCAGCCGTCGCCAGCAGCTTCTGCGCTTCGAGTATTTCGACCCGCGCTTTCGCCAGTACGGCACGAAGCGTTTCGCCCCGCTCGCCATCTCGCTGGAGTATCAACGCGACAGCACCATCACGCGCTTCTTCCGCTCAACCATTGACAGCGGCAACTTCGGCATCGTCCAACGCCTCGACGAAAACGGGCAGCCCATTGACGAGTTCGGCATGCCAGCCGGCGAGCCGACGATTAATCGCCTCACCTTCAACATCGAAACGCAGCGCGACTTTGAGCTTAAGCTTGGCCCGCGCGGGCAACAACTCAAGCGCAGCACCTTGTTCCTGCGCTACATGTATGAAGACGTGCGCCTCTTCAACATCGACAGTCTTTTGATTGCCCCGCTGCTGCGTCCAGACAGCAACGTTCGTCTCTCGCAACTCGGCGCGGCCTTCGTGCGCGACACGCGCGACAGCCAGTTTGACTCGACGCGCGGGCAATACCTGACGCTCGACTACGTGCTGGCCCTGCGCCAACTCGGCGGCAATATCTCCTTCAGCAAATTTCAGACGAACTATCGCGCTTACTATCGCCTCGACAATTTTCGTCGCACCGTCCTGGCCGGAAGCCTGACGCTCGGCCTCGCCAATCTCTTCAATCCGCGCGACCGCGACGGCGACGGGTTGATTAAAGAAGAAGACCTGCGGCTGCCCATCAGCGAGCGATTCTTTGCCGGCGGCTCGACGACGCTGCGCGGCTTCGGCTTTGAAGAAGCGGGGCCGCGCGAAGTGATTCCCGGCGGCTTCTTTCGTAACAGCAAGGGCGAACCCGTCGCGCTCGATGCCTTCACCGTGCCCATCGGCGGCAACGCTCTGGCCGTCGTCAACCTCGAAGCGCGCGTGCCGCTGACCAAAATTTTTCAGGCTGTTCCTTTCTACGACGGCGGAAATGTCTTTCGTCGCGTCGGCGAAATCTTTGGCCGCCAGGAGCCGCTCAGCCCCGGCGACGACCCCGTGCTCAGCCAAAACCTGCGGGCGAAGTGGACGCACACGGTCGGCCTCGGCGTGCGCATCAAGACGCCGATTGGCGGCGCGCTCGCCGTTGACTACGGCTTCCTGCTCAACCCGCCGGAGTTCATCATCCCGCAGGGTCAGGACGCCATGGGCAACGATTTTCCGCCCGGCATCTTTCGCTTAAAGCGCAGCCAGCTTCACTTCCGCTTCACGCAAACGTTTTGAAGAAGGCAAGCGGCGCGGGGGAAAAGTTGACGTTTGAAAAGAGAGTCAAGGCCGGAGACAACGGAAGATGAAAGATGAAAGATGAAAGAGGAGGAACGAGCGATGAGTAAGTTAGCCGGTTCTATGCGGAGGGCTTTCGCGCTCGGCCTGTTCCTCTGTTTGTGCTCTTGCTTCTGCCTTGCGTCGCGCGCGCAGGATGTCGTAGACCAAATGGTGGCGGAGGTCAACGGCGTCTCGTCCGGCTTAATCACTTACTCCGACTTGCTCTGGCAACTGGCTCTGCAACCGGACACGCCGCTCTCCAATCCGAGTCAGGAACAACTGAACGGAGCCTTGCTGCTTATCGTCAACCAGCGTTTGATTCTTCAGGAAGCGGAGAAGCTGCCGACGATTCAGCCGACCGAAGATGAAGTCAAAAAAGAACTCGCCGCATTGGTCAACCAGTTTCCTTCGGCCAACGACTTGCAGCAGCGCGCGACCCGCGTCGGCTTGAGTTCGGAGCAACTGCGCGAAATCGTCAGGCAGCGCGTGGCGATTCAAAAGTATCTCGACTTTCGCTTTCGTTCCTTCACCGTCATCACCTCGAAGGAGGTCACGGCTTACTACACGGACATCTACGTTCCGCGCCTGCGCCGCCAGACGCCGCGCGTCATCATCCCGACGCTCGACGATCAGGCGCCGCCAGACCAAAACGGAAAGCCACGCACCGTGCGCGAACAAATCGAAAGCATCCTCACCGAGAGCAAAATAGAATCCGACACCGACGCCTTTCTTGACGAGACAAGAGAGCGCGCCGAAATCGTCTACCTCGCGCCGGGGTTCAAGTAGCCGCCGTCTGCTCTCCGCCGTCTGCCCGCAAGCAAAGGTATCCGGCTTCTGTCATCCGTTATCCATCATCCGTCATCTGACTTCTTGAGTTATGCCGCAGCAGAATTCAGTTGAAGACAAAAGGCCGCGCGTCGGGCTGGCTCTATCGGGCGGGGCGGCGCGCGGCATCGCGCACGTCGGCGTCCTGCGCGCTCTCTTCGAACATCAGATTCCGATTGATGCTGTCGCTGGCGCTTCAGCCGGTTCGCTTGTGGCCGCTGCTCTGGCCGCCGGGATGCCGCTCGCGGAGATTGAATCACTCGCGCGCGGCCTGCGCTGGCGCGACATGGGCCGCATGACGATTTCCAGACTCGGCGTTCAGTCGAACGCGCGGATGGAAGAGTTTGTCCACGCGCGTTTGCCCATCACGCGCTTCGAGGACTTGAAACTCCCGCTCGCCATCGTCGCCACAGACCTGAACAGCGGTTCGGCGGTCGTGATGAGCGGCGAGGGTGATGTCGCCTTTGCCGTGCGCGCCAGTTGCGCTCTGCCCGGCTGGTACGTTCCCGTGGTGGACGACAAAGGGCGGCAACTCGTTGACGGCGGGCTGGTCGCCAACGTGCCGACCGCAGCGGCCCGCGCGCTCGGCTCAGACATCGTTATCGCCGTCGATGTCAATTCCGAGGGCGCGAAGTTCATGGGCCCGCCGCAGTCCGTCTTCGGCGTCATGCTGCAAGCGATGCTCGTCATCCAACGCACCGCCGCCATACATCAACTGCACGACGCGGATGTCGTCATCCGGCCCAGAGTCGGGCATCTGCGTTGGGATGAGATGGCGCGCGCAGACGAGTTCATCGCCGCCGGTTACGAGGCCGCGCGCGTCACCATCGAAAGAATCAAACACCTGCTTGAGCCAACGCCGGAAGCAAAGCGCAAGTGGTATCAACTGCGCCGCCGCAACACGCCGACCACCGCCGACAAACGAAAAATGTCTCCGCTGCGTTGAGGCGTCGCCGTCATTCAGGCAAGCCAAACTTAACCCGCAGACTATCTCAACGGAACAAAACCTCCCTTAATATCAAAGCTCTGTTTCGTAGCTTTTTAGGACACATTTCGCCTCGCCAAAATTCTAAGCCCCGCATCGAATGCGGACATCATTGTTCTTCGTGTCTATCCATAAACGCTCTTTGAACACTTCGTTTGCTACGCTAAGTTCCTCTCCCGACTTGAGCTTGTCGCGCTTGCGCGCTGGTTGCTGGGACAACAAAAGCGCGCTGGCATAAACATTGCTCAACCCGAAGTCTGGCAGACGTAAAAAGGATTCCGTGGAGGACAAGAGAGATGAAAGAGATTGGTAACAGCCTGGCGCAGTTGGCGGCAATCATCATGATTTTAATTACGCTGGCCGTCTCGACCGCCGCCGTCTCGCAGTGGGCCACGGCTGACACGAGCGCGGAGAAACGGGACGCGCAAGCGCAGACGCAACCGCTGCTCGCCTCGGACGTGAGGTGAAGGCGGAAAAAGAATTAGCCGCCGATTCGCCGTTTATAAGCTGCACGACAAGTTTGAGCGCGTGAAGCCGACGGGCAGAAGCCGAAGGGTTGGAGCCTTTCTTTTGCCTTTTACCTTTTCACTTTTGCCTTCGACCAAACATGGCTATTGAAGTCACATCCGTCCACGAGCGTCGGCCTCGTCTCCCTAGACTCAGAAGACTCGATAGCGCGAGCCGCAAGCATGTGGCGGCGCTTGAGTCCGCGCGGAAGCGAAGGATTATCTTTCGCTCGGCGTTGGCGGCTCTCGCCGGTTTAGTCTTGATGGGCGCAGTCCTGCTGGTTAATTCCTACATCAATTATTCGAAGCTGGTTGACGAGCGATTGGCAAACGGCTATCTGACGAGCCGCGCCGGAATCTATGCCG
>JAWVFT010000054.1:0-50642 GCA_033855775.1 Blastocatellia bacterium | reverse complement strand
AAAACATTTGCGCGGCACGGTCAAGAAGGTGATTATCTCCGCTCCGGCCAAGAACGAGGACATCACGATTGTGCTCGGCGTCAACGAAGAGAGCTACAATCCTGCCGAGCATCACGTGCTCTCCAACGCTTCCTGCACGACCAACTGCCTCGCTCCCGTCGCCAAGGTGATGCACGAAAAGTTCGGCATCCGCGCGGCCCAGATGACGACGATTCACTCCTACACCAACGACCAGCAGTTGCTCGATTTGCCGCACAAGGATTTGCGCCGCGCACGCGCCGCCGCCGTCTCTATGATTCCGACTTCGACCGGCGCGGCCAAGGCCGTCGCCCTCGTGCTGCCCGAACTCAAAGGCAAGTTCGACGGCATCAGCGTCAGAGTCCCGACGCCGAACGTCTCGCTCGTGGATGTCGTGATGGATGTCGAAAGAGAGACGACCACGGAAGAAGTCAACAAGGCTTTGAAGGACGCGGCCAACGAAGAGTTGAAGGGCATTCTGGCCTTCTCCGAAGAGCCGCTCGTCTCCGTTGACTATCGCAAGAATCCGAACTCTTCCATCGTTGACGCCGAATACACCAAAGTCATCGGCGGCAACATGGTCAAGATTCTCTCCTGGTACGACAACGAATGGGGCTACTCTTGCCGCGTGCGCGATTTGGTCAAATACATCGCCGCCAAAGGACTGTAAAGCAGTGACGAGTGACGAGCGGCAAGTGACGAGTTAAAGCCAGCGGCTCAATGCTCGCGTCTCATCACTTGTTCTTGCTCGTCACTTGTCACTCGTCACTCGTCACTGTAGTTATGAAACTTTCCATCAAAGACCTCGACTTGAAAGGCCAGCGCGTTTTCATTCGCGTTGATTTCAACGTTCCCATCAAGGACGGCCACGTTGACGACGACACGCGGATTCGCGCGTCGTTGCCGACTATTCAATGTGCCGTCGAGCAGGGCGCGCGTGTGATTCTCGCTTCGCACCTTGGAAGACCGAAGGGCGAGCGCGTTGAGAAGTACAGCTTGCGGCCAGTGGCCGAGCACTTGTCTGGTCTGCTCGGCCAGCCCGTCGCGTTCGCGGATGATTGCGTTGGCGAAGCGGCGCGGCAGAAAGTTGACGCGCTTGAAGATGGCGAAGTGTTGCTGCTCGAAAACCTGCGCTTTCATCCTGAGGAAGAGAAGAACGACGACGCGTTCGCCGCAGAGTTGGCGAGCCTGTGCGATAAGCTCTACGTCAACGACGCGTTCGGCGCGGCTCATCGCGCGCACGCTTCGACCGCGGGGATTACGAAGCACGTCAACCGCGCCGCCGCAGGCTTGCTGATGCAGAAGGAGTTGGATTATCTGGGCCGCGTCATCAGCAATCCGGAGCATCCGTTTGTCGCCATCCTCGGCGGCGCGAAAGTCTCTGACAAGATTCCGGTCATCGACGCTCTGATTGACAGGAAGGTGGACAAACTGCTCATCGGCGGCGCGATGGCTTACACCTTCTTCAAGGCCGAAGGCTTCACGGTCGGCAAGTCGCTGGTCGAAAACGATATGCTCGACACGGCTCTGGAAATCAAGCAGCGGGCCGAGCAAGCGGGCGTCGAATTGTTGCTGCCGACAGACCATCAGGTCGTTGACAGCTTCGACCCGCTCAACAGTCGCAAGACGATTCCCATAGAGTTTACTAACGCCGGACTCGTCGGCTTGGACATCGGAGTTGAAACCATCGCGCGATTCAGCGAAGCTCTGCGCGGGGCGAAGACAGTCATCTGGAACGGGCCGATGGGCGTCTTTGAAGAGAAGGGTTTTGAGGAAGGCACGGTCGGCATCGCGCGAGCCGTCGCGGAGGCCGCGGACAATGGCGCGACGGTCATCGTCGGCGGCGGCGATTCGGTCGCCGCCATCACGCAGGCCGGAGTCGCCGACCGCATCACGCACATCTCCACCGGCGGCGGAGCCACGCTCGAATTTCTTGCCGGAGACGAACTGCCGGGAGTCGCCGCTCTTAATGATAAAGATTAGGGGTTAGGGAAGAGTAATACTTTCTTAAACTCCAACCCCCAACCACCGACATTTGCTTATGAAAAAACCTGTCATTGCCGGAAACTGGAAGATGTACAAGACGATTGCGGAGTCGGTCGAGACGGCTCTGGCTCTGAAGCCTTTGGTCGTCGGGGCGAATCATTGCGAGATTGTGATTGCGCCTGTCTTCACGGCGATTAAGACGGTGGCGGACAGGCTCGAAGGCTCGAACATCAACATCGCCGGGCAGAATTGTTCGACGGAAGTTGAGCAGGGCGCGCACACTGGCGAGATTGCCGCAGACATGCTGCAAGACGCCGGAGCCACGCACGTCATCATCGGCCATTCCGAGCGCCGACAGTATTATTGTGAGACTGATGATTTCGTCAGGCGCAAGACGCAGGCCGCGCTCGTGGCCGGTTTGACCGCCATTGTCTGCGTCGGAGAGACGCTGGAACAGCGCGATCAGGGCATCGCCGAACGCGTCGTTAACGGGCAGTTGAGCGGCGGACTCGGCGGGTTGACAGTCTCGGACATGGAACGTATTATCGTCGCTTACGAGCCTGTCTGGGCTATCGGGACGGGACGCACAGCGACGCCGGAGCAAGCGCAGGAAATGCACGCGTTTATCCGGCGCGTTTTACGCGCGCAGCACTCTGACGCCGCCGCCGACAAACTGCGGATTCTCTACGGCGGCTCAGTCAAGCCGGACAACATCGCCAGCTTGATGAAGCAATCCGACATAGACGGCGCGCTCGTCGGCGGAGCCAGCCTCAAGGCTGAAAGCTTCGCGCAGATTGTCAAATATAATCAATAGCCAGCGGGCGCTTTTTTTTGGCTGGCTGCTGACCACTCTTTTGAGGACAGTATTTTGTTGACTTACGTTTTATATACACTCTTTATTCTGGCGTGCATCGTGATGGTCGTCTCCGTGTTGTTGCAGCCGGGCAAGGCTGATGCGGGCGCGCTCTTTTCGAGCAGCGTTTCGAGCACGGCTTTCGGCCCGCGCGGCACGCAGACTTTGCTGGCCAAGATTACCATCGGAGCCGCCGCCGCCTTCATGCTCCTCGGTCTGGCTCTCTCGTTCCCGGCTGTGACGGGTTCGCACTCGGTGGTGCAGGGCGAGTCGGAAGAGACTGCGCAGCCGCAAGCATCTCCGGCCACTCCGGTCACGCCCGCGCCCGCAGGCGAGACTCCGGCGAACACGAACGCCGCTCCCGCTGACACAGGCGGCGCGACGCCTCCGGCGACCAACGCTTCGCCAGCCGCCGCCGCGCCCGCTCAATCTGCGCCAGCCGCCGCCAGCCCGCAGGGACAGCAATCGCCCGCGCAGAAGTAATAGTCCGAAAGCTATTTGTCGCTTGCCCTCGCTCTCTGGTAATTTAGAAACGGCGTGGCGGCAAGCGACGTTCGAGCCGAAGTGGCGAAATTGGTAGACGCGCACGTTTGAGGGGCGTGTGAGGCAACTCGTGGGGGTTCGAGTCCCCCCTTCGGCATTCATCCTTCGCTTTCATCTCTCTTTCAAGATTCGATTCTTCTTCCGAATCTGTTACCCTTACAATATTTCAGGCGAGCCGGAGTGAGCATGATTTCAACTGCTCGCGCTCGTCCAAAATTACGGCCGGCAGGATTCTTGTCCATTCAAGGAGCCTTGATGAAGATTGTCCACGCTCCTCTTCAACCGACACGTCGTTTGATTCTCTTGGGCGGCGCGCTCGCGTTGTTGCTTTGTCTATCAGTCGGCGCGGCGGCGCAGTCCACCGACATAGAGTTTCCGACGCCCGTTCGCTCCGATGAAATCAGCGGCACGATTACGCCGCGCGATGTCGGCGACTCGCGTTTGACCAGATACTTCTTCTCGCTCGCGGGCGTTCCCGGCGACCTCGTGCTGACGGTTGAGAGTAGTAACTTGAACGGCGACGTTGACCTCTTTACGGCGGGAGCCTTGCGCCCGCTGGCGAAGCTCAGCATGTATGCGGGCGCGGTGTCGAGCAGTTCTTCAAAGACCATTTACTTCAAGCGCGACGAAGCCTTGATTCTGCGCATCGAAGCACGCAGCCCGAACGACGACAAAGGGACTTTTCGCATTCGTTTCTCAGGAGCCTTCGAGCCCATCGTCGGCGAGGCGCGCGAGGCCGAGCCGATTGCGTCGCCCGAATCGCAGCCTGCGCTTCCCGGCAGAAAAACGAAGCGCGTGACGGCGACGGGCGCGCGCATTGACGAGCCGATAGTGGAGACTGTCGAGAAAACTCCTGAGCCTCAACCGTCGCAGTCGCCCGCTGTGGCCGCGACTGAACAGCCGACCGAAACTTCGCAGCCAGCAACCGGCGAGACGGAAGCGCCTGCGCGCCCCGCGCCCAGACCAACGCGCACGCGTCGCCCACGCAGCCCGCGCGCGACGACGCCGCGCACGACGCGCACAAGGCCCACGCCGACCATCAAAAAAACTCAGCCGCCAGCCGCGCCCGAAGAAACTCCTGCCGAGACGACTGCTGCCGCCACGACGGCTGAGCCGGTTGCGAGCGGCCCGCGTCTTATCATCGAGACGCGCGACGGCCTGCGCGTCGAGCGATACATGACGGGCGTGCGCCGCGTGACGGTTGAGAACGGCCAGATTCTCGTCGTGCTCAAGACCGGGAAGATTGAGCGACAGCCGATGACCAACGTTCTCAAGATGTCCATCGAGCCTTGAAGAAAACGTTGAGCGCGAGGGCGCAGTGCGATGGATGAAAGAGAGGCTTTGCTTCATTCATCACCGTCGCTTCCGCGCTCATTCATCCATCAACGCCGCGCCTTCGCGCTCAACATTTTCTCTCATCTCTTTTCTTGTCTTTGGCGACGGTTGAGGTATAGTCTGCTCGTTCTCTTCCAAGACTGTCGTTTGCGAGGTTGTGTAAACTTTGGCGAATACTGTTGAAGCCTTCGGGCATCCGGGCAGCGCGCCGAAATGGACTTCGAGTTCAAAGGAAGGCATCGGCACGGCCCTCGCGGAAAGCTCGCCCGTCTGGTTCACGCTCGCCTACGGCATCCTCAACGAAATCTACTACCCGCGCGTTGACTGCGCGAACACGCGCGATGCGCAGTATCTCATCACGGACGGCAAAACTTTTTTCCACGAAGAGAAGCGCGACCTTCATCATCATCTCGACTACGCGGACGAGCGCGCCCTGCACTTTCGCCAGACCAACTCCGATGCGGGCGGACGCTATCGGCTCGTCAAGGAAACGCTAACAGACCCGCTCGCGCCCGTCGTCCTTGTGCAAACTCGCTACGAAGCTCTTCAGCCGGGAGCTAAGAATTATCAACTGTTCACGCTCGTCGCTCCGCATCTGGGCAATCAAGGGATGGGCAACAACGCTCGCGCCGCGACGATTGACGGGCGCGAATGTCTCGTGGCGGAACGTTCCGGCACGGCTCTGGCCATCGTCGCTTCCATCCGTTTTCTCAAACGCTCTTGCGGCTTCGTCGGCTCAAGCGACGGCTGGACGGACTTGCGCGACAACATGCGCATGGATTGGGAGTTCGCTTCGGCGACCGGCGGCAACGTCGCCTTGATGGGCCAACTCGATTTGACTGAGGCGCGCGAATGGACGCTGGCGATTGGCTTCGGCGGCAACGTCGAAGAGGCCGCGCGTCATGCGTTCGGCTCGCTTGAGCGCGGTTGGGAGCGAGCGCGCGACGAGTATCAAAAGGGCTGGCACGATTACTGTGACGGGCTGGCGGACTTGAGCGACCAGAGCCACGACGGCGGGCGCACTTACTGGACGAGCGCGATGGTCATCCGCGCGCACGAAGACCGCACGCATCCCGGCGCGCTCTGCGCTTCGCTCTCGATTCCGTGGGGCGAGATTCATGGCGACCAGGACATCGGCGGTTATCATCTGGTCTGGCCGCGCGATTTGTGCCACTCGGCGTCGGGCGCGCTCGCCGCCGGAGACACAGCATTGCCCTTGCGCGTCCTGCGTTATCTCTCAGCCATACAGTTTCCAGACGGCGGGATGCCGCAGAATTGTTGGGTTGACGGTCGCCCATATTGGACAGGCATTCAGTTAGACGAAGTGGCTTTTCCAATCATGCTCGCTTGGCGGCTCGACACGCTCGGGCTGCTCGGAGACTGCGACCCGTATCCGATGGCGCGAGCCGCCGCTTCATACATCATGCGGCACGGGCCTGCCTCGCCGCAGGAGCGTTGGGAAGAGGATGCGGGCATCTCGCCTTCGACTCTGAGCGCGGAGATTGCCGCCCTCATCTGCGCCGCGGAGATGGCTGAGCGTCGTGGTGATGCGCAATGCGCGAAGCTCTGTCGCCGCATAGCGGACTTCTGGGCCAGCAACATCGAACGCTGGACTTTCACCACGCGCGGCACGCTCGACGGCAAGAGCGAGTATTACGTCCGGCTCGAATCGCTCGACCCCGGCACGCTCGAAAGCGACCGCGACCCGAACACGGGCGTCATACACATCAACAATATTCCCGCCGAGCAATCCGGCTTTCCCGTCTACGACATCATCGACGGCGGCTTTCTCGAACTCGTCCGCTACGGCATCCGCACGCCGACCGATGAGCATGTCTTAAAGACGCTCGCCGTCTACGATACGGTCTTGAAGGTTGAGACGCCTTGCGGCCCCGCATGGCATCGCTACAATCATGACGGCTATGGACAGAAGGCTGACGGCGAGGCTTTCGACGGAACGGGCGTCGGGCGCGCTTGGCCGCTCTTGACGGGCGAGCGCGCGCACTACGAAATCGCCGCCGGGCGCGATGCCAGCGATTATGTCAAGGCTCTCGAATGCTTCGCCCATCGCGGCGCGATGATTCCAGAGCAAATCTGGGACACCGAAGACATCGCGGAAAAACTCATGTTCTTCGGTCGCCCGACCGGCTCCGCGATGCCGCTCGTGTGGGCGCACGCGGAGTACATCAAGCTCCTGCTTTCCAGCCGCGACCGCCGCGTCTGCGACCTCATCGAACCGCTGCACGAACGCTACGTCGTCCAACAACTGAAGAGCGACATGCAGGTCTGGCTCTTCAATCACAAGCTGCACGCGGCGCGCTCGGACGCTCCGCTGCGCATCGAGACGGACAAGCCCGCGCGCCTTCACTGGACGGCGAATCATTGGATTGCCGCTCACGATACGGAACTCTTCGACGACGGCCTCGGACTTTATTCCCACGAGTTTGCGGCGGGCGAACTCAAGCCCGGCGAAGTCTTGCAGTTCACCTTTTACTGGACGCAGGAACAGCGTTGGGAAGGGCGCGATTTCACCATCGCGATTCAATAATATTAGTTCAAGGAAGGGAAGCGGAAATGGCAGAGACGAACGAGACGAACGAGACAGTGGCGCGCAGGCTCGAAGGCCGCAAAGCTCTTGTGACCGGAGCCAACAGCGGCATCGGTCGCGCGATAGCCTTGCGTTTGGCGCGCGAGGGCGCGAGCGTCGTCGTCAACTATTTGAGCCACCCGGAAGCCGCCGACGAAGTTGTCAAACTCATCTCGGACGACGGCGGAAAAGCTCTGGCCGCGCAGGCCGACATCTCCGACGAAGCGCAGGTGGACGCGATGTTCAAGCTCGCGGCTGACGCGCTCGGCGGCTTAGACATTCTGGTCAACAACGCGGGGATGGAGACTCATCACGAGTTTCTTGAGATGCCGCTCGACGCATGGCGAAAGGTGCTCGACGTTGATTTGACGGGCGCGTTTCTGTGCGCGCAAAGGGCTGCGCGTTTGATGGTCAAGGCGCAGACGGGCGGCGCCATCGTCAACATCTCGTCGGTTCATCAAGTGATTCCGTGGGGCGGCTACGCGCACTATTGCGCGGCCAAGGCCGGGCTCGACATGATGGGCAAGACGCTCGCGCTTGAACTGGCGACCGAGCGCGTGCGCGTCAACACGATTGCGCCCGGCGCGATTCAAACGCCCATCAATAAAAACGTCTGGGAAAATCCTGCGATGATGAAAGACTTGCTCCGCAAGATTCCGACCGAACGCATGGGACAGACAGAAGAGATTGCCTCCGTCGTCGCCTTCCTCTGCTCGGACGAAGCCAGCTACATGACAGGCTCCACAGTCTTCGTTGACGGCGGCATGACTCTCTACCCGGAATTTCGCCACGGAGGTTAGACGAGACGCGGAGACGCGGAGACGCGGGGACACGGGGACGCGGCGAAAAGACGATGTGAATAAAAACCGATGTTAACGTCAGCGAGTTCTTCTCTCCGCGTCTCCGTGTCCCCGCGTCTCGTCGCTTCATCCTGTTTTCTTCGTCGCCATTTCTTCGATGCGTGTGCGTAGCTTGGGCAGGGCCGAATTGTTGGGGCTGGCTTTTTCGAGTTGGGCGAGCGCGGTTCGCGCTTCCTGTACGTCGCCTTTTTCCGAGAGGACGACAATCAGGTTGATGAGCGTCTGCTCATGTTTGGGGTCGTACTGCAAGGCCGCGCGAAATTCTTTGACGGCGCGAGCCATGTCCGGCGGCTTGCGAAAGAAGAAGCTGAGGCCGAGGTCTGTGCGAACGTCTACATCGTTCGGCTTCCTGGCGAGGGCCGTGTCGTACCACTGTTCGGCCAAGTCAAACTTGCCCGCGTCGAAGTAGGTGTTGCCCAGATTCGTGATTGTCTCATAATCGTCGGGGCGCAGCTTGTTGGCCCGCGTGAAATATTCGACGGCCTGCTCGTAGAGCCGGTTTTCGTATAAACGTTTGGCCGCCGCCACCTGCGCGTCGAAGTTGGACGAGTCGCTCTTGGCTTTCTCCACGGCCTCCTTCAATTCTTTCGACAACTCGGTTATATCCTGCGTGGCCTTTGGCGCAGCCGGCGGATGGTCTGGCGGCAACTCGTTGCTTTGCGTGGCCGGGCGGCTGGCGGAGGACGTAGCGCGCGGCGGCAGTCCGCGCTGGTTGACGGAGTTGGCAAACAGAAAGCCGCCGATGAAACCGAGCAGCACGCCGATAATCACAAACAGGATGTTGTCTTTGCTCATGGATGGATAAACTCCGCGCCTTCGGTGGTCGTCACTTGAGAGCGCTTCGAAACGCGCAGATGATAACCGAGACGCGAACGGGTTGTCACTCGCCATTTTCACGTCAAGCTTGCCGCATCGAGTGTTTTCGGTTAAAAACTTAAGCGAGTTTTACATGACACGCCACGACTCCCAAACAACGCACAACCTTGAGCGACGCCAGCCAGCGCGTCCCGTCTATCCGTTCGCGGGCCTCGTCGGGCAGGAAGAGATGAAGTTGGCCCTGCTCTTGAACGCGATTGATTCGTCAATCGGCGGCGTGTTGATAATGGGCCATCGCGGGACGGGCAAGTCAACGGCGGTGCGCGCTCTGGCAGACCTCTTGCCGGAAATCTGGCGCGTCGAGAATTGTCTCTACGGCTGCGACCCGGCGGACGAAGCGAGCCTCTGCGCCGATTGTCGAACGCGCCTCGCGCGTGATGGAAGACTGAGGCGCGAGCGAGCGCGCGTCGCAGTGGTTGACTTGCCGCTCGGCGCGACGGAAGACAGAGTGTGCGGCTCTCTCGATTTTGAGCGAGCCATCGGCGCGGGCCAAAAGGCTTTCGAGCCGGGACTGCTGGCCCGCGCTCATCGCGGCTTTCTCTACATTGATGAAGTCAATCTGCTCGAAGACCATTTGATTGACTTGCTGCTGGACGTGGCCGCGACGGGGCGCAACGCGGTCGAACGCGAAGGCATCTCGCTTGAGCATCCGGCGCAGTTTGTCCTCGTCGGCTCAGGCAATCCGGAGGAAGGCGAGTTGCGACCGCAACTGCTCGACCGCTTCGGCCTGCACGTCGAAATCAAGACCGTCGCTGACTTAGACCAACGCGTCCGCATCGTCGAACTGCGCGAAGCCTTCGACCGCGACCCCGAAGCCTTTCGCGCCGCGATGGAGCAAGAGCAAGAGAGCCTGCGTCGTCGCATCACGCGGGCGCGCAAAGCCTTGCGCGGCGTCGAAGTCTCGCGCGAACTCCTGCGCCGCATCGCCGGGTTGTGCTTGCAGCTTAACATTGACGGGCATCGCGGCGAGTTGACCATTACGCGAGCCGCCCGCGCTCTCGCGGCCTTTGAAGGACGCAAGCGCGCGACCGCCGCGGACGTGCGCCGCGTGGCGACGATGGCCCTGCGCCACCGTCAACGACGCGACCCCTTCGAGCCGACCGAAAGCGGCGCGCGTGTCCAACAGCAACTCGCGGAACTGTTCCCCGAAGCGGCGGGCGAACAGCAATCACACGCCCAGGGCGAGAGCGACAACGATGACCGCTCGCCCAACACACCGCAGGGCGGCGCGGCCCGTCGCACACAGAAGAACTCGCGCCGCAACGTCGAAAGCAATTCTCGCGACATCGAAAGCGATTCTCGCAACATCGAAAGCGATGCTCAGGTCGAAAGCAATTCGCAGGCTTCCGGCGAGAGCCGCGACGAGCGCAACGTCCCGCCGACGCTCGATGCCAGCCTCCCCGAAAACATGCCGCGCGAAGTCTCCAGTACATATGCCAAGCGAGCGACACAAGCACGCTCAGCGCGCCGTCAACAAAGCTCGTCCCGCGTTCCGGCCAATCCTCGACGCGGGCGTTACGTCCGCGCCGTCTCGACGAAAGCCAGCGGCGCGCGATTGGCCCTCGACGCGACACTCAGAACAGCAGCGCGCAAAGCGGGGGTCAGGGGTTGGGGGCCAGGGGTTGGGGAAAGACCAACGCATGGGCGCGATTCTTCTGCTTCCCTAACCCCCAACCCCCAACCCCTAACCCCCGTTGTCGCAGCGACGGTGGCAGACTTGCATTACAAGAGTTTCAGGCAGAAGAGCGGAAGGCTTTACATCTTCGCGGTTGATGCTTCGGGGAGCATGGCCGCGAATCGCATCGGGCAAGCGAAGGGAGCGTTGGCGCGCTTGTTACGGCAATCATATGTCAGGCGCGACCGCGTGGCTCTCGTCTCGTTCCGGCGTGAGCGCGCCGAGGCTCTCTTGCCGCCGAGCCGGAGCGTGACGCGGGCCGGAAATCTGCTGGACGCTTTGACGGTCGGCGGCACGACGCCGCTCGCCGCCGGTCTAGCCTGCGCGCTTGAGGTCGCCGAACGCGCTGCGCGACAATCTTCAGGGCAGATAATTTTATTGCTCTTCACGGATGGCCGCTCGAACGTTCCGCTGCGCGCTCCCGGCAACAACGAACGAGCGACACGAGAGCGCTTGATTAATGAAGAGCTTGAACAGTTGGGCGCGGCGTTGCAGCGCGCGGGCGTCGAAACGATTGTGGTTGACACGCAGAGCCGTTTCGTCTCAGGCGGAGAGGGCTTGGCTCTGGCAAGGCGCGTGCGCGCTGCCTACGTTTATCTTCCGCCGGGCGCGTTGATGGATGAAGAAACAGCGATGCTGAAATCTTTGGCGACGCAGGGGCGTTAGAACTCGGCGTTTGAGGTTGAGCTTGAACGGTTCAGAGCAGATGAAGACGAATAAGCTGACGGCTGAGGAACGCGACCGCCGCGTGTTGACGCTCTACGAGCAGGTGACGGAAGTCGAGCAGCGTTTGATACCGACGGGCCTGCATGTCTTCGGTCGCGTCTCGGCTGAACACTCGCGCGCGGAGATGCTGCGGATGGTCGCTTCCTTCGAGCGACCGGAAGCGAACGCGCGCGCCCTCACGGATTTGGTCGCCGAAGGGCTTGGCTCGCTGGCTTACACCGCGTTGATTAAAGCGGGGCGAGCGGACGAAGCCGCGTTGCGCGCTCGTGAGCGAGTTGATGAGATAGTGGCTGCGGCTATCGCGCGTTTCATCGCGGAGGACGCGGCGGCGGCGGTCGAGTGGCTGGCCGATGTCGCTCATGTTAATCGAAGCGAAGCTGTCGCCGTCTTTCAGTTGCTCGAACGAATCTCAACGGAGCTTGAAGTCAATCAAGAGCTTGAATCGTTGCTGCGCGCTCTGCGCGGCGAGTACATAGAGCCGGGGCCGGGCGCGGACATCGTGCAGAATCCGTCTATCCTGCCGACCGGAAGAAACACGCACGCCGTCAATCCTTACACGGTGCCTTCGGCCATCGCTTATGCGCGGGCCGAATTGGTCGTCAAACGCTTGCTTGAGCGTCATCTGTCGGAGCGCGGAAGTTACCCGCGCGCGATGGCTCTGGTGCTGTGGGGCCTGGACAACATCAAGACGCAGGGCGAAGGCGTGGCGCAGGCTTTGTGGCTGCTCGGCACAAGACCTTTGCGCGACTCTATGAATCGCGCGACCGCCGTGGAGATAATTCCGCTCGAAGAGTTGGGACGACCGCGCATTGACGTGGTGATGACGGTTTCGGGAATCTTCCGCGACCTCTTCGGGGCGACGATTAATCTGCTTGACAAGGCCGTGCGCGCCGTCGCTTCTTTGGACGAACCGGCGGAGATGAACTACGTGCGCCGTCATGTGCTGGAACAGTCGAGCGCGAGCGATTGCTCGTTTGACGAAGCGGCTGTGCGCGTCTTCTCCAACGCTCCCGGAAACTACGGCACGAACGTCAACTTCATGGTCATGGATTCGCAGTGGGAAGAGGGCGAGACGTTGGGCGACCTCTTCGTCAAGCGCAAGTGCTTCGCCTACGGGCGCGATGCGAAGGGCCGCGTCTTCGAGGGGCGCGAGGCGAGGCGCGCGATGGACACGGCTCTCTCGCGCGTCGAAGCGACGTACCAGAACATAGACACGTTTGAAATCGGCATCACGGACGTTGACCATTATTTCGAATATCTCGGCGGCGTCTCGAAGGCCGTCGAGAAACGGGCCAACGCGCGCCCCGCCGTCTATCTCTCCGACACGCTTTCGCCCGACGCGAAGATTCGCTCGCTCGAAGAAACAATCCGGCTTGAGACGCGCGCCAAGACGCTCAATCCGAAATGGTACGAAGGAATGCTCAAGCACGGCTTTCGCGGCGTCGCGGAAATCGAAAGCCACGTTAGCAACACCTTCGGCTGGTCTGCCACAGCCGACGCCGTTGACGATTGGGTTTACACGGAAGTGGCGAAGACCTTCGTGCTCGACGCGCAGATGCTCGAACGCCTGCGTCATCTGAACCCGCACTCTGCGCGCTCGCTCGTCCGTCGTCTGCTCGAAGCCGAAGGGCGCGGTTTCTGGGCCGCCGAAAGGGAGATGCTCGAACAACTGCGCGACATTTTCAACGGCCTCGAAGACCAGCTTGAAGGACTCGGTGGATAGCATTGTGATAAAGAGAAGCAAGAGAAGACGGCGCACGATGTCGTCGCTTGTAGATTGCAGAGCGACAGGGAAAGCAAGTTGAACATCACAACTCTCTATGTCGGGTCGAGTTTGCTCGCGCCGCTCAAGGATGCGGAGCGGGAGATTAATCGTGAGCACAAGCTCGGCTTGCGGATGGCCGCTTATAACTTTGGCGCCGCGCTCGACGATGACGAATGGAGCGAGGTGGAACGCGACTTGAGCGTGGCCGATATAGTCTTCGTCATGCACGTCATGGACGGCGAGAACGGCGCGCGGCTGCTCGTTGCTCTCGAAAAATATAGAGCGCGTCATCATGCCGTGATTGTCATTAACTGCATGCCGGAGTTGATGCGCCGCACGCGGATGGGGCGGCTCGATTTCGCGCGCTTGTTCAAGGAAGGGAAGACGGGACGCGGAGACGCAGAGGGAGCAGAGAACAATCGCGCGAGGCGTTTGATAAGTCACGTTGGCTCGTGGATGGGAGAGCAGGCGCGCGCCTATCGCGGGCAGCGGCGGCGCAGCCATACGCCGTACTTGAAATGGGTCGAGCGTTTGCCCGCGCTCCTGCGCTTTGTCCCAAGCGCCGGAAAGCTCGGCGACATCAAACACTACCTCGCGCTCTTCTGCTATTTCCTGCAACCGACGCCCGCCAACATTCGCTCGATGGCTCTCTACGCCCTCAAGCATTACGTGCCGGACGAGCGATTGAAACGCGCGCGCATCAGCGTTCCCGCGCCGGAAGCGATGCCCGCGGTCGCGCTCTATCATCCAGACGCGCCCGCGCTGTTTGAGTCATACGAAGACTACGCGAAGTGGCACGCGCGCCGCGCCGCGAAGAGCGGCAGACAAGCGCTCACGCCTGAGCAGACCATCGGGCTGCTCTTGCTGCGTCCGCAGATTGTCTCCGGCACGCGCCTGCATTACGACGGCTTGATTCGCGCCATCGAAGCCGAAGGCTTGGCCGTGCTGCCCGCCATCTCGACGTTGATGGATAATCGTGAGGCGTGCGAAAAATTCTTCGTCAGTCAAAAAAGCAAAGTCCAAAGTCCAAAGTCCAAAGTCCAAAGTCTGAAATCCAAAGTCGAAGGTCGGAAAGTCGAAACTGGCGCGACGACAGGGAACGGACAAGCGACGACGGATGAGGGGCGCGCTTCGCTTGTCGGTCAGTCTTCGCGTGTGAGCCAGATTGTGTCTTTGACGGGCTTCAGTTTTGTGGGCGGCCCGGCGATGAATGATAGCGTGGCGGCGACGCGTTTCCTGCGCGAGTTGAATCGCCCGTTTCGCTCAGCGGTCAGCCTTGACATGCAGACGATTGAGTCCTGGGAGGCGTCAGGCACGGGCTTGAATCCGGTGCAGGCGGGAATGCAAATCGCTATTCCTGAGTTGGACGGCGCGACCGAGCCATTCGTGTATGGCGGCATGCCTGCGGGCGGTTGCGAGCCTGTGCCGCTCGATGAACGTTGCGCGCGGCTGGCGCGTCGCTTGAAGCGTTGGAATCATTTGCAGACGGCGGAGCGCTCGCGGCTCAAGCTGGCTTTGCTCCTCTTCTGCTTTCCGCCGAACAAGGGAAACATAGGGACGGCGGCTGACCTCGATGTCTTTCCGAGCGTGTGGGAAATCCTGCGCGGATTGAAGATGGACGGCTACAGTTTGGAACTGCCGCCGGACGCGGACGCTCTGCGGGAGATGTTGCTCGGCGGCAACTCGGAACGCTTCGGGACGACGGCGAACGTCTGCTATCGAATGAGCGTTGACGAGTACAGGCGTTTGTGTCCCTTCGTCGCTGACATTGAAAAAGAGTGGGGCCGCGCGCCGGGCGCAATCAATTCTTCCGGCGGCGAGTTGTTGATTCAAGGGCTTCAACTCGGCAACGTCTTCATCGGCGTGCAGCCGACCTTCGGCTACGAAGGCGACCCGATGCGCCTCTTGATGGCTAAGAGCGGCGCGCCGCATCACGGCTTCATGGCGCTCTACACGTATCTCGAAAAAGTTTACGGCGCGGACGCGGCCTTGCACGTCGGCACGCACGGCGCGATGGAGTTTATGCCGGGCAAGCAAGTCGGACTCTCCGCCTCTTGCTGGCCCGACCGCTTAATCGGCGAGATGCCGAACATCTATCTCTACAGCGTCAACAATCCATCCGAAGGCTCCATCGCCAAGCGTCGCTCCTACGCCGAGTTGATTTCCTACCTGACGCCGCCGATTGAAAACGCCGGACTCTACAAAGACCTCGCCGCGTTGAAAGAGTTGCTCCTTGCCTACAGGCAGACGGCGGACGAGCGCGAGCGCGAACAGTTGTACCCGTCAATCGAAGAGATGGCGCGCGCTTTGAACTTAGAGACAACGACAAAGGAAACGATGGACGCCGCGACGATGAATACTGCGACAAGAGACGCCGCGACGATGAGTTATTAAGAGCTTCGCTTTCATTCGTCTCCTTCATCGTTTCGCATCGCAACTCATCGTCTATAGCCTCGCCTCGCAACACAGCATTCATTATTCCGCGTCGCCGCTCGCCTCGTTTCCCATCGCTTGCCGTTGGCAATTGCCCCAGGACTTTTCTACAATGAATCGCTCCAGAATAATTTCCTCATGAATGAAAGGCAACGTCCCTCGCCTGTCGCCAGAGCGGACGCTGCCGGGTATTAATTCAAAGGGCTGCGAGTCGGTCAAAAGCCAGCGGGTTCAGAATTATGATTTTAAGAATTGCCGCCTCAAGTTTTCGTTCGCTTCCACGCGCAGGAAAAATAGCTCAATCGAATGTCCGGGCCAGAGTCGTTAGTCGCGCATGTTTATTCGTCGTCATGCTGGCAATCGTGTGCGCCGCGGGAAGGGCCGCGACGCTGCCGAGCGGTTTCGCGGAGACGCTGGTGACGAACGGCTTGGCAGAGCCGACGGCGATGGCCTTCGCGCCGGACGGCAGATTGTTTGTCTGCCAGCAGGGCGGGCAACTGCGCGTCATCAAAAACGGAGCGTTGCTCGCCGCGCCTTTTTTGACCGTGACGACGGACGCGACGGGCGAGCGCGGGCTGCTCGGTCTGGCCTTCGACCCGAACTTCGCCGCCAACCAATTCGTCTACGTTTACTACACGGTCACATCTTCGCCGCGTCACAATCGCGTCAGCCGCTTCACGGCTAACGGCGATACGGTCGTGCCGAACAGCGAAGTCGTCGTCATCGAGTTGAACGATTTGAACGCGACGATTCATAACGGCGGCGCGATGCACTTCGGCCCGGACGGCAAGCTCTACGTCGCCATCGGCGAAAACGGCGAGGCTTCCAACGCGCAGTCGCTCGGCAACCTCCTTGGGAAAATCCTGCGCCTCAATCGTGACGGCACGATTCCGAATGACAATCCCTTCATCACTCAAGTGAGCGGGCAAAACAGAGCCATCTGGGCGCTCGGCCTGCGCAACCCTTACACGTTCGCCTTTCAACCCGGCGCGCAGCGGATGTTCATCAACGACGTGGGCCAGAACACCTGGGAAGAGATTAATCTGGGGCAAGCCGGCTTGAACTACGGTTGGCCGAACATCGAAGGGCCGGGCAGCACGGGCATCTTTACTGGCCCGATTTTCTTTTACGGCCACGGCGACGGCGACACGCTCGGCTGCGCCATCACGGGCGGGACGTTCTACAATCCGGCCGTCAATCAATTTCCCTCAGCTTACGTCGGCCAATACTTCTTCGCGGATTTTTGCGGCGGCTGGATTCGACAACTGAACCCCGCCGGTAACTCCGTGACGGGCTTTGCGACCGGCATCTCTTCGCCCGTTGACTTGCAAGTCGGCCCAGACGGGCAACTCTATTATCTGGCGCGCGGCAGCAACTCAATCTTCAAAATCCGCTTCGTTGACGACCAGCATCCGGTCATCAACATTCACCCGTCGAGCCAGACCGTCAACGCCGGTCAAAGCGTCACCTTCACGGTCGCGGCTTCCGGCGCGACGCCGCTCTCGTATCAATGGCAACGCAACGGCGTCAACATCGGCGGCGCAACTTCGTCAAGCTACACGATTGCCGCCGTGACCAACGCCGACAACGGCGCGCAGTTTCGCGTCGTCGTCTCAAACTCCTTCGGCAGCGTCACGAGCAACAGCGCGACGCTCAGCGTCCCGTCCAACCAGCCGCCCGTTGCGACTATCATCACGCCCGCCCCCGGCGCGTTCTACAGAGCGGGCGACACCATCAACTATTCCGGCGCGGCCAACGACCCCGAAGAGGGACAACTTCCGGCCAGCGCGTTCACCTGGCGGATTGATTTCCATCACGACGCGCATGCGCATCCGTTTATCCCTGCGACGAGCGGCGCGACCAATGGTTCGTTCACCATTCCGACGACGGGCGAGACTTCGCCCAACGTCTGGTATCGCATCACGCTGACCGTCAGGGATTCAGGCGGCGCGACTCGCACAGTCTTCCGCGATGTCACCCCGCGCACTTCAACTATCACGCTGGCGACCAGTCCAGCCGGATTAAGGCTCACGCTCGACGGCCAGCCCGTGACGACGCCTTTCTCCGTTGTCAGCGTTGTTGGCATGACGCGCACGCTCGGCGTCATCGCATCGCAGGCCAGTTGCGATCTCTTCTACGAGTTCAATTCATGGCTTGACGGCGGCGCAACGACGCGCACTATCCAAACGCCTGCGAGCGATGCGGTTTACGTCGCACGCTTCGTCCCGCGCGAAGGGCAGAGCGCCAACACCTTCTCATTCAGCGCGGCTCAATACACTGCGCCGGAGAGCGCGGGACACATCCCCATCACAATCACGCGTCTCGGCAATATCAATGTCGCAGCATCGGTTGGTTACTTTAACTCCAACGAAACCGCCACGGATGTCGGCGACTACACGACCGCCAACGGCAAACTCAACTTCGCCCCCGGCGAAAGCAGCAAGACGATAGATGTTCTGACAACTGACGATGCGTTTGTCGAAGGCGACGAGAGTTTGACTTTAACTTTGTCTCAGGCGACCGGAGGCTACCTGACCGGCAGTCCTTGCGTGGCGCGCTTGAAGATTACGGACAACGACAGCGCGCCGTCGTCCGTGAATCCGATTGACGATGCGCGGTTCTTCGTCCGCCAGCACTATCACGACTTTCTCAACCGCGAGCCGGACCAGGGCGGCCTCGATTACTGGTCGGGGCAAATCACTGCTTGCGGCGCGAACGCGGCGTGTCTGGACGAAAGACGCATCGCGGCCAGCGCGGCCTTCTTCGTCGAGCAGGAATTTCAACAGACGGGCTTCTTCCTTCATCGCTTCATCAAGGCCGCGCTCGGACTGCGCCCGACCTATTTGCAATTCACGCTCGACCGCAACACGCTGCAAAACTCCGCAGACCTCGAAGCCAGCAAGCAAGCTTACGCCGAAGCGTTCGTGCAGCAGCAGAACTTCAAAGCAAAATACGGCGTGAACTCGACCTGTCCGGCGTTCACAGACGCGCTGCTTCAGAACGTCGGGCAGAACTCAGGCGTTGACATGACGGCGCGGCGCTCGGAGTTAATCAACGAGTGCAACACGTACGCGAACGAGATTGTGCTGCAACGCGCTCATGTGTTGCGCAAGCTGATTGAGTATCCAGAGTTCGCGCAGGCGGAATACGTTCCGGCGTTTGTGCTGGCGCAGTATTTCGAGTATCTGCGGCGCGACCCTGACGATGGCGGCTACGAGTTCTGGGTTGACGTTTTGAGAAATCGCGCTCCCGGCAACTATCTCGGCATGGTGCAGGCTTTCGTCAACTCGCCCGAATATCGCGCGCGGTTCGGGTCGCAGTGAAGAAAGTGAGTTGCGCTCACGATGAAGAGAACTGCGCTTACGCGCGTTCGGCTTCGCGGAGGCGTTGCCTGAACTCTGCGGCGTCGAGGCGATAGATGAAAGCCTCGCTCCCGTTAATCGTGATAACCGGAATCTTCAAGCCGTAGCTCTCCCTGAGCGCGGGGTCGTCGTCAATGTTGACCTCTTCCAGTTCGTAAGCGTCCGCGCAATCGGCGGCGAGCATCGCGGCCTTCGCCTCTTCGCAGAGATGGCAGCCGGGGCGCGTGTAAAGCCTGACCTGAGCCTTCATTAACCTCTTCCTCCATGTGATTCTTCTGGCGCGAGCCTGTGCGTCGTCTCGACGCGCGGCAGCGGCCACCTCGTCCGAGTTCTGTCGCGCAGTTCAACACTCGAAGAGCATTTGCGTCAACCGCGCCCGCGTCGTCTTCAAACCGAGCAAGTGCGACTCTTGATGCGCCGGTGACAATAAAATAAAAGCGCTTGCCACAAGTTTGTGAAAAGGGTATAAATACCTCCACCGATGCCAATATAATATTTCATTCTGGCGCGGCGCTCTTCATGATAATGATAGTCCGAATCTTGGCGCAGAGAGTCTCATCCCTGTGGGACGGGGAATTGTACTATCTGCCCGACAGTCTACGGGCGAAGTCTATCGTTAATAGAATCCGACATTTTGCAGCCGTCCAGCCTGTTTGTGTAGAGGGAGGTCTACGGCGTGGATAGTAAGCCGAACACAGAGACAACCGGCGCGGGTAGCCCGGAGCCGAATGCTCAGCCCGCCGCCAAGGAAGTTCCAGCGAAGACGACACCAGCAGCGCGCGTCGCGCCGGGAGCAGCACGCGCCAGCGCGACGCCCGTCGCGGGCGTCGCCAGGGGCATCGCCAAGCAGACGGCAGCCCGCGCGACCGGCTCCGTGCTGGAAAGCACGCCCGACCCGCCGGTCAACAAAACACGACGGCGCATCGTCTGGGCGACCGTGGCCGGATTTCTGGCGACCAGCTTTCTGATGTTCGTGCGCTTCTTTCTGCCGCGCACGATTTTCGAGCCGTCGAGCATCTTTCGCATCGGCTTTCCTTCCGACTACGGCATCGGCGTAGACACGAAGTGGCAGCAGCAATATCGCATCTGGGTGGACAAGACTTCCGACCGCCTCTTCGTCATCTACGCGCGCTGCACGCATCTGGGCTGCACGCCGGACTGGAAGGCGAGCGAGAACAAGTTTAAGTGCCCGTGTCACGGCAGCGGCTACGATAGCGAGGGCATCAACTTTGAAGGGCCTGCGCCGCGCCCGATGGATCGCGCGCACGTCTCGCTCGATGCCGAAGGCCAAATCGTCGTTGACATCGGCAAGCTTTACCAGAAACCCAAGGGCGAAAAAGGGCAGTTTGATGAAGACGGCGCTTTTATTCCGCTCTGAGGCGGAAGCGTTGGTTTTGGATGCCGGAGGTTAAGCTTTTGACGAATGGGGCCACGAAGGCTTGAATGGCTCGCTCGTCAAGCTTCATCTTTTGTAACGATAATCCAGAATCCAAGATACACACTCTCTAACATCGGTGGGCTGTTATGGAACCTGAACGTCCTGAGACACAAGAAACCAAGCAGATCGGCGAGGGTAGCCGCGCGAGCAGTCTGGGGCGGATGGAGAAGATGCGCGAGCAGGGAACCGCGCTCAAGAACCAGGCTCTCGATGAAGCCAAGCAACTCAAAGACCCGCAGCAGACGCAACTCTGGAAGTCTATCTTTCGCGTCTCGCACGACCGCTCCGACCCGCGCAATCGCTCGCTCGCTATTCTTTCAAACGTCTTTCTGCATTTGCACCCGGCCAAGGTCAACCGCGACGCCACGCGCTACGGCTTCACATGGGGCATGGGCGGCATCACGTTTTATCTCTTCATCGTGCTGACCTTCACGGGCGTGCTGTTGATGTACTACAACCACCCGACGAAGGTGCAGGCGTTCCGCGACATCCTTTATCTGGAACACGACGTTCCGTTCGGCAAGCTGCTCCGCAACATGCACCGCTGGGCGGCGCACTTGATGATTATCACGACGTGGTTGCACATGTTTCGCGTTGTGCTGACGGGCTCCTATAAAAAGCCGCGCGAGTTTAACTGGTGCGTCGGAGTGGTGCTGCTGGTCTTAACCTTGCTGCTCTCTTTCACTGGCTACCTGTTGCCGGACGACCAGCTTGGTTTCTGGGCCGTGACGGTCGGAACCAACATGGCGCGGGCTACGCCACTGCTCGGCAGCGAAGGGCCGTTCGGGCCGCAACTCGGCATGACGCCGTTTAATGACGTGCGCTTCGGCCTGCTCGGCGGCTCAATCGTGGATGCCAACGCGCTCTTGCGCTCGTACATCTGGCATTGCATCGGCATCCCGCTGGTCGCGTCGATTTTTATGGCCGTGCATTTCTGGCGCATCCGCAAGGACGGCGGCATCTCCGGCCCCGCGCCCGTCATGCTCGAAGCGGAGATGAAGGCAGTCAAGAAGAAGTAGTGAGCCGCTCTGTCCGGTCGTCCCCCTTTGACACAGGCGGGCGGCTTTAATTGGAGATGAGGGGAATGGAAAAGCGTAGATTCAATCTCGGTTCCATCAAGTGGCCGTTGATTATCGTCGGCGTGATTCTGCTAGGGTTGTATATCTGGTCTATCGAAGACTGGCATCAACTCTGGAAGATTTCTTCGTCGCCGGACAACATCCCGATTGTGGCGATGCTCTTCCTCGTGCCGTTCTTCACGTGGCTCGGCATCAAGCAGGCGCGCAAGAACGACCGGTTGATTGACAAGCTTGAGGAAGACCCGCAACTCGCCAAGACTCATCATCGCAAAGTAGAGCCGTGGCGGCCCGGTTGGGCGCGCGAGTTGCACGTCTGGCCTTATCTTGTCCGCATCGAATTTCTCGCTGCCGTGATTGTGACGGTCATCCTGTTCATCTGGTCAATCAAGCTCGACGCGCCGCTCGAAGAGCCTGCCAATCCGAACTTGACGATGAATCCCTCGAAAGCTCCGTGGTACTTTCTGGGCTTGCAGGAGATGCTCGTCTACTTCGACCCGTGGATTGCGGGCGTCGTGATGCCTTCAATCATCATGATTGGCTTGATGGTCTTCCCCTACGTTGACTCGAACCCGCTCGGCAACGGCTACTACACCATCAAGCAGCGCAAATTTTCGCTCGCCATGTACGGTTGGGGCTGGTTGATGTGGATTGTGCTGATTGTCATCGGAACGTTCATCCGCGGCCCCGGCTGGATTTGGTTCTGGCCCGGACAGACCTGGGATCACAACGCGGTCGTCTTCGATAAGAACCGCGACTTGCCAGACCTCTTCGGCATCACCAACTGGGGCTTGAAATTCATCTTCGGGGCAATCGTCATCGGCCTCTTCTTTCTGGCGGCGGGGTGGCTGCTCCACTGGCTGATGACGCGCAACGAATTTGAGCGCAAGCTGCTGGCGCGCACAAGCCTCTTGCAATATCTGACGTTCCAGTTTTTCGCAATCTCGGTGTTGATAGCCTTGCCCGTCAAGATTATTTTGCGGCTCGGCTTCAACATCAAGTACGTCTGGGTAACTCCCTGGTTTAATGTCTGAAGTAAAAAAGGCGCGGAGGAACGACACAGGTGGCTGACTCTGCTGACGCTGACAAGATAGTGAAAAGAGACGAGCCTGACCTTCCGGCTCCAGACCCGATTGTGAGCCGTTCGACGAGCGGCATTCTGCTGATTTCCGCTCTGCTCCTGACGGGCGTGCTGGCGTGGGCGCTTTACGATGAAGCGTTCGGCCAGCGGCCCTGGAAGGCCGCGCAGCGTGAATTTGTCGAGCGCGAATCGCGTTATTTGAGAAAGTTGAAGAAGACCGCGACCGGCAACGAGAAGCAAGTCCTTGGGACTGAGGAGTACAACACGCTGGCCGCCGAAGCGAAGGCCGCGCGCGAACTCGTCGAGCCGGAGAAGAAGCAGAACGAGGCGGAAGTGCGCGTTATCCAGAGCCAGTTGGATGCCGTCACCGACCCGTTCCAGAATGCGCGCGGAGCCATCAGCGTCATCAACTATCGCGTCGAGATGGCGAAAGGCTCCGACAAGGATAAATACCGCAAGCAAGTTGAAGAGAAGCGACAGGAAAAGATTGTCGTTGACGTGCCGACGGACGACGGCTCAAAGACCGAGCGCAAAGAGTTCAACTACACGACGCTTCAGCGCTATTACGACGAGAAGAAAGCGAAGAAGGCTGAACTGCTCTCGAAGAACGCCGAATTGCTCAAAGAGCCGACTGAGCTTGAGAAGAAGCGCGCCGATTATCTGAAAAATAATATCACGGGCCTGAGCCGCAACGCCCTAGACGGGTTGCTGACGCGAAACGAAAAATTTGACTATCGCCTGAGCGCGCATCAAATCAACGTGCCGGAGGCCAATGTCGTTGACCGCTGCGAGTCCTGTCATTTGGGCGCGCGCGAGCCGCTTGAACTGACGCCCGTTGCGATGCGCCCGATTGACTCGAAGACGCCCGACGAGTGGTCCAGAGCTTTCGTCAGCCATCCCAACAAAGAACTGCTCAACATACATAACCCGGACCGCTTCGGCTGCGCCAGTTGTCATGGCGGCAACGGTCGCGCGACGACGACCATCGAGAAGGCGCACGGCCTCAATCCGTTCTGGCTCCACCCGCTGCACGAGAAAGAGAACGTTGAGGCGGGCTGTCAACAGTGTCACTCTTCTGACCGCGTTCTCGACGGAGCGCCGACCCTGACGCTCGGCAAGGACTTGTTTCAAGAGCGCGGCTGCGTCGGTTGTCATCGTTCGGAGAGCTTCGACCGCGAGACGGACGCCCTCTCGAACGCGCGCCAGAGCATCAGCCAACTGGAAGAGAAAATCGCCTCCAACGAGCGCGACTCGAAGCAGCGAACGAAAGAGAGCGGCGAGATTTCGGATGAGACGAAGGCTCAGCATTTGTTGCTCGAAGCCGAATCCCTGCGCGTCACCAACAGTCTTATCGCGGCGCAGATTGACGACCTCAATATCCAGTCAAGATATTTGATGCAAGACCAGAAGAAGGTCGGGCCGAATCTGAAGGACGTGCGTTTGAAGTTGAAGAAGGAATGGATTCCCGAATGGCTGCGCGACCCGCAGGCTTTTCGTCCCGGCACGAAGATGCCGACCTTCTGGCGCATAGACGGCGCGGGCAACAACAAGTCTGAAGACAACGACCGCGAAGTAGGCGAACGCAAAGCCATCGCCGCTTACCTCTGGCAAGAGAGCTTTGACGGCCAGGTCCCGCAGCAGAATTTAGAGCAGGGCAACACGGCGCACGGCAAAGAATTGTTTGAGCAGCGCGGCTGCATGGCTTGCCATTCCATCGGCGAGGGCGACAGCGCAACCGGCGGCCGCTTCGCCGCCAACCTGACGCGCGTCGGCGACAAGGCCAACTTCGATTACATCGTCCGCTGGATTTACAACCCGCGCGCTCGTTGGGCTCCTTATTGCCCGAAGGAGAAGCGCGACCTGACGCGCGAGGATTACGAGAAGAAGGGCTTGAAGTTTGAGTTCGACATGGAGCGTCATTCCAAATGCCCGAACGACGACGCCGAGTTGCAAGTGCAGAACATGACGGTGATGCCCAACTTCCGTCTGCCTTTGACGGACGCGCGCGACATCGCCGCTTACCTCTTCTCGCTCAGGCAGAACAACGGCTACGAAGCCGCCGCCTTCATGGACGACCCGAATTTGAAGGAACAGGGACGCGCGCTCATCAAGCAGTACGGCTGCGCGGGCTGTCATGAAATCAAGGGCTTCGAGGAAGAGCAGCGCATCGGCAAAGAGTTGACCGCCGAAGGCAGCACGCCGATTGAGCGACTCGACTTTGCCCTGATGACGAAGGAAGCGGAGAAGGGCAACGACCCCTTGAAGCTTCATCCAGACCGCAAGGAGCAGGAGTGGTATAACCACAAGGGCTTCTTCGAGCACAAGCTGGCCGAGCCTTCCATCTACGACACGGGCAAAGAGAAAGAGCCGCAAGACCGCTTGCGCATGCCGCGACCGTTTTTGACGGAAGAGTGGCGCAACGCTTTGACCACCTTCCTGCTCGGCAGCGTCGGGCCGGAGGGAGCCAACGTCCCGACCTCCATGTTCTACAACCCGGCTGACCGCCGCAAGGACATACAGAACGGTTGGTGGGTCATCAAGAAATACAACTGCATGGGTTGCCACAGCATTCAGGTCGGGCAGCAGTCAATCCTGATGGGCTTGCCCTTGTACCAGACGCCTGAGTGGGGCGACCAACTGCCGCCGCGCCTGCACAGCGAAGGCGCGCGCGTTGACCCCGATTGGCTGCTGCGCTTTCTGCACGACCCATCCTTGAGCGACGAAAACGGCAAGGCCGAACCGGGCCGCAGCGATAAGACCGTCAGCCTGACGCCGCTCAGCGCGAAGAACGTCTTCAACCCGCAGCCACAGGCGCAGCCCGTTCAATCGCCGACCGGCGGCAATCAAAACAATCAAGCCGCGCCGAACAGCAATGCGCAGAGTAACGCGCAGAGCAATGCTCAGACGAGCGCGCAGAGCAACGTCGCGGGACAGAACAACGCGGCGCAGCCGGGGCAGACCGAGTTCAAGCCGCAGCCCGGCGCAGACCGCAACGGCGTGCGCCCGTACTTGAAAGCGAGGATGCCGACCTTTAGCTTCTCGCCCAACGAACTGCGCACGCTCGTCAGATTTTTCATGGCCGTCTCGGCGCAGCAAGACCCTTACATCAAGGAGCCGCTTGAGCCTCTGACCAACGAAGAGCGTCTGCTCGCGCGCCAGATGTTCACTTCAGGGACGCCCTGTTTGAAGTGTCACATCACGGGCGACGCCGCGCGCGACAAGACGGCCACCGCGCCAAACTTCCTGCTCGCGAGCGAGCGTCTGAAGCCCGACTGGACTTATCGCTGGCTGCTCGACCCGCAGGCCATTAGTCCGGGCACGGCGATGCCGAAGGAGTTGTTCAGGAAAGAGGCCAACGATCGTTGGGTCATCAACGTGGCGCAGGGGCCGGAGAGCTTCAACCAGTATCACCAGGACCACGCGCGCTTGCTCGTGCGCTACATGTTCCTGATGACGCCCGAAGAGCAGCGCGCTCTGAACGCGACTGCGCCCGCGCCGACCGCCGGAGCCGCGCCCGCGCCCGTCGAGAAAGCTCCGCCGACAAACTCTGCGCCCGCGCCGACGGCCCACGCGCGCAAGGCTGTGCGTCGCGCTGCTTCGCCAGGAAAAGGCGCGCGAGGGAAAGGGCGCGAGGCTCAACGCCTGCAAAGCCACAGGCTGACGCGGCGAGCCGCATTGAAGGGAAGCCGAACTCCGGCGACCGCGCGCGCTCCGTTCGTGTCAGTCGTTCCGGCGCACGGCGCGGGCGGATTTTAGATTTCAACGTCTTATGACTTACAATTGCTTCGAATTCATCTTATCTCTGTTGGAGGATTAATATATGTTGTCGCAACGCGCGCGCTTCTGGCTCGCCGTCTCGGTCATGGTGTCGCTGCTGTCGTTCGGCGTCGCCTGCGGGAAGAAGGCTGTCGATGATGACGACGATACGGGCACAGCCGAAAACGCAGGCACGCCTTACAAGAGCAAGGGCGATGAAGGGACGATTACGGGCAAAGTCTCGCTCAACGGGGCCGCGCCCGCGCCCAAGCCGATTGATATGTCTCAGGACGGCGCTTGTGTGCAGACGAATCCGAACCCCGTCTCCGAAGAGGTCACATCGAAGGACGGCAAGCTCGCTTCGGTTCTCGTTTATATCAAAGACGGGCAGGTGACGGGTGGAAGCAAAATCAGCCAACTGAGTTTTCCGCTTCCCGCCGACACGGCGAAGCTGGACCAACACGGCTGCCACTATGTTCCGCACGTGCTGGCGGTGCAGGCCAAGCAGAAGGTCGAGGTCGTCAACTCAGACCCGACCACGCACAACGTCAACGTGCAGGCCAAGAGCAACGAGAAATGGAATCAATCGCAGACGCAGGGCGCGGCCCCGATTGTCAAAAGCTTTGCGCGCGCCGAGACGCTGATTCCAGTCAAGTGCAACCAGCATCCGTGGATGAAGGCTTACGTCTCCGTGCTCAGCCATCCGTTCTTCTTCGTCACGAAGGAAGATGGCACGTTCGAGATTAAAGGCGTGCCGCCGGGAACCTACACGCTCGTCGCGTGGCACGAGAAGCTCGGAGAAAAGACGGCGCAGGTCAAGGTGGACGCCAAAGGCACAGTCACCTCCGACTTCACCTTCGACGCCGGAGCGACCGCCGCCATCGAAGACGGCTCGTTGACGGTGCTGCCCGCGCTCGACCTTCCGATGTTGATGCAGCATTGATAAAGCAGTGACGAGCAGCAAGTGACGAGTGACAAGTTAAAGACAAAGGTTCAATCTTAGCTGCTCGTCTTTCCTTGCTCTTGCTCGTCACTTGTCACTCGTCACTTGAGTTTATGAACAAGGGTCTTCATCGTTTTACGGTCTTCGTCACGTGCGCGACGTTTCTCTTGATAGTGGCCGGAGCGCTCGTGACGAGTCATGATGCGGGCTTGGCTGCGCCGGACTGGCCGCTCTCTTACGGGCAGGTCTTCCCGAAGATGGTCGGGAATTTGTTCTGGGAACACGGCCACCGGATGATAGCGACGACCGTCGGCTTCTTGACCATCATCTTGAACGTCTGGCTCTGGCGACGCGAACGGCGCGCGTGGGTGCGAAAGCTCGGACTCTTTGCTTTGTTGGCCGTCATCGCGCAGGGCTTGCTCGGCGGCTTGACCGTCAAGCTGCTGTTGCCGCTCTGGGTTTCGTCGGCGCATGCGTGTCTGGCCCAACTCTTTTTCTGCACGATGGTGAGCCTGTCGGTCTTCACCGCGCCGCGCTGGCAAGACGAGCGAGAAGCTTCAGTCGAAGCGGACGGCTGGCCTGTGCGTTACCTGTGCGTGGCGGCGTTTGCGTTGACGTTCGCGCAGTTGGCTTTGGGTGCCACCTTGCGCCACTCGGCGACGTGGGACGAATATCTGCCGACGAATTTGTTGCTGGCGCATGTGACGGGAGCGGTGTTGGTGACGTTGCTGTTGGGCTATACGGTCTGGACAACGCTGCGGCGTCACGGCGCAAACGCATACTTAGCGGGGCCAGCGCGGCTGGCGGCAATCGTGCTCGGCGCGCAACTGATTCTCGGCGTTCTGACTTACTTGGCGCGGCGCGCTTCGCCGGACGACCCGCAGCCTTTGAATCCGATGATTGGCCTGACGGTCGCGCACGTCGCCTGCGGCGCGCTCGTGTTGGCCCTGACGTTGATTCTCGGCCTGCGCGCCTTTCGCGCTCTGAGGAGCAGTCAGGCCCGCAGCGCCGCTTATCAAAGCTTGAACGCGGCGCGCGGCTGAGCGAGGAATTTAGGGAAGCGATTATTATCTTTCAATGAAAACTGCTGTTATCGAATTGACTCAAAGCGGTGTGAGCGAAGCGCGCGGGGAAGAACTCTCTATCCGCGAAAGGCTGATGGCTTACCTCGAACTGACGAAGCCGCGCATCACTTTCCTGATTGTGTTGACCGCCGCCGCGGGCTTCTGCCTTGGCGCGCGCGACGGCGTTAATTACTCGACGCTCTTTCACGCGATGTTCGGCATCGCCCTGCTTTCGTCCGGCATTGCGACGCTCAACCAGTATATGGAGCGCGACCTCGACGCCTTGATGCGACGCACGCAGATGCGCCCGCTGCCTTCGGGGAAACTCGCGCCCGTTGAGGCGCTTTTGTTTGGCGTCGCGCTGACAGTCGCCGCCGAAGTTTATCTGGCGTGGATGACGAACACTTTGACGGCCCTGCTCGGCGTGTCGGTCGTCGTGGGCTATCTGCTGTGCTATACGCCTTTGAAAACGCGGAGCACGCTCTCGACCGTCGTCGGGGCTATTCCGGGCGCGATGCCGCCGCTGATGGGCTGGACGGCCGCGAGCGGCCACATGAGCGTGGGCGCCTGGACGCTCTTCGCTATTTTGTTTCTCTGGCAGTTCCCGCACTTTCTGGCCATCGCATGGATGTACAGGGAAGACTACGGGCGCGCAGGGATTCGCATGCTGCCGGTGGTCGAACCCGAAGGGCGCGTCACGGGGCAGCAGATTGTGGCCTACACGCTGATGCTCCTGCCGGTCAGTTTGCTGCCGACGCTGATTGGCATTTCCGGTCGGGTCTATCTCTACGGCGCGCTTGTGCTCGGCCTGCTGTTTCTCTACAGCAGCATCCGCGCGGCGCTCTCGAAATCCAGACAACAGGCGCGGCGGCTCCTGCTCGCATCCGTGCTCTACTTGCCGCTGCTCTTTGTGTTGATGGTCTTAAATCAGTGATGAGTGATGGGTGATAGGTGATAAGTAAAAAAACAAAAGCTTTTCTCTTATCACTTGTTGCCTGTCATACATCACTTATCAGTTGTCACTCGTCAAAGGAGAATTGACCGATGGGTCGCGTTCTAGCGGTTCTAATCTGGCTGATTACGCTCCTCACTGTGATTCTCTTTGTGAGCAAGCGCTGGTGGTTTCCTGAGAACATCTCGCAGCATGGCGTCGGCATTGACCGCCAGTTTACGATAACGTTGCTGGTTGTCGCCTTTGCCTTCGTCGCGGCGCAGGTTGGCCTCGGCTATACGGTCTGGAAATATCGCGCCACGTCTGATGACAAGAAGGAGCGGGCCACCTATTCGCACGGCAACAACCGGCTGGAAGTCGTGTGGACGGCTATCACGGCTCTCATCTTTATCAGCCTTGCCGTGGCGGGCCAGAGAGTCTGGGCCTCGCTTCACTTTCAGGACGCGCCCCCCGGCACGTTTGAAATCCGCGTTGCCGCGCAGCAGTTTCAGTGGAACTTTCATTATCCGGGCAAGGACAAAGCTTTCGGTCGCACAGACCCTAAGTTGATTAATGACGGCAACCAGAATTTCGTCGGCCTCGACGATACGGACGAGCACGCGAAGGACGACATCGTGGCTCCGACGCTGGTCGTGCCGCTCAATCGCCCCGTCAGGCTCTTGCTGCGCTCCCGTGACGTGACGCACAGCTTGTGGATTCCCAACATGAGATACAAGCAGGACGCCGTTCCCGGGCTTGAAATCCCTGTTCATTTCACGGCGCAGAAAGTCGGGCAGTATGAAATCGCCTGCGCTGAGTTGTGCGGGCAGCTTCATTACAAGATGGGCGCGAAGATGCTGGTGCTGCCCGAAGAAGAGTTTCAGGCATTGATGGCGATGTCGCAGCCAGACTTTCAAAAGCAGAGAGATGAGTATCTGAAAAAGTACAAGCTACCGTAGAACTTCATGCGCGCGTCCGCCTCAGGATGAACGGAGCCGAAGGCCGAGAGCGCGCGCCGGTTGCTGAAAGCTTATTGGAGAGGAGATAAGCATGGCAGAGGTCGAAACAGTAGAGGATGCTCACGACGGTCATGAGCATCACGCCGGAGAAGTTCATCGTCATCCGGCCCCGACCAGTTTTATACGCAAGTATATCTTCAGCATCGACCATAAGGTAATCGGCATACAGTATCTTTTGCTGGCGATGTTCTCGGTCTTTGTCGGGTTGATTCTCTCCGTCTTGATGCGCATCCGCTTGACGTGGCCGACCGCTGCCGTCCCCGGACTCGCATGGTTCTTCGGTGAAGCCGCGCCCGGCGGCGTGATGAACCCCGAAGTCTACCTCGCGCTGGTGACGATGCACGGAACGATGATGGTCTTCTTCGTGCTGACGACGGCTCCGCAGGGTGGCTTCGGCAACTATTTTCTGCCGATTCAAATCGGGGCCGACGACATGGCCTTTCCCGTCCTCAACATGCTCTCCTTCTGGGTGACGTTTGTTGGACTGGTCGTGCTGGTGGCCGCATTCTTCGTCACGGGCGGAGCGCCGACGGGCGGCTGGACCGGCTATCCGACCTTGAGCGCCATCGGCGAACAGCTCAACGTTCCCGGCGCAGGACGCGGCACAGATCTCTGGATTATCAGCATCGCCATCTTCTGTGTGGCGTCGCTTTTGGGCGCGCTCAACTTCCTGACGACGATGCTCAACATGAGAACACGCGGGCTGTCGTTGATGCGTTTGCCGTTGACGTGTTGGAGTTGGTTTACGACGGCTGTGCTGGCTCTGTTAGCGTTTCCGGTTCTGCTCGGCGGCGGCATACTGCTATTGCTTGACAGGATGGCGGGGACAAGTTTCTTCGTGCCGGGCGGCTTGTCGAACGGCGAGACGCTGCTGCCGCATAGCGGCGGCTCTCCGATTCTCTGGCAGCATCTCTTCTGGTTCTTCGGCCACCCGGAAGTTTACATCGCCATCCTGCCGGGCATGGGCGCGACCTCGCACATTCTCTCGACCTTTGCGCGCAAGCCCGTCTTCGGTTATCGCGCGATGGTCTTCGCCATGTTCGGCATCGGGCTGCTAGGTTTCTTCGTCTGGGGACATCACATGTTCATCAGCGGCATGAACCCTTACACGGCGATGACCTTTTCGATTCTGACGCTCTCCATTGGCGTGCCTTCGGCGGTCAAGACGTTCAACTGGCTCGGAACGCTGTGGGGCGCGAAGATACGTTTCGCGACGCCGATGCTGTTCGCCATCGGCTTCGTCTCGCTGTTTGTCGCGGGCGGCATCACGGGCATCGTGCTCGGCCAGACTTCGCTCGACCTGCCGATGCACGACACCTACTTTGTGCTCGGACACTTTCATCTGGTGATGGGCGTGGCGGCCATCTTCGGCATGTTCGCAGGCGTCTATTTCTGGTTCCCGAAGATGTTCGGGCGGATGATGAGCGAGCGATTGGGAAGGATTCATTTCTGGGTGACGTTCGCGGGCGTCTACGCGATTTTTATCCCGATGCACATCATGGGCATCGTCGGGATGCCGCGACGCTACGCGCAGTTTACGGAGTACAAGTTTTTAGAAACCCTGCACCCGCTCGTCGTCTTCGTGACCATCGCGGTCTTCGTGACGGCGGCGATTCAGATTGTCTTCCTCTTCAATTTCATCTATAGCCTGTTCAAAGGCCCGAAGGCGGGCGACAATCCATGGGAAGCGACGACGCTCGAATGGGCCACCACATCGCCGCCGCCGCATGACAATTTCGCGGGCATCGTGCCGACGGTCTATCGCGGGGCTTACGAATTTTCCGTCCCCGGCGCGCCCAATGATTTCATCATGCAGACAGACCCCGACCCGTCGCATGAACATGAAGCGGCGGCCCCTGCGGTTTTAGAAAGACAAGGCGGTAACGGAGATGGTCAGCAGAACGGTCACTGAACAAGCAGCGGTCAAGACGAAGATTGGCACGGGCGTCAGCGGCCCGCGCGGTCGTAAAAATCCGGGCGGCTCCGGCGGGCGCGGCAATGGCGGCGGCGACGGCTTCTCCGCGCAGGATTCGCCCGAACGCTATCGCATCGGGATGTGGATTGCGCTGGCCTCGATTTTCATGCTGTTCACGGCTTTGACGAGCGCCTACATCGTGCGCGCCGGGACAGGCAACGACTGGCGACCGATTGCGATGCCGCGACTGCTCTGGGTCAGCACCGCTTTGATTCTGACGAGCAGCGTGACCATCTCGTTTGCGCTCGGCGCGCTCAAGCGCAAAGAGCATTCGCTTTACAAACGTTGGCTGCTCTTGACGGTCGTGCTCGGCCTCGGCTTTCTGGCCACGCAGTTGCTCTCCTGGCAACAACTGGTCGCGCAACACGTTTACGTTTCGACCAACCCGCATAGCTCTTTCTTCTACCTGCTGACGGCTGTGCATGGCGCGCACTTGCTCGGCGGAATTTTCGGGCTGGACTTTCTGCTGTTGCGCTCATGGCGCAAGGCCGCGAGCGCGAAGAGCGAAGCGAAGCGGGAAGCGGCGGCGAGCGCAGTCGCGCTCTACTGGCATTTCATGGACGGCTTATGGATTTTCTTGTTCTTACTTCTTTTCTTGTGGAGGTGAGCGGTGAGCACGGTTGACGCGCATCCAGATCAGTTGACGGCGACGACGGATTGGGGCGGCGGGGCGTTCCCTTACAAAGTAGGGCATCGAAAGCTCGGGATGTGGCTGTTCATCATCTCGGACGCGATGACGTTTTCGGCGCTCCTGATTGGCTACAGTTACATGCGCGCGTCGAGCGCGCAATGGCCGACGCCTTTCAAATTCTCGCCGAGCATCCTCTTCTCCACCACCATGACGCTCTGCCTGCTGGCTTCGAGCTTTACGATGGTGATGGCGGTCGCCGCCTCTGCCCGCCGCGACTTTAAAAAAGTGCGCCTCTGGATTATGGGGACGATGCTCGGCGGACTCGCCTTTCTCGCGCTACATATTTACGAATGGCTGCACCTGATTGAAGAAGGCTTGCGCCCCTTCGGGATTGCGCCGAAAACCGTGTTTGCCAAAGAATGGGCCGAGCGTTGGCCGCAAGCGCCGCCGCTCTTTGGGGCGACCTTCTTCGCCATCACCGGCCTGCACATGTTCCACGTCCTGACAGGAGTTTTATATCTGTCCGTCATCGCCATGCGCGTCAAGCGACTCAAGCACGAGGATGTCGAAATCAGCGGACTCTACTGGCACTTCGTCGATCTCGTCTGGATGTTCGTCTTCCCGCTGATTTACATCATGTCCGTTGACATGGGCCACTGAGGATTTGAGAATTAAGACCGGAGAGTCTTGAAGCATGACAGGAGGCGAAACGTTAAGATGAGTCCTCTCGGTAAAAACTTGCTGAAGAAAGAAGATGCCATCATCAATGTCATCTGTCTGGTCTTTGCCGTCGGCATCCTCGCGCTGGCCGCCATGAACATCAGTTGGGGCGCGGGGCTGAGCGGGCTGTTGACGACCGACACGCTCTTCTTCATCGTCGTCAGTGTGCTGCTGGCGAGCGTGCTGTTGATTAGCCCTTTGCTGTGGCTCCACTCGCAAGGGATAATCAAGAATCCGTTCGCGGCGGGCAACGACGCGGAACTGGCCGTCGATACCACGCCGGTTCACTTTGAAGGCTCAACGAAGCTTTTCCTGACGGTGCTCGGCGCGCTGCTCGGACTGACCATCATCGAGGTCATTCTCGCTTACTTCCAAGTCTCGATTCTGATTATGCTGACGCTGCTGCTCAGCCTCTCCATCATCAAAGCCGCTCTCATCGTCGCCTATTTCATGCACCTGCGCTTCGAGCGTTTGAGTCTGGTGATAACCTTGGTGCCCGCGCTGGTCATCTGCATCTGCCTGCTCTTCGTCTTTTTCCCGGACAGCTTCAGGTCTTCGAACATGCGTTACAAATTCACGCCCGCCGCGCCAGAGGCGGAGACGACCGCTCCGGCGGAAGAGAGTCACTGATGAAAGCGTTGCGATTCTGCAAAAATCTGTGGCGGTCAATTGGCGCGTTGTTGATGCTCGCCCTGCTCTCGTTGCCAGCCAGCGCTCAGTGCGCTATGTGCCGCGCGGCGTTTGACGGCTCAAGCGGGGCCGTGATGGCCAAGAGTTTGAATCGCGGCATCATTATCCTTTTGATTCCTCCGGTGGCAATCTTCTGCGCGATTTTCATCACCGCATACAAATACCGGAAAGCGCCGATGGAAAGCTCAGGCGACATGTCTTTAAAGTAGCTTTGATGGAGTTGGGATGGCAGAAACCGAAGAACTCGCGCTGGATATAGACAAGCAGAGCATACGCGGGCGCGCATGTCCTCGTTGCGCGGGCAAGATTATTCCTTCAGACCGCGCCGTCTATCAAAGCGCGGGCAACTCGGCGGACGTGTTCCCGCTCTGGCAATGCGAGAGATGCGGCTACGAACAACTCTCCGCGAAATCGGTCGAAGCAGCGAAAGCGGGGAAGGACGCGCACGCCGGAAAAGCCGGGGCGGCGAAAGCGGACGCCGCGGTCGCTCGTTCGACTCCTGCCGCGGCGCAGATGCGCGACGCCAAAGGCAGAGTTTTGCCGCGCGATGTTCAGAGCGTCATCGAGCGCATGAACCGGCAGCCGCCGAAGAATCCTTGAAGAGTTTGCGCGCCGCCGCAGATCAGCCTTGACGCGCGCCGCCGACCAACGCACAGGTGATTCGATGTCCGATTTGACTTTGCGCGTGCTGCGCATGTTCAACCAGTTGAAGAAAGAGACGCTCGACCTGCACGAGTTGTTTGAAGCGGGCGGCAACGACCCCGAAGCGCGCACCGAAGTCTTTCACACGGTCGAAAATCTGGTCGAAGCGGGATTGCTCGAAGAACGCGGCAACGATTTCTACGCCCTGACAGCGGAAGGCCGAAAGGTTGCGCAGACGGCCCTCGAAGATTATCCAGAGGGGAACTAGAGCGAGTAAAGTTTTTCAAGCATGACGAATTATGTGGACGGCCTTCCGCACTTGAATGCAATCTTAAACGCGACGAGCGGCGCGCTGCTCGTCACAGGCTATCTCTTCATACGGCGGCGTCGAATCATAGCTCATCGCAACTGCGTCATCGCCGCGCTCATCGCTTCCACCATCTTTCTCGCTTCATATTTAACCTATCATTATTTTCACGGGACGACGCGCTTCACAGGCACGGGCTTTGTTCGTCCGCTCTACTTCGTCATCTTGCTGACGCACACGATTCTGGCGGTGGTCATCATCCCTTTCATCGCCGTCACGCTCTACCGCGCCGTGCGCAGCGATTTCGCGCGCCACAGACGCATCGCCCGTTGGACGTTTCCGCTGTGGCTCTACGTCTCCGTCACGGGCGTCGTCGTCTATCTCATGCTTTACCAAATTTACCCGTCGCGTTAGCCACGACGCGAAGGGCCGCAACGTTTCGATTTCGCAGATGACTGACAACGGCAACAACTCGCGCCCTGCTCCAAAGCTTGACGACGCAAGTCCAAAGCTTGACGGCGCAAGCGTGCCGCAGCGTCGTCGCTCGCCGTGGCCGCTGATGGTCATCGCCGCGCTCTTTATCATTGTGCCTTTCTTCACCTGGTACGGCACATGGTTTGGTCGCCCTTTGTCGGACGCGGACATCGAAAAATATTTGAACGACGAGCAGAGTCCGCGTCATGTGCAGGCGGCCTTGAGCCAGCTTGAAGAGCGCATGGAGAAAAAGGACGCGAGCGTCAAACGCTGGTATCCGCGCATCGTCGCGCTGGCCTACAGCCCAGTGGTCGAGCTACGCAAGACCTCGGCGTGGGTGATGGGCAACGATAACGGCTCGGATGAATTTCACCGGACTCTCTTGCTTCTGCTCGAAGATTCCGAGCCGGTCGTGCGTCGCAATGCCGCCGTCCAACTCGCGCGCTTCAATGATGCGCATGGACGAGCGGAACTGCGCGCCATCCTTCGTCCCTACGTCGTCAACGCTCCCGCCGCCGGAACCATCAACAGCGCTCTCTCGGCAGGCTCAAGGATTCTTGAAGGCACGATGCTCTACAAGATGAAACAGGCGGACGGGCAGACGCGCGAAGTGCGCTCGCCGCTGCCGGGAAAGATTAGCAACGTCGCCGTGACGGCGGGCACGGCGGTCAACGCGGGCGACGCCGTGCTCACCATCACGCCTGACAGCGGCTTTGTCTATGAAGCTTTGCGCGCGTTGTTTCTGGTTGGCGGAAGCGAAGACTTGCCGGACGTGCAGCGTTATGCCGAAGGCGTGGAGGGAATGCCGGAGCAGATCAAACTACAAGCGGCTCAAACGGCCAAAGCCATTCAGAGCCGCTCTTGAAAAAGTTGCTGGCAGGAGAAGAGAGTTTAAGCCGTGGCGGGTTCTTCGATGACGGGCGCGTCCGAAAGCTCTATGCCGTGCGCCGCTTCCCATGCGTCCGTCGGAATCATCTCGATAGCGTCCCACGGGCAGCCGTCGAGAAACGCGCCGTCCGGCCCTTTGCTGATGCATTTCTGGCAGCCGATGCAGAGACTAGGGTCAACCTCTATGCGCCCGAACGGCTCGTGGTCTTCGTCTGGAACCCAGAACATGCAGGCTTCAATCGGGCAATATTCGATGCAGGCGGGCGAGCCCGCGCAGCCTGTGCAGCAGTCGGTCGTGATGGCTAAAATGCGCGGCTTCTTCTTACGCGCGGCCTTGCCGTCGCCCATCGACATCGGGAAATGTTTTTCGATAATCGAAATCATGCTGCGCTCTGGTTCCTTCCGCTTCTCTGGCAAGTCGTTCAATCACCCGCTACTTTAACATGGCACGTCGCCGCTCCTCAACGAATTACTTCGAGCGGCGCGAAAAACTGTCTGTCGGCTTGACATGGCTATAAAACATCTATAGTGTGTCCGTCCCCCAGTTCGTTCGTTCCAGGGGGCTTGCCATTGAGCCTCGCTAACTACAAACAAGGGAATAAGTGACGCAGCTACCTCGGCTGGCGAATGTGTTCCACCTGATTGCTTTGCCTGTCGCCACATCGGCAGCGCTAATTGCGATTGTTTCTCATAATAGAACATATGGGTTGGTTCTATTTCAAGCCGCGTGGTCGCTCATTACAGATTCTCGAAACTGAAGCCGGTTTATCTTCATAACGATGCGCGGCGCGGTCGCGCAAGCAGTCGCATTGAACACCGCTCTTCAGACAAACAGCAATTGCCTGTGCCTGCCTTGTCAGGTTCGGCTAAGGGCAGGAGCGAAGATTGTCTGGCAGCGGACTACACGTAACCTCAGCAAAATTGAAGGAGAATTATGCATTTGAAGAATCTCGTGCGCGGGTCTCACAGGATGATGAGCCTTCTGATGACGGCCAGTTTCCTGTTGATGATTATCGGGGGCGCGGCGGTCGCTGCGGCGCAGACGGCGGCGGCCTCGCAGACGGAGCAGGAGCTAAAGGTGTCTGATTTACTAAAACTGCCGGGAAAAATCCTTGGCGAAGGCATTAATACAAAAGCGACCGGGAAATATAAAGTGGCAAACTATCGCGTGGAAGAAGTCGCCTTGCCACGCACAATGGAAGTCGAAATTCACGGCCAAAAGATACAGGCGAGCCGCGCCTTTCGCTTGAACATAAACGGCGGGCCGTTTCCCGTTCGCGCCATGCCGCCCGTCATCTGGATTGACGATGTGCCAGTCGGCTACGGCATCGAAAACGAAGACCTCAACACCATCACGGTCGTCACGTTCGATTCCTCGCTGCTGACCGAAGGCTCGACCATCTATCTTTCTTACGGCGACAAGGAAGACAAGTCAGACCGCGTGGCGTTGCCGGAAAAACTCAAACTCGACGGGCCGAAGGGAGCCAATAAATAATGAAGAAGAACCTCCATCCTTGCATCATCGCAACGTTTGTTTTGCTGCTCTTGACGGGCGCGCAGTTCGCTTCCGCGCAAACTCCAGACCCCGGAACGACCGGCCCCTACGCCGTCACGCGCGAAGAGTACAACCTGGGCAATCAGGTGTTCAGGCCGACAGGCTTTCCCATCTCGGTTGAGGTTATCGCTTCCGTGCATCATCCGACTGACATGACGAACGGCCCGTTCCCCTTAATCGTTTTTCTGCACGGGCGACATTCGACCTGCTACAAAGGCTCGACAGCGGCGTTGCGCTGGCCTTGCAGAACGACAGAGCAGTCGATTCCGAGCTATCAGGGCTACGACTACATTTCTCAAAAGCTGGCGAGCAACGGCTACATCGTCGTCTCCATCAGCGCCAACGGCATCAATGCTTACGACAATCAGGTCGCGGACTACGGAGCGCAGGCCCGCGCCGAACTGATTCAGCGACACTTGAACCAGTGGAACACTTTCAACACGACGGGCGCGGCGCCTTTCGGCACAAAGTTCGTCGGCAAAGTGAACCTCAATCGCGTCGGCACAATGGGCCACTCGCGCGGCGGCGAGGGCGTCGTCAAGAGTTTCATCTATAACGCTTCGCTCGGCTCGCCCTACACCATCAAGGCAGTGCTCCCGCTCGCGCCCGTTGATTTCAATCGCTACGTTATCAACAACACCGCGCTCGAAGTGATTCTGCCTTACTGCGACGGCGACGTGAACGATAATCAAGGCGTGCATTATTTCGACGACGCCCGCTATAACGTCACGGGCGACACCGGAGCCAAGCACACCGTTCAAGTCATGGGCGCAAATCACAACTACTTCAATACCATCTGGACGCCGGGACTCTTTGCGGCAGGCACAGCCGAGGATTGGTCTGCCTACACGAGCGGCGGAACGTCAGACCCGCAATGCGGAACCGTGGCGGGCAATAAACGCCTGACCGCAGCGCAGCAGCAGGGCGTCGGGCTGGCTTACGTCTCGGCCCTGATGCGCGCATACGTCGGCGGCGAGTCGCAATTTCTGCCGCTCCTGACGGGCGAGGCTCCGCCGCCTGCTTCGGCGCAGACAACCAACCTGCACGTCTCTTATCACGCGCCGGATGCGGCGACCAAGAGACGCGACATCAATCGTCTGCTCACTTCTGCAAACCTGACGACCAACACTCTTGGCGGCGCGACGACGCAGAGCGGGCTGACGCCGCAGGACTTGTGCGGCGGCGATGCTCCGCAGGCGGCGCAATGTCTGCCGTCAACGCAATCAACCACGCGCCAGCCGCATACTACGCCGAGCGCGCTTTCGACCAAACGTGGATTGAGCCAGCTTCGCACGGGTTGGGCTTCGCTCACTTCGACTTTCACCAACGACCTGCCCCTCGGCTCCAGAGATGCTAGCGGGTTTCAGGCGCTCCAATTCCGCGTCAGCCTTAATTACAACGACACGCGCAATACCTCCGGCGCAACTCAGAATTTCAGCATCGCCATCACGGACGGCGCCGGAACAACGTCCGTCATACGCGTTAGCGACTATTCCAACGCGCTCTTTTTCCCGCCCGGCAGCGTTGCGTCCGTGCCCAAGATTTTCCTGAACACGGTGCGCATTCCGCTCTCGGCCTTCACGGGAGTTAACCTGACGGACATACGCTCGATTCAGTTCAGGTTTGACCAGTTGGCGCAGGGCGCGCTTCAGATTTCCGATCTGGCTTTCGCCTCCGCCCCGACGGTGCAATGAGCGTTCGTTTAAGTTGAACGATGGCAGGGCGCCGGTGTTGAATACCGGCGTCCTGCTTTTTTTGTCGCCGTGAGACGGATAAGAACGGCGCGGCACGTTTGCTATGAGGAAGTGTTATGAGAAAGTCTGCGCCGTTGCTCTCGCGGATTAAGATATAATGGCCCGAAACGACTTGTGGATTACATCCAAACAAGATAAAACTAGCGCATCACAGACCAAAGGAGAAACGCGCATGAGTACCGTCGCCGGTATTTTCAATTCACGCTCGGACGCCGAACGCGCCGCTGCCAATCTGGGCTCGGCTGGCTTCGCGCCCAACAACATCTCGCTGCTGTCGCCCGGCATGACCGACGCAGCCGTGGACGCACACGTGCCTACAACTGAAACCGAGCAGCCCGGAATGGGAAGCGCGATGGGCGGCGTGGTCGGCGGAGCCATGGGCGCAGCCGGAGGCGCGACGATTGGCGCGGCTGCCGCCAGCCTGCTCGTCCCCGGCGTCGGGCCGGTCATCGCCGCGGGCATCATCGGCGCGGCTCTGCTCGGCGCGGGCGGCGCGACGCTCGGCGCGGCCACGGGCGGAGCAATGGAAGATGAAATCGCGCCGGAGTTGCCGCACGACGAGTTGTTCGTTTACGAAGACGCGCTCAGGCAAGGCAAGTCTGTCGTCATCGGCGTGACCGACGATGAGACGCAGGCCGAAGGCGCGCGCACGGTGTTGGCGCAGGCCGGAGCGGAAAGCATTGATGCCGCGCGCGACAGTTGGTGGGTCGGCTTGCGCGACGCGGAGCAAGAGGAATACGCGGAACAGGGGAAAGATTTCGAGACTGACGAAGCGCACTATCGCAGTGGCTTTGAAGCAGCGCTCCACCCGCAACGACGCGGCAAGTCATTCGACGACGCGAACGAAAGCCTGCGCCAGCGTTACAAGGAAGAGTGTGACCGAGACGCTTTCCGTTGCGGCTACGAGCGCGGCCAGGCTTATCAACAAAGTCTGAGGGAGAAGGACAAGAGTTGAGAGAGACGCTGCTGAACGTGGCGGTCTTCATCGCCATCATCGGCGCGAGTTGGTTAATCACACACTGGTTCGCCCGCGCGATGTATCTACGCTGCGCCGCCTGCGGAACGCTCAACGCGCGGCGGCGCGTCGAGTGTCGCTCCTGCCATAAGAACCTGCGCTCTTGAAAGCCAAGCTCTCATTGACTCGCCGCTGCTACTGCTGTCGGCGCGTCAATGAGAGCTTTCAATTGTTAAGTCTTGATTGATGAACTCTGCTCGCCTGTCAACGCGCCGCAAGTTGCTGCATGGTTGTGTTCGGATGTTGATAGCATCCGAGCGACTCTGGAACTCGCCTTCCGCCGGTGCTGGCGAGAGCGGCTAAGGCTTCGAGCCGCCCGAATCTGTCCGCGCTGTGCTCGCTCTGGTAAGCCAGCATGGCGCGCGAGCGTGGAAAGTCGAGCTTCTTCAAAATCTTCTCGCCCTTGTCAAAGCGAATCATCAGCGGTCGGCCATCAAGTTGAAACGTGAAGCTCTGTGCGCGTTGCGTAATCTCTATGTGCTCTGTGTGCGGGCCGCTGGCGGTAGCCAATTCGATGTCAACCGGCAGGCGAAAGACTTCGGGCGTCGCGGCGTCGGAGGTTTGGGTTTGAGCGACGTTGAGCGTCAACTGGCGCGTCGCCGGATTGTAAGACGAGCGCACGCGCAGTTCTGGAAAGCCCGCGTGATAAACCCATTGATTGAAAAACCAGTCGAGCTTTTGCCCCGTCGTCTGTTCAAAGGCGCGCTGCAAATCAGCCGTGACGACGTTGCGAAATTGATTGTCGAGCAGGTAACGGTTAAGCGACTTCCAGAACAACTCGTCGCCGACCGTCTCGCGCAGCATGTGCAGGATGAGCGCGCCCTTCTTGTAAAGCGTCATGTCGAAGAGGTCAATCGGCTGCTGGTAGCGGTCGTAAACGATGGGACGGCGATACTGGTAAGCGTCTTCAAAAAAATAGGTCGTCTCGTTCGACATCATCTCCGCGAGGTAAGCGTCGCGGCCTTTGTCATGCTCCTGAAAGCTCGCCTCCATGAAGGTCGCAAAGCCTTCGTTGAGCCATGCGTGCGACCAGTCTTTGCAGGTCACAAGATTGCCGAACCATGAATGTGCCAACTCGTGCGAGACCAGATTCTCCGTCGCTGTGCTTGGCTGGTTGCCCGTGCGCGACAGAATCTCGATGTCGGACTGAGTGGTCGCAGTGATGTTTTCCATCCCGCCGAATTTGAAGTTGGCGACGACCGTTTGCGCGTACCTGTTGTACGGATAATCGTAGTTGAGAGCTTGACTGAACCAGGCCATCATCTGCGGCGTCTTCCCGAACGCGCGACTCGCGGCGGCTTCCGTGCCGGGGTACGTGTAGTATTCGACCGGGATGTTCTTGAACGTGTCGCTCAGCTTAACGTAGTCTCCGACGACCAAAGAGATTAAGTAGCTGCCGTGCGGCTGCGTCATCTTCCAGTGAAACGTGCGCGTGCCGTCGTCGTTGCTGATGGTTTCGACGAGCGCGCCGTTGGAGATGGCGACCTCGTTGCCGCTCGTCGTGATGTACTGCTCGCTCGTCACCTTGTCGTCTGGAAAATCGTAACAGGGAAACCAGTAATGATTCTCTTCCGGCTCGCCCTGCGACCAGATTTGCGCGGGGCGCGGCTGGCCGAAATAGCTGCTGCGATTCGTGGGAACGAAGTAGATGCCGAGTTCCGGTTGCGCGCGATACTTGATGCGAACGGCGATGGTGTCTTCCGGCTGGTAAGCGCGGTCGAGCGTGATGGAGAGTTTTTGCGGCGGCTGTGTCCATGGCAACTGGACGCTTGAACCATCAAGCGTCACGCTCTCAATCCGCATCGCTCCGGCGTCAAGCACAAGCGTCTTGAAATCCGCGGCGAGCGGCTTCAACGTCACCGTCTCATCGCCGATGACCGTCTTGTTCGACTCTTCAAAGCGTGTGCGAATCGTGTAGTTCAGCACGTCGTAGGAGCGCGGCGGGCGCGGGTGCGGAGCGCCTTGAGGCGTCGGATATTTTTTGACGACAGGCATCGCAATCGCTGCCCTGCGCTTGCGACGCTGCGCCTCTGCGGTCGGCGCCAGCCCCGCAATCAAGAGAGCCACGGCGACGAGCGTCGTCAACAGTCTGGTCTTAATTTGAGGAAACATCAAAAGCCCTTTCCGGCAACGATTGAAAGTTGAAAACGTGCGGCCCGAAGACGCAAAGCCAATTGTGCCTTACGCTTCTCCGACTTGGCAAAGCTACAGGGGCGACGAATGCAAGCTCTTCCTTTTCAATTGGCGAAGCGAGCTAACGCTTCATCATGTTGATGAAAGAGCGGGGAGCGCGTCTGTCAAAATAGATGAGCTTCGCGCAGGGATTTTGCTTACGCTCTTGATGAATCGTATAGTTGAAAAAGTCGCTGTCAGAGATGCTCGCTTCCGCTGTTGGCTGCGGCCATCGTTAATTCACGTTGGAGAAAAAACTCATGCGCCGTTTCAGTGTCTCGTTCATCGTCCTGCTGCTTGCAATCGTGTGCGGCAGCAGCCATCATTTCGTCATGGCTCAAAGCTCGACAAAGGCCGTTCCGCCCGAATGGCAGACCTACGCCGAAAAGACGGATTACCGCGAGACGCCGCGTTACGATGAGACGATGGCTTACAGCCGCAAGCTGGCCGCCGCTTCGTCTCTGATTCGCATGACGAGCTTTGGCGAGAGCGGGGAAGGCCGCTCGTTGCCGCTGCTCGTCGCCGCGACTGGAGGCACATTCACTCCTGAGTCTGCGCGGCGCGCGGGCAAGGCCGTCGTGCTCATACAGGCTTGCATTCATCCGGGCGAGTCCGACGGCAAGGATGCGGGGCTGGCTCTGCTTCGTGACATCGCTATCACCAAGACGCAGCCGCGCCTGCTCGATAAGCTCGTCCTGCTGTTCATTCCCATCTACAACACGGACGGGCATGAGCGTTTCGGCCCGTTCAATCGTATCAATCAAGACGGCCCGGCGGAGATGGGCTGGCGCGTCACGTCCGCCAATCTTAACTTGAACCGCGATTACATGAAGGCCGACGCGCCGGAGACGCGCGCGTGGCTCAAGCTCTGGACGCAGTGGAATCCAGACCTCTTTATCGATTGTCATGTGACGGACGGCGCGGACTACCAGTACGTCATTACTTACCAGTATGAGCAGCACGAGAACGCGCCCGCGCCCGTGCTCCAATGGGAGCGCGCGGCTTTCGAAGGGCGCATCATTCCCGCGACCATCGCGGCCGGCTATCCGACCTCGCCCTACATGGAGTTTCGAGACAATCGTGATTTGACGAAAGGCCTTGACAGCTTCATCGCGCCGCCGCGTTTCTCGACCGGCTACACGCCGGTGCGCAATCGTCCCGGCCTCCTGATTGAAACGCACATGCTCAAGCCTTATCGCCCGCGCGTGCTTGGAACTTACGAACTGTTGAAGGCAGCGCTCGAAGAGGTGAATCGTGACCCGGAAAGTTTGCTTCGCGCCGTGCGGCAGGCAGACGAGCAGACGGTGGCAGAGGGGCGCGTCTTTAATCCTTCGCGCGCTTACCCGCTCAGTTTCGAGTTGACGGAAAAATCGAAGCCCTTTCAATTGAAGGCCGTCGAATCGCGCACGGAGTTGAGCGACGTGTCGGGCGCGGTGCGCGTCGTCTTCGGGACGAAACCGATTGACATGACCGTGCCGCTCTACGAGGAAGCGAAGGTGACGGCCTCTGCCTCCGTTCCGCTTTACTACATCGTGCCGCCGCAATGGAAAAGCGTGATTGATGTGCTCGCCGCTCATGGCTTGCGCCTGCAAAGGCTCGCCGCGCCGACGACGATAGAAGTCGAAAGCTATCGTTTCACGGACGCGACGTGGGCTTCGAGTCCCTTCGAGGGGCGCGTGATGCCTTCGTTCAAGACTAAGCCGGTCAAAGAGCGCAGAACGTTTCCCGCGGGCTCTGTCCTTATCCCGATGGATCAACCGGCGGCGCGCGTCGCAGTCTATCTGCTTGAGCCGCAGTCGCCGGATTCGTTCGTCGCGTGGGGCTTCTTCAACGCCATCTTTGAACAGAAAGAGAGCGGGGAAGATTACGTGCTGGAAAAGCTGGCGCGCGAGATGCTGGCGAAGGACGAGAGCCTGCGCGCGGAGTTTGAAAAGCGCGTCGCCACTGACCCGAAGTTCGCGGCCAGTTCGCGCGACCGCCTGCGATTCTTTTACGAACGCTCGCCCTATTGGGACGCGCAGATGAATCTTTATCCGGTCGGAAGAATCACTTCGAATCTTGCGAACGTAAAGCTGGTCGCTTTTTAGTCCGGCGAAGTTTGGTTGAGATATATAAAAGAGAAAGAATCAGGAGACGCCGTTTGTGTTAAGCGTCCCTGATTCTTTTTTGAGATGTGATGTCTGCTGTTTAAGCCTTCAGGCTTAGACCGTGCGACGACCAGTCAGTAAGTTGATGACCAGCACTATGAGCGCCACAACAAGCAGCAGGTGAATGAGACTGCCGCCGATTCCACCGATGGCGCCGATTAACCACAAGACCAGAAGCACTACCAGGATTGTCCACAACATTTTAGCTTTCTCCTTTTTTTATCGTCCCTGTCAAAGTTTTGGTTCAACTGAACCCGCCTGACTCTCGCTATGAGCAATGTCTATGCCAGTTGTTCGCTGACGACCGCCCCCACAGCTTAAGCTCTGCTATTTCTTTGTTTAAGTTTTTATCTCAGGTATTGAGCGACAATCGAAGATAATTGTTGGGGCGAGAGTTGTATTGAAACGTGTCGCGTCGTCCACGGTCGCTGTGTTCCATTTCGAAGCGGCGGCGATTCAGTGTGACAACTTCAAACTTTATACGGCAACCGGAGCAAGTCAACAGACATCGGAACGCACGATGTCAAGCAGAGCACTCATGGCCGCGGTTGGCTCGTTGGCTGAGGGTGTTCAAACGAAAATCGAAGGAATTATCGGGCTGGACTTCTGAGCCGCTTGGCGGTAAAGTGTTTGATGACGTTCGCATCGGGCCTTACCCGCGCGGGCGGATTCAAGTAGGGCTGCTCGTCAACATTTCGGTTCTGATTCGCGCCCCCGTCGTTTCTGCTTAACTCAAACCCGTTTCTTTGTATTATTAATTCGTCAGCACAGGCGGCCTTCCCCTTGTTCCGCGTCGCCCAAGTGCAGGAGAACTGTGATGCCGTCCCCTTTGCCTCGTCTGCTCCCCCGTTCCCAGAAAGCCAGCATGATTGTCGCCAGCGGGCTGCTGCTGCTGCTCATCTGCGCGAGCCTTTTTATTATTTACCAGCGTCGCCAGCCGGTCGTGACGGAGATTAACTCGACGCAGTTGCTCTCGCTCGGTGAAAGCCCGACCGTCAAGTCTCTGAACGTTGACGGCGACCTCATCACGCTCACGCGGCAGGACGGCACGCTCTTGCAGGCGACCGTCTATCAAGCTCAACAGCAAGCCATCGTCAGCATCTTTCAGAAGAACAACGTGCCGGTCGAATATGTTTCGCTGCGACCGAGCCCGCTCTCGACGGCGATGACCTGGCTGATTCCGCTGCTGACCGTTGCGGCCTTCGCCTTCATCGGTTGGCGCGTCTACGCCAGCATGGGCGGGCGCGGCGGCGACTTTAATCTGGTTGACGCGAAGGATACGCAGTCCGTCAGCTTCAAGGATGTGGCAGGCGTTGACGAAGCCAAGGCTGAGTTGTCGGAGACAATCGAGTTCCTGCGCGACCCTTCGAAGTTTGGTCGCCTCGGTGGACGCGCTCCGCGCGGCATACTGCTCTCCGGCCCGCCGGGAACGGGCAAGACGATGCTGGCCCGCGCCGCCGCCAACGAAGCGCACGTGCCTTTCCTGTCCGTCTCAGGCTCAAGCTTTCAGGAAAAGTTTGCCGGACTCGGCGCGGCGCGCGTGCGTCGTCTTTTTACGGAAGCGCGCAAGCTTTCGCCCTGCGTGATTTTTATAGACGAGATTGACGCTCTGGGTCGCCAGCGCGGGCGCGGCAACGATTCCGCTTCGGCAGACCAGGACCAGACGCTCAATCAACTGCTGGTCGAGATGGATGGCTTCGACCAATCGAGCGGCGTCGTCGTCATCGCTTCCACGAATCGCCCGGACATTCTGGACAGCGCTTTGACGCGTCCCGGTCGCTTCGACCGCGAGGTCGTCGTCAATCTCGCGGACAAGAATGGCCGCGAAGAAATCCTGAAGGTTCACGCGCACGGACTCAAACTCGAACCCGTTCTCGACTTGAAATGGATTGCGCGTGGCACGCCCGGCTTCTCCGGCGCAGACCTCGCCAACCTGCTCAACGAAGCGGCGATTGCCGCCACACGCGACGGCTCCGAAGCCATCGCGCGCAAGCACGTCGAGTATGCGCGCGACAAAATATTGATGGGCGCGGAGCGGCAGGGCTTCATGATGGATGACGAGGAACGCTATGTGACGGCTGTGCATGAAGCCGGACATGTGGCGGTCGGCCTTGCCGTCAAGGACGGCGACCCGATTCACAAAGTCTCTATCCTGCCGCGCGGTCGCGCTCTCGGCGTCACGCAGTCTTTGCCGGAGCGTGACCGCTTGATGAAGAAGCGCGAATATCTGGAAGACCAGATTGCGATGCTGCTCGGCGGGCGAGCGGCGGAGCAAGTGTTGCTCGACACGATGACGGCGGGAGCCTCCAACGACATCGAGCGAGCCGTCGAGATAGCGCGCAAGATGGTCGCCGAGTTTGGCATGAGCCCGCTTGGGCCGATTCATCTGGGCAAACCTGAAGACCCGCACAGCCAAGCCTTGCTTGACCGTGTTGAGCAAGCGACCAATGAAATCATCAACGCGCAGATGCAGCGCGCCTGCGCCGTCGTTGACGAGAAGCGCGATTGCATCGGGCGGCTGGTCGAAGGCTTGATGGAGCGCGACACGCTCGACTCCGAAGAGATTCATCTCTGCTTCAACCTGACGGAAAACGCGGCACAAGCCGCCGCATGAAATAACTGAGGCGCGGCGACCAAGGCGACGTAGAGACGCGGCGATAAAGAAAGAACAGCGTGACTTCAGAGTCCTGCTATCTTCGCTTTGTCGCCGCGTCTCCGTGTCTCAGCGTCTCCGCGTCGCGTCTTGGCTTGCGAGGCGCAGGCTTTCTCTTGTAACTTTGTCAGGAGAGTAGCCAAAATATTGCATGGCCTCTATCTTGACTAACCTGACAAATTTAGGCGATGGCGTACCCCGGAGTCGCGCGGATAGAACTGCCGATTCTCCAAGAATTAGTTGCGACAGGCGGCGTCGAAGACGTGCGCTTTCTCTACGCGCGCCTCGTCGCATATTTCCCGCAGTTAGACGAGGCGGAAGCTCTGGGCGCGGATAACGGGCATAGCCAGCAGTGGCGACGACTTGTGCAGCGCGCGGGCGTCCAACTCTCCGAGCAACGACAGCTTGAGCGTCGTCACGGCCATTGGTCAATCACAGCCCTGGGTCGCAAGCGCGTGTCAGACGAAGCTCTGGATTTTTCTCAAGCGGATTCGGCGGGACAATTCTCGACAAGCGTTGCGCCGCTCACGCACGGCGACGTTCAGCAGATGTTGATAGACATCGGTCGCGTGCTCGGCTATCACGCGCAGAAGGAATTTGAGTATTACGATGTGGTGTGGCGCAAGAGCGTGGACAGCCCGCGCCTGAGCCACGTCTTCGAGGTGCAGCATAAAGGCAACATAGACGCCGCGCTCGCCAAGCTCAAGCGCGCCTACGAAGCCCAACGCTCGAAGCCGTTCCTCATCGTCGCCAGCGAGCGCGACACGAATCGAGCGCGCCGCAGCTTGAGTCAGGCCAACACCGGAGCCTTTCATGAAATCGGTCGCGTCACGGCGATTCTCAGCTTTGAGCAACTGAGTCAACTGCGCCGCGCTCTCATTTCCGTCGAAGATTTACTCGGCAGTTTTTTCGAGTGACAGATGACGAACCAGACGCCCCTTTATCAACAATATCTGGACATCAAGCAGCGTCACCGCGATGCCGTCCTGCTCTTTCGCATCGGCGACTTCTACGAAACCTTTGACGACGACGCGCGCCTACTCTCGCGCGAACTGGACATCGTGCTGACCTCCAAGCCGATGGGCAAGAACATACGCGTGCCGTTGGCGGGCATTCCTTATCACAGTCTTGAGCGGCACCTGGCGACGCTCATCGCGCGCGGGCATCGCGTTGCCATCTGCGAGCAACTCTCTTCAACGCCGGTCAAGGTCGAAGGCGGGCGCAATCTCATCGAGCGCGATGTCGTTCGCGTCGTCACGCCCGGAACCGTGCTCGAACCCGGCTTGCTGCAAAGCAAGGCTAACAATTATCTGGCCGCTTACGTGACCGACGGGAAACGCGCTGGCATCGCTTACGCGGACGTGACGACTGGCGACTTTGCCGCCACCGAAGTCGAGGGCCTCGCAGGGATTTCAGAACTTGAACGCATCGCGCCGTCGGAGTTGCTCGTGCAGGCGCAGGGCGCGAGTGATGAAAGCCTTGCTCTGCCGGGGTTCATTACCCGTTGCCGTGATGAGCATTTCGCTTTCGAGAATGCGCGTCGCGCGCTGCTCCAACATTTTCAGGCGCGCTCGCTCGCTCCTTTCGGGCTGGCGCGCTGGCCGCTCGCCGCTTCAGCCGCCGGGGCAATCATCGCTTACTTAAAAGAGACGCAGACGAGCGCGGCGACTCAACTGACGCGCCTGACGAGCTATCACACTGGAAGCTTTATGGCTCTCGACGCGCAGACGATGCGCAGCCTTGAACTCTTCGAGAGCGATGCCGAGACGCCTTCGTTGCTCAAGTCGCTCGACCGGACGCGAACCGCGATGGGCGGGCGTCTCCTGCGTCGTTGGCTGCGCCAGCCCTTGCTGGATGTGGCCGCGATTGTTCAGCGACAGGAGCACGTCGCATGGTTCGTCGAGCAGCAGCGAGCGCGGGCCGAGTTGTTTACGATTCTCGAATTTATGCACGACCTTGAGCGGCTGTCGGGGCGCGTGCGGGCGTGCGTGGCGACGGCGCAGGAAATGCTCGCGCTCGGCCAGAGCTTGCGCTCGATTCCGCAAGTGCGCTCGATTTTAAACAGAGACGTGAAGCGTTTGGGCGCGTTGTTCGGCGCGCTGCCGTCGTGTGAAGCGACGTGCGGCTTGATTGAGAAAGCCATCTCGGACGAGTTGCCGACGCGCAGCGAGCCGGGGAAGATTATCCGCGAGGGTTACTCGGAAGAGTTGGACGGGTTGCGCGCTCTCTTGCGCGACGGTCGCGCTTATCTCGCCAACATGGAACAGCGCGAGCGAGCGCGCACAGGCATCAAGAGTTTGCGCGTCGGCTACAACAAGGTCTTCGGCTACTTCATCGAAGTGACGCGGCCCAACCTGCATCTCGCGCCCGCCGACTACACGCGCAAGCAAACGCTCGCCGCTTCGGAACGTTTCGTGACCCTCGAACTCAAAGAGCACGAATCGCTCGTCGTCAACGCGCAGGAACGCATAGCGGAGTTGGAGGCTGGACTCTTCCGTCAGGTCTGCGCCGAAGTCGGAAAGAAGCGCGACGAAATTCTGAGCGCCGCCGCCGTCGTCGCTTATCTGGATGTCGTCGCGTCGTTCGCGGAACTCGCTGAAGAAGAGCGCTACGTTCGCCCCGCCGTCGTTGATTCGCCGCGACTGTCCATCAAGCAGGGCCGTCATCCTGTGTTGGAAAAAATCGTCGGGGC
>JAWVFT010000053.1:0-120678 GCA_033855775.1 Blastocatellia bacterium | reverse complement strand
ATATCTTGCGGGCGATGTCACATCGCTGACCGGCGATGTCAAATATCCCATGAGCGATGTCAAATTATCTCGTGCGCGATGTGACATCGCCCGCAAGATATTTGACATTTCGGGGCAGCGAGAGCAGTCTGCGGGCGCGAGTGTACTGTTTTGTTGCAGGCGCGAGCAGGTGGCGAGGCGGCGAGCTTGTTTCCGAAGGCGGATATTAGTCCAAAGTCCAAAACGTGTTCTTGACTTTGGACATTCGACCTTGGACTTTGGACTGCTTTTTAGACTTTGGACTTTGGTTTATTTAGTCGCCGTATTGGAGGCGGTTGGCGAGGGGTTCGTCTGTGTTGGTGTCGCCTTCCAGCCGTTTGTCGCGGGAGCCGTCGGCGTATTGTAGTTTGTAGAGACGCCAGTAGAGGCCGCGATGCGTGAGGAGTTCCTGATGAGAGCCTTGCTCGCGGATTTCGCCGTGATGCATGACGATGATGCGGTCGGCTCTTTGAATGGTCGAGAGGCGATGGGCGACGATGATGGAGGTGCGCCCGCGCATGACGCGCTCGATGGCTTGTTGAATCAGTTGCTCCGTCTCTGTGTCAATCGAACTGGTCGCTTCGTCCAGTATCAGGAGCGCGGGGTCGAAGGCGAGCGCGCGGGCGAAAGAGATTAACTGCTTCTGCCCGACCGAGAGGCCCGCGCCGCGCTCTCTGACGATTGATTGAAAGCCTTCGGGCAGGCGTTCGATAAACTGCTCGGCGCGGACTTCGTGCGCGGCCCACGCGACGCGCTCCGTCGTTATCTCTTCGCGCCCCAATCGTATGTTGCCTTCGATGGTGCCGCTAAAGAGAAACACGTCCTGGAGGACGACGGCGAAATTCTCGCGCAACGATTGCAACTCCCACTCGCGCAGGTCAACGCCGTCGAGCAGGATGCGCCCGCGCTGCACGTCGTAGAAACGCATCAGGAGATTCGTGATAGTCGTCTTGCCGCTTCCAGTGTGGCCGACGAGCGCGACCGACTGCCCCGGCTCGACCGTAAACGACACGTCCTTCAAGACCCACTCGTCTTCGTTATAAGCGAACCACACGTTCTCAAATTCGATGCGCCCGGTCGCGCGCCCCTTCTTCTTCGGTTCTTCGGGCGAGGTGACGGCGATGGGCAAGTCCAGCGTCTTGAAGATGCGATGAGAGGCGACGACCGCCGCTTGCAGCACGTTGTACTTGTCGGAGATGTCGCGGATGGGCTGAAAGAGTAGCTGCGAATACTGGATGAACGCGACGAGCGCGCCGAGCGAGAGAAAGGTGCGCTCAGGCGTGTTGCCCATCACGCGCCAGCCACCGTACCAGATAATCAGGGCGATGCCGACGGCCCCGATTAAATCGACCAGCGGAAAGAAGATTGCGTAGTACCAGATGGTTTCGATGTTGGCGTTGCGATGGTCGTCGTTAATCGCATGAAACTGGCGGCGCGATTTCTCTTCGCCGTTGAAAATCTGCACGGTCTGCGCGCCCGATAGATGCTCTTGCAGAAAGGCGTTGATGCGCGCGATGCGCGTTCGCACGAGGTCGTAGCCGCGCCGCGCGTGCTTGCGAAACCAGTTGGTCGCCGCGAAGAGCAGCGGCACTGTGATGAGCGTGACGAGCGTTAGTTGCCAGTCCATCCAGAGCATCATGCCGATGATGGCGAAAATCATCACGAGGTCGCCGAGCAGGTCTATGATGCCGGAGGTGAATAGCTCGTTGAGCGCGTCAACGTCCGATGTCAGCCGCGTCATGATGCGGCCCACGGGGTTGCGGTCGTAGTAAGCCACTTCCTGCCGTTGCAGCTTTTGATACAACTCGCTCCGCAGGTCGTACATCACGCGCTGCCCGACCGTGTTGAGCAGGACTTCCTGAAAGTAAGAGAGGGCGAAACGCACGACCATCACGCCGAGCAGCGCGAGCGCGAGCCACTTCAAACCGGCGAGCTTGCCGGGGTCGTTCTGCGCCGGGATGATGTACCAGTCGATGGCCCACTGCGTAAACTTCGGTTGCAGGATGGTCAGCGAATTGAGAACCAACGTGAACAGGATGGCCGGAACCAAAGCCTTCACGTAGGGGCGCAAATAGCCGAGCAGCCGCCGCGCCACGCGCGCGTCATACGTCTTGCCGATAGCTTCTTCTTCGTGGAATTTTTGAACTGCTGTCGCCATTTCAGATGCTCAGATTTGTTTCGCGGAGACGGCGTTTGTGATGTCAGCCCGTCGCGGCGCATTCACGATGAGGCCGATGACGGCGATGACGAATAAAAAGTAGTACGAACGCTCGTTGGTCAGCAAGCGGACGAGCATCCCGCACAACGCTGCGACTTCGCACATCGCAAACGCGACGATGTACGCGCTCGACATGGACTCGGCTCGCTGCTGCTGGACGGCCCGCGCCATCATCTTCTGCTGGAAGAAGTAGGAAGCTGCCATCAACGACGTGCCAATCGCCGTCAGCGCGATAAGCAGTTGCGGGTTCTTCGGTAGCCGCGACCGCTCCGGCCCGATGAAGTCGGCCAGCACGAAGATTATCAAGACGTTCATCAAAATCGCGCCCCAGATAATCATCAACGTGCGATAACGACTCTGCGGGTCAACTGGCCGCGTCTGGTTTGTTCGCATGCAGGCAATCCTCCTTTAACTGGCCGCGAGTTCTTCTTCGAGCAGTTGGCGCTCGTACAGCGCCGCATACTCGCCGCCCGCCGCAATCAATTCGTTGTGCGCCCCGCGCTCGATGAGGCGCCCGTCGTCGAGCACGCAAATCAGGTCTGCGTCGCGCACGGTCGAGATACGATGCGAGATGATGATGCTCGTGCGGTCGCGCATGACGCCGCGCAGTTGACCCAAAATCTTCTCTTCCGTGTAGGTGTCAACCGCCGAGAGCGAGTCGTCCAGAATCAGTATGCGCGGCTGGCGCAGGACGGCGCGGGCAATCGCCGTGCGCTGCTTCTGCCCGCCGGAAAGCGTGATGCCGCGCTCGCCGACGAGCGTCTCAAAGCCTTCGGGAAAGCCGCTGATGTCTTCCGTCAACCCCGCGATTTCCGCCGCCCACTCGACATCGGCATGAGCCGCTTGCTCAACCCCGAAGGCGATGTTCTCTTCGAGCGTATCGCTGAAGAGAAACGTCTCCTGCGGCACGTAGCCGATGGCCGCGCGCAACTGCGCGAGCGGATAATCCTCGACCGGCACGTCGTCTATCAAGACCGTCCCGCGCGGCGCGTCCATCAAGCGCGGGATGAGATTGGCGAGCGTTGATTTGCCGCTTCCCGTGCGCCCTACAAACGCCACGGTCTGCCCCGCCTCAATCGTCAGGTTGATGTTCCTGAGCACGGGCTGCTCGTCCGTCTGATGATAACGAAAAGTCAGCCCGCGAAACTCTATGCGTCCCATGATGGGCGGCTTCGGCCCGGCGTTTGCGGCGTCTGTGATTTCCGGCTGGATGGCGAAGATGGCGTTCATGCGCTTCAGGCTCGCCGTGCCGCGCTGGTACAGGTTGACGACGTAGCCGAGCGCGATGAGCGGCCAGATGAGACGCGATAGATATAGATTGAACGAGGTGAACTCGCCGACCGTCATCTCGCCGCGCAGCGCCAGTGTCCCGCCGTACCAGATGATGAGAGCAAAGCCCGCGCCGATGAGCAGTTGCATCAAAGGGCGCATGACGGCGCTGATGCGCACGAGGCTCAAGTTACGCTCGGCATACTTCCGGTTCAAATCTTCAAAGGCCGCAATCTCGGCTCCCTCCTGCGCGTAAGCCCGCACGACGCGCACGCCGCTGAAGTTCTCCTGCGCCCGCGCCGAGATTTGCCCGAAGAAGTCCTGTATCTTGTCGAAGCGAACGTGCACCTGCTGGCCGAAGAACTTGACCGTCAAAGAGACGAGCGGCATCGTCACAAAGAGCAGCAACGTCAGACGCACGCTGATTCTCAACATCAACGGCAGGATGATGACGACGACCAGAATGGTTTGCAGCGTGTACATAATCATCGGCCCGGCCAACTGGCGCACCGCCGCCAAATCGTTCGTCGCCCGCGCCATCAAATCGCCCGTTCGATGGTCTTGAAAAAACGAGAGCGGCTGGTCTACTAAGTGCGCGTAGAAATCGCGGCGCAGGTCGTATTCGACGTGGCGCGACATGCCTATCAGGATGCGCCGCTGAAGGAAGAGAAAGGTTCCGCTAATCAGGCTGATGCCGAGCACCGTCAGGGCGTAGCGCGTCAGCTTGGCCCACGTCACAGCGAGGCGCAGGTCGTCAACCGCATGGCCGACAATCAGCGGAATCAACATCCCGAAAGCGACCGACGCGACGATGCAGAGAATGCCCACGACGAGCGAATTGCGATAAGGACGAAAGTAGCGGGCGAATTTTTTCAGGTCATCCATAAACGAACCAGCACACCAAACCCCTGCCGCTTTGGCAGGCTTCTGAACGAATGGCGCGATGGCTCTATGATGCGCGATTTCTGTGCGGGACGCCAGCGGCGAAGCAGGGTTGAGGCTCGAAAACGTCCCGGAGGAAACCTGTGGAACTTGATGAAAGCGTGTGGCGAGCGAGCAGGCAGGCTGACTTCGGCTGGATGATTGCGCGGGCCGCGACGTTTAGAGATAGAGCGGGATGTCCAACTCTTCTTCTTCTTCTTCAGGGCCGGTCAAATCTATCGTGGTCGCTTCAGTGGCGATGACCGGCTTTAAGTTGATGACGGTATCGCTGGCAATGATGTTGTCGTCTTTGTCGAAGCTGTGGTCGCTGTCCTGCGCGTCCTCAAGCGGCGTCTCTGCGCTGGCCTCGTCCTCATTGGCCTCGTCCTCAAGGTGTATCGCTGTGTCGTTCGCGCTCCCGGTGGAGTGCGATGACACGCAGACGCGATTGCGCCCGGAGTGTTTCGCTTGATAGAGGGCGCGGTCGGCGTTGACAATCAAGGTGCTGCGCGACGTGGCGTGCTGCGGAAACGTGGCGACGCCGAAGGACGCCGTGATGTAGCCGATGCCCGGCACTTCCATGCTCTCGACGCGCGCGCGCAGCCGCTCTGCGACGATGGTCGCTCCGTCCAATCCGGCCTGCGGCAGGATGATGGCAAACTCTTCGCCGCCGTAGCGCGCCGCCGTGTCCACCCCGCGTAACTCCTCGCGCAAGCCGTCGGCCAGCATCCGCAAAGCGATGTCGCCCGCATCGTGGCCGTAGGTGTCGTTCACGAGTTTGAAGTTGTCAAGGTCGAGCAGGATGAGCGAGAGCGACTGGCGCATGCGCATCGCCAGTTGCATGTCGCGCTCAAGCTGCATCTCGAAGGAGCGACGATTGACGCAACCCGTCAGCGCGTCCGTCAACGCTTGCTGCTGCATCTGCGCGAAGAGGCGCGCGTGGTTGACCGCGACCGTCACTTGGTCTGACACCGTTCGCAGCAACAACACTTCGTTCTCCTGCCAGATGCGCGCCTCATTGTCAGAGCGCACCAGCAGCACGCCCATGAAGCGTTCACGATAGATGAGCGGCACGACCGCCAGCGGGCGTATCTGCTGCGTGTCCTGCGAGTCAGGCTCGCTGCGCCCGTCCTGCACGTAGTTCATATGACGACGCGACAGGCGCGACGTGTAAGCTTCGAGGTCGCCCATCAATTCCAACTCTTCGGCCTTGTCGTCGCTACCCGTGCGGTCGCGGTAATAGCAATGCGTCAGAGCGGGCGCGCCCGCCTCGCCCTCGACGCGCAGGGCGCAATGCTGGACGTTGAGCGCGCGCCCTACTTCGTCAACGGTCGTCTGCAAGATGCTGCCCAGTTCGAGCGAACTGCGAATGGCCGTGGCGATACGATTGATGGCGATTTCGCGCCCCGCTTGTTCCTGCAAGAGACGCGCGAGCTTGGTCGTCACGCTGACGGTCAGTTGCAGCGAAGTCGCCTTCGGCATCGAAGACTTGACGGCGGCGGCGAAGGCTGTCGCTTGAAAGTGACCTTCGGCTGTGACGCGCGCCATCAGGTATTCGAGCGCAGAGTAAACGATGTCCGGCTCGAAGCTCCAAATCACTTCGTCGCCTCCGGTGTCCTCCTCTGCCAACTCATTCGGCCTCGTGGCGATGAGGGCCGAGAAGCGCGAATCGGCGATGACGACGAAACGCTCCGAGGGCTGTTGCGAAGTGGCGCGCTTTAAGAGAACCGGCTCGCGGTCTTGCTCCTTCGAGCGCAACGGCAACTCGTTGAGCGCGTCCTCCGCATCCACGAAGAAGAAAGCGCGATTGGCCGCGCGCCCAATATCACGCACACGCGAGATGTCGCGCAGCGACCGTTCCTCCATCAAAGGCAGGCTCTCAATCACCAGCGCAGACAGACCATTCTCCAACACCACATCTTCGAAATAACGATGGAGCTGCGTAATCGTCTGCTCCGCGCAGCGAACTGGAATCAACTGGCGCGGATGCTGCGAGAGCAATGCTTGATAAAGGGAATACATCGGGTCGAACGGACGACTGGGGAGCATCGTCTCTTTAGAAGAAACAGTAGAAGCCGTTGGCTGCCTTGCGGGGGACAGCCGAGTCAAAACCATTTTGGCATGATTTAAACTTTTTGTCTATATTTTTGAATTACGGGCGGGAGGCCGTAGCCAAATCATCGTTGAGCCGCAGATAAGACGTAAGCCCTGTGGCTACAATAGCTTTACTTTCGTCCGTCACGTCCACGGAGATGACCAGAACGCGCCGCCCGGCCTTGATGACACGAGCGTGAGCCGTGGCGCGGCCCGCCGTCAGCGGTCGCAGGTAGTGTATGGTGAGGTCGATAGTGGTCGTAGACTGTTCGGGTTCGAGCAGCGAGACGACGGCGAAAGCGGCGGCGGTGTCAATCAACGCGGCAATCACGCCACCGTGCACCAACCCTTTATTCTGTTTCAACTCGGCGCGCACGGGCAGGTGAAAAGTGGCCGCGCCGCGCTCTACGGCGCCGAGTTCGAGGCCGATGAGATGAGCGAACGGGACTTGCTCCAAAGCTTCGCGCAAACGCTTTTGCTCGTCGCCGGTCAGCGCGGCTTTCTTCATGAGCGATACGTCTCTCCGCCTTCCAGCGGCTCGACGATGACGGCGGTGCCGTAGGCCAACACTTCCGTCGCGCCGCTGGCAACTTCGGTCGCATCGTAGCGCGCGCCGAGGATAGCATTGGCTCCGAGCTCCGTCGCATGTTGAATCATAATCTCGAAGGCGTCGGCGCGTGTCTGTTCGCAGAGGCGCGTCCATGCGGTGATGTTGCCGCCGACCATGCTCTGCACGACCGCGCCCAGATTGACGAAGAGATTGCGCGAACGCACGACGATGCCGCGCACGACGCCTAGATGTCTGGTCACGCGAAAGCCTGACAGTTCAAAAGCGGTCGTGACCATGTGATGCGAGACGGAGTAGCGCGGCGGGCTAATCTCATACGGAGCACGCGGCTCAAGGGGATTGTTATTCATCTTCGGGGTTCCTCTGTTGAAGGGAAAGTTAATCGCTGAAGAGACTCGGCTGCTCTTCTTCGGGCAGACCGTTTTCAGATTGCCCGGCATCTTCCGGCGGCCAGCGATAGCGGCCAAGGTCGCAGCGTCCTTTGGCGTTGAACTCGATGCCTTCGGCTTCGAGCATGCGCTGTTGTTTGTCGGGCGGCAGAATGACGCGGCCAGTGGAGCACGCGCCCTGCGAATTGATGACGCGCTGCCAGGGCGTCGTCTCTTCGTCGGCGGCGTGCATGACGTAGCCGACGGTGCGCGCCGTGTAGCCTTCGCCGAGCATCTCCGCAATCTGCCCGTAAGTCATCACGCGGCCCGCGGGGATGCGGCGCACGATTTCATAAACGCGCTCACGATAGCTCGCGCTCGCCTGTTCGGCGCGACCGGCTTCCGTCACGCGCGGTCTGTCGCTTGATTTGTTGTCTTGTTCGTCCATCGTCTTTTGTCTGTCGTCTGATGAGCGTTCCACCACGCGCGCCACTGCGCGACGGCTCGCTCGCGTTCGGCCTGCGGAGCCGCAGGCTGAAAACTGAGTCAGGTGTTAGTCGCATCGCGCAGGCACATTTCGGCGAGAAAGCGCGTGCGCAGGTCGCGGCTTGATAGTTGAGCGATTAGAGCCGGGATTGAAAGTTGAGCCATGCGCTTTCGCGCGGCGGCAAACTCATCGCGTCGCATCTTTGTTCAGTCCAGTGTTCGCAGGATGGCGCGGGCCGGAGCGCCGTCGCCCGTGCCGCCCGCGATTTTTAAGGGCAGGCAGATTAACTCGTAATCGCCCGCCGCGATTTCGCGCAGGTCGAGTCCTTCGATGATGACGACTCCGCTTGAGAGCAAAGCCTGATGCGTGTCGAAGCGCGCGGGCTTGAAGGCTTCGACCGAGAGATAGTCTATGCCGACGAGGCGGACGCCGCATTCGACCAGGAGACGCGCGGCCTCCGGCGCGATGTAAGTGTAATCCGTGTGAAAGCCCTTGGAGTTGTCGTTCCAGAAAAGGCTGTTGCGCGTCTTGAAAAGCACGCGCGTTGCGCCGTCGAGTTCAACGGTTGAAAGATGGTTGGCCGTTATCTCTTGCGCGTCTTCTGGAATCTCAAAGACACGCGCGCGGCCAACGAGCATGTCGAGCGGCATCGCCTCGACGCGGCTCGCGCCTTCGATAAAATGCGCGGGCGCGTCAACGTGCGTGGCCGTGTGCGCGCCGAAGTGTAAGAGCGTGACGTTGGCCGCATCGCCGCCGCCGATTGAGGCCCACTGTTTAATCTCGACGCCGGGGTCGCCCGGATACGTCGGCGTCTGTTCGGAAATCGGCACGCTCACATCGTAGATACGCATCAAAGAAATCCCCGGTCACGGTTTCGCTCAAACGCATCATAAAGGCAAACGGTCAAAGTAAAAAGGCAAAAGGCAAAGGGCCGGGGAAGCGAGTTTGATAAACGCTGGTTTCAGCCTTGCCGCTGCCTCGCGCCGTTTGCTTGCTGCTTTGCCTTATGATGAAGGCGCGCGTTAAAGTAAAGCCTGTTTGGATGGAACCGAGAGCGAGCATGAGTAGCACAAGCGAGATGATAAAAGGCGCGGGGCGGGCGCGCACCAGCGCGTCGGATGAAAGCGTGCTGGCGCGGCTCAGAGAGATTGTCGGGGCCGAGCACGTCATCGTTGACGCGTTGAAGGTCGAGCCGTACGCGCAGGATGCCGTCAAGGAGAAGTTTCCGCCGGAGGCCGTGTTGCTGCCGCGCACGACTGAAGAGATAGCCGCTATCCTGCGGCTCGCCAACGCGGCGCGCTTTCCGGTGACGGCGCGCGGCGGCGGCGTCGGCTATTCGGGCGGCGCGGTTCCCATCGAAGGCGGCGTCGTCATCGGCACAGACCGCATGAACCGTATCAGGGAAGTCAACGCCGACGACCTTTACGTCGTGACGGAGCCGGGCGTGACGACCTACGCTTTGCAGCAAGCGGTCGAAGCGCAAGGGCTGTTCTATCCGCCCGATCCTGCTTCTTACAGGGACTCATTCATCGGCGGCAACATCGCGGAGAACGCCGGAGGAATGCGCTCGGCCAAGTACGGGGTGACGAAGCATTACGTGATGGGCCTTGAAGTCGTCACGCCGACGGGCGAGATTATCAAGACGGGCGGGCGCACCAGCAAGAACGTCGTCGGGTTTGACTTGACGGGCTTGATGTGCGGCTCGGAAGGCATGCTCGGCATTATCACGGAAGCGACGCTGCGGCTCATTCCTTTGCCGGAAGCGACGCGCACCGTGCGCGCCACTTTCAAGACGATGCGTGAAGCCTGCGCGTGCGTCGTCGGCTTCTCGCGCGCGCGCATCGTGCCGGTCGCCATCGAAGTCTTAGACCGCAATGCCATCAACGCCGTCGAATCGCAGTATGCGTTCGGGTTGGCGGCGGGAGCGGGCGCGCTGTTGCTCGTCTCGGTTGACGGCTCGACCCCGGAAGTCGAGCGCGCGTCGCGCGTCGTCGAAGACGTGCTCAGAGACGGCGGCGGCTTTGACTTGATTCGCGCAGAGACGCGCGAAGCCGAAGATAAATTGTGGGACGTGCGCCGCGCGCTGTCGCCCGCGATAAAGAAATTCGGGACGCTCAAGTTTAATGAAGATGTCGTCGTGCCGCGCTCGCGCGTGCCGGAGTTAATCGAGCGCGTCGAAGCTATCGGTCGTCGTTATGACACCTTCGTCGTCAACTTCGGTCATGCGGGCGACGGAAATATTCACGTCAACTTTATGTGCGACCGCGAAGACCGAGCGGCGGTCAAGCGAGCGCGCGAAGCCGTGCGCGAAACCTTCGCGGTCGCCGTCGAACTCGGCGGCACCATCAGCGGCGAACACGGTATCGGCTACGTCAAGGCTCCATATCTGGACATGGCCGTCACGGGCGCGACCATCGAATCTATGAAACAGATTAAGCGCGCCCTTGACCCGTCGGGCATTCTGAATCCGGGGAAAATGTTTAAGGCAGGGGATGGGGGTTAGGGGTTGTGGGACGGGGAAGAAAAATCAACGACGACTTTGCCATCGTTGCCGCTCGGTTTTTAACCAACCCCTAACCCCTAACTCCCATCCCCGCTTTTCGTATGTTGGAGACGCTTATCGAACTACAACGCTTGAAGGGATTGGAGCGCACGGGCTGGATGCTGCGCGGGATTGCGCAGGGCGCGGAGTCTGTCGCGGCGCATTCTTACGGCGTGGCTGTGACGGCGATGATGCTGGCGGATGAGTTGCGGGCGCGTGGCATCGAAGTTGATGTGGAGCGCGTGTTGCGTGTCGCGCTGTTGCATGATTGGGCTGAGGCGCGCGTCGGCGATTTGCCGCGCACGGCGAGCGAGTATTTCGGGGCGGAGGCGAGGAAGCGAGCCGAGCGCGCGGCCTTTGACGACATCGTGCGCGGCGCACGGGCGGAGACAGCCGCAAAGTATAAAGAGTTGCACGAAGATTATGAGGAGCGCGCGAGCCTTGAGGCGCGGCTGGTGAAGGCTGCGGACGTGATTGACTTGCTGACACAAACGCTGGCGTTTGAGCGCGCGGGCGTGCGCGGGCTGGACGAGTTTTGGGACGGCGTGCTGGCTCGTGATTTTCGTCTCGACGGCATCGCCGCGGAAGTTGTTGGCGAAGTCTTGCAGTCGCTCGTCGCGGCGCGGCGGGAAGTCTTGAAAGCGGGGAGCGTGTGAAAGTTTATTTGCTGTCTCTGGAAAACGAGGAGGCTCTGTTTTATTCGGAGGCGCCGTTGGTCGCGGCGGACGAGGTGGAGGTGGCTGCGCCACGCGACGGCGTGCGCGGTTGGGCCGAGCGGAAATATAAAAGCTTGCAGGGCGTCTTGAACGAGTCGGAGCGCGGCGTCGGCTTGCGCGTCCGGCGGACTTGGGAATGGTTGCAGCAGCGCACAGCGCCGGACGAGCCTTTGCTCAGGGCTTTGCGCGGGGCGAAGGCGGTCGAGCTTGTTCATCCGGCTTCGTTGGAAGCGGACGCGGCGCGCGAACGCTGGAAGGATTATCTGGCGAGCCGTGGCCGCCGCCACCTGTTCTGGCTCATCATCAATGCCATCGTCTCGCCGCTCACGCTCGTGCTGGCTCCGTTGCCGGGGCCGAACCTCATCGGCTACTGGTTCGTCTATCGCGCCATCTGTCATCTGCTGGCGCGGCAGGGCAGCAGTCGGGCGCGCAGCGGTGAAGTGGCGACCGCGTTCGTCTCGTCGAGCGAACTGGACGAAACGTTCGCGGCGGCCAACGACGAGCGCATCGCTCAGGCCGAAGCCAGCTTCGGCTTGAAGGGACTCAAGGCTTACCTGGAGCGCGCGACCGCCAAGCGCGCGGACGAGCAAGCGACACGTCTCGCCGCTTCCTGACGATATTTCTTTTTGAGGTTCAGGGTTTAATCCGAGCGGAAACTGGATGGATGGCAAGCGACTTGCAAGCTGTCATCAATGACCTGCGATGTCCGGGCGTCGTCAGGAGCGTCCGCGTTGACAATGATGCTCCTGTTTGTTAGCTTGCACTAATTTATTTATACCGATTATCGTTGCTTTTTATTGTTCGCGTGGTCATCTGTTTCGTTGATGTTGAATTTATCTTTTGTGCAGAGAAAACGGCTGGCGCGGGGCGCGGGCTTGGCGCTATTGCTCGGCAGCGTGTTGCTGGCAAGCGGTTGCGCCAGCCTGTTCGGCGTCAAGCAGAAGGTCAAAGTTCCGCCGCTCCTGACGCCGCTCGTCAACGCAGGGACGACGCAACTCATCAACGAAATCAATCGGCTGGCTTCCGTGCGCTCGCTGCGCGGCAAGATTGACATCCAATTTCAAGACACTTCGTTTGCCGAATCGGGCCTCGCGGAAAAATATCGCACCGCCGACGGGACGGTCTACCTGCAACGGCCCGGACAGATTTACCTGAAGATTCAAGCGCCGTTTGTCGGAACCAACATCGCGGAGATGACTTCGGACGGCGAGCGTTTCCGCGTCGCCGTCTTGCAGGGCGATGAAAAGTTTCGCCGCTTCGTCAGCGGGACGAACAGCGCGCAGTATAAGCAACTGTCCGTGAACGGCGACGCGGCGCCGAATAAAAACAGCAAAGGGATGAACGACAAGCGGGCCGTCAGCGTGCTCTCGAATCTGCGCCCGCAGCATTTCACGGACGCGCTGTTGATTCGCCCGATTCTGCCGCGCGACGAATCCGGCCTTGTCTACGCGCGCAGCGAGGCTTACGAGGAAGAGGCGGACGCGCGTGACAGCGCGAAGAAAGGCGTGCGCGTCGTGCGCGGCTATTACGTGCTCGACGAATTGGCTCCGGGCGGCGAGACGGGCGCGCGGCTCTTGCGCCGTTTCTGGTTTGACCGCGTTGGCGGCATCCGGCTGGCGCGCTTGCAAACCTACGACCAGAACGGCGCGTTGATGACGGATGTCATCTACTCGGAGCCGAAAAACTTCGGTGAGAACGCCAGCTTGAACTTGCCTTCGCGCATCGAAATCACGCGCCCGCAAGACCTCTATAAACTCAGCGTCACGTATCAAGCGCCGGAAGCGGTCGTCATCGACAAACAGTATGATCCGACGGTCTTCGTCCTTGAGAACAAGTGGCAATTGCCGGAAGTCAATCTGGACACTAAGAACAGTGGGAAGTGACGAGCAGCAAGTGACAAGTTAAAACAACTGCTGATAGCTTGTCTCTTAATCTTCTGCTCGCCACTTGCTGCTCGTCACTTATTACTGTCTTATGGATAATCTTATCGCCGCAAATATTCGGCAGCGTCCCGTTCGCTCGTTGGTGAGCGTGGCCGGGGTGGCGTTGGGCGTGGCTCTCGTGATGTTGTTCACGGGGCTGTCGCGCGGCATGTCTAATGATTTGCAGCGCCGCTCGCAGAATGTTCGCGCGGAGATTATCTTCACGCGTCCGGGCGCGATGGAGTTAACCAGTTCGACGGCCAACCTGAGCACGAAGTATGTCGATAGATTGAAAGCGGTCGAAGGCGTGGCGGAGGCTTTGCCCGTCATTCGTTATATCTCGCAGAACAATCGCGGCTTCGGCTTTGAGCTATTGGATGGCGTTGACTGGGCGCCGTTTGCCGCGATGAACGACATCCATCTCGTCGAAGGCCGCGCGCCGGAAGCGGCGGACGAAGTTATCATTGACGAATCGAAAAAGCGCAACAGCAATCTGACGGTCGGAAGCACGCTGAGTCTCTTCGGCGACAAGCCGTATCGCGTGACGGGCGTGTACGCGCCGGAGTCAGGGGCGCGCGTCAAGATGTCTCTGCGGGCGATGCAGGAGGCTCTTGAATCTCCGGGCAAGTGCCAGTACATTCTCGTTAAGTGCAAGGACGGCTACGAAGAGAAGACGGTCGCGCGCAACATAGAAGCCTCGCGGGACACGACGGGCAATAAGATTCAACTCACGCGCGAGGTCTTCACCAGCATCGAGAAGAGCATTCCTTATCTGGGCATCTTCCTGCGCGTGCTGGTCGGGCTGGCGGCTCTGGTGAGCGCGCTCGTCGTCATGCTGGCGATGTACACGACGATTACGGAGCGCACGCGCGAGATTGGCATCTTGAAAGCTATGGGCGCGTCGCGCGGCTACATCATCGGCGTGATTGAAAAAGAGGCGATTGTGATTAGCGCGCTCGGCCTCGTCGTAGGCTTCGCGGTCGCGCTTTCCGGCGGCTACCTGATTAGCCGCGCCTACGGACTCGTCTTCGAGTATGGTTGGCGTTGGGCCCTGGTGTCGGCTCTGATAGGCTTGCTCGGCGGCGCGCTCGGAGCGCTCTATCCGGCAATCCGCGCGGCCAATCTGGATGCGGTCAGCGCGCTCTCTTATGAATAGAAATTCGAGGTCTTAAGTTTCAAAATTAAGGTTAAGAGCCGAAGAGCTTGAAGCCTGCTTTAGTTAATGAGAACAATCTTACAAGCTGAAAATCTGGAGAAGGTTTATCGTATCGGCAAGGTCGATGTGCCTGCGTTGCGGGGCGTGTCGCTGGATGTGCAGGAAGGCGAGTTTCTGGCGATTATGGGGCCGTCGGGCTGCGGCAAGTCAACGATGCTGCACTTGCTCGGCGGGCTGCTGACGCCGACGAGCGGGCGCATCCTGATTGACGACGAAGACCTGACCGCAGCCAGTGACGCCAAGCGCACGGACATTCGCCGCCGCAAGATTGGCTTCGTCTTCCAGCGCTTCAACCTGTTCCCGACCCTGACCGCCGAAGGCAATCTGCGTCTTGCCGAACGCATTCACAGCAACGGCGCGGACGACCCCGAACGCCGCCGCGAAGTCTTGCGCCTGCTCCGGCTCGAAGACAAGATGCACCACAAGCCGCTTGAACTGTCAGGCGGCGAACAGCAGCGCGTCGCCCTGGCCCGCGCCGTCGTCACGCGCCCCGCCATCATTTTAGCCGACGAGCCGACCGGCAATCTGGACAGCGAAAATTCGGCCATCGTGCTCAACATGTTTCAGGAATTGAACTTTCGTTTTCATCAAACCATCGTCATGATTACGCACAACCCGGAGGCGGCGCAGATGTGTCGCCGCATTGTGCAGATGCGCGACGGGCAGATTGTCGAACCGGCGGCCTCGGTCGTGCAGATGTGAAAATGTTTGTGAGAATCCGCTCCGTTAGCGTAAACTGTTCGACAGTTGTCGGAAGAATGTTGCGCCCGGCAAACCCCGCAGGGTCGCTATTTTCAAACCTTTCACGGTCGCGGCTTGGCATGTTCCTTGCTGAAGTGTTGGCTGCAACGTGGCCGCGCGTGGAATCAACTTTCATTCGTAAAAGATGTTTGTAGGCGTGGTTAAAAGGATTTTCTTCTGGACGTACGCGCGCAATACGTGGCAGTACGACGTGCTGTGCGCCTTGATTCTGGCCTTTATCTTCCTGACGCCGAAAAGCTGGTTTGATAATGGCGAACTTCGCTCCAATCAGGAGCATCAAAGCCCATTCGCCTCGACTGTTCTGCTCGCGCTGCCTGAGAACGGCGGCGCTGAGTTGGACGCAAGTGAGGTCGAACGTCGCGTCCGTGCCATCACAAATCGCCCTGAGATTCAGGTGAGGAATATACGCAAAAGGCTGGACGGGCGAGGGCGAACGGTCGCCTACGAGGTTGACATACGGTAATCATTCAATATAATCGCACGGATTTTGTGTCTCCGGGCAGGAGTCGCACTTTATCGAAGGAGTTAGTATGAGGAAATTCATTCCCCTCGGACTTGCAGTGGCAATCATCATTGCCGTGCTGGCCGTTAGTTCCCCAAAGGAAGTCAACGCGCAGGGCGCGGGGTTCATCAGTTCGGTGGTCAACCGCATGGAGCGCAATCGTCAGAGTTTGAGATCGCTGCGCGCCAAGGTTGATATGGTCAAGTACAATGTTCAGACGCAGGACGAAGACAAGTATGTCGGCTACGTGCTGTACATGCCTGCGGCGGGCCGCGACGCCAACGTGCGTCTCGAATGGCAATCGCCGATGAAAGAGACGCTGACGGTCAAGGATGGCCAGTACACGCTCTTTCGTCCGCGCCTGAATATGGCGTATGTCGGGCGGGCCGCGCAGGTCAAAGGCGGCAAGGCCAACAACGCTCTGGAATTTTTGAACATGTCGCGGGCGCAACTGCAAACGCGTTTCGAGCCGTTGCAGTACATGGGCGAAGAAACATTGTGGGGCGGCGTCGGCACATCGCACTTGAAGCTCGTGCCGAAGGGCGGAGCCGGTTACAAGTACGCTGAGGTCTGGGTGGACAGTAGCGGCATGCCTGTGCAGACCAAGGTGGTCGAGCGCAGCGGCGACTCGACGACCGTGCGCCTGACCAACATGGAGAAGAACGCGGGCATCTCGCCCGATGCGTTCATTCTCAAGCTGGATTCCGGCGTCAAAATCGTCAAGGGCTAGACAGCCCGAAGCGGAAGGCTGACAAGCGAAAGGCTTCGGCATGAAACCGGAGCCTTTCGCTATTTCAACCACGGCAGAGGCTCGCGCCCGCGCTTGCCTTCCGGTCGCGGTGTCGCATATCTTTCGTTACATAGTTAGAGCAAGGGTTCGTCTGCCTGCAACGTCGCTCTCGGTCTTAGGCGGCGCAGGTTCGTAAAGGCTCGATGAAGAAAAGCAAATTTCTCAGATTGAAACTGCGCGAGGTGAGCTTCATCTCCCGCGCGCTGCTTTCGACGCAGCATCCAGTGCTGGCGCACATCATCCCGATGCGCCGCTGCAATCTCGCCTGCGGCTACTGCAACGAATACGATAAAGTCTCAGACCCCGTGCCGCTCGACGTGATGAAGCGCAGGCTCGACCACTTGGCCGCGCTCGGCACATCCATCATCACCATCTCCGGCGGCGAGCCGCTGATGCACCCGCATCTTGACGAAATCATCAGCCACATCCGCTCGCACAAAATGATTGCCGGGCTCATCTCCAACGGCTACTACTTCACGCCCGAACGCATCAAGACTTTGAACGAAGCCGGGCTTGAGTATCTACAAATCAGCATTGACAACATCGAGCCGGATGAAGTCTCGAAGAAGAGCCTCAAGAACCTCGACCGCAAGTTGCAGCATCTCTCCGAGCACGCTGAATTTCACGTCAACATCAACTCCGTCATCGGCGGCGGCATCAAGACGCCGGAGGACGCGCTCGTCATCGCGCGCCGCGCCGTCGAGCTTGGCTTTTCCAGCACGGTCGGCGTCATCCACGACCACGACGGAACCTTGAAGCCGCTCTCGGAAAAAGAGCGCGAAATCTTTCAGGCCGTCAAGAAACTCGGCAACCGCGATCACGCGCGGCTCAACTGGTTTCAAGATTCAATCGCCGAAGGCAAGCCTTATAACTGGCGTTGCCGCGCAGGGGCGCGCTATCTCTACATCTGTGAAGATGGCCTCGTCCACTGGTGTTCGCAGCAGCGCGGTTATCCCGGCATCCCGCTCGAAGAGTACACGATGAAAGATTTCGAGCGCGAGTACAACACAGAGAAATGGTGCGCTCCGACCTGCACGCTCCAGTGTGTTCACCAAGTCGGCATCCTCGACAACTGGCGCGACCCGCAGCAGACTTCGAGCGACGCGCAGGGCAACTCCGAAAACAAAAGCTCAGTCGGCGAGATGCTCCGCGCCGACTGAGCCTTCAACGCTGCTCCGTCTTCCGTCCGATTCCAACGTCAGGAATCTCTTCAAAGCTCATCTTTCAAGTTTGTCGCTTGACTGCGCGATGCGCGCCCGCGCCGCTTCGCATTGCGGGTCCGGATAGCCCTGCGTGCAGCGCAGCGTGCTGAGAAACTTTTGGTATTCGGGGACGGCCTCTGCCGTTCGATTGAGCGCGTCGAGCGTCGTGGCGATGCGATAGAAGAGTTGGTCGTCAGGTTCATTGCCACGTTCGGCGGCGCGAAACTCCGCGAGCGCTTCTTCCAGTCGTCCGGCGGCGGCGAGTTCGACGCCGAGCAGGTTGCGCGTGTGCGCGTTCTCTTCCAACTTCAGCGCGGCGCGATACTCACTAATCGTCCTATCGGTTTGGCCCAACAGCCGCGACCTGTTGGCGCGCGAGAGGCGCGCGTCAATGCTCTGCGCATCGCGGTAGTAAAGCAGCGCGCCCGTCGAAAGCGTCGCGAGCAGATAGACGAAGGGCAGCCACGCGGGTCGCAGAAAACTCTTGCGCGCTCGCGCATTGGTTGATGTCGGCTCTGTTGCTTGCGTCGGCTCTGCTGATTGTTCGGTCGCAGCTATGCGTGTTGTCGTCGCAGTTTCTTCGGGTTGTTGAATAGCAGGCGCGGCGCGTTCATGCTCTCTTCGCGCTGAGCGGACGATGAGGTAGATGGGCAGAACGATGAGCGGGTAAAGGAGCGCGCCGAGCGTCCACGCGGCGACCGCATAGAGGGCGAAGCCGCGACGCCGCGCGCTGGCGAGCGTCCACGTCGAGACGAGCGCGGAGAGCGCGAAGGCCGCAGGGCGCGTCAACTCGAACAACTCTCCGGCGGAGATTTGCCAGCGCGGGCTCAAGCCTGTTGCGGCGGCTTCTCCCCGCCCACAGTGTAGAGCGTGACCGAGCTTGAGAGTCCGAGGCCGGAGAGCCTGCCCGCCATCAGCACGATTAAATCGCCGTGCTGCACGATGCCCGCTTCGAGCAACGTGCGCTCGCCCGCGCGCAGCATCTCTTCCGTCGATTCGCACCCCGGATGAATCAGCGATTCGACGGCCCAGATGAGCGCCAGTTCGTTACGCACATCCTTTGAAGGCGTCAGGGCGATGATGCGTTGCGCGGGCCGGAGGGCCGCCATCCGGCGAGCCATCAAGCCCGATTCCGTCAACACCGCGACCGTCTTCGCGCTCACTTCTTCGGCGGCAAACGCGGCGGCCTCGCACAACGCGCGGCTGATTCTGCCGGACTGCTTGCCAATCCATTTTTCGATGCCGCCCGTCTCGGCCTTCCTGCCCGTCTCCGCCGATTCGATGATGCGAGCCATCGTGGCGACAGCGGCCACGGGGTTCTGTCCCATCGCAGTTTCGTTCGAGAGCATCACGCAGTCTGAGCCGTCCCAGACGGCGTTGGCGACATCCGAAGCTTCGGCGCGCGTCGGGCGCGGGTTCGTCACCATTGACTGCAACATCTGCGTCGCCGTGATGACGAGCTTGCCCGCGAGGTTCGCTTTTTCGATGATGGTCTTTTGATAAACCGGAACCAGTTCGACGCTCGTTTCAACGCCAAGGTCGCCGCGCGCGACCATCACGCCGTCGGCGGCGGCGATGATTTCGTCCAGATGGTCTATCGCTTCCGCCTTCTCGATTTTGGCGATGAGCGGTTGCTTGCCCCCGGCGTTCTGGATGAGTTGTTTGGCTTCGTTGCAGTCTTCGGCGCGACGCACGAACGAGAGCGCGATATAGTCAGCATTCGCCTTCACGGCCCACTGCAAATCGCGCCGGTCTTTATCCGTCAGCGACGGAATCGGCAGGATGACTCCCGGCAGGTTGATGCCCTTGCGCTCGCCTAGTTGGCCGCCGTTGACGATGCGGCAGACGACATCCGTGTCGGTCGTGTCTTCGACGTAAAGCTCGATGGCTCCGTCGTCGAGCAACAGTCGCGCGCCCGTTCGCACGTCGCGCGCCATGCTCGCGTAGTTGGTCGAAACCTCGCGCGCGTCGCCCGCCACGGAGCGCGTCGTAAGCGTAAAAAGCGAGTTGGCCTCAAGCTGCACGGGCTGGCCGTTCTTCAGCACGCCGGTTCTAATCTTCGGCCCCGACAAATCAACGAGAACGGCGAGCGGGCGTTTCATCGTTTCGGCGGCGGCGCGCGAGCGACGAACATCTTCGGCCTTTTCGTCCTGCGTGCCGTGCGACATATTGATGCGGACGCCGTTGACGCCCGCCGCCAGCAACGCTCCCAACATCGCAGGCTCGCGCGAAGCAGGCCCCAACGTGGCCAGAATCTTGGCTCTTCTCACAACTAAAACCCCCGGAATTTTGATTCATTCAATCATTGCCGCATTGATGGATTAAGTCAATGCGACAACTGAAGCGATGAACGATAACTAAAGCGATGAACAAATGAACGAAGCGAATTAACGCTTGAGCTTTACGGCCCGTGCGTCTTGCGCGCGCGGCGGTCGTAGCGAAAGAGCGGGCGACCGCACGCCTCACACTTGAGCAGGGCTTCGAGCTTGCGCAGGTAATTGATGACGGTGGCGACGACCGTCGAGTGCGACCACGTGAGCGGCGAGACGGAGACGGGCGCGCCCGTCAAAGGGTCAACCTGCTCGGCCAGCACGCCCGACGGCAGCGTGCGCGCCACAGTCCATTCCAGAATCTCGACCGCGCGTTCCAACTCCTCAAGACTTCGCGCCGCGGCGATGCGATAGTCGGCCAGCCAGAGCGTGCAGATGAACCATGGATTGCCCGGAACTCTGCCGACATCATCGGTCACGCGCATGTAGTTGTCGCTCTCATAGCGCGCCAGCCCGCCGATTGCGGTCTTGGCCCAGAGCCTTTCTTCGACCGCTTCCATCGTCTCGCGCACAGCCGCGTCGTCGGGCGCGAACGCGCCGAAATAGAAGAGGCCGAAGAGCGAGGCGTCGATGGTCTGGTCAACGTCGAAGCCGCCGTCCGTGCGCGGCGAGATGGAGCGCGCGAAGCGTCGCAGCTCCGGCCTGTAGAGATGCGTCATCATCGCATCGCGCACTTCGTCAGCCGCCGTCTCATACTTTGAGGCCGCCGCCGCTTCGCCGAAGAGGCGCGCGAAATTGGCCGCCGCGCGCAAGCCGCCGACGATGGTGGCGCAGGTGAAAGTGTGTATCGCCTTGCGGTCTTCCCAGAGATTCCAGGAGGGCTGCGGCAGGCGCGTCCGCTCGTCGCGAAATTTGACGAGAAAGTCCGCGGCGCGCGTTATCAGCGTGCTGTAAAGCTGCTTGGCAAACTCTATGTCCCGAAACTCTTCGTAGTGATTCCAGAGCGACCACAGGACGAGCGATGTCTCGTCTTCCTGAATCGGCAGCAAGCGCTGCTTCGTGCGCGCATCCCAAGAGGCGTGCCAGCCGGAAGCGACCGAGCCGTCCGGGTTGTACTTCTGCGCGAAATATCCGTGGGGCGAGATGATGCGCCCGCAGAGGTCGAAGAAGGAGCGCGTCAGGCTGTCGTAACCGGCGAGGTCCAGGGCGTAGGCGACGAGCGCGCCGTCGCGCGGCCAGAGATAGCTGTAGTGGTCTGTGGCGCGCAGGGTCACGTCGGAATCGTTGGCGGCGAGAATCGCGCCGTTGTTGTCAATCTGCGTGCGGACGATGAGCAGGGAGCGTTTGTAGAGACGAACGACAGCGGGCGGGAGATTGCCGAAGTCCGTCTCGTTCTTGTTGACCCAGGCGTGCCAGTAGTTGCCTGTGCGTTCGATGAGCGTGCGCGGGTGAGCCGCGCGAATCAAGTTCTGCATCCCGGCCACGGCCGCGTAGGAATCGCCAGCCGCAATCCAGTAGAACATCTCGCCCGCGCCTCCGGCTTCGATTGAGAGCGTGCGCCCGATGGTCGAATCCACGGAGCCTTCGGTGATGGCCGTCTCCGACAACACGCCGTCTTCGGCATCGCGCCAAGTCCCTTCGTGGCCCTGAAAGGCTTTGCGGCCTGTCGCAAACGTCTCGACGCCGACGGGCGAATCCGTCGAGATGAGAAAGTAGCGCTGGCCTTTGTAATGGATGAGGGCGAAGGTGTCCGGGTCGAAGTAGGCCGTGTCGCCGACCTCGGATTCGGAGATGTAAAAGTCGTGATGAAAGAAGAGACGAAACTCTCGCGCTCGCGCTGACAAGTTATGCACGCGCAGGCGACGGACGAAGATGTTCTCCTGAAAATCAACCGTGTCGTTGGAGATGATTTCCAATTCAAGGGCGGCGTTCACAAGGCGCGCTTCCGTCACCAACGTCTGCTGCACGTAGCGCAACTCGCGTTGCCAGCCCGCGTCGCTGACCCACGAGAGCGCGCCGTCCACCCAGACGCCGAAGCGAAAGGGATGCCCCTCGGAGTGGTTCTCCTTGCCGACGTAAGGAAAGTAGATGTCGCGTATCTGGTATCGCTCGTCGAACGTGACGAGCAAGGATCCATTGCCGACCGGAATGTCACGAGGCATAGGTTTAGTTTAAAGACGAGCGATGAAGGACGAGCGATTGATGTGTTTGACGTTTGGCATGGCGCGTCGAATCTTCTGTGTCCTCACTTGCCGCCCGTTCGATAGCAGGCTTTCGGATAGCTCGTCGCCCACTCGTCAAGCGGCTTTGGCTTCGGCTTCGACCGTGAATCGCTTCTCCAGCTTGCTCCTGCGCGCTCCCATCATGAAGCCGTGAATGCCGAGCGCGGGGCCGAGCAGCATGTAAGACCAGCCGGACATGCCAGCATAACGCGGCCCGCCGATGGAGGCCAGAGCCAGCGAGATTGAACCGATGACGACGTTGATGCCGCTCTCCTGCATCTCGTTGCGCGTGTCGAAGCGCTCTAACTCGTTCAAGTCAAGCTCGGCGCGTTTGCGGTAAGCATGCCAGTAGAGCAGTACGAAAATAGAGAAGACAGCGACGTAGCCGACGCCGTAAATAATCATCAGCTTTGAAGTCTGCGTGGTTTCAACCATCTCCGCCGTCGTGCCGTCAGTAAGCCGCACAAGGCCGCGCCCGCCTGTGAAGACATTGAACAGCCACGTAAAGAGAAACTTGAGCGGGTAAACGTAGAAGAGGACGACGAAGAGCAGCACGGCGTTGAGCCAGACGGTGAAGTTGTCCTGCAAGCCGTAGCGACGAAAGAAGCGATAGTGATTAAACCAGACGATGAAGAGCATCAGAAAGCTGATGGCGAAGGCTCCGAGGCCGTTCATCATCCCGACCAGTTCGCCGAACGTCTTCGGGACTTCGAGCGAGACGACCAACAGCGTAATCGCAAACCCGAAGACGGCATCGGCCAAGCCTTCGATGCGCGACACTTCATGGCCGCGCCAGCGAAAGCCCGTCTGCGCGCCCACGCCTTTCTCTACCAGCTTTTCGCGTATCATCCGCGCTCCGTTCTGTTAAGGGCAGCAGCGATGAAGATGCGGCTACCAGCGAAGACGCGCCGACTCGCTTTGAATAGCTGCCGCTTCATCCTTCCTCTTTCGTCGTTGGCCTAATTGCTTCCGCCGCGCAGGGCGAGTTGCTCTTTAATCACGCGCTCAAGCTCGGCGGGCATCGTCTCGTCGTAACTGACGAAGCGTTTGACGAGCTTGCCCGTGCGGTTGAAGACGAAAGCCTGCGGGATGCGGTCGTCGTCGGAGAGATAAAGGCTGGCCATCTCCGGGTCTGGAAATCCGAGCGCGTAGGGAATCTTGTACTCGTTGATGAAGTCCGGCACCTTGTCGCGGTCATCGGGGCCGCCGACGTTAAGACCGATGATGCGCAAGCCCTGCGAGCCGTATCGCTTGTGCAACTCGATCAGGTGCGGCGTCTCTTCGCGGCAGGGCGGGCACCACGTCGCGTAAAAATCGAGCACGACGACCTCGCCCGCGTAGTCAGCCAACTGCTTCCGGCTATTGTCCATCAACGTGAAGTTGTTCGGCTGGCTGCCATCCGCGCCGCTTGGCGGGACGCTCTGCGCGGGCGGCATCGGAAACTGCGTGCGCGGCGGAGTCCGTCCCGAAGGAGTCCTGGCGACGGGCGGCGGGCTGTCGTTGCACGCCGCCAGAAGCAAGAGCAACAGGCAGACGAGGCCGCACGTCAAAGCCCTGCGCCGCGCGCGCAAGACGGACATTCTCGATTGAGCAAGAGACATCTTGAAACTCCAGCAAGCGGAACTGTTGCCGGAACATTATAAGGGAAAAGCGGCAAGCTCAAAGGACAAAAGGACAAAGTGAGGGGCCGTGCTTCGCGGCTTCGCGCGCTTTAGCCGCGGTCGTCTTCATCTTGAGTTGCCGGAGGCAGAGCCGGCGCGGGTTCGTTTTCTGCGAGCGGAATTTCAGCGACGGGAACGCGGTACTCTTCATTGGCCCAACGGCCAAAGTCTATCAGCTTACAGCGTTCGGAACAGAAGGGACGGGTCGGATTATCTTCCCACTTGATTGGCTTCCCGCAGGTCGGACAGTTCATAAAATAAAAAAGCAAAAGACAAAAGGCGAGCGGAAAACGCTTTGACGGATTTTACGAAACTGCCTTGAAAGGCTCTCTCAAAATCCGGCAGCAACCCTGCTTTCGCCACTTTGCCTTTTGACCTTTGCCGCTCTTGCTTTCTCTTAAGCTGCTGCCAGCGATTTCGGGCGCTTGATTAAAATCCTGCGATTGACGAAATCAATGATACCTTCGCGGCGCATGGCGTTCAAGCGGACGGTGACGCTCTCGCGCGTGGAGCCGACGATGGAGGCGATTTCGCGGTGCGGCAGCGGAATGTCTATCAGCACGCCCGTGTCGTCGTGGACGCCGTAGCGGTCTGAATACTCGATCAGCAGTTTCTCAAGACGGGCCGGAATCGCGTCGAGGGCAAAGTCCGTGACGCGGCGTTCGGCATGGGCGCGGCGTTGACCGATGAGGCGGAAGGTGTAATCATACAAGGCGTGGTCTTCGACCATCCCCCTTTGAAACTCCCCCATCGGTATGCGCAACAGGCGCGAGTTTTCGTAAGCGACGGCGCAGTTTTCCCTTGAGCCTGCGTCGTAGAGCGCGGATTCGCCAAACAGCGCGCCAGCCGAGAGAATGTCTATCACGGCCTCGCGTTTGGTGCTCGGCTCAATGCGGCACAATTTGACGCGCCCGCGCGCAATCACGTAGAGCGCGTCGGCGGCGTCGCCCGCGCGGTAAACGAAACGGCGGCGGCGAAAATCGAGGCAGGTGGAACTGCCAGCGAGCCTGCCAATCAAGGCTTCGCCGAGTCCGGCGCTCCAATCCGTTTGACGAATCAGTTCGGCGCAGTCTTCTACAGAGAAGTCGCAGGCGCGTTTATGTGGCATGTTGGGGTGTTCCTTTATGGCTCATGGGGGTTTGAGTAAAGGCTTAAAGCTTATCGCCGATGTTTACCGCCGAACGACCGACTTCTTGCAGCGAGAAATAATGACGGAGACGCAAAATAATGGGTCGAAATCAGGTATGGGATATGCCTATTAAAGTAGTAGCGCGCGAGGCATTAAATACTTCAGTTCTTGCACGGATTCGGTAAGGCAGGTAAGCTTTCAAAACGAATAAGCACAACAACCGAAGAGGCGTCACTCTATCACGAAGCTTTGACGCGCGCAAGCGATAAAATTTTCCTCAAAACTATGGCAGAGAAATTCAACGTTCTGGTGGTTGACGACGAGCCTGATAAGCGGATGCTCCTCACGATTGCCCTCCAAATGGCCGGTTATGAAGTCCGCACGGCCAACGATGGCGAGGCGGGGCTGGCCGCCGTCCAATCTTTTCAGCCGGATTTGATTATCACGGATGTGATGATGCCGAAGCTCGACGGCTATGAGTTGGCGCGGCGTGTGCGCGCCAATCCGCAGACCAAGTTCATCCCGGTCATTATTCAAACCGCCGCCCGCAACGATGCCGAAGGCGTGCGCTACGGCTCCGAGGTCGGCGCGCTCGGCTATATCACTGACCCGACGGATATTGACCTGCTTTTGGCGCGCGCGCGCACGCTGCTCGATTTCAAGGAATATCTCAACACCTGCGAAGAACAAGCGTTTACAGACCATCTGACCGGCCTCGCCAATCGCCGCCGCTTCGAGCGTCAACTGGAACGGGAAGTGACGCGCACGCTCCGGTACAGCCGCCCTTTCTGCCTGCTGCTGCTCGACATTGACAACTTCAAGGCCGTCAACGACACGCACGGCCATGAGCAGGGCGACGAAACCATCCGCCAGTTAGCAAAAACTTTGCAAGCCGAAACGCGTGGCATAGACATGGCTGCGCGCATGGGCGGCGAAGAGTTTGCGGTCATCCTGCCGGAAACAGAGTTCGACGGCGGAGTTGACACGGCAGAGCGTTTGCGGCGCGCTATCAGCGAAACAGAGATTCCGATTGTCGGGCGGATTACGGCGAGTTTCGGCGTGGCGGAATTTCCTTTGTGCGCCGCGACGAGACGCGAGTTGGTTTCGGTCGCGGACGCGGCGATGTACGAAGCGAAACGGCTTGGCCGCAATCGCGTGGGCCGCAGCCTTCCATCTGAAGCGAACACTGAGAGCGCGCCGGACGTATAACCTGAGACGGACTTTTCAGCTTTCAAGTTTGAGGTTTCGGATTCGCTGCTTTAATTTGAACATGGAGACTTTAAACTCAGAAGCCGAAGGACGGAAAGCGGAGCGAAAGAGCGATGGCTGATTATAAAGACAAACTCGACGAATGGCAGCGCGCGGCGCGGCGCAAGGCGCGCGAGTTGGATGAGAAGTATGGCATTAAGGAGCGCGTCGAGGATGGCGCGCGGGCGGCGCAGGATGCTGCCCGTCTGGGCGCGGAAACCATCAGCGGCGGAGCCGAACGCGCCCGCGCCGAAGCCGAACGCTTGAGCGAAGAGTTCGACGTAAAGGAGCGAGCGCGCCGCGCTGCCGAGGACGCTCAGCGTCGCGCGCGCGAAGCCGGAGAAGCTTTTCGCGCGGCTGCCGGGACTGCCGGAGAGAAGGCCGGAGACGTGTTTGAGGGCGCGAAGGATTACTACGAACGCGCCGCGCAGTTTGCAGGAGCGGGCGCGCGCTTGACCAGAGCCTCGACCGCCGCCACTTCAGGGCTGCTCAAGGCGGGCAACTGGATTAAGAAGAATCCGGGCAAGGCCGCGCTCGTCACATTTTCACTGGCGACGGGCGTGCGCTTCGGCGCGTCGTTTCCCGGCCTCGACGCCGTGCTGATAGGCGCGCACCCGCATTGGTTCACCCATTCGGCTCTGCCCGTCTATGCCCTGCGCAAGGCGTCCGAAAAGTTTGACGGCTACTTGAAAGAGCAGGAAGAGTTGGCCGCGCGTGGAGACTTGGCGGAGGCCGCGCAAAGGCGCGCGGAGTTTGAGCGCAAGATAGTTAAGTATGTGGGCGCGCCCTTGCTCGGAGCCTTCAGTTGCGCGGCGGGCGCGGCGATGTGGGCGCAGATTTTGCAGCCGGGGCCGATTGTCGGCGCTCCCATCAGTTGGCTCCTCGGCGGCAATCCTTTTCTGGACGGCGTGTGGCTCTTCGCAAACGGCGTCCTCTGTTTTCATCAGGGCTACAAGTTTTTCATGATGGCTGTGGCAGACCAGCAGGAAGTCCAGCGCGTGGTGCGCGAGATAAAAGGATTGCTGCCGGCCGGAGCCGCCGCTTGAAATTTTGTTGGCCCACGGCGGTCAACCGAAACGCGCCAGCGCGCATCTCTATCGTTTAAGAGGAAGACAATTATGAATACCCGAAGACTCGTCCTGCATCTAATCGTTGGCTTGCTGACTTTTTTAATCGGCCTGACCGCTGCCGTGGCTCTCGGCGGATTCGACCCGCTGGCGCGCTTGACAAGACATGGCAGCAGGCAGCAGTTCACGATTCCGCCGCAGTCGCTTTCCATTGATGAGGGCAGAAGCTACGAGGGTTATGGAGGCTGTCGCAAGGCGCGTGCGCGCACGGCTGAGTTGCCGTATCGCGCAGAGCCTTTCGCTCCGCCGCTGCCGCCCGCTGCGCCCGTCGCCCCCGCCGCGCCTGTGGCTGCTTTCGATGAAGACGACGCTCCGCCGCCGCCTCCCAGAGCGCCGCGCCCCAGACATTAATTTCCGAACAAGTTGAAGCGGCAGTTTTGACCGTCGCGCAGCATGATGATTGAGTTCGTCTTGCTGCGCGGCGGTCTTCGTTTTGTTAAGTGATGGTAATCGGGAAAGGCATGAAGCAGAAGATGAAGACCAGCAGCGTGAGCAATGCGACGAGCAGTCGCGGGCGGTCGAGCGGCGTCGTGTCTTCGGTCTGCGGATGGCGCACGCGCAGCATCACGGCCAGCAGCACGCTGTAAAGAAAGCCGCTCGGGCTGCCATGCCAGAACCAGCCGAGCACGGCCAGCGCAGCCATGATGACGAAAGCCGCGCGACCGAGCCACTTGTGCAGCCGCGCGCCGAAGACCGCGTAGGTCGCGTGCCCGCCGTCGAGTTGTCCGACAGGCATCAAGTTCAAACTCGTCACCAGCAGTCCAATCCACGCCGCCATGTGAAAAGGGTTGACGTTTGTCACGGCGAAGTTGACGCCGAACGCGCCGCTAATCAAGCGAAAGAGCAGCGGGTCGTTGAAACTGAGAGCAAGGCCGTCGCTGGCCTGGGGCGCGGGCTGAAGCAGCAGGATGCCGATGATGGCGATGGGGACGGCGACGACGAATCCGGCCAAAGGCCCCGCCACGCCGATGTCGAAGAGCGCGCGGCGCGACGGAATCGGCGACTTGATTTTGATGAACGCGCCGAACGTCCCGGCCAGAAAGAGCGGCGGCGCGGGAATAAAGAACGGCAGCGTCGCGTCCACGCCGTAGCGACGGCAGGCCACGTAATGTCCGGCTTCGTGCGCTCCCAGAATCAAGAGCAGCGAGCCTGCGAACATCGCTCCCTGCGCCAGCACGGGCGGATGCGCGAAGGCGTGGCCGAGATACGCGCCGAGCGTCAGCAGATAATATTCTGGAATGTAAAGGATGTAGTCGAGCAAGGAGGCGGGCGCGCGCAGTTGAGGCTCTGCGACCTCCGTGCTGACGAGCATAATGCCGCCGATGGTCGAAGTCAGGGCTGTTAAGAGAAAGAGCGCCGTGTGGCGTGCCCACTCGCGCGAGGTCGGGCGCGCGGCCTTGCGGCGCGGTCGGGCGTAAGGCGCGGGCGAGTCAACAAAGGGCGGAATAGCTTGGACTGATTCGGACATAAAAGCAGTGACAAGTGACAAGCAACAAGTGACGAGTAAGAACAGGCGACGAGCCGTGAGCATTGAGCGTCCGGCTTTAGCTTGCCACCTATCACTTGTCCCTTGTCACTGTCTTTCAGTATTCCGCGTCGGGCAGCGGCGGCGCCGCGCCGGTCGCCGTCGGGGCGTTTGAGTTTGCGGCTGAGCCTTCGTGGGCTTGCAGTTCCTTGCCGGGCTTGAAGCGGATGGTCTTGCCGGAGGGAATCGCCACCTCTTCGCCTGTGCGCGGGTTGCGGCCCACGCCGCGCTTTCTGGGCTTGACGACGAAGACGCCGAAGCCGCGCAGTTCGATGCGCTCGCCGCGCATCAACGCCTCTTTCATCGAATGGAACAGCGCATCGACAGCCTGCTCGGCCTTCATCTTCGGCACGCCCGTGCGATCCGCCACACGGTTAACAATATCGAGTTTAATCACGCTCTTCGGCCTCCGTCCGCGACAATTGAAGTGGGCTTGATAATCAAGGCGGTTCGCTACCTGATTGCGATGATAGAGAGCGGCGGCAAAAACTGTCAAGCAAACGATGAAGGCAAAGAGCGGCGGGCCGGTCAAAGCCGCGACGCGCCCCGCGTGTAGAACTGAGAGCGACAAAGCGCGGGGCTTTCATTCCGCGTTTCCCTTGCGCCATTTTTCTCTCTCAGCCTCCGCCCCGCGGCTGCATCTACGGGTTGTTGACAAAGCGCGCGAGGCGCAGCTAACCTCAATTGAAATTCGCAGGATGAAAGCCTCGCCGCTTTCATCGCAAGCGCGCTGGCGTCGGCGTCGGCTGTTGACGAATTGTCGAGTGGCTATGTTTGGAATCAAGAAGAAGCGAGCGCCGCTGTTTGGCAGCATCAGCGCCGAGGATGACAAGGACATAGAAGTGCAGCGTCCACGCGAGATGGCGCGCAGCAACTTCTGGGCAGAGTCGCGCCTGCTGTTGCGCGACCTCATCTTCGCTTTGATGTTCGCCGCGCTGGCGGTCGTCTTCGTCGTCCAGCCCGTCAAGGTCGAAGGCACTTCGATGCTGCCGCGCCTGCACGACGGCGAGCGCATCTTCGTCAACAAGCTCATCTACTACGGCCTGCCCAAGCTTGAGCGCGGTGACATCATCGTCTTCTGGTTTCCGGGCGACCCGTCCAAAAGTTACATCAAACGCATCATCGGCCTGCCGAACGAAACGGTCGAAGTCCGCGAAGGACGAATCCTGATTAACGGCATCGAATTGCAGGAGCCGTATCTTGACCCGCAACTCAATCTCTCGCATTCGAGTCAGGCGGCCATCTCCGTTAAGGAGCACTACTATTTCGTGATGGGCGACAACCGCGACCATTCGTCGGATTCGCGCGCGTGGGGACTCGTGCCGGAGAAATATATCTACGGCAAAGCTCTGCTGCGCTACTGGCCTTTGTCGAGCGCGGGCGTCATCTCGCACGAGCCGGACTACAACGGCATGCCGCCGCGAGCCAGCTTTCCCGCCGCCGCTCCCGACATGGAGAACCCGGACGAAGAGCAATAACGACGACGCTCTTTTCCGTCAACGACGAAGCTCTTTAAAGTCGCGCAGGCGCGGAAATTTTTCGAGGGACGATGGACTGGTTACGGCCACTATTGATGATGTTCTACGCGCCGGGACGCGCCCTGCGCCTTGCGCGTGACCGCGCTCCGCTGGCGCCCGCGATGATTATGGCTTTGCTGGCGCAGGCAGGCTATCTGGCTCTGACGCATCAGTTCATCACGGGTTCGCCAATCCCTGCGCGCGGCGCCTTTTTCCTCGGACTCTTCTTTCGTTCGCTCGTCCCCGTCTTGTTCGTCGCGCTCGTGTTCATCCCGGTCGTCGCGTTCATCGCCAACCGCTTCGACCGGCGCGGCAGCATCGGCCTCGTCATCCAGCAGGAATACGCCGCGCTGGCCTCGGCCATCTTTTACGCCTGGACGGCTGCCCTCCTGCTCGCCATGCCGCTCGCCGTCCTCGCACACACGAGCGGCTTTCAAGCCGACTTCGTGGCTGAATCTTTGAAGACCGCCGAGCGTTGGCAGCAATCGCTGCAATCCACGCCGGAGCAACAAGCGCAACTGCTCAGCGCGCAGTTTCACGCGGCCAATCTATTCCTCTTCATCCCGCTCTCGTTCTTCGTGCTGTGGACGATTCCGGCGGTCAAGCAAGTCTTTCGTCTCTCGGCCTTGCGCGCTTTTCTGGTCGTGCTGTTGACAAGCGTGGTGATGTTCATCGTCGGGCCGTTGTTGATGCCGCTCTTCGGTCGCGTCTTCGCTTCGCCCTTCCTGTTGCTGCTGCTCTTCTTTCTGCTGCGCGGCTACATCGGCGAAGTGACGCGCGGCCAGCGCGCTCGCGCCTCCTTCAAGCAGAACTTGGAAGCCGCGACGCTCAATCCGGCTGACGCTTCGGCCCACTACAACCTCGGACTAATTCATCAACAGCGCGGCGAATACGACGATGCGCGAGAGCGTTTCAACCGCGCCATCGAGATTGACCCCGAAGAGTTGGACGCTCATTATCAACTGGGCCGCATCGCCCGCGCGCAAGGCCGGTTGCCCGACGCCATCAAGCATTTCGAGCAAGCGGTCGCGCGCGACCAGACGCACGCGCAGCACGAAATCTGGCGCGAGATTGGCGCGACCTACGTCGCCGCCGGACAATACGCGGACGCGCGCGACGCCCTCGAACGCTTTCTGGACCATCGCCAGTCAGACCCCGAAGCTCTCTACTTGATGGGCCGCGCCCTCGCCGGACTCGGCCAGCGACGCGAAGCGGCAGCCTCCATGCAAGCCTGCATCGAAGCCGTCAGAACCGCGCCCGCCTACAAGTATCGCGCCGAGAAACGCTGGCTCAACGAAGCTCAACAGTTTTTGAAAACAGTGACTAATGAGTGATAAAAACAGTGACAAGTGATAAGTGACAAGTGACGAGTTAGAAGCGACAACGCATCGCTCGTCATTCATCACTCGTTGCTCATCGTTCATCACTCATAGCTCGTCGCTTGTTCTTGCTCGTCACTCGTCACTTGTCACTGGTTACTGTTCTTATGGCATTCATCGAAGGAAAATCCGCTCTGCTGGCTTTGGAAGATGGTCGCGCGTTTCGCGGTCGCTCCTGGGGCGCGGAGGGCGAATCGTGCGGCGAGATGGTCTTCAACACTTCCATGTCTGGCTATCAGGAAGTCTTAACCGACCCGTCTTACGCAGGGCAGATTGTGTGCATGACGTATCCGCTCATCGGCAACTACGGCGTGACGCATATGGACGAAGAATCTGCGCGCCCCTGGGTTGAAGGCTTCGTCGTCCGCGAGGCGAGCCGCACGATGTCTAACTGGCGAGCCGAGCAGCCGCTCGACGTGTACTTGAAACGCTGGAAGATTGTCGCCATTGACAGCATAGACACGCGCGCCCTCGTCCGTCACATCCGCGACAAGGGAGCGATGAGAGCCTGCCTCTCGTCCGTTGATTTGGACGAAGCGAGCCTCGTCGAAAAAGCGCGTAGCGCGCCCTCGATGGAGAACCGCGAACTCGCCAGCCTCGTCACTTGCCGGAGCGCGTATGAGATTCCCGCCGAGGGCGAAGAGCGTTTCCACGTCGTCTGCTACGACTTCGGCGTCAAGCTCAATTCACTGCGCTCGCTGGCTCGTCTCAATTGCCGCGTCACGGTCGTCCCCGCCGACACAACGGCGGCGGAGGTTCTGGCCTTAAAGCCCGACGGCATCTTTCTCTCGAACGGCCCCGGCGACCCGGCTTCGATGACGAAGGTGGTCGAAGAAGTGCGTGGCGTCATCAAGGCTGGCGTTCCGACCTTCGGCATCTGCTTCGGTCATCAACTCTTGGGCCGCGCCTTCGGCGGGACGACGTACAAGCTGCGCTTCGGTCATCGCGGCGGTAACCAGCCGGTCAAAGATTTGCTGACCAACTCCGTCGAGATTACCTCGCACAATCACGGCTTCGCCGTCCAATCCGAGAGCCTGCCGCCGGAGGTCGAAGTCACGCACGTCAATCTCAACGACAACTGCGTCGAAGGCATGCGCCATCGTCGTCTGCCCATCTTCTCCGTCCAGTATCACCCGGAGGCCGCGCCCGGCCCGCACGACGCCGAGCATCACTTTCAACGCTTCATCGAATTGATGCAACACGCGCACGCCTCTTCCTCAAGCTGACTTGCCATAAATAATCGCTTGACTTGTCAGCCGTCGCTCCCTTCCCCTATACTGCCCTTGCTTTCATTTTCAAGCTGAACGGAGCCGGACAACAGACCTTGCAGCCCAAAGCGCATCAAGGACGCCTCAACGCGGAAGGCTTTCGCTTCGCGCTGGTGGCGAGCCGCTGGAACGATTTCCTGACGGCCCGCCTCATCGAAGGCGCGTGTGATGCGTTGGAGCGCTTGGGGGCCGATGAAAAATCGGTCGAGCTTTATAAGGTTCCCGGCTCGTTCGAGATTCCGCTTCTGGCGCTCAAGGTCGCGGGCTCTGGAAAGTTTGATGCGGTCATTTGTCTGGGGACAATCATTCGCGGGCAGACGCCGCACTTTGAATACATCGCGGCTGAAGTGACGAAGGGCATCGCCCACGCCGGAATGGAAACGGGCTTGCCCATTGTCTACGGCATCGTCACGGCGGACACGCTCGAACAGGCGATTGACCGCGCCGGAGTGAAGGCGGGCAACAAAGGGTTTGAGGCCGCAATGTCTGCGGTCGAGTTAGTCAATCTTTACAAAGCAGTGACGAGTGACAAGTGACGAGCAGTAAGTTAAAACCATCTGTGTTGTTTAGCTGGTTGCTTGTTCCGGCTCGTCACTTGTCACTCGTCACTTGTCACTGAAGTATTATGGGTTCAAGGCGTAAGGCGCGTGAGTGCGCCTTGCAAATGCTCTTTGCGGCTGATGTCTCTGCGACGCGCGTGGACGAACTCGTGCGGACGTACTGGACTGAACTGGGCGACGCGGACACGGAGCCGCCCGCCCGCGACTTTGCGACGCGGCTGGCGACGGGGACGCTCGCGCATGTGCCGGAACTGGACGAGCGCATCCGCTCGCGCGCCGAACACTGGCGCATCTCACGGATGGCCATCGTTGACCGCAACATCCTGCGCCTCGCCGTCTACGAATTTATCCACGAGCCGACGCCGCGCACCGTCGCCATCAACGAAGCCCTCGAAATCGCCCGCCGCTTCTCGACCTACGAAGCGACGCAATTCATCAACGGCATCCTCGACGCCATCAAGCGCGACCTTGACGAACAGCACCCGCAGGAACACATCTCCAACGAAGACACCGAAGACGAACACACACACGACGAGCATCCAGACGACGAGCCGCGCGCCGACGACGAACAACGCGAAGCCTCCGCTTGAGCCTTCGTCCGTCGTCGCTTTCGTCGTTTATCGCGCGGTGCCCCGCGCTCTGCCTCCACGATTAACCATTTACGATTTGCGCCGCACGATTTAACATCCATCGTATGGATGAACTGCTGCGCGAGTTTCTGGCCGAAGCCGAAGAGTTAATCGAGACGCTTTTCAGGGACATCCGGCAACTCGGCGAGAAGCGCGACGAGGGACGCGCGCGGCGCGAGTTGACGAATCGCATCTTTCGCTACGCGCACACGCTCAAAGGCACAGCCGCCGCCGCCGGTCTGGATGTCGCCAGCCAACTCGCGCATGAGTTTGAGACGCTGCTCGACGCCGTGCGCCTTGGGCAAGTCAATATCAACGAGCCCGTGCTCGTCGCCTTCGAAGACGCGGCGCACGCGCTCTCGCAAACTCTCGGCGCGGCGGCCCGCAACGAACGTTCGCCGCTGCCGCTCACGCTCATCAAACATTTGCGACAACTCGCGCACGGCGACGACCTCGCGCACGGCGACGCTGATGACAGCCAGCGTGTTCTTCATCAAGACTCCGCCGCGCCGCTCTCCTTCCTGCCCGAAGAGATTGCGCTCTCGCTCGGCGCGAGCGACGCGCAGCGCGTCCGCGAAGCCATGGCGGAAGGACAAAGGCTCTTCCTCGTTCACGTCGCGTTTGACCTCGAAACATTTGAGCAAAGCTTTCGTGGATTGAGCGCGGCCTTAGCCGGAAGCGGCGAGTTGATTTCAACTTTGCCGGGGCTGGCCGAGGCCGCGCCCGGCGCAATCAACCTGCGCTTGCTGTGCGCGACGCAGGCCAACGAGGTCGAGTTCGCCGCGCTGGTCGAGCCGTTCGGCCTTGCCGCTCTCGAAGAGTTCAAAGCGGAGGCGAGCAGCCGGGGCGAAGGCGACGCGGCGCGCGAAGTTGACGAAGACGTTGCGACGCTGAGCGCGGCTGCCGAGACGATTGCTCCGATGACGACGCAGGTGCGCGTCGAGCTTGGGAAACTCGACGAGCTAATCAACGCCGCAAACGAGTTGTTGACGGAGACGACAGCCGCGCTTAATCTGGCGCGCGACGCAAGCCGGCGCGCGCCCACCGCGCTTGAGGCTTTGGACGCGCGCTCGTCGCTCATTCATCAACGCTTCATCGAACTGGAAGATCAATTGATTGCCTTGCGCCGCGTGCCGCTTGCTCAGACGCTTGAGCGCGCCGCTCGCGCGGGCAGGCAAGCCGCGCGCGCGACCGGAAAAGAGCTTGAAGTCGAAATCACGGGCGGCGAAGTTCGGCTCGACAAGTCGCTCGTCGAAGTTGTCTCCGACCCGCTGCTGCATCTCGTTCGTAACGCCGTCGGCCACGGCCTCGAAAGCGCTGCGGAGCGCGCGAGCGCGGGCAAGCCGGCGCGTGGAGCATTGCGGCTCGACGCGACGGCGGAAGACGACCGCGTGATTTTGAGAATCACGGACGACGGGCGCGGACTCAATCTTGAAAGCATCGCTCGCGCGGCCAGCGAACGCGGCATCATCGCCGCGGGGCAAAGCATCACGCGCCACCAGGCTTTGCGCTTAATCTTTCGACCGGGCTTTTCCACCGCTCCGGTCGTCTCAAAGATTTCGGGTCGCGGCGTCGGCTTGGACGTAGTTGAAAGAGCTATTGAACAGGTCGGCGGCGAGATGCGCGTGTCGAGCGCGCCGGGGCAAGGCACGACCTTCGAGATGATTATCCCGACCGCGCTCTCGCTCGTCAGCGCGCTCGTCGTCGCTTCGGCTGGCTTTAGCTATTGCCTCGACGCGGGCCACGTCGCGGAGACGTTGATAGTCGCGGATGAAGAGATAGAGCGCGCGAGCGATGAAGAGAACGATGAAGAGTTTGTGACGCTACGCGGAGAGCGTCTGCCGCTCGTTCGCTTGCGCCAACTGCTCGGGCAGCCGCCGCTCGAAGCGACAGAGAGCGCAGTGAGTTGGCCTGTCGTCATCGTCTCGCGCGCAAGGCGGACGAAAGGAAAGGATGCGGGCGCAACGCAGGAGGGCGGGCGCGTCGCCCTACAGGTTGACGGGTGGACGGAAGGGTTGACGGAGTTGCTGGTCAGAAGGCTCGGCGCGCACGGTCTGCGCTGGCAGGGCGTAAGCGGAGCCGCAGAGTTGAGCGGCGGCAATCTGGCTCTCGTGCTCGACGTGCATCGCTTGCTCGAAACCTACGGGGCGAGTTAACGAACAGGTCGCTCGCGGCGTCTAAGAGCAAAAGGGAATTGAGCGGGCGTCCCTTCTCCCGGTCGGCGGCATCTCAAACATTGCGCCGCCCCGGTCGGAGCAGGCGCAGAGTTGATTGTTTGACGGCGAATGATGAGACGAATGCTGAGGAAAGATTTGAGAAGAGCGACGGCGATTATGTTGGCCTTGCTCGCGCTGTCGGGCGTCGCCTGGGCGCAGCAGCAGCCGAAGCCAGCGGAGCGCGCGTATCCGAAGGAGATTCGCGGCTACAAGATTGAGCGCGCGAAGGTCGAGATTAGAGCGCAGAAGAATGAGACGGAAGCGAAGACAGCGAGCGGGGCGAAGGCGACGAACGCGGCGGAAGATGCGGACGCCTTGATTCAATTCGGCGAGCCGCGCGTCGCGCGCGTCACTCCGTTGGGGCTGACGCTCGAAGTCCCAATCACCATCGCGCCCGTGAAGCAGGGCGGCCACGTGGACTTTCTGGCCTTCGAAGAGATGGTCGTCAACGGCACGCCCGTGACCGTTGACGAGTATGACCATCCGTTCGAGTTGCCGAACAAAAATTCTTTGACCTTGAGCGAGCCGATTCGCCTCTTCATCAGCGCGCCGCGCGTGCTGCTCGGCGCGATTGACGAGTGGGGCAATTCGAAAGAGGTCTGGCCGGTCACGGGCCGCGTCTACGTCTTCGGGCGTTTCAAGAAATTCCTCTTCAAGTTCAAGCGCGCCGTGCCCATCGAACTGAGCCTCTCGCTCTCGAACCCGCTCAGGGTCGAGAAGCAACGCATCGAGCCTGCCTCCGAACAATAATCAACCGACGACAGAAGCCGCGTTAATTGACGGATGAAGAACGCGCTCGCTTTAGCCGGGAGTGGCCGCGGCCCTGTCGAGCGCGGCCAACGCGGCGGGGTCAAAGTCGTCTATCGTTCCGCCGTTCGGGTAGGGCTGCTTGGATGAGTAGTGAAGTCCGAGCTTCAACCCGAAGGTTGTCTTGGCCCACGTTTCCAGATTGTTTATCCTGAGGGTTCCGTCCGCTCCGTCATCGTTGATGATTAAGGGCGTGGGAATGTTCTCTTTGTATTTATCGGCGCGCATCTTCTTGGCATTTGTGATGGCTCCGGCGAGGTCTGTTGCGTCATACCACTGCCCGTGATGGAAATCGAAGAAGCCTGGAGAGAAATGTTTCTGGCACGTGCTGAACACGTCAACTTCGTTGCACTTCGGGGTGGGCGTAACCGCGTAGCAGCCCGTGCTGGTTCCAATCTTATTGGTCTGGCCGATGACCTTGATCACTTCATTGCCCATGATGTTCAGCCACTCGGCTAGCAGACAGTTGTCAGACCTCTGGCAGTCGCCGCCCTCGATGCGGAGTTCGTTGCCAATCTCGAAGAGGACGTTGGGCGCGTCCTTCAGTTTGGTCACAATCATGTTGACCAACTCTTTTTGGCGGGCCAGTTGTTCGACATTGGCCGGGCGCGGATTGAAGAATTTCTTCAAGCGAGCGCAAGGCGTGTCGTTTTTATCCTGAGCTAACTCCGGCGGAACTTCTTTCGGCAATTCCTGCTCTACTCCGGCTGCCGCGTAGGGAGTGGAAATCGCCTGCTGGTGAAAAATGCAGACCTGCACCCAGAAGTTGTGTTGCGCCGCGCTCGTCACCAGAGCGGAAAGATTGTCCAGAAAAGCCGGATTGACGATGACCTGCGGATACGGCGGCGGCGCCGGTCGGCGTATGTAAATGGGAACGGCGCGGTCAAGCGGCAGATTCTCTTTTTGCGCGTTCCTGAAACAGATAACCTTGACGAGATTGATTCGGTTGAAGCCTTTGCTGCGAATGGCGGCAAAGAAATCGAGGTCGGCGGGATTGCTCGTCTTCCTTCCCAGATATTTGTCGAAGCACAGATTGTAGGCGCCGTAGCCGGTCAAACGAGACGGCAGAGAGACTGCCATGAGCGTGTCCTCCTTAGCGAGTGATAGAGAGTCGGCAGCTTTGAGCGGAAGTCATGGAAGAGAATTCCGCGTTGCCACGAATTTTCAAATGAACTGAGTTGATAAAGCAGTATTGCGACTTGCTCTGCTGAGTCCGCGCGTTGCTTGAAAGCAGAGCGTGCGCTCAAGTCGCGCGGATGCAGAAGTCGAAGAGAGCCGCCGTAATCTCCTGAATAATCTTTTTCATCTCCGGGTAGGGCGGATGAAAGGGCGTCTGGTTGTCGGGGCTGCCCCATTCGATGGTGTAGGAGAAGACTTTCGCTTTGGCGGCGTCCGTCAGGTGACGGCTGAAGGCGTAGTCGGTCGAAGTGCCAGCCGTCGGGTAGAGGTCTGTGGACTGCATGACTTTGTACGTGCGATTGCGGACGGCCTTGATGGCGTCGCGCATTCCGTTGGCGAGCTTGAGGGCAGCCGTCCTGTCGTCGCTCTTGATGTACTCCTTGTAGGCCGTGTCGGAAACGATGCCGCGCTTGCCGTTAAAGGCCGCGTTGCGAAAGTTCATGGTCGGCGTGGTGGTCTGGTTCACGTCGTCGCCCCAGTTGTAAAGAATCGCTTCCGAGTAGCTGTGAATGTCTATGAAGTAGCCGACGTTCGGGTAGGAATCGAAGACCCAACGAACGTTCTTCGTCTCCGGCTCGGAGAAGACGGCGGGGCCGATGAAGATGTCTTCATGGCAATCCTTCGAATTGACAATCGGAGCGTTGGGGTCGAAGAACTGCGTGAAGTTCCAGAGAAAGTCGTAGTTGCGATTGAGGTCAACGCCGACGCAAGAAGGGCCGGAGCCGGCGGGCGCGGGCCGGCGATTCTTGCGCCACATGGATTGCTGCGTCATGCTGAAAAGGCGACCGTCCGGGTTGGCCTGCGGAAAGATAACCAAGTCTTTGGTGTTGACAATCTTTTGAATGGCGGCGGCGGAGAAAGTCTTGCTGCCGATGGTGACGCTGCTGTTCGTGCGATAGGCTTGGGTCAACAGCTGGACGAAGTTAATCAGGATGTCGCAACTGCCCCACTCGCGCGCGTGAATCCCGCCGACGAAGAAGATGCCGGGGCGATTCGCGCCGCCGCCCTTCGCAATCTTGAGGGCGTTGCAACTGCGATTGCCCCAGGTCTTGTTGGGCAGGCGAACGAGCTTGGTAAACGAATCGTTGGGCGGGGCGGCAGAAGCCGCCAGAGCCGCTTCCACTTCGGCCACGTTGAGATACTGCCCGACCGTCGCGACCTCGACCGGCGACGCTTCCAACGTGGCGATGCTCGCCTTGGTCAGCTTTCTAATCTCCTTCTGTCGCGCCTTGCCGGTCTTGTCGGCGTCTTCACGCCGCGCGACTTCGTAACCGGCTGACTCAAGCGCGCGAATCTGCGTTCCCGTCACGTGCGCGTCAATTCTGTAGCGTTCCTTCGTTATCTTTTCCAGCGTGTGAATAGCGACGCGCGCCTTGTGCTTGCGAACAAGGTCGGCCATCGCTTCGGAGTCGGCTCCGGTGATTCTGACGTGAAAGCGGGGCATCGTGTTGAAACCTCCATCGGGGGAAAATGTTTGGCGAGGCGTCCATCGCGTTTGAGTAACTCGACCGGAACACAGAGCAACGGCCATGCCGCTTTAACGTAAGCTGTACGCGCATGCATTTCAGGCTCAAAATTCACGCGGCCTTGCTTTGGTGAAGAACAAACTGTCATCTGTAGATGACAAACGGGCGCGCGGCTGTCAACAAACGTGGACAGGCCGGAAGAGCGAAAGGGCTTTGAGCGATGAGAGCCAGGCTTTCATCATTCGCTCGCCCGCGAAGTGTTTCGCTATGCGAGGTCTGGCCGACGCTTGTGCCAATCGGTCGCCCGTTGATAGCCCACGGCGAGCTTAATCAAATTCGTCTCTTCCCAAGCGGGGCCGATGAATTGAATGCCGGTCGGCAGGTTGTTTTCGCCGAAGCCGTTCGGCACGGAGATGGCCGGGACTCCGACCAGATTGCACGCGCCGATGGGCGAGGCCGCGCCGAGGTTCGGGTAAGCCTGGTCGAAAGTCTTGTTGATTGGATAGGCGACGCTTGAGCGTGACGGCGCGACGAGCGCGTCGTAGTTAGTGAACATCTCGCTCCACGCGCGACGCGCGGGGGCGCGAAGGCGCATCGCGTGCAGGTAGTCAACCGCCGTCACGAGCGATGCGGCATAGCCGCCGACACGACCCGTCGGCGAAGCCAACTCTTGAACCCGCCCCGATTCAATCAACTCACGAAAGGCGCTCGCGCCTTCGGCGTCAACAATCGTGCCGACCGCCGCGCCGTATGGAAAGTCGGGCAGCGCGACATCCATCAACACGTCCGCAGTCTTTCGCAGCGCGTCCAGCGAGCGCAGGAAATTATCGCGCACGGCTGGCTGCGCTTTCTCGTAAGAGTCTTTCATCACGGCGATGCGCAGTCGCTTCCTGAATCCAACATGAACGGCGTGCGGAAGGCGACTAATATCATCATCCTTCGAAGACGCATCGAGCGGGTCGCGTCCTGCGATGGCTTGAAACACGATGCCGCAATCCTCAGCCGTGCGGCACATCGGCCCCAACTTGTCGAGCGTCCATGAGAGAGCCATCGCGCCGTGACGCGAGACGCGGCCATAAGTGGGGCGCAATCCGGCGATGCCGCAGAAGGCCGCAGGCGTGATAATCGAACCCGAAGTTTCCGAGCCGATGGCAAAGGCGACGAGGCCAGCCGCCACTGCCGCGCCCGGCCCCGAAGATGAGCCGCCGCTCCAAAACTCCGTGTTCCATGGCGTGCGACACGCGCCCGTCAAAGACGCGCTGGCTTCGTTGTAGCCCATCCCGCCCGCCAGTTCGACCATCGCTAGCTTAGCGACGAGAACCGCCCCGGCCTCGCGCAGTTTGCGAACGACGGTCGCGTCCTCCTTGAACTGCTGGTCTTTGTAGGGAGCCGCGCCCCACGTCGTCGGGGCGTCGCGTGTGGCGAGCAAATCTTTCGCGCCGTAAGGAACGCCGTGCAGCGGGCCGCGATAACGGCCAGCGCGAATCTCTCGCTCGGCCACGCGCGCTTCCTTGAGGGCCGTGGCGCGCATGACTGAGGCGACCGCGCCGAGACGCGGGCCAAACTTTTCCAGCCGCGCCAGGTAGCCTTCCGTCAACTCAACCGGCGAGACGCGCCGCGCGCGCAACAACGCCGCCAACTCCGAGATGGATGAAAAGAATGTGTCGTCAGTCAGCATAAATTAAATGTCGAAGGAAAAGGTTAAAAGCGTAAGTCGCCGAAGCGACGGCAGCAAGACTCAAGCTGCAAGGCTCGTGCTTCAAGACTCAATCTGACAAGCGTCGGCGACAGCGATGGCGTTTCTTAATCAGCGACGGCAAGAGCGTTTCTTAACCAGAGCTTCTTTAACTTTAACCGCGGAGCTTCTAAGTTTGCCGCGCGCCTGGTCGCTCGCTTCACTCTGCGCTGAAGACGAAATCAGGCTCGTCGCCGTTCTTTAGTTTGACGGCGCGCAGTCGCTCGGCCACGCGCACGTTGCCTTCGAGGTCTTTCTTGATTTGCTCAAACTGTTCGGGCGTGACTTGCTTGCTGAAACGCGCGCGGGCCACTTCCGCGTAAGCTTCGGCAATGGGCGAAGGCTTCTCTTGAGCGGGCGGCGACGGGTTCGGCGGCGCAGGCGCTTGCTTTGTTTTGGCGGGCGTTTGCGCTCGCGCCATCGTCGCCGCGAGCGGGGCTGCCGCGGCCAGCGTGGCCGCGACGCATTTCGTAAACTCGCGCCGCGAAGTCCGCTCCGGCTTGCTCGATGGATTCTTTGCTTTCATGTGCTCCAAGTCTCTCTTGATTGTGTGCCTGCGTCGCTCGTCTAGCGGCGCAGAAAGTTGAGCACGAGTTGATTAAACTCGCGCGGCTTTTCCATGTTGAGATGATGACTGACGCCCGCGATGACTGCCTTTCGCGCGCCGGGAATTTTTGACGCGAGGATGTCTGCGATGGCCTTGATGTTTACGAAGTCGCGGTCGCCGACGATGACGAGCGTCGGAGCTTTTATCGTCGGCAGGCGTTCGATGACGGGCAGGCTCGGCCAATTCCAGACAATCGGCGCGGGCGTCGGCCCCCACGTCCTGAAATTGTCCGTCAGCATCGCCGTCATCCTTTGTCGATAGCGCGGGCTATCCTTGCCGGTCGCAAAGAAAGGATGTTCCAGCCAGAGCTCGATGGCTTTGTCCCTGCCCTCTTTTTCCGCCGCCACGCTGGCCGCGATGCCTTTCTCGTTTTTGACGCCCTGATAACCTCTGAGGCCGGACGCGGCCAGTATCAAGCGTTCGACCATCTCTGGATGTCCAAGCGTGAAGTCCATCGCTATTATCCCGCCGAGCGAAAGCCCGACGAGCGAAGCTTTCGTGATGTTCAAAACCTTGAGCAACGCCGTCAGGTCTTCCACATGAGAGAGCGGCCCCATCGAAAAGTCTGACTTGCCGAAGCCGCGCAAATCGTAGCGCACGACTCTGTAATGCTTTGCGAACTCCGCGAACTGGTCGTCCCACAAACGGCTGTCGACCAGGCCGCCGTGAATCAGCACGACTGCGCGCCCGCGCCCCATCATTTCGTAGTAAAGCTTGCCGCCGTTGATTTCGACTCTGCCGCTTTCGACTGTGCCGCGCGTGTGGCGCGCAGCCTGCGCCAACGCCGCGCCGTTGTTGTTGACGAAGAGCAAGAGGAGCAACAAGCAGCCTGCGTTGATGATTAATCGTTCGGCGTTGATGACTAATCTTTGGCGTTCGCGCATGGGAAACCTTTGTCAGAGGTAACGCTCTTTGATGATATTGAGATGACGCAGTTCGTGTCCGGCGATGTGATACGCGGCGGCGCGCACGCTCATCACTTTTCCGTCAGCCACGCCCGCTCTCATCAGAGCTTCGCTCTCAAGATTATCGAACAGCGAGATGGTGGCTCGCCTGACGGTCGCAAACTCTTCGAGAATATCTTCGACGCGCCGCGCGTTCGCGCCCGAATAGAGCGCGTAGTCGTCTTGCTCGAAACCCGGCAACTCCGTCTTGTCGTTGCGCGCGAAACGCAAAGCTCTGTACGCATAGATGCGCTCGTCGTCAACCAGATGGACGAGTATCTCCTTGATTGTCCATTTGCCCTCGGCGTAGCGATAGGCGAGTTTCTCTGCGGGCAGCGAAAGGATGAAAGCTGTGCTGGCTTTCAAATTGTCGGCCAGATGTTTTAGGACGAGTCCGTCGTCCGGCAAGAGGCCGATGTAGACGATGGTGTAGGGCGCGTATTCGCCGTCTACGGGTTTTTCAATTCGTTTCATTGTCGTCGCTCGCAACGTTTGCGCTGCCGCCGCCGCGGCGCGTGTGTCGGCTTTGTCCCGGCTATGACATTCTGCCGCAGGGTAAGGCATAATAGGCGCTCTTGTCGAAGAAATTCGCGCGCCTGACGGTGAGAGCGCAGGCCGGATGCAATGCGCCGCGGAAGGTGATAGGCTATCACTTTCAACTTTAACATTCACAGAGCGCACGCTTGCCGGGCGATTGCCGGTCAAGCGCGCTTGGTTAGTTTATCTGAGGTGAGAGAGCCTTGAACAATAATCAAACAACTGCCGATTTGTCGGAAGTGATTGCCGAAAATTTCGGAGCCAACGCCACGTACGTCGAAGGCTTGCTGAGCCGCTTTCGCAGCAACCCTTCGCTGGTTGACGAATCATGGCGAGTCTATTTTACGGAACTGCTCGGCGATGGCGGCGCAGTCGTAAGCGCGACAACCGAAACTGCGGAGAGCCGCGCTTCCGCTAACGGCGACGGCGCGGCGGCGAGCCCTACGCCGCAGGCTGCTGCGGCGACGACGGCCAACACCGCCGCTGCCGCGCCCGCCGCTCAACGCGCGCCCGCGCCTGCGCCGTCACAGGCGACGGCGGCGACAGCCGAAAGCGATGCGGTCGAAGCCCAACCGATTCGCGGCGCGGCCCTCAAGATTGTCGAGAACATGGAGACGAGCCTGAGCGTTCCGACCGCCACCTCGCAGCGTCGCATTCCGGTCAAGCTGTTGGATGAAAATCGTCGTATCATTAACGAGTTCTTGCAGGAGAACAATCGCGGCAAGGCTTCGTACACGCATCTCATCGCGTGGGCCATCGTCCGCGCGCTCGAAGAGTTTCCACAACTCAACGACGGCTATACGGAACAGGCGGGAGCGTCCGTGCGCCTGCGCCGCCGGAGCGTCAATCTAGGCGTCGCCATAGACCTCACCAAAAAGGACGGCACGCGCACGTTGCTCGTCCCGAACATCAAAGGCGCAGAGGCGATGAGCTTCTCGGAGTTTCTCGCCGCCTACGACGATGTTGTTAAGCGAGCGCGCGACGGCAAACTGCAAATCCCGGACTTTCAAGGCACGACCATTTCGCTCACCAATCCCGGCACCATCGGCACGGTCGCTTCGACGCCGCGATTGATGTCCGGGCAGGGCGTGATTATTGCGACCGGAGCGATTGAGTATCCGGCTGAGTTTCAAGCGATGACGCCCGAAGCTCTCTCGGCCATCGGCGTCAGCAAGGCCATCACGATTAGCAGCACCTACGACCATCGCATCATACAGGGCGCGGAGTCAGGCGCGTTTCTCGCGCGCATCCACGAACTGTTGCTCGGCAAGCACAAATTCTACGAGCAGGTCTTCGCAGACCTCGGCCTCGCTTACCCGCCGATGCGTTGGTCGCTTGACAGCAACCCGGCCTTGCTCGGCGGCGACCAGACGCGCGCCCTGACCATCAAGCAAGCGCGCGTGCTTGAGTTAATCAACGCCTATCGCGTGCGCGGCCATCTCATCGCGGACATCGACCCGCTCCACGCCATGCCGCTCCACCAGCATCCCGAACTCGACATAGAGACTTACGGCCTGACGATTTGGGACTTGGATAGAGTCTTCATCACGGGCGGCCTCGCGGGCAAGGAGAGCGCGACCCTGCGCGACATACTCGACATCCTGCACCGCGCTTACGCGGGCAAGGTCGGCATAGAGTATCGCCACATCCAGAGCAAGGAGCAGAAGAATTGGCTGCGCGAAGCCATCCGCGTCCAGTTCGTTGAGCCGCAGCCAATCGCGCCCGAAATCAAGAAGCAACTGCTCAGGAAATTGACCGACGCCGAACAGTTCGAACGTTTCCTCCACACCAAATATCTTGGCCAGAAAAGATTTTCCATCGAAGGCTGCGAAACGATTATTCCGCTGCTCGATCAATTGATTGAGGGAGCCATCGCGCGCGGCGTTGACGACATCACGCTCGGCATGGCTCATCGCGGACGCCTGAACGTGCTGGCCAACGTCATCGGCAATCACGCGGAACGCATCTTCACTTCGTTTGAGGGTTCCGTGCATCCGAGCTTTCCGGCGGACGAAGGCGACGTGAAATATCATCAGGGCGCGCAAGGGATGCGCGAGACGCAGGGCGGGCGCAAGGCACGCATTATTCTCTCGCCGAATCCGAGCCACCTTGAGTTTGTCGATGCAGTCGTCGAAGGAATGGTGCGGGCCAAGCAGGACGCGCTCGACATGCCGCGCGAGGAAGCCATTGACCGCGCTCTGCCCGTGCTTCTTCACGGCGACGCAGCCTTCGCGGGGCAGGGCATCGTGATGGAGACGCTGAACCTCGCCGAGCTTAAAGGCTATCGCACCGGCGGCACGATTCACATCATCATCAACAACCAAATCGGCTTTACCACTTCGCCCGAAAAGGGACGCTCGACCATCTATTCGACCGACGTGGCGCGGATGACGCAGTTGCCCATCTTCCACATCAACGGCGACGACCCCGAAGCCGCCTATCGCGTCCTGCAAATCGCGCTCGACTATCGTCAGGATTTCAACAAGGACGTGGTGCTCGATGTTGTCGGCTTTCGCAAGCTCGGACACAACGAAGGCGACGAGCCGAGCTACACGCAGCCGCTCATGTACGCGCGCGTCAAGGCTCATCCCGGCGTCCGCGAAGTCTACGCGCGCCGCCTTGTTCGTGAAGGCGTGATGGACGAAGCGGGCGTCAAGGCGTTGATTGACGAAAGCGTCAGAGCCTTTGAAGACGCGCTAGAGCGGGCCAAGCAAGTCGTAGCAAACAAGCCGCCGAAGACGGAGTTGCCCGCGCCCGCGCGCGAGGAAGACGGCTCGGCTCTCGTCGAAACAGCGATTACGGCGGAAGTCGTTCACAGCATCGCGCGCCGCATCGCGGTCGTGCCCGAAGGCTTCAACATCAACCCGAAGATGGTCGGCCAACTCGCGCGCCGCGCCAAGATGGGCGAGGGCCAGGCTCCGATTGATTGGGCCTTCGCCGAAGCGATTGCCTTCGGCTCGCTCGTCACGGAAGGCACGCGCGTGCGCCTGAGCGGGCAGGATTCCGGGCGCGGCACGTTCAGCCAACGCCACGCCGTCATGTACGACACGCAGACCGGCCAACCATGGTCGCCGCTCTCCGAGCTTCGCAGCGAGCAGAACAAGTTCGCCGTCTTCGAGGTTTTCGATAGCTCGCTTTCGGAGCAGGGCGTGCTGGGCTTCGAGTACGGCTATTCGGTCATCGCGCAGGACTCGCTCATCATGTGGGAAGCGCAGTTCGGCGACTTCGGCAACGGCGCGCAGGTCATCATCGACCAGTACATCGCGGCCTCCGAAGACAAGTGGAAACAGCAATCGCGCCTCGCGCTGCTGCTGCCGCACGGCTACGAAGGGCAGGGGCCGGAGCATTCCAGCGCGCGTCTCGAACGCTATCTACAACTCTGCGCCGAAAACAATCTACAGGTCTGTTACCCGACCAGCCCCGCGCAGTATTTTCATCTGCTGCGCCGTCAAGTGGCGCAGGCGACGGCCCGCCCGCTCATCGTCATGACGCCGAAGAGTCTCCTGCGCTTGCCCGCCGCCGCTTCCACGCTTGAGCAGTTGACCAACGGCGGCTTCCTGCCTGTCATTAACGACGCGGAGGTCAAAGAGCGCGAGCGCGTGCGCCGCATCGTTCTCTGTAGCGGCAAGGTCTTCTACGACCTCAACGCCGCGCGCAAGAAGACAGGCGACGACCACGTGGCGATTATTCGTCTCGAACAGTTTTACCCGTTTCCCGAACAACGCCTCAGAGAGATTTTCAGCGGCTACCCGAACGCCACGCAACTCGTCTGGACGCAGGAGGAGCCGAAGAACATGGGCGGCTGGACGTTCGTCGAGCCGCGTTTGATGAACATGCTCCCGAAATGTTCGCGCCCTTTCTACGTCGGGCGCGCGGCCTCCGCCAGCCCCGCCACAGGCTCTTACACGATTCACGAACTCGAACAACGCCGCCTCGTCGAAGAAGCCTTGACGACGGAAGACGCCGCCTTCATCTCGGACGCGAGCACGGAGAAATACGCGGGCAAGGCTGATTCTTAAACACGCAAATTAAGCTCAGCCTAACGTCGCAAACAACAGCCGCGATTGTCGCCTTAAAGCATGATGAAGGGGCGGCGATGGCGGCTGTTGGCTTGAGGTCGCTTCTCCTGTAGAATCTTTCGTTGGAGGTTCCCCCGTAATGCTCTTTAGAAAATCGCTGTCCGTCTCGTTGCTCCTGCTCGCGGTTGCCGCCCTCGGAGCGAGCGTCAGTTGCTCAAACGGGACAGCGCAGGCCGACCAACTTTCACACTCGACAGCCGCGCCCATCGTTAAAGTTTCCCCGACGCCGGTTCGCGCCGATGCCATCACCATCGCCGCCGTCGGCGACATCATGCTCGGCTCGACCAATCCGCCGGAGCGCGGCTTGCCGCCGCAGGACGGCGCGCGAATGCTCTCCGAAGTCAAAGAGATTCTGTCCGCTCCAGACCTCGCCTTCGGCAATCTGGAAGGGCCGATGCTCGAAGGCGGCACGTCTTCCAAGTGCGGCCCGAAGTCCAGAAAGTGTTACGCCTTTCGCGTCCCCACGCGCTACGGCAAGCATCTCAAGGACGCAGGCTTTGACATCATGAGCCTCGCCAACAATCACGCTTCCGACTTCGGCCTCGAAGGACGACAGAGCACGCGCCGTGTGCTCGACCAACTGGGCATCGCGCACGCCGGAGCCGATTTTCAAGACATCGCTTACCTCAACGTCAAGGGGCGCAAAATCGGCTTCATCGCTTTTGCGACCAACGCCATTTCATATAACGTCAACGACATCGCGGCGGCGCGCAAAGTGGTCGCCTCAGTCGCCGCGAAAGCGGACATCATTGTCGTTTCGTTTCACGCCGGAGCCGAAGGACTCGAAGCGCAGCACGTCCCGAGCGGGACGGAGCTTTTCTTGGACGAGCCGCGCGGCGACCTGCGCGCCTTCACGCACGCCGTCATAGACGCCGGAGCCGATTTGCTTTTAGGCCACGGCCCGCACGTCGTCCGCGCGATGGAAGTCTATAAAAATCGGCTCATCGCTTACTCGCTCGGCAACTTCGCCTTCTATCGTTTTCCCTTCAACGGCCCGACCGGACTCTCGCTCGTCCTCGAAGCGCAGCTTGGCCCCGACGGCGCGTTTCTCGGCGGGCAGATTCACCCGCTCGCCCAACACGAACAGGACGGCCCGCGCCCAGACAGCGACGCCGCCATCCTTCCGCTCGTCCGCCAACTCTCCAACGAAGACTTCGGCTCCACCGCCGTCAAGATTAGCAACGACGGCGCAATTTCTCAGTAGCCGAAGGACGAAAGCGACAAGACAACAAGCAACTGTGAAGTCGCCTTTGCCTGCTTTTGTTCCTCTTGCTTTGCTAAATAAAGTACTTGACAGATTAACGGCGTGGTGTATGATTGCTTTATGGCTTCCATTCACCAGCTTCGACCGCAGGCCGCGGAAGAGCCGCCTGCGTTGCACGAGCGAGCGATGGACAACCTGCGCTTTATCCGTGAAACGATGGAGCGCGCGTCGTCCTTCACAGCCGTTTCGGGTTGGGGGCAGGTCGCCATCGGCGTCACCGCTGCGGGAGCGGCGTTGGTCGCTTCCGAGCAGGCGACGAAGCAAGCGTGGCTCGTCGTCTGGATAGTCGAAGCCGTGCTGTCGCTCTTGATTTCCGTCGCGGCGATGACGCGCAAAGCCCACGCGGCAGGCACGCCTTTGTTGTCCGGGCCGGGCCGCAAAGTCGCCTTCAGCTTATCGCCGTCGCTCGTCGTCGGGGCGTTGCTGACGGTCATGCTTTATCGAGCCGGATTGACGGGCGCGATTCCGGGCGTCTGGCTGTTGCTGTACGGCACGGGCGTGGTGACGGGCGGAATGTTTTCGGTCGGGATTGTGCCGGTGATGGGCCTCTGCTTTATGTTCGTCGGCGCGGTCGCGCTCTTCTGTTCGCCGTCCTGGGGCAACTACTTTCTGGCGGCGGGTTTCGGCGGGCTGCATATAATTTTCGGCATCATCATCGCAAGGAGACACGGTGGCTAAACAGAACGCTCTCAAACATGACAGCCAGCGCAAGAATCGCGCGCCGGTTGACTCTGCGCGCGCAACGCGAGAACAAGCGCCGAAGCTGACGGCGACGGAACTCGACCGCTTGATACACGAGCGGATGCGGCTCGGCATCGTCAGCGCGCTGGCCGTCAATGAATCCATGAGCTTCAACGAACTGAAAGATTTGATGAAGACGACGGACGGCAACCTGAGCGTGCATGCGCGCAAGTTGGAGGACGCGGACTACATCACCTGCACTAAGTTCTTCGAGGGCCGCATGCCGAAGACGGAGTTTCGCCTGACGACCGCTGGCCGCCGCGCTCTCGAACGCTATCTCAATCACATGGAAGCATTGATTCGAACGATGCGCGCTACCTGACGGCGCGCTTTTTTTTGCCTTGGCTCTTTGCGATGCAAAGGGCTTTGCTGTAGTCATCAACTTTACGACGGGAGAACAAGCTATGAACAGCAACGTTAATTTGGAAGCGGCGTTCGGCGTCCTGTTGTTTCTGGGAACGTGTCTGGCGTTGCTCGCGCTCGCTCTGTTGACGGCGCACGGCCTTGTCACGCGCAGGTATGGCCGGATGTGGAAAGGCTTGCTGGCTCTGGTCGGCTTGATGGGAATTTATCTGGGATTGATGCTCGTCTTCTCGCTCAAGAGCGAAGAGAAGACTCTGGCGCGCGGCGCGGAGAAATACTTCTGCGAGATTGACTGTCATCTGGCCTACTCGGTGGTTGACCTCAAGCAGGCGAAAGCAATCGGCAACCCGCCGGAGCAGGCGACCGCCGCGGGCATGTTCTACATCATCAACGTCAAGACGCGCTTTGACGAAAACACGATTGGCTCAAATCGCGGCGACGCTCCGTTGACTCCCAACCCGCGCGCTCTAGCGGTCTTCGACGAGCACGGGCAAAAATATAATCTGTCAGCGGAAGGACAGAGAGCGTTGGAACTTTCCGGCGGCGGCGGAACTCCCATCACGACGCCGCTTCGTCCCGGCGAGACGTACACGACCGCGCTCGTCTTCGACTTGCCGCCAGCGGTCAGCAGTCCTGTCTTGCTCATCAACGAAGAATCGCTGCCGACGCGTTTCATCGTCGGCCACGAGAATAGCTTCTGGCACGGGCAAACCAGATTTCGCCTGGACGCTCAGGCCGCAGATTCTTCAGCCGCGCGGGCTTTCAATCCTTGAGACGTAAACAAAAAAAGCGAACGCTTGACGCAAGCGCGCGTGTCAGAGACGAACGAAGAGAGCGAGCGCGCGTCATCTTCAAACTGAACTTCACTGTGTCATCTTTAAATTGAATTTCAAAAGGCGGGCATTTATCGGATGAACGGAAAAACAAAGCTTGGACTCAAGGTGTTGGAAGCAGGATTGCTGTTGGGCGTGTTGGGCGATGCGTTGTTGCGCGCGACGCCATGGGGCTTGAATCTTACTTTGTGGTCGGGCGCGCTGGCCTTCGCCATGTTGGCGTTGCTGCTACTGCACGGGCGCAACGTCGCGCTCGCCTCGGACGGGCGTTGGCTCTTGTTGCCGCTCGCCTTCTTCAGCGTGGCCTTTGCGTGGCGCGATTCGCTGACGCTGAAAACTTTGGACGCGCTGGCTCTGCTCGCCGTCTTCTCTTTGATTGCGCTGAGGGCCAGAGGCGGCTGGATACGTCTGGCGGGCGTGACGGAGCACGCGCTCGGAGGTTTCCTCGCGGGCTTCAATGCGCTGTTCGGCTCCTTCGCGTTGTTGTTCGCGGACATCAAGTGGAAGGAGTTGCCGCGTGAAGGTTGGTCGCGGCATGTGCTGGCAATCGTGCGCGGCCTGGCTATCACGATTCCGCTGCTGCTCATCTTCGGCGCGCTCCTGATGGCCGCCGACGCAGTGTTTGAAGGTCTCATCAACAAGACTCTTCAACTCGATTTCGACAACATCTTTTCGCACGGGCTGTTGCTGACTTTTCTGGCCTGGCTCACAGCCGGATTCCTGCGCAGCGCTCTGCTCGGCAGAGAGATAGCGCGGACGAAAGAAGGGCGATTGGACATCGCCGCGCTGAGCCGCGTCTTTACCGCGCCGCCGCAGTTCGCGCAGGTGGGCTTGAAGACGGCGAGCGGGGCGGACGCGCAGGCGACGAGCGGGACGCAGTTGAAGACGACGAGCGCAGAGAGCAGCGCGCCCACACAGAACAGCGCTTCCGCACAGCGCAGCGCGCCAGCGCAGAGCGATGCGCCCGCGCGCTTGAAGATGAGACTCTCGCTCGGCATAGTCGAGATTGGCATCGCGCTCGGCACGTTGAATCTGCTGTTTCTCTCGTTTGTCGGCGTGCAGGTGCGTTACTTCTTCGGCGGGGCGCGGATGGTGCAAGTCTCTTCGGCTCTGACTTACGCGGAGTATGCGCGGCGCGGCTTCTTCGAGTTGGTCTGGGTGACGGCATTGGTCTTGCCGATTTTGCTGGCCGCGCACTGGCTGCTGCGCAAAGAGAATCCGTCGCACGAACGCGTCTTTCGCTTGCTGGCGGGCATGCAGGTCGCGCTTTTGTTCGTCATCATGGCTTCGGCCATCGGGCGGATGCGGCTTTACCAGAGCGAGTATGGATTGACGGAGTTGCGGCTGTACACGACGGCCTTCATGGGCTGGCTGGCTCTGGTCTTCGTCTGGTTCGCGGCAACGGTTCTGCGCGGGCAGCGCGAACGCTTCGCCCGTGGCGCGCTGGTCGCGGCCTTTCTGATGATGGCCGCGCTGCATGTGATGAACCCGGACGCCTTCATCGTTCGCATCAACGTGGCTCAAGCGCAGGCCGGACGCGCGTTCGATGAAGATTATGTCGCCGCGCTCAGCACAGACGCCGTGCCTGCGCTCGTCGAAGCCTTGCCCGCTGTGAACGACTACGAGCGTTGCGCCATCGAGAAATCGTTGTTCTGGAAGCTACAGGAATTGAAAGCAGCGGACTGGCGCACATGGAACTGGTCGCGCAGCGAGGCCGCCAGCTTGCTCGAAGAGCGGGCCGCGGCGTTGATGGCTGGTTGCGGCAGTGGCGACGACATGCTGCATAGCAATCAGTCTTTGAATGCGTTTCGCCATTAACAATGCGTTCCGCTCTCGACGCCGCGAGGCGCGGGCGCAACGGATATTCTTCGTCGAAAAAAAACCTCACCAACGCCTGCTTGTTAATAACGGGCGGCGGCGCGTCGTTTTAAGTGTAGCCGCCCGTTATTAGCGAAGTCCCTTCCGGCAATGCGCGCGAGTCAAAGATAACAGACCGGAAACCGCGAGCGTCTTTCAAAGCGGCAAGAGAAGATGCTGCAAGCGTTTGGTCAGCCCAAAGAGCGAGCCTGACGCCTGACGCCTGCAAGCTTGCCGCTGTTGTCTCGCAGCAAGGATAAAGCAAACAAAATTTGGCAGCCGTCGTATAGCGAGTCAGCTATCGAGAGTCAGGCTCGGCCACAACGGCCAGCGCACGCTAAAGTCAGCCATGAAACGTCTCTACTCATTTTACGCGGACGCCGCGCGCATCGCCTTGCAGTCCATCTTCGCGCACAAGCTGCGCGCTTTCCTGACGTTGATTGGCATCATCATCGGCGTCGCTTCGGTCGTCGTCGTCGGGGCTTCGATTAACGGGCTGAACACTTACGTCGTTGACAAGGTGGCGAAGGTGCTCGGCGTCAACCACTTTATGGTAGCGCGGATGGCTTCGCACAGCAGGCTCTCGGACGAAGAGTTTGAGAAGCGCAACCGTCGCAACAAGCGGCTCGATTGGGACGATTACGAATGGATGAAAGAGCATTGCGGCAGTTGCTCTGAGGTCGGGGCGCAGACGCAGAGCCAGCTTGATTTGTCGCAGGACGGAATAGAGTTTCCCGGCGCGCTCGTCTTCGGCTCGACCGCCAACATGGTTGACATCGAAGACAAGACGATTGCCGAAGGGCGTTTCCTGACGCCGGACGAAGTGCAACGCTCGGCCCTCGTCTGCGTGCTCGGCGGCGACATCAAGGAGAAGTTTTTTCCCGGCACGGATGCCATCGGCAAGAGCTTGAAGATTGCGGGGCTGCCGATGCGCGTCGTCGGCGTCGAAGAGAAACGCGGCTCGTTCTTCGGCGACAGCTTCGACCGTCATATTTATGTTCCAGTCACGACGCACCTGCAAATCTTCGGCAGGCGGCAGGGCTTGCAGATTCACGGCAAGGCCGGGAGCCGCGAAAATTTTCGTCCGACGATTGAAGACGCGCGCGTCGCGCTCAGGAACAAGCATCATTTGTCGGGCAACGACGAAGACGACTTCGGCCTTGTCAACGTCGAGGACGTGAACAATCAAGTGGACGAGTTCACGGGCAGCATCGCCACCGTCGTCATCCCGATTACTTTAATCACGCTCGTCGTCGGCGGCATCGTCGTGATGAACATCATGCTCGTCTCTGTGACGGAGCGGACGTTTGAGATTGGCCTGCGCAAGGCCGTCGGGGCGACGAAGCGACAAATCATGATGCAGTTTCTCATCGAGTCTGCGACGCTCTGCGCGCTCGGCGGAGCCGTCGGGTTGCTCTTCGCCTTCGGCGTCGCGTGGCTCATCTCGGCGACGACCGCGATTCCGATGACCATCACCATCATGTACGTGCTGCTCTCGCTCATCGTCTCCAGCGTCATCGGCATGATTGCCGGACTCTACCCGGCGATGAAGGCGGCGCGGCTCGACCCCATCGTCGCGTTGACGAAAAACTGAGAGCGAGAACAAAGGATGCGGCTGCCGAAATTCTTTCCGAAAGAGACTCTGCTGATGGCGCTCGACAGCGTGCGGGCGCACAAGTTCAGGAGTTTCCTGACCGTGCTCGGCATCGTTATCGGCGTGACGACGGCGATTGCCATCGCTTCGATTTTGACGGGGCTGCGCCAGAACATCGTCTCGATTATCGAAGAGTACGGCACGAACAACATCTACGCCTTTCATCTGTCGACGGGGCCGCGCGTCGGCGAAGACCGCTCGGAGCGCAGCCGCAAGCCTTTGAACGTCGGCGATGCCGCAGCCATCCGCGAGCAGGCGAGCGCGGTCGAAGACGTGGCGATGGTCGCGCCCAACGTCGGCTACGCGGGCGGCCCCTTCGACGACAACATCACTTACAACGGGCACAACTATCGTTGGGGCAACACGCAGGGCGTGACCGCCAACTACGCGGGCATCACAAACATCGCGCTGCGCGAGGGACGCTTTCTCTCGGATGCCGACGACCAGCAGCGGCGCAACGCGATGGTCATCGGCGTCAATGCGGCGGACGCGCTCTTTCAAGACGCGAAGAACATCATCGGCACAGAAGTTAAAATGGGCGGCCTCACTTTCGAGATTGTCGGCGTGCTGGAAAAACGCAAGGCCGGATTCTTCGGCGAGAACGAGGAAGACAACGCCGTCTTCATTCCGCTCAGGACGGCGCAGAAGATTGCGCCCGCCAAAGGTTATCTGCTCTTCGTCATCCGCGCTTTCTCCGGCCAGTTGACGGAAGCCCTGACGCAATCGGAAGACATCCTGCGCCGTCGTCGCGGCGTTCACTTCAGCGACCCGGACAACTTCGATATTAAGACGGCTGATAAGTTCATCGAACAATTCGACAGCATCACGGCGATGATTGGCTTGATTGCCATCGCGATTTCGAGCCTCGGACTGCTGGTCGGCGGCATCGGCGTGATGAACATCATGCTCGTCTCCGTCACCGAGCGCACCAAAGAGATTGGCATCCGCAAGGCCATCGGCGCGCGGCGTAGAGACATCGTGCGACAGTTTCTTTACGAAGCGATGACGTTGACTTTTCTCGGCGGAGTGTTGGGCGTGTTGCTGGCCGTCGGCATCAGCCGTCTCATCATGCTGCTCGTGCCTTCGCTCCCGGCTTCTGTTCCGCTCTGGGCTATCATGTCCGGCCTCATCGTCTCCGTCGGCGTCGGCCTCATCTTCGGCGTCCTCCCGGCCCGCAAAGCCTCGCGCCTTGACCCGATTGAGTGCCTGCGTTACGAGTAGACGACAAACAGGCTCACGCCGGAGTCTCAACGTTATAGAAAAAGCAATGCGCGCGAAGAAGCAATCTTTCTCTTCGCGCGCTTCATTCTTTTTACGCGCTCTTCCGTTCTTGCGCTGGCTGCGAGCCTGCGCTTTGAAACTCATCGTTCCATTGCGGCCCGCTTTGCTTTAGAATGTCCGCAACGAGCGAGGTGGGCTGGCGTGGCAAAGCTGAAGGACAAGATACAGAATGCTCTCGACGAGGGCCGCATGCTGGTGCTCGGCTCGCAGGTGTTACTGGGCTTTCAATTTCGCGCGGCCTTTGAACCCGGCTTCGACAAGCTTCCTGGAACTTCACAATATCTGAAAATGTGCGGGCTTGGATTGATGCTAGTCGCGCTCTGTTTGCTGCTTGCGCCCGGCTCGTATCACCGCATCGTTGAAGAAGGCGAAGACACAAACAATCTGCATCGCTTCACGTCGAAAGTGATGTGCTATGCGTTGTTGCCCTTCGCCATCGCGCTCGGCTTCGACGTGTACGTGGCGATGGAGAGAACTATCGCGCGCCCGCTCTCGCTCGTCGTCGCAATCAGCGTCGGCCTCGCCGCGCTCTTTTTCTGGTACGGGCTGGAACTCTTGCGCCGCTCAAGGCGCGAGCCGGAGGTTAGGGAGAAGAAAGAGATGGACGAACAGGAGAACGCCGAAGCCGAAGCCGAAGGCACGAAGCTGACGGACAAGATTAGACACGTCCTGACGGAAGCGCGCGTCGTGCTGCCGGGCGCGCAGGCGTTGCTCGGCTTCCAGTTCATCACGACGTTGACGGAAGCCTTCGAGAAGCTTCCGCTCTCATCGAGATACGCGCATCTCTTGAGCCTCCTGCTGGTGGCTCTGAGCATCGTGCTCTTGATGACGCCCGCCGCATATCATCGCATTGTCGAGCGCGGCGAAGAGACGGAACACTTTCATCGCTTCGCCAGCCGCGTCTTGATAGCCGCGATGCTGCCCTTGCCGCTCGGCGTGACGGGCGACTTCTTCGTCGTCGTCCGCAAGGTCACAAGCTCTACTACCGCCGCCGCGCTCGCCGCCGCCCTGATGCTCATCTTCTTTTACGGCTTCTGGTTCGGCTACACCATCTATCGCCGCCGCAGCAGCAGGCCGTCAACTCCAAAAACGGCGGGCAAAAAGAGAGAGCAATTCGCCGCCTGATTGTGGCTTAAACCGCCGCTCTGAAAATAGCTATTGACACGAATTTGCAAGAGGCGTACTCTGCTTGCACATTACGTTGCAAAGTAGTCCAACTTCCCCCTTTCTTCTTACTTAAGTTCCCCCCAGAACGATGGCTGAAGACCGGCAGAGCCACCCAGAGGCGATGCCCCGCAGGCCATTCAACGCTAACCGTCATACATTCCAAGGTGTTGCCTCAAGGTGAGGCGCAAGGCCCAGATGAATCGCTTGTCCCTGCGTTTCTGAGAAGCCCAGTTTCTCCGACTCCGGCCTCGAAGTTGAAGCCTGATGAAGCAGAAGGTGTCGCCGCTTCTTCTCTCTAACGCGTTGTTGCTCACGTTTCGTAAAGCTGAAATCGGCTGACCTCTGCGCCCTTCGCGCTTGAGGTTACATTTGACGCTTGAGCCGGGCTCCCTGCGTCCGGTTCGAGCCAGAGGAGTGACACCGATGAACCGTTTAAAGATAATTATTCTGATGGTTTTCCTGGGGTTGGTGATAGCGCCTTCCGCCTTTAACTGGAATACCAGCAGCAAGAGCGCCGGCACGCCCGTTATGGCTGATGCCGACACCCAATCCACCGAGGCGGATCAGGCTAACGTCGCCGCCACGACCGACGCCACCTACGTTCCCGGCTCCGTTGACCTCGAAGGCGTTTCAGCAAGCGATAGGACCACCTATAGCTTGAGGACTGACACTGACCCGGAGGCCGCCAGAACCGACTCTGCCACTAGCGTCAGCCGGACTCCATCCGCGGATGCGGGGACGGTCACTCCGGTTGAAGACCCCGGCGACGGTCGGTTGGCTCCATGCCCGACGCCTCCGGCCACCGACGCTCTGACCGGCTTTGACGACAAGACGAACAATTTCACTTCACAGGCCACGTTTGACGCCGACAAAGGCACCTTTGAAGATGTGGATGTCATCGCCGACGGGCTCGGGCCGGTTTACAACGCCCAGTCATGTAAAGAGTGTCACCAGAATCCGGTGACGGGCGCTATCAGCCAGATTAACGAGTTGCGCGCCGGACATAACGTGACCCTCAACGGACAGATTACCTTCAAGGACGCGCCCGGCGGCTCGCTCATTAACGACCGGGGCATCCCGACCAAGAACTACAACGGCGACCCGAAGAAGAGCGCCAAGGTGCAAGAGCGTGTGCCGCCGCTCTACACGGCGGGCATCATCGGCGGCGGGCCTGCGCTGACCGGCGAAGAGAAGGTTCGCACCTTCCGCACTTCGCTCAATACACTGGGCGACGGTTTCGTCGAGGCCGTCGCGGACGGCACGCTCATTGCCATCGCCAACAATCAACCGGGAACCACCAACAATGAAATAAATGGGCTGGTGATTACCGTCCCGGTGTTGGAAGCTCCCGGCCAACCGAAGCGGGTCGCTCGCTTTGGCTGGAAGAACCAGCACGCCAGCCTGCTCTCCTTCTCCGGCGATGCTTATCTCAACGAAATCGGGATTACAAACTTCCTGATTCTGGCTGAGAACACGAGCCTGGGCCGTTTCGTCGGCTTTGGCTCCGGCTTCGACAGTGTGCCGGACAACACGCCCTGCACGGCCAATCCCGGTGTCACCTGCGGCGAGGATACGGCAGAAGACATCAGGGTCTTCGCACGGTTCATGCGAGCGACAAAGGCTCCGCCGCGCGACCCGGACATTATCGCTCAGTACAATGCTGACGTGATTGCGGGCTCGCAGATTTTTACCTCTATGGTAGACCCGCAGACCGGGACTATCTATCATAGTTGCGCTGCCTGTCACGTTCCATCCATGATCACGGCTAAGCCATGCACGGTCATCAACGGCGGGACATTCAGCGTGCCTGCGGCTCTCGGCAGCAAGGTCATTCGTCCTTTCGGCGATTTCCTGTTGCACGACATCGGCACGGGCGACTTCATCGTGCAGAACGGCGGGCCAATCACGCGCACCAGAGTTCGCACGGCTCCGCTCTGGGGCGTTCGCACTCGCGACCGCTTGATGCACGACGGCGAATCGCTGACCTTCAACGAGGCCATCCTGCGCCACGCGGGCGAGGCAATGTCCGTCACCAACCGTTACCAGACATTGCTCAACGCGACGCAGCGAAGGCAACTCATCACGTTTCTGGAATCCCTGTAAGCTCTTCGTGAGTTTGCAGGAAACATCTTTAACTTATTCCCGTAAGACTCGTCAGGCGCCTGCCGCCTGACGAGTCTTACGCGCTCAACTATCAGAGCCAAGCCTGCCCGCGCGCCTTCGTCCAGCCGCGCGGCGGGCCGGGCCGCTTCCGAGTGGAGAAATGTCCGCACATGTTTGCGCCAAGAATCATCAAGACGTTGTTGCTCTGTCTCTTCATCGCGGCGGGCATCGCGTGCCGGCAGCAAGCCACGCCGCCCGCCGTCAATAATTCAACTGCCGCGAATCAGCCGCCCGCGCCCGCGCCGCCCGCGTCGTCGTCGTCGCCGTCACAAGAAACCCCGGCGGTCGCGCCGCCCGCTTCCGTCGCGGAGTTGCGCGAAGTCGTCCAGCGTATTTACAAAACAGCCGTGACGATTGACGAGAGCCGCCGTGATATGTACGTCGTCGGAGATTTCAACGGCGACGATTCTGAGGACATCGCCGTCGCAGTCAAACCCGGCAAAGGAATGCTCGCGGAACTCAACAGCGAGTATGCGGGCTGGATTCTGGAAGACCCGCGCGCCGTCATGGTGATGGAAGTTCATAAGGACGTGAAGAAGTTTCCCGAAAAGCCCGCGCCGGTCGTCGTCCGGCAGAACGATAATCTGCTGGCCGTGATTCATGGTCATCAGGAAGCGGGCTGGCGCAACCCGAAGGCGACGCAAACTTACCTGCTGCGAAACGCGGTCGGCGGCGCGATGAAAACGGAGCACGCGCGCTCGTTGCTCAACCAGCCGACGACTGAAGCGGCGAAGGAGCAACTGCCTCCGCTCAGAGGCGACGTGATACAGCAAATGCTCGCGGGCTCTCCGGGCTTTATCTACTGGACAGGCGCGAAGTATGCGTGGCATAGCGACGCCGCCGTCTCGCAGTAATCCGGCGGGAAGCGCTCGCTGTCGCCGGCAAGCAATCTTCCGAACCGGCAACAACTCTTCTGAAAAGGCTTGACAATCATTATCGCTCACATTATTTTGCGCGCGATTTAATGGAGAGCGCGCCACACGCGTTCGTCACGCTGGTTGCCTCGCACGACTTCTTTTCGGAGGATGAACCATGAGAAAGATAGCCCGTTTACCCCTGGGACTTTGCCTCTTGCTGTTGGCCTGCGGTGGCGCTGCGAGCGTTCAAGCGCAAGGCAACAGCGCGCACCAGCAAACCGATAGCCTCTACAAACGGCTCGGCGGTTACGACGCGCTGGCCGCCGTCACCGACGAGTTTCTGGGACGCTTGATAAAAGACGAAAAGCTCGGCAAGTTTTTTAACGGCGTCAGCCTCGATTCGCAGAAGCGGATTCGCCAACTCGTCCTTGACCAACTCTGCGCCGCGACCGGCGGCCCATGCATTTACATCGGGCGCAGCATGCGAACCGTTCACGAAGGTCTGGGCATCACCGACGCCGATTGGGACATAGCGGTCAAGCATCTGCTCGCCACGCTCGATAAATTCAAAGTCGGCAAGGCCGAGAAGGACGACCTCTTGAAAGCTCTGGCCGGTCTTAAGAAGGACATCGTGGATAAGCAGTGAAGCACGACGCGCTGACGCGGAGACTGAGGCGATAAATAAAGCCCGAACATCTCGGCCACCATCGCGCCTTTCTTCGCCGTGTCCCCGCGTCCCCGCGTCCCCGCGTCCGCACGTTGCCGCGTCTCCGCGTCTCCGCGTCTGTTTTTCTGTTATAGTTGCTGCCGATGAGCATCGAAAGCATGTCGCAGCGAAATCTGGTGCGCGAGTTTCTCTCCTACTTGCAGGTGGAGAAGGGACTCGCGCAAAATTCGCTTGAGAGCTACGGGCGCGATTTGGCGCGGCTCGAAGCGTGGGCCGAAAGCTTGGGCTTGCGCGTGCAGGATTTGACGCGCAAGGATTTGCGCGGCTGGATAGCGGAGCTTTCGCGCGACGGCCTCGCGCCCGCTTCCGTCACGCGCGCGGTCAGCGCGGCGCGCGGCCTCTTTCGCTTCCTGATGCTCGACGGGCATCTCAAATCTTATCCGACCGAAGACCTCGACACGCCGCAACGACTCGCGCCCCTGCCTCATTTTCTGACCGAAGAGCAGATGGAGCAACTGCTCTCTGCGCCCGACACGCAGACCACGGAAGGCTTGCGCGACCGCGCCGTCATTGAACTGCTCTACGCGACGGGCCTACGCGTTTCCGAGTTGGTGACGTTAAAGCTGGCGGACGTTGACCTCGACGCAGGGCTAATCATCTGCTATGGCAAGGGCAGCAAGCAACGGCGCGTGCCAATCGGCAAGAGCGCCGCGCGCTGGCTGCAACACTATCTCGGCGCGCGCACGCGGCGCGACCGCGAGAAGGAACGCGCTCCGCAATTGTTCCTCAACAGTCTGGGCAAACCGCTCTCGCGCCACAACGTCTGGGCCACCATCAAGCGTTACGCGCGGCAGGCGAATCTGCCGAACATCTCGCCCCACACGCTGCGCCACAGCTTCGCCACGCACCTCCTGCAACGCGGCGCCGATTCGCGTTCCGTGCAAGCTCTGCTCGGCCATAGCGACATCTCGACGACGCAAATCTACACGCACATTACCAACAACCAGATGCGCGCCACGTATGACCGTCATCATCCGCGCGCGCGCCTCAGCCACCTCGTCGAAAGTCCGCAGGACGATTGACGATGACCATTGACGATGACCGCCGCGCTAACCTATTATCCAAACGTTCCAACTAACCGGCGGCATTATTATCAAGTGGGATTTGCTTCGACGGAGTTTTCCCTTAAGTGAACCTGACTGGCTTTCATCCTGCGGCCACAAAATCTTCCCGGCAACAGATAAGAGGACGCGCTTTGCCAAACACGCTCGAAGAGAGACTGTCTTGCAGACTAGCCCGCCGGAGGCTTGCGCTTCGTTGTAGACTGGCAAGCTGGCCGCTCTGTTTGTTGCTGGTCGTCTGCGCGCTGGCCGCGAGCGCGGCGGCGCAGACGCGCCCGCCCGTGCTCGTCAGCGAAGCGACTTCGACGCGCGCCATCGCTTTAGAATCCGTCACCTTCCTGCGCGAGCCTTTCTCGCTCACTTCGCCTTTCGCATGGAGCGCAGACCATCGCACGCGCCTGACGCTCTTTGCCTTGAACTTGTCTTTGCAGCCCGGCGAGGACTTGTCTGTCTTGACAGCAGAGGCGGAAGACGCTTCGCATCGTCGCTACACTTTGCAGGTGGAAGCCCTCATGCCTGTGCCGCAGCAGGAGCAGTTGAGCGCCGTCACGCTCCGGCTGAGCGATGACCTGACGGACGTGGGCGACGTGCTTGTGCGCGTCGCTTATCGTGGTGTCAACAGCAATCGCGTGCGCGTCGGCATAGGCCACACGGGCGGCGGCCCGCCGGACGACTTCGGCGCGGCCCCGACGCTTATTCCGCCCTACGTCGTCAGCGGTCAAGCGACATCCGGCGCGGGCGGCTTGGGCGGCGTGACCGCTACGCTGACGGGGCCGCAAGGGCAGAAGCAAATTGTGACGACCGATGCCAGCGGATTCTATTCGTTCATCGTCACGACGGCTGCCGACGATTACACGCTGACGCTCTCAAAGCCCTTCTATAACATCAGCCCGCAGAGCCGCGTCTTCAGCGCGCTCAGCAACAATCAAGCGAACGTCAACTTCGTCGCGACGCGCCAGATTTTCGCCATCAGTGGTCAGGTCACGTCGGTTGAGAATAATTTCAGCGGCGCGTTTGTGACGTTGACGGGGCCGCAAGCGCAGGCGCAGACGATGACGACGGACGCAAGCGGAGCTTATTCGTTCAACGCGCCGGCGGGCGACGATTACACGCTGGCGGTGGCGAAGACTTTCTATGACTTTACGCCAGCCTCGCGTGTCATCACACAGTTGAGCGGCAATCAGCCCAACATCAACTTTGTGGCGACGCGGAAAATCTTAAACATCAGCGGGCAGGTGGCGGTCAGCGGCAGCGGCTTCGGCGGGGTGCCTGTCGCGTTGAGCGGGGCGCGGGCGCAGACGGCGACGACGGATGACAGCGGAGCTTATTCTTTCGCGGTGTTGGCCGGAGAAGATTACACGGTTACGCCGTCGAAGCTCTACTACACTTTCAGCCCGCAGAGTCGCAGCTTCACACAGTTGAACGGACAGCAGCCGGGCGTGATTTTCCTTGCGACGCGACAAACGTTCACGGTGAGCGGTCAAGTGTTGGACGACAACAACGCGGGGCTGGCCGGAATCGAAGTGGAAGTTCACAACGAGTTGGGCGGGACGATTAGAGCGGCCACGAGCGGCACGGACGGCAGTTTCTCTTTCCCAGACCTCATCGCCGGTTACAACTACACTGTGGCGGCGACGAACAATAGCTTCTTCACCTTCACAGGGCAAAACATCAACGCGCTCGACGGCGATCGGACGTTGACCTTGAAGGGCGTGCGCTCCGTTTACAAGATTAGCGGGCGCGCGTTGGACGAAGCCAGCCACGCGCTCGGCGCCGTGACCGTCGTCTTGAGCGGCTCGCGGACGATGACTGCCACGACCGACGACGAAGGCCGTTATGCTTTCGCCGGATTGCCCGCCGGTGGCAGCTATGAAGTCAACGCATCGAAGCGTTTTTATCTCATCGGCCCGCAGCATCAAGCGTTCGCTAATCTCGGCAGCGACAGGGAAGCGAACTTCGATGCGGTGTTGCAGACGCATCGCGTCAGTGGCCGCGTGACGAACGGCGCGGGCGACGGCATCATCGGCATCGCGGTCAAGTTGGACGGCCCGCAAGCCAGCGTTGTCAGAACCGGCAGCGACGGCAGTTACGCTTTGACCGCGCTCGACACGGGCGACTACACGTTGACGGCTTCGATTGAGCAGGACCGCTACACGTTTGCCCCGCAGAGCCTCACGCTGCCGAACCTCAGCGCGGATTACACGGCCAACTTCACGGCGACCTTCGCGCCCATGCCGGAGCCTTCATACGTGCTCGAATATGACGGCGCGCAGAAGACCGTGGACTACGGCGACTTCTGGGAGCCTTACGTTGACCTAGGGCATTTCTACTGGGAGTTCTGGGCGATGCCTGCGACGAACGCCGGGGGAACTTACATGCTCTCCGACGGCTACGGCGGCGCGCACGCTCTGCTCTTCGGCTTCTCCAACTACAACGTCAGCGAGCCGGGCCGTTATCAATTGTTCGGCAACACATGGGACGGCTACGTCGCGGGCCAGCACGTCATCTTCTTCGCCAGCGATGAAGGGCCGGCGGTTGGCGAGTGGGGACACTTCGCGGTCGGTTGGGACGGGCAGAGCATCATCACCTACTTCGACGGCGTGCCTGTCGGCAAGAAAGAGTTCACGGGGCCGCGCGCGACTCCCGGCGTCAGCGGCGGCGGCAACAAGCTGCTCATCGGCGGTTCAGACCACAACAACCTGAACGGGCGCATCGCGCAGGTGCGCGGCTACGAGGGACGCAATCCGCTGGCGGACGCGAGCGGCCCGACCGGCGGCACGGTCGAAGCGGCCTTTGCTCCGCAGACGGTGTTTGCTCTCGGCGGCAATCTGCTCAGCCACTTTTTTCAACCGGCCCCGGCGGTCGCAGACCTTTCGCTTGGAAACAACGGCGTGACGCACGCGGGGCGGCTGCGCGGAACGACCCTTGGGATTCCATACGACTGCGGGCCTTGCCCGCCGCCGCGCTTCGTCCTTGACCCGACGGCTCCAAACTTCGCGCAAGGCACGCCGTCGCAGCCCGTCAATGTTCCGGCTCCGCCGCCCGTCCCCGGCGGGGCGCGCGTCTTCGATTCTTTCTCGCGTCCAAACTCGCTCTATCTCTTCAATGGCAAAGGCGGCCTCGGCTCAATCGAGGGAGGAACGCAAGCGCCGCAAGCATGGCAAACCGGAAAGGACGCCGCCAGCCCGCAACCCTTTGGCATCCTCAATGGCCGCGCCGTGCTGCTCGCCAACGAACCCGCCATCGCATGGATACAGCATGGAGCCGCGGGCGGCAACTTTGAAGCGCGCGTTGACCGTCATCCCGGCGTCTCCGGCACGGGACTGGACACGGGGCTGAGCTTCCGCGTCGTTGACCCTCGCAACTTCTTCTTCGCTTACACCAGCGCGAGCGCGACTGCTCCCAACACGCGCAGCCTGACCGTCGGTTCTTACATTGACGGCAACCGCAGCGAGCTTGTCACCGGCCTCAACCTGCCCGCCAACTGGACAACGCTGCGCGTCGTCTCGAACAGCAACGGCAGCATCAAGGTCTACGTCAATTCGACGCTCGTTTACACGACCAGCAGCAACCTGCTCTTGACGGCCACGGGCGCGGGCTTGTACAACAACGCCTCCGGCCTCGGCCTCGTCAATCGTTGGGACAACTTCACCGTCTTCGACGCGCCATAACCCGAACAACGATTCTCTCAGCCACAGACTGAGCCGCAGCAGACACGGCGGAACTTGAGAGAGCGAGTTCCGACGAGCCTGTTAAAGATTAAGAGAGCCTGAAAGATTGAGCGAGCTTGTCTCTCATGCTCGCTCAATCTTCGCGTCGTCTGTGTTGATTGTTGATTCGTTGGTCGTGCGACCGGCGAGGCTGGCGACGAGGGCGACGAGTTCGGCGGGCGCGATTGGCTTGGCGATGTGAGATTGAAAGCCCGCGAGCAGGGCGCGCATGCGGTCTTCGGCTCTGGCGTAGGCCGTCACGGCGGCGGCAGGGATTGCGCCGCCTTGCTCAGGGCTGAGCGCGCGCACCTTGCGCATCAAAGTATAGCCGTCTTCGTGCGGCATCCCGATGTCTGAGATGAGCACGTCGGGCCGAAACTCGGCCAGCGCGGCCAGAGCCTCAGCCGCGGACGTGACGGCGCAGACTTCGGCCCCGCATCCTGCGAGCGAGACGTTGAGAAACTCAAGCGAGTCCGCTTCATCGTCAACGACCAGCACGCGCAGGCCGCTCAAGTCCAGAAGCAAAGCCGTGTCCGTTTCCGTCGCGGCCAGTTGTCGCTCCGACTCCGCTTCGCGTTCGTTCTCCTGCTTCGCGGCGGAGAGCGGCAGAGCGATGATGAAAGACGCGCCGTGTCCCTCGCCGTCGCTCTCGGCCTTGACCGTCCCGCCGTGCAGCTCGACCAGATGACGGACAATCGCTAAGCCTAAGCCGAGCCCGCCGTGAACGCGCGTGGTCGAGCCGTCAGCTTGCCGGAAGCGGTCGAAGACGTAGGGCAGAAACTCCGCCTTGATGCCTTCGCCCGTGTCCTTGACGACGATTTGAGCATGAGCTTCAACCTCGCTCAGTCGGAGCGTGATGCGGCCTCCGTGCGGCGTAAACTTGACGGCGTTCGAGAGCAAGTTCCAGATGACTTGCTGCAAACGCGCGGGGTCGCCCATCACGAGTCCGGTCTCTTTGTCCAAAGACAGTTCGAGTTGAATCGCCTTGGCGTCAGCCGCCGGACGCACGGCTTCCATCGCCGCTTCGATGACGGAGGAGAGTTCGACCGGAGCCACTTCGAGCCGTATCTTGCCGGTGATGATGCGCGAGACATCGAGAATGTCTTCGATGATTTGTTGCTGCGCGCGGGCGTTGCGTTGAATCGTGTCGAGGGCGCGCGTGGAAGCTTCCGCGTCGAGTTGCCCGGTGCTGAGCAGCTTGGCCCAACCGAGCACGGCGGTCAAAGGCGTGCGCAGTTCGTGCGAGAGCGTGGCGAGAAACTCGTCCTTGATGCGATTGGCTTCCTGCGCTTCGCGGTAGAGGCGCGCATTGTCAATCGCCAGCGCGGCGCGGCGCGCGAGGTCTTCGGCCAGAGACAAATCCTCCGGCCCGTAACGACGCTCGGATTCCGTCGAGATGAAAGAGATGGCTCCGAGGGCGCGGCCCTGCACAATCATCGGAACGGTCATCGCCGATTTCAATCCCAACTCGCGCAGGATGGCGAGGTGTTCGGCGTCGTGCGCGGCTTCGGCCAGCAGGTCTTCCGAGATGTCCGTGTAGAGTTCCGCCTGACCTGTGCGAATCACCTGCGCGGGGCCGCGCGCCCGTGTCGCGTCGCCCGGATAACGATGCTGTAGCTCTTCCGCCATCGCCGTTTTTGAAGCGTCAACGTGGGCCACCGCCAGCGGCATAATCGTGCCGTCGCGCTCGACGATGTGAACCGCGCACCAATCGGCGATGCGCGGGACGACCAGTTGCGCCACGCTCTTCAAAGTCGTTTCGTAATCGAGCGACGAGGCGAGCAGCGCGCTGGCTTCGGCCAGAAAGGCAGAGCCTCTTTGCGCGGCTTCGGCCTGCGCGCGGGCGCGCTGCACGGCCTCAAACAGTCGCGCGTTGTCCATCGCAATCGCCGCCTGCGCGGCCAACCCCTCGACGATGCGCTCCGTGCGTTCGTTGAAGACGCCCTGCTCAGGATGACCGAAGAAGAGTCCGCCCAGAACTTCGCCGGAGCGCGAGATGACAGGCACGGCCAGATAGCTCGTGACGGGCAGATGGCCGGGCGGCATTCCGTAGTACGGCGAGTTTTTTCCGTATCGCTCATCTTGCTTGACATCACGGATGCGAATCACGCCTTCGCCGCGAAAGGTCGGGCCGAAGAGGTCTGTCGCGCGCGGCATGGGGAAATGAGCGAAGGCTGCGCGCGGCACGCCGGACAATGTGTAGAGCATGTAGGACGCGCCGCGTTCGCCGAGCACGTTGTAGAAGAAGGAGCCGAAGCGCGCTCCCGTCAGTTCGGTCGCCGCGTCCGTGACGGCCTGAACCAGCTTGCGCAGTTCCAGTTCGGCAGACAACAACTGGCCGATGCGATTGACCGTCTCGATGACTTCCGTCTGCTCGCGCAACTCCGCTTCAATCTGCTTGCGCGCCGTGATGTCGTGCAGAGCAAGGACCGCGCCCGTAATCTCGCCGTCAACCATGATGGGCGCGCAGGAGCAGTAGACGGGAACGAAGGAGCCGTCGCTGCGCCTCATCATGTCTTCGCGATTGCGCACGGTCGCGCCGGATTTCAGCACATCGACCAACGGGCATTCGTGCATGGGAAAGGGCGTGCCGTCCGGCTTGCTGTAGTGAATGGTGTCGTGGAAGATGCGACCGAGCAGGTCTGCGTGGCGCCAGCCGAGAATCTCTTCCGCCGCCGGGTTCATGAAGGTCAAACGACCCGTCACGTCCACCAGACAGAGCCCTTCGGCGGCGTTGTTGGTAATCGCGCCGGTGACGCGCAGTTGATACTGTAGCTCTTCGCGGATTTGGCGATGCGCTGTGATGTCGCGCGTAATCTTGAGGAAGCCGCGCAACGCGCCCGCGTCGTCGCGCAGGGCGGTCAGGGCGACGCTGGCCCAGAAGCGCGAGCCATCCTTGCGGCGTCGCCAGCCTTCGCCGGTAAACTGTCCTTCGGCGGCGGCCTGCTCCATCTCCTGCTGCGGGCACTTGAGGGCGACGCCCTCGTCCGTGAAGAGCAGCGAGAAGGGTTGACCGATAATCTCATCTGCGCTGTAGCCCTTGAGCAATCGCGCGCCTTCGTTCCAACTGAGAATCAAGCCCGCAGGGCTGAGGGCGAAGACCGCGTGGCTCTTCACTTCATCAATCAGCGGGCCATTGATTTCGACGGGTTGTTGCAGGCGGCGCAGTTGTCTCTGTTCTTCCGGCATCCTTGTTCAATGCTTGCCCGGTGGGAGAGCCGATGTGGAGCAACGGCTAAGGGCAATTCGGCGTTCGCCTGTATCCGGCCTTCTCCGCTTCTTCGATGCTGCCGAAGGAGACGCGACTCTGCGCAGACACTTTATCGCCTTCGGGGCATCCGGTCTTGTAATAAATTCTGGTCGAGCTATCGCCCGTGACGGAGACTTTCGGAGCTTTGGGAAATCCATTGGACGCTTCGCTCTGGTCGGGCGGCGCGTCTGCTTCCTTGACGGGCGGGCCGGACTGCATGCTCTTTTCGCCCGGCGGACTCGGAGCCTTTTCAGGAGCGACGGCTTCGGAATCGGCGATGATGGTAACGTCTTGTTCCGTCGTTGCTTCGGAGTTAGCTGTGGTGGTTGTCTGCTGCTTGCGAGTTTGACGAAACTCCCAGGGCGAGATAGGCGTCTCGTCCTGCCACAGCCCGCGCTCGGCGGCGCGCGCTTCACGCTCGGCCCCGGCATAGAGCGGGCGGTCGCTTTCCGGCAAATCGCGGTCGTTCGGGTAATACCAAGCCAGCCCCGCCTTGAGCAGTTCGAGATTCACGTCCAAAGCCCCGACCGTCACCTTGCCGAGCGGTCGTCCGCTGCGATCCATCTTTTGATACTTGACGACGACCGCTTTGCCGAAGACCAAGGCGGAGAGTTTCTGCCGCGCGGCAGGCCCGAAAGCCTGCTCCTTTTCCGGCGCGTCAATGCCGAGCAGCCGCACGCGATGCTGCTTGCCTTGCGCGTCCGATACCGTCAGCGCATCGCCCCAACCGAGGTCAACCACCTTGCCTTGTATCACGCCGCCCTGCTCGCTCGCAGGCTTCGCAGCATTAGGGGCGGGCGTCGTCGCCGTCTGCGGCTGGCCCGTCATCACGGGCTTCGTCGAAGGCTTCGCCCCACTCTGCTGCTTCCGCTGCGCCGCGCCGGGCAGAGCGCAAACAACCGTCAGAACGAAAAGTAAAAATACGATGACAAGGTTCTTCATCTTTAGCTTGCTCGCTATTTGTTTCTACGCGTATAGGTTCTAACTCGATGGCAATTAGAACAAACGACATCACACTTTCAATTTCACGCAAAATCGCGCGCATCGTCATTCGTTCAAAGCTATTCAGCGCATACTCTTTAACTTCGCCTTCTCGATGGTCGAAGTCCATTACGTAATATGGATATTGTACACCACAGTCGGCGCATGGACGCGACTTCGTTCGCCTGACAAATTCTCTACGCTTTGAATAAGAGCGGGCATTTCGCTCAAGATACTGACGTTTATTGTTCGCGTAATGGTTGCGAGTCAGCCCTTTGCCACACTCTTTACAGTATGCATGACGAACGCCCGCCGATTTATCTCTAAAACTGAACTCGATTATCGTTTTAATCGCCCGGCGCCTTGAGCATGCCTTTTGTTCTGAGCGGGGAGAAGCAAGACCTTCCGTTCGCATGGGCAGATTTTATCACCAGCGAATGAGCGGGGCGAAAATAAAAGAGGCCGTTATCAGCGTGGCCTCTTCGTAGTTCAAATTGTGGTGCACCCGGGAAGACTCGAACTTCCGACCCCTTGATTCGTAGTCAAGTACTCTATCCAACTGAGCTACGGGTGCGCTCTATAAAAGCGGAAGAAAAATATACGGGCCGAACCTGCGACTGTCAAGCGCGCACGCCGGAGTCGCGTGGCGCCTGCCGCTCTGTCGCTCAACGCGCGAAATAGCCGGGGCGCGTGCGCGCGACCAATTCGGGATGCGCCACTTCGATGCGGATAGCGCGCCAACCGGCGGAGCGCGGCTGGTCGCTGGCCGGGCGATAAGTGATGGTGTAGAGCGAACGCAGGTCGGCGGCTACCTCCGCGTAGAGATAGCCCAAATCTTCGAGGCGGCGAATCTCGTTGAGCCGTCCGCCGGTGCGGTCGGCGAGCTTTTGCAGGCGCGACCGCGCGGAAGTATAGACGGCCATCTGCTGCGGGCTTGGGTCGGCAATCCGTTTGGGGTCGCCCGAAGGAAGCGCGAGCGGGTAGATGGTCACGCCCTGACGGTCGGCAGCGTTGAGCACGGCGTTGAGCGAGCCGCTCGCGTCCGGCTTGATGGCAGCGATGGCCGTGTCGTTGGTCTGCGCGCCGGCGGCGGCGGCCCGATCCTTGTTGCCCATTTGCGTGTCGATGCCGTCGGTCAGCACGACGATGGCTTTGCGCCGCTTCGTCTCTTTGCCGAGTTCCGAGAGCGAGTAAGCGAGGGCTTGATAAAATTCAGTCCCGCCTTTGCCGTCGGCATACTGAATGGCGTAGGCAATCTTCTTGTAGTCGTTGCTGAAGCCCGCGAGCGTCTTCACCTTGTCGTTGAAAGCGATGACGGCGACGCGATCTTCCGGCGCCAGCGCGTCTATGAAACGAATGGCCGCCTGCTTGAGCGTCGCGCGGAAACTCAAGGTCGAGCCTGACATGTCGAGCAGCAGCACGAGGCTGAAAGGCGAGTTGACAGGCTCAAACGATTGGATGGTTTGTCGCACGCCTTCTTCATAGACGGCGAAATCTTTTGGCGAGAGCGTCGTGACGGCGCGGCCCTGACGGTCAACCACGCCGACGTTCAACTGCACCAGCGACGTGTCAATGCGAATGGGGTCGTCGCTTCCATCCTGAGCGAGCGCGCTTTGCGTCGAAGCCAGCGCGCAGAAGAGCAGCAGCGCGAGCGCGGCGACGAAAGGTTTTTTAAGGGGACAGCGGAAAGCGAATCGGAAGTCAGTCATTGCTTAAAATCATTCATCATGAAAGATTGGCTAACACGAGTATGCACGGCGTCAGCGTCGTTTTGCAAGCAGCACAAAACGGGCGCGACCTTCATTGTCGGACGCGCAATAGCGGCTGGAAGTTGCTTTCGTCAGGAAGGGAAAGCGGCGACGCCTCGCCACCGCGACTCGGGGACGCGGGGACACGGAGACGCGGAGATAAAGAAGGACTGGCGTAATTTGCTCCGCTGCTCTTTCCCCGCGTCTCCGTGTCCCCGTGTCTCGCTTTATCTTTCGCCGACGGCCTTGGCGACGCGTGTGCGAGAGCGGCGCGCGGCGGGTGCGGGCGTGTTGATAGTCTCGGCGGCGACGGGCGCGAGCGGCGCGGGCGTCTCGACCGGCACGGGGCGCAGCGGCTTGCGACGCGCGGCGGCGCGCTCGGCTTCGGCAGCGGCGATTCGCTTGGCCTTGTCTATGCGCTTGCGCGGCACGAGTTGAAAGCGCAGTTCCATCTCCTGCGCGACTTTGAAAATGCTCTTGGCCTTCGTCCCGCGCTCGGCGCGACGAATAATCTCGTCCAACTCAAGCAACTCCGCGTGGTCGTCCTTGCCAATCCAGATAAACATTGATTCCGGCATCTCTCTTTTCACCTCTAAACGTAAAAGCTGGCGCATCTCGACCGTCGCGCCGCTCGTCACCAGTTGACGCGGCGGGCGCGCTTTGGCGTCCGAGCGCGAGCGATAATATTCCTCGACACGCGCGTCAACGTCTTCACGATTCGCGTCATAAAAAAGCGCAAAGTCCTGACATCGCGTGCGGTATGGACACAAGACAGAGCACACCAGCGTGTCTTTGAAATGCGCGTAACGATTGCAGTAAAGTTTCAAGCCCATCGGCTCCGTCGCTGAAAACGGCACAGAGTCCGGCAGCCTTGCTACTATGAAGACTGCATCGAGAGACACCACGCCGCAGATTGTTTCGGGAGTAAAGCGACTATAGCATCGTTGTGCTATCCGTGCAACTTATCTCGCGCACGCAACGCGAGCGATGTTCACCCGCCGTCCTAGAATCAGTTATACTTCGTCGGCTTTAACCCAGCCCGTCAAGCTGTTTTTTCATGAAGCAAGAGCATCTGCCGCCGGCTCTCACAAAGCGAAAAGCCGGATGAGCTTGGCTGTCATTCAACGGAGACTCTTCAACATGTACCAGCCGAATTTTTGCGCTGAATGCGGCGAGCGCATCACACGCGCCCGCACGCATCTCTGGACGAGCCGTCGCTTCTGCCCTGACTGCGCGCCAAAATTGCGCGGGGCGCGAGCGTTGCTGCCGCTGCTGGCAGGCGCGCTGCTCTTCGGCCTCGGCCTCGGCGCGGGCCGCGTCGCGCGGACTAACACGCTGCCGCCGCTCGTCATCGAACGCAGCCAACTCTCCACCGCTCCAACTCAAACAGCGCAAACTACGCCAACGCAAACGAGCCCGCAAACGGAGAATCCACGCGCGCCAGTCAGCCCCGAAGCGAAACTCAACGCTGCGCCCGCCCGCCGACCATCTGAGACAACAGAGACGGTCTCCATCTGCGGCGCGCTCACGAAGAAAGGCGCTCCCTGCCAGCGTCGCGTGCGCGGCACAGGACGCTGCTGGCAGCACAAAGACCTGCCCGCCGCCATCCCTTTAGAAGAACGCATCATCACGGGGAAATAGAAAAGCTGCCGCCGTGATTACGGCGTGACAATATCTGAAAAAAGCAGTCGCTAATAGTCGTACAATACCGCCACTGGCTGTCTAATGTGCGTTATATCATTCAACCGGAGCGCGGAATGTTATTAGTATTTCGCTACAACTCAGAAAGGAAGGCTAAGCCATGACAACAAACAACCAGACTGCTCTGGAATTGACGAACGGGACTGAGCAGGACGCGCAAGTCTATATCACTTTGGGCGCCACATCAGGATGCATTCAAAATGTCGCAGACACGCCGTTGAGACTTGGGCTAACTCGCGCCGACGGAGCGTTGCGGGGTCAAGCGGCGCGCTCTTTGCGCTGTCGGACTGATTGATACTTCAACGCCAGGAGGCCGACGATTGTTCCGATGGCTCCCCAATACCAGTAGTAAACTATCGCCAACGCCAACGCTTCGCGCGCCAGCCAGTAATCGAGGTCCTGGAATCTTTCATGCACACAACGCGCGTCTTCGATGTTCGTGAAGCCCGCGCCTCTGAACAAAAACGTGGCCCGCTTCTCATGATAGAAACTTGTCACCAGCGCGATTGATTTAAATCCCTCGCGGTCGCAAATCTCCTTGATTCGCATGGCCTGTTCCGCTGTCGAGGCGCTGTTCGCCTCCATGATGATGTCTTCTGCGGCGACACCGGCTTTCAGCAAAAACTGCTTCTCCACCTCGGCCTCTGCGGGCGGATATTTGCCGACGCCGCCGGAGCAGATAATCTTGCCCGCGACGCCTTGATGGTAAAGCTCTGCGGCGCGCGCAATCCTGTCTCTGAGCACGGGCGACGGCTGACCTCCCGGCCAGACTCCCGCTCCGAGAATTACCAGACAATCGGCGCGGGCCACGTTCGTCAGAGAATTTTGCGAGCGCAAATCGAAGAATTGATAAACGACGTAAAGGACGAGCGTGACGCCTAGAGAAGCGACAAACGTTTTAACTATCGCGGCCTTAGACATGCGCCATCATCTCACCCTCGAAACTCCAGCTTGCTTGCTCATTATCAACCGTCGCGCTGTGGCCGGACACGTGGATAGCTACGGCTTCAGTTTGTGGCCAGACACAGTTTGCGGCTGAGCATCGAGCCTGCTCATCAGCGTCCGGTCGCCTCTGGTCGTTTGCAGATGATAGTGAGGACGAGCGCGAGGCAGAGCGTTCTATTTGTCCACCTTCCCCTTGATTTTTTTTCAATCACCGAAGCGGGAAACAACGCGCGCATGTGCTGAGCTTCAAACGAAGAAGAGAAAAGGCGCGTTCGTTGGCTCAGTTTGACTGAGATAACGAACGCGCCTTGTTAATCAAATAGCGAGAGTCTCTATGAAGCTTTGGGGACAGCTTTGGGACGGCGGCTATTTTCTGTTTTTGAACTGGTCGTAGAGTTCCGTGTGGCGGCTGTTGAGCGGAAGCTGGCGACCGTTGATAAAAAGATAGCGAATGCGCGTGCGCGCTTCCAAAAGGTCGCCGTCCGTGATGACGAGGTTGGCCGTCTTGCCCGCTTCAATCGAACCCATGCGGTCTGCGACGTTCATAATCTGCGCCGGGTAAAGCGTGACGGCCTTGAGGGCTTCGGCGCGGGGCAGCCCGAAGGCGGCGGCCATGCCCGCGTGATAAGGAAGGTCGCGGACGTTCGAGCCGTTGTTGCCCGTCGAGATGCAGAAGCGCACGCCCGCCTGTTGCAGCCTCGCAGCCGTCTCATACAACGCATCGTAATAGTCGTCTTCGCGCGAGGGAAGGTCGAGCACGCCCGTCAAAATCACAGGCACGTTGCGCTCCTTCAAGAGGGCGGCGGCCTTCGCGGACTCGTTGCCGCCGATGATGATTGGGCGCAGATGCATCTCGTCTGCGAAGCGGACGGCGGCGCGGATTTCCGCTTCGCGGTCGGCGCTCATGATAACGGGCCGCTCGCCGCGCACGAAAGGCACGAGGGCAGCCAGCACAACCGATTGCGCGGGGCGCGGCAGCGTCTTGTCGCGCGCGTAGGCGTCCTGCGCGCGGCCATAGGCTTCGGCATCGCGGAGCAGATTGCGCAGTTGCTCAAGCTGGCGGTCACGCGCGGAAATCGCTTCGTTGAGATTGACGGCCTGCGGGTTGAAGAGGGCGTCGAAGGTGGTGGTCGTGGCGCGCGGAAAATTGATGACGAGCGCGGCTGAAGGCAGGACGGCCATCTCGCGCGGCGTCATGCCGTCGAGATTAATCAAAGCGGCCTGGCCCGAAATGACTCCGCCGCGCGGCATCGTCACAACGCTGGTCACGCCGCCGACGCGCGTCACGTTGACATGCGCGCTGTGCGGGTTGATGGCGATGATGGCCTGCGCGTTCGGGTTCAACTCGCCGATTTCCGTCGAGTCAACCGTGCCGGGCGCGCCCTGCCCGATTTCGACCAGACCGAGCGACGTTCCGGCGTCAATCATGCCGGGATAAACTGTCAGCCCGCTCGCGTCTATCACTTCGGCTCCCGCCGGAGCTTCGACGCTCGCGCCGACCGCTTCAATCTTGCCGTTGCGCACGACGATGGCGCCGCGCTCAATCTCCGCGCCGCTGACGGTCACAATCCGCGCGTTGCGAATAACGTAAAAGCCGTTCGCGACGCTCGTGCCTTGCGTTGTCGCGCTGGCGGGCTGCTGCGCTCCGGCCGGAACAAACGACAGCAACAGCGTCGCAATCGCCAGCATCATGCAAACGTAACTGAGCCTGCTTTTCATCTTCAGCCTCAAGGATAATTTCAGCTTCACCTTCACAAAGTCTCCCGGTCGCTGCGCCGTCGCGGCAATGCGTTTACGCGTGACAACGTTCAAGCTCTCAAACGTCTCCGCGTCTTTCTTCATGATAACGTTCATCGTTGGTCGCGGCCTCCGTCTGCATCGTCATCGTCGCTGTAGGCTGGACGGCGGCCACGCGGCATTTGTGGCGAAGCGCCTTGCGCGGGCGGGCGATTGGGTTCGGCCTGTTCGAGCGTGGCGCGTTCGCGTTCAAGCTCAGCGCGGCGGGCGAGGTCTTGCTGGCGGTCGAAGAAAATCTCGCCGTCAATGAACGTCGTCTCGACGCGCGAGTAGACGCTGAAAGGGTGGCTCGTCCAGATAGCGATGTCCGCGTCTTTGCCGACATCAATCGAGCCGACGCGCGCCTCTATGCCAAGCTGCATCGCCGGGTTGAGCGTAATCATGCGCAGGGCTTCTTCTTCGGTCAGGTCGCCGTACTTCAAAGCCTTGGCGGCTTCGATGTTGAGACGGCGAGCGCGTTCGTCAGAATCCGAGTTGATGGAGACGAGGACGCCTGCGCGCGTGAGCACGACCGCCGCGTAAGGAATCGCGTCGTAGGCTTCCATCTTGTAGCCCCAGTTGTCTATGAAGATGGACGCGCCCGCGCCGTGGCGCGCAATCTCCGGCGCAACCTTGTAGCCTTCGAGCACGTGTTGCAGCGTGCGTATCTTGAAGCCGAAATCGTTGGCCAGATTCATGAGCATCAAAATCTCGTCGGCGCGATAGCAATGCGCGTGGACGTAGCGCTTGCCTTCGAGGACTTCGACGAGCGGCTCAAGCTCAAGACTGCGGCGCGGCGGCAAAAGATTTTTCTCGCCGCGCTTCATGGCGGCGCGATACTCGTCCCACTCGCTCTTGTAATCGCGCGCGCGCGTGAACGCATCGCGGATAACTTCTTCGACGCCCATTCGCGTCGCCGGATACCGACGCTGGTTCGCAGGCTGCGAAAAGTTGGTGCGCTTCGGATTCTCGCCGAGCGCGAACTTGATGCCGGGCATCGCTCCGGGAAAGATAAACTCGTCGGCGGGCCGCCCATACTTAATCTTGACGACCGTGTTCAATCCGCCGATGGCATTGCCGGAGCCGTGCAGCAGGTTCAAGGTCGTGACGCCGCCCGCGAGCTCACGATAGAGGTCCGGGTCGGTCGGGTTGAGCACGTCGCTGGTGCGCACCATCGAAGTGACGGAGTAAGTCAATTCGTTGATGGCGTCGAGCATCGAATGCGAGTGGCAATCGACGATGCCCGGCATCACATACTTGCCCGTCGCGTCAATGACACGCGCGTTTGCCGCCGCCTTCAAATTCGTTCCGATGGCCGCAATCTTGCCCTTGCGAATCAGGATGTCCGAGTTCGGAAGCGTGCCGTGCGAAGCCGTCAGGATGGTCGCGTTGCGAATCAACGTCTCCGTCGCCGCAGCCTCGTTGCGTTGCGCCGCCGCGCGGCCCTGCGCCACCACGGAAACTTGCGCCGCCGCGCTCAGCAGCGAAAACAGCAGCGCCAGAGCAATGAGCTTTTTCATTCTTAACTCCATAAAGCAGTGATGAGTGACGAGCAGCAAGTGACAAGTTAAAACCAACTGCGAACTTTCATTGACTAGTTTCTTTGTTCTTGCTCGTCACTCGTCACTCGTCACTTGTGACTATTTTGGCCGAGCGCCTGTGAATGAGCCGGGGGCGCGACCGACGACTTGAATCGCGCCGCGCATTTCGTTGCCGTTGAGCGTTCCTGTAAAGGTCGCTTCGGTCGTCAAGCCGCCGATGTTGACGGGGACTGTGAAGCGCAAGTCGCCGTTCTGCCCGATGGAGCCGCCCGCAATCTGGCCGGAGCCAAGCGCGCCCTGCATCGAGCCGCGCAGTTGCTCGCCTTCCTGTTGCAGCATCAGCGTGACGACGGTTTCGCCTTCGCCCAGATTGACGTTGAGCGTCCATGAGCCTGTGGCGGGCGCGCTTGTGTTGGTCGTTGCCGTCGCATTGGTCGCGGGCTTTAAGTCAACGGGTCGGCCATCGATGAAGACGTGCGTGATGCGCGTGTTCTTGTCGAAGATGTCGCCGCGCGTGACGATGAGATTCGCAATCTTTCCGACTTCAAGCGTGCCTAGACGGTCGGAGACTCCGAGAATTTCCGCAGGGCGCAAGGTCAGGGCGCGCAGGGCTTCGTCGCGCGCGAGCCCGCTTTCGACCGTCTTCGCGGCGTTCTGTATATAGCCGTTCATCTCCGTCATCGAGCCTGATTGAAAAGCGAAGCGGACGCGCGCGGCGTTGAGTCGTCCGGCGGTCTTCGGGGCGTCAACGCGCTCGCGCAAAGTGCGCAGCGGTTCCGGGTCTGCTTCGGCGACCTGCGCCGTCGTCCGCTTCGGAAAGTTGAGCGACAGCAGCACCGGCACGTCCTCTGCGCGCAGTCGTTCGGCGACCTTCCAGCTTTCGCTGCCGCCCGCGATTATCAAGCGCAACTTAAACTCTTGCGCCAAATCGAGGGCGCGCAGAATCTCGCGCTCGGTGTTGGCCTGCATGATGACCGGCATCTCGCGCGCCAACACCGGAATGAGCGCGGCCAAAGATTTGTCCTGCTCAGGGCGACGAAGCCCGCGCGGGTTTCTTTCGTAGATTGCCTGCGCCTCGCGGTAACGCTGCGTGTCTATGAACATCTGCCGGAGCGCGGAGAAGACGCCCATCAACGAGCTTGGATAGCCGCCCGTGCGCAGGGGCGTGAAGCCGACGTGCAGCGCGACGGGCGCGCGCACTATCATCCGTTGAGCTTGCTCGCCCGCGAGGTTAATCAGAGCTGACTGGCCCATCAGGATGCCTTCGCGCGGGGCCGTCAGGGCCGTCGTGATTCCGGCGCTGCGTGACGCTTCAATCTGCGGCGCGCTTGGTTGAAGCAGGTCAACGGCGAGCAGTTCGGGTTGGAGTCCGGGCGGCTGCGACGAGTTGGGAGCGGAGACGGTTTGCGCGAGCGACTGCTGGTTGAAGCTGCCGCCGCCGCCGCCGCCGCCACCCGTGCCGCGCGCGGGCGTGGGGCTCGGCTGCGGCATCCCCAAGTTGGTGTAAGCGTCGAGCAAGCCGGGATAGACGGTCAGGCCCGTGCCGTCAATGATGCGCACGTCAGCGGGAGGCGCGGCGGGCGTCGCCGAGATGGAATTGATGAGGCCGTTGCGCACGACGATTGTGCCGCGCTCTATGACGGCGCCGGAGACTGTGACGATGCGCGCGTTGGTGATGGCGTAAGCGTCAATGGCGTTGCGCTGCGCGAAGGCGGGCGCGGCTTGCGCGGCGAGAACGAGAAAGACGGCGAGCGTCGTCATCTGCCGCAGGCGTTTGTGTTGTCGCATGAGCTTTACTGTTTTAAAAGCGCCGATTCAAAATGAGCGCGATGAAGGGATGAAAGACGCCGGACACATGAGCGCGAAGCTTCGCGCTTTCTTCAAGCGCTTAAGCTCTCGTGTGTCTGGAAAAACTTCTGCTCGCGCCGCTTCTGTAAATGACAAGAGGGGCGGAGGCTTTTGAAAACCTCTCGCCCCCTTTGGTCAAATTGTGCCGCCGAGCCGGCGCGCAAATGGACGCGGCTGGCGGCCAACACCGCATAGCTCTTCTAGTGTCCGCGCCGCTGTCAGCCGTCATGCTGCTTGGGATTCGCGTTGTCTCGGAGCGTCCGGCGGACAGACGCGCGCGAGCGCGACCGTTGAACTGCAAGAGCGCAAACTTGTTCTTCGTTCAAAGGCCGCGACGGGCGCGCTACTTGTTGACGTTGGTCGCGTTCGTGTTGCTGCGAGTGGCGTTTCCGGTGTTGGCGTTGTTGGTTGAGTCTCCGCCGCATCCGACGGCGAAAAGGGTGAGCGCTACGGCTGCGAGCAGCGCGGCAAGCTTGGTTCTGTTCATTCTTCCATCTCCTGTGCGAATCGTGTGATTTCAAAAAGCTTTGGGAAGTTTGCTTCCATGACTTCGGCGAGCGCGAAACGCGCAGAGCATGCGCGCGGTCGTCCGCCTTAGTTCGGAAGCGTTAGGTAAAGCAAAAGAAGGTTAGTACGGACGCATCTTAAATCAGATGCTCGTTCGGAAGCAACAGCGGCGAGTGGCTTCAGAAGATGAAGCCACTCGCCGCTCGTGTTTGGATTAACTGGTGGGCGCGCAGAGGCCCGCGCTTTTAGGATTTCTTGACAGGAGCCGTGGCGGCGGGCTTCTTCTCAGGGCCGCAGCCTGACATCTCGCCCGTCTTCTCTTTGCCGTTCGTCTCTTTGCCTTCATTCATCGCCATCTTGCCGGCGGTGGAGCAGCAGGCTTCGCCTTCCTTGCCCTTGCTGGCGCAGCAGGAAGACTTGCCATCAACCATCGAAGAGCATTCGCCGCCCTTGCCGCAGCAACCCTTTTCGCCGGCCTTGGTCGAGCACTTCATGCCGGCGGCAGAGCACTTGCAGCCTTCCTTTGTGCCGCCCGTTTCATCCGTCGGATTCGCGTTGGCCTTGACCATGTTCTCGTCGGCCTTGGGCGTCTCCACCGAGGAAGTCTTGTTGGCGGTGTTGGCGTTGCCTGCGTTGGTGTTCTTGGGGGTCGCCGAGTTTGAATTATCGGTGGCGGTGCAGCCAGCCAATCCAATCAGGATAAACGCCAGCAGGGCCGCCAGTTTAATCTTCATAACTTTTCTCCTAAAGTGTCTGGCCGCGCGAAAGTCTGCTCTTGTCTTGCGCGGCATGGACGGGGTATGGATGGTAACTCTTGAACTAAAGTTCCGGTCTGCGTGTGTGACGCGGCGCGTCAGACGAGAGCGGACTCGCGCCGGGCCATCTCATTTCGGAAAAGCGCAAAAAGCGTTGAATCCTAAGAGACTATTCTTATAGGATGGCGCATAGTACATTGATTGGCCCGACGCGCGCAAGTTAAAAATTTACGCTGGCCTGCGCGCCGCGAGCGACGATAGCAGAAGGGAAGAAACTTTGTTCAAAGTGGCGACGTTCATGATGGCCCAGGGCGAGGCCGCGCGCTGGCTGGCCGGAGCGCACGACAGCGCGGTTGAAGGAACAGTCGTCAACGCCGTCCAGTGGTTGCGCCTTCTGGTCGAGACGACGGGCGCGGCCATCATCGGGTTCGGCGTTCTCGTCTCGGCTTATCAATTCGTGCGCGCGCTCGTGCCGCCGCAGTTGGAAAGTTATAACGGCATCAGGCTGACGCTGGCGCGTTATCTGGCGCTTGCTCTCGAATTTCAGGTCGCCGCGGACATCCTCTCGACCGCCATCGCCCCAAGCTGGGATCAAATCGGCAAACTCGGAGCCATCGCCGCCATCCGCACTTTGCTTAACTATTTCCTGACGCGCGAAATGCGCGAAGAAAATCTCAGCCTAAAGTCGAATGTCCAAAGCCCAAAGCCGGAAGCGATGTCCTGACCTTGAACATCTGACTTTAGACATTCGACTTTAAACTTTCGACTGACTTTACCATTCGACAGAGCCTTCCTTCGTCGTGTCTATCTGGGTGAGTTGGACGCCTTCGTTGAAGAAGAAAATCTTCATCTGGTCGAAGAGAAAATCGTGCGTGTCCGGGTTGGACACGTCGAGGCCGTAGTGGTTGATGAGTTGGTTCTGTTTCTTCAACCACTCGCCCCAACAGCCCTGACAGATTTCCGCGCCGATGCGCTGACCGAGTTCGGTCGGAATCGGAGCATAGCCAAGCGCGGGCTGCTTCTGCCCGCAACGCGCGCATTTGATTTTGTCACCCATCGAAATTTAAAACCTCTCGTCCACAAAAAGAGTCAGGCGCCGGTTCCGCGCGCCGCTACGTTATCATACTGGGCTGCGCGAATGGCAGCGATAATCTGGTCGTCGTTGGGCCGAAAGAGCGAGAGCGGCTCGACCCTGCGATAGCGTATGACGCCGTGCGCGTCAATCACTATGACGGCGCGGGCCGAGCGTCCCGGCAGCCACGAGCGCACCTTGTAGAGCCGCGTCACAGCGCCGTCCGTGTCCGACAAGAGACGAAGCGGCAGCCCTCTGTTCTCGGCAAACTTGTGATGTGATTCAACCGTGTCGGTCGAGATGCCGACGACCTGCGCGCCCGTCTGTAGATAATCGTTCCAGCGGTCGCGCACGGAACAGAGTTGCCGCGTGCAGACGGGCGTTTCGTCGCCCGGATAAAAGAGCAGCACGACGACCTGTCCGCGCTGGCCGGTCAAATGCCACTGCTTGCCCTCGCTGTCCTTGAGCGTAAAGTCCGGGGCTTGCTGATCCGTCGCCGTTCCGCTTTGCCAACTCATAAGTTTAGTTTGTCCTTCATGCTTTTCCAAGAGCGTGTGGCCGAAGCCCTGAGCTTACATGAGCGCGTCAGGATTGAAAATCGCGCACGTCCTTGAACGGCACGTCGCGGTCTGTGAAGTCTGGACGATAATAATGGGCCGCGCCGTCATACTCCTGCATCCAGCCTTCCTCCATCTCCAATTCGCCGAGGGCCGAGAGCGCGCGCAGCCATTCCGATTCCGTGATGCGGCGCGAGAGCAGCGTGTAGCGTTCATCGGTCGCGGCGCGGTTGGTCGCGTAATACTGCGCCATCAGAGAGACGGCGACGCGCGGGCTGAGCGCGTCCTTTATCCATTCAAGCGATTCGCGCACGCCTGCCAAATCGTTCGGCAAGACGAGCAGGCGAACGACGAGGCCGCGTTTTAAGAGTCCGTCCGCGCCGAAGACGAGGCGGTCGCCCGTCTGCCTGTGCATCTCCACAAGCGCGCGGCGCGCGTGCTCCGCATAGCCGCGCACCTTCGAATATTCGTAGCCCGCCTCGTCTTCGGCGTACTTCAAATCCGGCAGGTAAACATCCACGATGCCTTCGAGCAGGCGCAGGACTTCGACCGAATCGTAAGCGTTCGTGTTATAGACGATGGGCAAGTGAAGGCCGCGCTCGGCGGCGAGATAAACGGCGCGCGCCATCTGCGGAGCGAAGTGTGTCGGGCTGACGAAGTTGATGTTGTGGCAGCCGCGCGCTTGCAGTTCGAGCATGATGTCGGCCAGCCGCTCGTGCGTCACTTCGTTCTTAATCTGCTGGCGATGCGTCTGCGAGATTTGATAGTTCTGGCAATAGACGCAGCGCAGGTTGCAATTGCCGAAGAAGATATTGCCCGCGCCGTTTGATCCGACGAGCGCAGGCTCTTCGCCGAAGTGCGCCGTGTAGGAAGAGACTATGGGAAGATGGCCTGAGTAGCAACGCGCGAGTTCGTTCTGAAGACGATTGTTGCCGCAATCGAGCGGGCAGACCGTGCAGCTTGAGAGCAAAGCTTCGAGGGCTTCGACGCGGCTGAGCAGTTCGCCCGTCTCCAGCAAGCGCAGGTACGAAGCGCGCCCGTCATGACGAACGCTGCCTCCGCTCGTGCTGCCCGTTTCCGTTTCCTGAACGCCGTTTGGCGGCTGGCTCTCGTTGTCAGTCATGTCTTCTAAAATGCACAAAGTGCGGCTTGTGTTCCTTGACCAGTTCGGCTGGCACATACTCTTTGCTCAAGCGCCAGACGAAATCCATCTCGGAATGAATCGTGCCGAGGGCGAGCCGCGCTTCGCCGATGAGCAGGATGCTGCCGAAGAACAGAAAGCACGCGCCGACGAGTCCCATCACGACGGGGATAAATTCATAACGCGCGCTGGTGACGGCGACGACTCCGATGGCGACGCTCGTCGAAACGAAGATGCCGAGCGCCAGGTAGAACGTGACCATGCTGCGTTGGAGGATACGCGCGCGGCTCGTCAATTTGTCGAGTTGAGAGAAAATCATAGCGCGTCGTTCGTCAAAAAACTCGCGTTGCTGCCCGGTCAGAGCCAGTTCTTCCAAACGGTCCGAGAGCGCGCGAACTCTATCCACGACGCGCCCCAATCGCGTCGAAGTCGAAAGACTCATCGTCCCGCAGGCCGAAATCAAAACGGCGGGCGTAATCATCGCCGAAAGCACGGCGAGCGATGAAGAAAGACCATCCATCATAGTGTGCGCTAACCAGAGAAGGCTATTCTCAACCATTCGCGCGCATGAGGCAACCGCGCCGCCGCTGTAAGGGCTAAAAAATCTCTCTAAAGTGAAGAAAGAAAGAATCAACGACGCGCAAGTTATGTTATCCTCCGCCGCAAAGCTAACGCGATTTTTAGTGCGACGAGTTCGACCTCCAACAAGGGGGTTTTATACCTATTCAAAAAGGAGCAGACAAAATGGCTAAACAAGGGAATGGCGAAGACAGAAACAAACAAGTGTCTGGCGGGGGAGGCCGCGACGACATGACGAACGACACCGGCAACGGAGGCTCGGAACCAACCGAGGCCGGAACTTCCGCAGGCGCAAGCGAGGGCAGCGGCTCCCACGGCGGAGCGGCCATCGGTCGCACGACCGGCATGGGCGCGTCCATGGCCGACCATGATGATGACGACGACGAAGGCGGCTCGGCTGGCAGCAGCAGCGATAGCAGCACGGGCGGCTATCCCGGCGCAGGCAGCGGCGGCGGCGCGTCGTCGAAAATCAGCACGACCGGCGACGACACCACGACGACCACAACCACCACCGGCGACGGCGACGAAGGCGGCGCAGCCACTACGGGCAGTAAAGGCGGCGCAAGCAAAGGTAGCAAAGGCGGCAACAAAGGCGGCGGCTCCAAAGCAAGCGCCAGAGGCGGCGGCAGCGCGAAGGCCGTTGGCGGAGCTAAAAGCGGCGGCGGCTCGAAAGCCTCTGGCGGCTCGAAAGCCGGAGCAGCCAAGAAAGGCGACGGCAGTAAAGCAGAGAAGGGCGCGAGCAAGACCGGAGGCAATGCGGGCGGCGGTCGCGGAAGCACGGGCGGCGGCGGACAAGCCAGAGCTTCGAAATCGGGCACCAAAGGCAGCACGCAGGGCGGCGCAGGCAAAGGCGGAAGCCGTGGCGGCGAAGGCGGACGCGGCGGCGCAACACGCCCCGTCGGCGGCCCGAAAGGCGCAGCCAAAGGTGGCAGCTCCAAGGGCGGCGGTTCTAAAGCAGGCGGCCCAATTAGCGGCGGCGGCAGAAGCGGCAGCGCCAAAGGCGGAGCCAGCAGCAGCGGCAGCAGCGCAAAGGGCGGCGGCGGTAAAGGTGGCTCGAAGTCCGGCTTTGCTTCGACACCGGGGAGCGCAAGGAAAGGCGGCGCCGGAGGAAGCAAGAATCAAGGCGGCGGAACTCGCGGCGGGCAGGGCGGCGGCGGTCGCGGCGCAAACCTGAAGGGCGGCTCGAAGAAGGGCGGCGAGAGAAAGGTCGGCGCTCAGACTCGCGGCGGCGGCATCGGCGGCGGCACAGGCGTCGCCAAGGGCAGCGCGAAAGGCAGCACGAAGGGCAGCGCGAAAGGCAGTTCGAAGACCGGAGCGACGAAAGGCGGCTCGAAGTTTGGCGCAAAAGCTGGTGCAAAGGCTGGCGCGAAAGCTGGCACTAAAGCTGGCTCAAGCAAGGGCGGCGCGAAGGGCGGCGCGGGCCGCAAGGGTGGCGGCGGCGGCTCTGCCAAAGGCTCCGCGAAGAAAAGAGGCGGCGCGGGCAAAGGATTGACCGATACTGTCGCTCAAGTTGTCGGCAGAGGCGCAGCCATCGTCACCAACGTCCTGAGCAGTCTGACCGGAGGCAAGAAAGCGAGAAAGCGTTCACGCTAGAGCGCGCACAGAGTCGTGTCAAGCTAACTAAAGAAGCCGCCTTGTCCGTTGTTATCAGAGCGGGCAAGGCGGCTGCTCTTTGTTCAAAGCTTGGCGGCTCGCGCGTTCAAAGCTTGGCCGCTTGCGCCAGCGCGAGCGGTCGCCGTCGCGCCCTTGCTTGAGGCGAACAATCCGGCTGCTTTCGTCGTATGGATTCTTCTCGTTGAACGCGGGGAGGAGCATTGATGTCTATCGAAAAATTTATCGAAGATCAGATTAGCAAGGCGATGGCCGAAGGCGAGTTCGACAATCTTCCGGGCAAGGGCCGCCCGCTCGACCTCAACGCTTATTTTCAAACGCCCGAAGACTTGCGCCTCTGCTATTCGATACTGAAGAACGGCAACTTTGCGCCGCCCGAAGTAGACTTGCTCAAAGAAATCGAGAGCCTCAAACAACAACTCGCCTCAACCGGCGACGAAGAGCAGCGGCAGCGGCTCGCCAAGCTCATCACAGACAAAACGCTGACCTTCAAGATGCTCGTCGAAAAGCGTCAGCGATAAAAGCCCTTCGAGCCGTCTCTTCATCTGCGCTCCTTCGCGCGAGCCGAAACTTTCGCGCCCGCACGCGCGCCGGAATCGCCTTTCATCTCGTCATCTCCGGCTTTATTTTCCTGGCCGCTCAAGATTATGATACGCGCTCGACGCGAGACGGAAAGGGCGCGCGTGCGCGCTGCTGGCGATGACGACGACGGACGGGACGGGGCCACGATGCCGACTAACGAATACAGGTTCATTGACCGCTGGCGTGTGGAGGGAACTGTCGCGGAAGTCGCTGAGATAATCGAGGACGGAAAAGATTTGGCGCGCTGGTGGCCTTCCGTTTATCTGGAAGTTGAAGAGTTGGAGGCGGGCGACGCGGGCGGGCTCGGCAAGCTCATCAGCCTGCGCGCCAGAGGCTTTCTGCCTTACACTTTGCGCATCAACTTTCGCACCGTCGAAACGCGCTCGCCCAACGGCTTTACGCTCGACGCGACGGGCGACCTCGAAGGCAAAGGCATCTGGACGTTCGAGCAGGACGGCTCGTTCGTCAACGTCACTTACGACTGGACGATTCAAGCCAACAAGCCAGTTATCCGCTCGCTCTCATTTCTGCTCAAACCAATCTTCGCGGCCAATCATCGCTGGACGATGCGGCGCGGCGAAGAGAGCCTCAAGCTAGAGCTCGCGCGCCGCCGCGCCCGCACACCGGAAGAAGCCGCGCACATCCCTGCGCCGCCCGGCCCAGGCTTTCCGCGCAACATGGGCCGTCGCAAACGGCAGCCAACCTAGACAACTTGAAAGCGTCTGCGGAGATTTCCGCGCGGCGTCTATTTGCGGGTCGCGGCCTGCGCCGCTTTCCCGGAAAAGCCGCCGGCGTAGTTGACGACGCAGACCTGCCCGTTGGCATTGTGTTCACTGCTTGTCGAGTTGAACCGCAAGGCTCGTCGCTTAAACTTTAAAGCTCCGTGCGAGATTCCTGACGCGAGACGCGCTCGACCTCCGCCTCCATCTTTCCGGCGAGCATCAAGGCGAGCATCTTCTGGTCTGCGAGAAACGACCAGAGCGGATATTGGAAGGTGGCGGGCCTGTTCTTTTCGATGAGAAAGTGTCCGGCCCAGGCCGCCGCGTAGCCGGGAACGAAGGCCAGCGGCAGCCAACGCCATTTTCGCTTCGCCATGAGCGCGACGACGCAGGCCAGGCCCGTCATCGTTCCGGCGTAGTGCAGAGCGCGCGTCCCCGGCTGGCTGTGTTCGCGCACGTAGTAAGGCCAGAACTCCTCAAACGATTTCATCTCTCGCATAGACTTCATCTCTTGCATAGATTTCATCTCTCGCCCTGACTTCATCTCTTGCCCGGTCATCGTCGGCCCTCCGAATCGTCGGCGATGCTTTACTCCTGCCCGGAGAACAATCGCTGGTAGTCCTCAGGCAGCGCGGGCGCGACGCGCGCCAGTTGCAGATTCTCTTCGACGTGTAGGCGACGGCTCATGCCGACGAGGGCCGTGGTGATGCCGGGCGTGGAGCGGACGAATTGAATCGCCGTCTGCGCGTCGGTCGAGAGCGAGCCGAGCGGCTCGCGTATCTCTTCGGAGAGGTCGTGCGCGACTTTGCCCTGCAAGATTGAGGCGCTGGCGACGACCGTGATGCCGAGCGCGCCCGCCGCTTCGAGCACGGTGACAGGCTCGCCCTCCAAAGGTTGATTGCGCAGCATGAGAGCTTCCGGCATCGCCAGATTGAAAGGCAGTTGGATGAAACGAAAGCCATGCTCCGCGCCTCCGGCTTCGCGCGCCAGCGCGACCATGCGTTCGAGCGCGTGATAGCCGGGCGCATTCGGCTGCACGCGAAAGCCGTTCCAGGACGCCACGCCGTAATGACGGATTTTGCCGTCCCTGATGTTCTGCTCAAGATGCGCGAAGGCGGCGCGAAGGCGGGCTTCAAACTCTGCGGGCGCGACAATCTGAGCCTGCGTCTCAGGATTGTGCAGATAGTAAACGTCAACGCAATCCAGCTTCATGTTGGCGAGCGACTGGTCAATCTGGCTTTGCAGGTAAGCGGGCGTCATGCAATGGCTGCCCGCCACGATGTCCGAGAATCCGGCGATGCCCATCCGCACGAACGTCTCTTCGACGTAGCTGCGAACGTCCTTCGGCGGCTCGCCGTCAAACGGCAGATAGCCGCCCTTGGTGCAGACGACCACTTCATCGCGGGCGCAGATGCCGTCCGTTATCATTTGCTGAAGAGCCGCGCCGATGGCTCGCTCGCTTCTTTGAAAACGATAGTTGGCCGCAGTGTCAATCAGGTTCGCGCCGAGTTCGACGGCGCAGGCGACCGCCTCTCTGTAAAGCTCGTCCGTGCTTTCGTCCCAGTGGCCGAGGTACGTTCCGATGCCGATGGACGAGAGCCACAAGTCTTGCTCCAGACGAAAGTGATTGACCGCGGCTTTACCCTTGAAGCGGTCGCGGTAACGCTCCGTTCCTGCCAGCGTGGCGTGGCCGTTGATTGTCATCTATATTCCTTCATCGAAAAAAAAGAACGGGCTGTCAAACGCGCTCAGGCTTTCAGTCTATCGCGGAAAAACGTGAGCGTGCGTTGCCATGCGTCGGCGGCTGCTTCCGGGTTGTAGGCCGTCGGTCGCGTGTCGTTAAAGAAGCCGTGCTTGGCCTCAGGATAAACTTTGATGTCCGCCGTCTTGCCCGCTTTCGTTAGAGCTTCTTCAAAAGCCTTGATGGTTTCGGGCGGGATGCCCGCGTCGAGGCCGCCGAAATTTCCGAGCAGCGGGCAGGAGACTTGCGGCACGAGTTCGAGCGGCGTGCGACCGTAGAAGATGACCGCGCCCGCCAGGTCTTTGGTGTGCGTGGCAATCTGGTAAGAGTAGCCGCCGCCCATGCAGAAGCCGATGGAGGCAAAGCTGTGGCGCACGTTCTTGACCGTCTTCAAGTAGTCGAGCGCGGCCTGCATGTCCTTAATCGCCACTTCATTCGGAATGCTCGAAGCCGCTTTCCTGAGCGCGGCCATGTCCTTGTCGTCTGTGGGCGGCGGAGCACTGGCGCGGACGAAAAAGTTTGGAGCCAGCGTGTTAAAGCCTTCGCGCGCGAGGCGGTCGGCGACTGTTTTGATGTGGTCGTTGAGGCCGAAGACTTCGTGAATCAAGAGGACGGCGGGCGCGTCCTTCTGCTTGGCGCGCGAGAGATAAGCGGGAATCATCATCTCGCCGCTCTTGTACTCGACCATCTTGCCCATCAACTTGACGGGCTTCGCCGGCTTCGTCTGCTTCGCCTGCTTCGCCTGCTCGGTCTGTTGTTTGGCGTCCTGCGTCGCGGCGTAGCCCGCCGCCGTGATTAAAGAAGCCGCGCTCGTCGTCGCGGCGCGTTCCAGAAATTTACGGCGCGAAACGCCCGCGCTCCGTTGCTGCCTGTCATCGCTCGCCTTGCTCATCATGCTCTCCTTCACTTGGCAAAGATTGGTTGGGAAGTTTTGCAGTGAACTATACGCAGAGCGGCCTTGCCTCCGCAAGAGCGCTTTGAGCCGCGCTCGCCGTGTGTGGTAGTTTTGGAGACGACGCAAATGAAGAACGAACGCACAGACGACGACGACGGCCAGCGGACAACCACGGCGGGCGACGCAGGCGAGCAGGACGAGGCGCGCTCGTCGTCGCTCGACATCAGCAGCGAAGAGTTACGCGAGCTTTCAAGCTTAGCCACAACGCTCGTCGCCGACTACTTCGCCGAAGTTTCCGACTTGCCTGTCTTCCCTGACACTTCCGCCGCAAGGGTCGCCGCGCGGCTGCGCTCAACGTTGCCGGATGAAGGCGTGGCTCTTGAGCGTTTGATGGAGGATTGCCGCGCCGTCATCCATCTCAGTCGCCACAACGGGCATCCGCGTTTCTTCGGCTACGTCGCTTCGCCCTCAACGCCCATCGGAGCTTACGCAGACCTCATCGCGTCCGCCCTCAACTCGAACGTCACCTCATGGCGCTCATCTCCGGCGGCCACCGAAATCGAGCGCGAGGTCGTGCGCTGGCTCGCCTCGCTCGTCGGTTACAGCGAGGACGGACATGGCTTGTTGACGAGCGGCGGCTCGATGGCAAACTTGAACGCTCTCTATGTCGCGCATCGCGCCGCCGCCGGGCGCGACGCTTCACGCGCCGGACTGTGGAACACGAGCGCTCCGATGACCCTTTACGCTTCCGAACAGGTTCATCTTTCGATTCCGAAGGCGGCGGACGTGCTTGGGCTTGGACGCGAGCAAGCGCGCCTTGTCGAGACGGACGAGCATTACAGGTTGGACGCGCGACGACTGCGCGAAAAGATTGAGAGCGATAAGCAGCGCGGCCTGCGTCCCTTCTGCATCGTCGCCAGCGCAGGCACGGTCAACACGGGCGCGATTGACCCGCTCATGGAAATCGCGCGCGTCGCCAAAGATTATTCTTTGTGGTTTCACGTTGACGGAGCTTACGGCGCGTTGGGCGCAATGGACGCGAGCAAGCGCGCGCTCTTCGCCGGTCTTGAGTTGGCCGATTCCGTCTCGCTCGACCCGCACAAGTGGCTCTACGCGCCGGTCGATTGCGGCTGCCTGCTCTTTCGTGACGCAGAAAGCGTGCGGCAGGCTTTCGCCTCCGCGAGCGAGGCCGACTACATCAAAGTGCATGAAGCGGAAGCGGCGGAAGCCTTCGCTTTCTGGGACTACGGCGTAGAGCTTTCGCGTCGTTTCCGCGCCTTGAAAATCTGGCTGATGCTGCGCTACTACGGCGCGCGTCGCGTCAGCGCTTCAGTCGCGGAGGACAACCGCCTGGCCGCGTATCTCGCCGCGCGCGTCAACGAGGCAGACGATTTTGAACTGCTCGCGCCCGTCGAGTTGAGCATCTGCTGCTTTCGTTATTTGCCGCCCGGAGTTTTTGGGAAACTTGAGCGCGCCAGCGAGACGGAACGCGCCGCGCTCGACGCCCGTTTGAATAAACTGAACGAGCGCATCATGCATCTTGTGCAACGCGGCGGGCGCGCGTATCTCTCGAACGCGAGCCTCGGCGGTCGCTACAGCCTGCGCGCCTGCATCACCAACTTTCGCACTACACGCGCAGACCTGCGCCAAACTCTGGACATCATCCGCGACGCGGCGGCGCATGTCTTGAACGACGAAGACGAACGCTTGATGAACGACCGTGATGACGATGAAAGCCAAGCGATAGATAGTCCAGCGAAGGAACCGACGCCATGAGTCAAGAGCCTGTCTTTCATCCTTCATCGCCCATCGCGCAACACTTGCAATACGAGCGCGAGTTGCGTCTGGCTATCAAGCTTGCGCGCGAGGCAGGGGCGACGATTCTCGAATATTACAAACGCCCGTTGCGCGTCGAGCGCAAAGTTGACGCGGACGAACACACGGAACCCGTGACGGAAGCAGACCGCGCGGCCAACGAATTAATCGTCAACGCGATTCGCCGCGAGTTCCCCGAAGACGGACTGCTCGCCGAAGAATCAATCGACACCGAACGCCGTCTCGGCAAAGAGCGCGTCTGGATGATTGACCCGCTCGACGGGACGAGCGGCTTCATCGCGCGCGACGGAGACTACGCAGTCCAGATTGGCCTCACCGTCGCTGGCCGCGTCGTGCTCGGCGTCGTCTATCAACCGCTGCCCGACTTGCTCTACTGGGCCGCGGCGGGCGCAGGCTCATGGATTGAGCGCGCAGGCTTCGAGCCTGAACGCGGGCGCGTGACCGGCGAGAGCGACATCGCGCGGATGCGTCTGGCCGCCAGCCGCGCGCACAGAAGCCCGCGCATGGATAGGGTTGTGCGCGCCTTCGGCGTTAAAGAGGAAGTGCGGCGCGGCTCGGTCGGCGTCAAGGTCGGGCTGATTGTCGAACAGCAATGTGACCTCTACGTGCATCTCAGCCCGCGCACGAAACAGTGGGACACGTGCGCCCCGGAAATCATCCTGACGGAAGCGGGCGGAAAGTTGACAGACCTCTTCGGCCAACCGCTGCGCTACAATCAACCGGACGTGCAGAATCGCAACGGCATCGTCGCCACCAACGGCGTCTCGCATGAGCGCGTCATCGAACTGCTCGCCCCGCTCCTCGAAGAGTTCGGTCGCCTGCCCGTCTAACTTTTCCCTTTTCCTCTTTCCCCTTTTCACCTAAGATTGACGCCCGTGGGCATCCGACCCAAACTCTTCTTAGTGTTCTTCACGTGCGGCATCGTTCCGATGCTCATCTTCGCGGTCGCCAATTATTGGAGCGGCGTGAGCGCGGTCGAAGAACTTTTGGGCCGCGATGTCGAGCGCGAGGCGCGAGCGGCGACGAGCGGCATCGAGGCGGACTTGCGCGAGCGCGAGGCGAAGCTGGTTGCGCTGTCGCGCTCGCTCGCTGTGCGCGAGTATGTGCGCGGCGCGACCAGACCAACAACGACGAGCGACGTTCAAGCTCAGCCAAGCGCTTTGCCTGCGCCGTCGTCGTCGCCAGCGGCAGACTCCAGCGGCAGCGGCGCGGCGAGCGAGCGGATTCCGGCGGACGTGCGCGCGGAAGTGGAAGCCTTGCTGCTCGACGCGGGCAACGGCTACGTCTCGCTGACGTGTTTGAAGACGGACGGGCAGCCGCTCTTTCGCGCCGAGGCGACGCAGAGCGACACCGGCAGCCCTGCCATCCGCTATCAAATCGAAGACATACTCCTGAGCAGCGTCGCGCCCGACCAGCGCGTCTGGACGATGACCGAGCAGTCGGCCCTGCGCTCCGCTTTAGAGTCCTACAGCGCCAACGTGCGCTACACGCTGCCGCTCTTCACAGCCGAGCGGACGGCGCAGGCTCCGCGCGGCGCGCTGGTTGTCGAGTTGAACTTGAACGTTCTGTGCAAAGCCGCCATCAGCAGTTTCGCCGGAACGCCTGCCGCCCCGCGCGTCTTCGTCATCCTCGACGACAACGGGCGCGTCATCTATCACACCAACGAAAATTTGAACTACCAACTTATCAACGCCGCGATGCCGCCGTCGTTTAAGCCCATCGCCGACGCGATGCTGGCGGGCCGGAGCGGGCAGCAGTCTTACGACGGGCGCGACGGCGACCGCTGGCTCGCAAGCTACCAGCCCGTCAAGAGCGCGGGCGTCTTTCTGAGCGTGTCGGGCGATGAGACAGCCGCGCTCAGTCGTCTGCGGCGCAATGGCTGGCTGAGCATTCTGCTGTCGGCTCTGGCTGGATTGACGACCGCCATCCTGTTGACGTTGATTGCGCGGCGCATGGAGCGCAGCATCGAACGCCTCACGGCGGGCGCGGTGGCGATTGCCGGAGGCCAGTTGAACGAGCGCATCGAAGTGCGCTCCAGCGACGAGACGCGCCTGCTCGCCGAAAGCTTTAACCGGATGACAGACCGCCTGCGCGAACAGATTGCGCGCGAATCGGAGACGCGCCAGTTTGAATCGTTCATGCGGCTGGCCGCGATGCTGACGCACGATTTGAAAAATTCCATCACGGCTCTCTCCCTGGTCGTCAGCAACATGGAGCAGCAGTTTGACAACAAAGAGTTTCGCGCCGAAGCGATGGAGTCTTTGAAAGAGTCTACGGACAAGCTGCGCTCTCTGGTCGCCAAGCTGAGCGGGCCGGTCGAAAGCCTGAGCGGCGAATATCAACGCCCGCGCCCGACAGACCTCGTGCCGCATCTCAAGCGCGTGCTCGGCACAACGGCTGAACAGGCGCGCTCTCATCACACGGTCGAGATTCATCTGCCCGACGCGCTCGTCGCCACCGTTGACGCCGAACGCATCGAGCGAGTCTTTGAAAACCTGGTCCTCAACGCCCTCGAAGCGATGGGCGCAAACAGCGGCACGCTGACAATCGAAGCCGGACCTGAAAATGACTCGGAGATATTTTTCAGCGTCGCCGACACTGGGCCGGGAATCAGCGAAGAGTTTCAACGCACGCATCTCTTCCGCGCCTTTGCGACGACGAAGCGAAAGGGCGTCGGCCTCGGCCTGTATACTTGCCGCGAAGTGGCCAAGGCGCACGGCGGGCGCATCGAAGTGAAATCCGCCAAGGGCGCTGGCGCAACTTTCCGCGTCGTGTTACCATCTGCGCTATTCACGGGGGGCAAATGATGAAGCCGGTCAAAGGGCGACGACCGCGCGTTCCTCAAGAGCCTCGGCAGAGCATTCCTTGGTTCGAAAAAGCTCCGACACGAAGAACATAATGGCGATGACGACGCCCCGTAGATGCAAGCGCAACTCGGCGGCGTGGCCGAGCATGGAGTTTATCTTTTAAAGCGTTTCAGAAGAGCGAGAAGTTGATGGGCGAACAGACGCAAGCGCAGATAAAAGTGACCGTGTTGGTCGTTGACGACGACACAGCCGTGCGGCGCGGGCTGCGTTGGGCCTTGAGCGACACCTATCGCGTGCTTGAAGCCGGAACCAGAACGGAAGCCGTCGAGCAGTTGCAGCGCGAGCGCGTTGATGTCGTCCTGAGCGATTTGCATCTGCCGCCGCACGTTGACGACATGTCCGAAGGCTTGGCCGTCATCGAAGAAGCGCGGGCCAAGCGTCCGCCCGTCCCCGTCGTCGTCGTCACCGGCAGCGGCTCCAAGCAGGCCGCGCTCGAAGCCGTCAGGCGCGGGGCTTACGGCTTCTTTGAAAAACCTTTCAAGCCGGAAGAAGTTCTCTTCATCGTGCATCAGGCGGCGCGCGCGCACCAGTTGGAGCGCGAGATTCTGCGCCTGCGCTCGGAGTTGTCCAAGTCTCGCGGCTTCGACCATCTGGTCGGCGGCAGCCCTTCGCTCGAAGCGACGATTAAGCAGGCGCGGGCCGTCGCCGGAACGAGCGCGACCGTCCTGCTGACGGGCGAGAACGGAACCGGCAAGGAGATGCTCGCCCGCGCGATTCACGAAGAGAGCACGCGGGCCAACGGGCCGTTCGTCGCCGTCAGTTGCGCGGCCCTGCCCGAATCGCTCATCGAGTCGGAACTCTTCGGCCACGAGAAAGGCTCTTTCACAGGAGCGACGCAGGCGCGCAAGGGACGCTTCGAATTGGCCGACACGGGAACGCTCTTCCTTGACGAGATTAGCGAGTTGACGGCCAACGTGCAGGTCAAGCTCTTGCGCGTCCTGCAAGAGCGCGAGTTTGAGCGCGTCGGCGGCTCGAAGACGCTCTCCGTTGACATACGCCTGATTGCCGCCTGCAATCGCGACCTCGAAACCGAAGTCGAAGCGGGACGCTTTCGCAGCGACCTCTTCTTTCGTCTCAACGTTGTGCCGCTCGTCCTGCCGCCCTTGCGCCAGCGACACGAAGACATTCCGCTGCTCGCCGCGCACTTCGCCGTCAAGGCCGCAGACAAGCACGGGCGCACGCGGCCCGAACTCGACCCGGCTTTGATAGAAGCTCTGGTCGAGTATGAATGGCCGGGCAACGTCCGCGAGTTGGAAAATCTGATGGAGCGCTTGATTGTGCTGACGCCCGCCGCGCGGCTCGGCCTTGAGTTCCTGCCCGAAAAGATGTTGCGCTCCGCGCCCGACGCCGCCGCCGACGAAACCACGCTCGAAGGCGCCATCGGCGCGCTCAAACGGCGCATGATTGCCGCCGCCCTTCAATCAGAGTCCGGCAACAAGGTGGCCGCCGCCAAACGTCTCGGCATCAGCCGCTCATACCTGCACCGCCTGCTCTCCGAATACGAAGAAGTCTAAAATCTAAAGTCGAAAGTAGAAAGTCCAATGTCCAAAGTCGAAGACACAGCCTTTGACTTCGGACGTTGGACTTTCTGCTTTCCACTTGTCCACAAATGTGGACAGTCGCCGTTGAATCTGTCTTCACCTGTGCACACGTATTTGAGTCGGGAATGATGACGGCTGAGCTTTTCCGCAGTAATCGGCGATTTCCACGGCGGCGGCAAAAGCGGTACGAGCTTTGCTACTAATGAAGGCAGCAAGGCTTATGGAGGTAATCAAGATGAAGCCCAGAGTCTTGATTGTTGATGACGATAAAGCGATAACGCAGCAGTTGTTTTGGACGCTCTGCGAAGACTACGAAGTGATGACGGCCCACGACCTGCAATCGGCAGTGCGACGCGTCACGATTTACGAACCGGCAATTTCGATCCTTGACTTGCATTTGCCCCCCGTGCTCGACGCGCCGGAAGTGGGCTTGCGCATTCTGGAATACATCAAGGGACGCTACCCGCAATCGAAAGTGCTGGTCTTGAGTTCCGGCACGAGCGAGATGCGCCGGGCCTGTTATCGCAGCGGCGCGGACGAGTTTCTTGACAAGCCCTTCGAGATTGAGCAGTTGCTGGCGACGATGCGCCGCATGACCGCCGAAGGCGAACTTCAGGTTGTTTGAAAATTTTACGGGCCGTCGCCGCTTTGGCAAAAGCCATGAGCCGCGCGCGTCTGTCAGGACATGAGCAAAGCCCAATCCATTTTGTTGTTCGGCATCGTCGGCTTGTACGCCCTGCTCTTCGTCTCCCTGCTCATCAGAGTTTGCGCCGGTTGCTGGCACGGCATCCGCGCGACGAAGACGAAGAGAGTGGCGGCGTCGCCCACACGGAAACCTGGGAGATCATGGACACATGCCATCCGGCATGAACATCTCGCGTAGGGGTATGCGAGGACGACGAGAGAAGCCCTCCTCACGGGCATCTCTTGTTACACAGATTCTTTGAGAAAACAGTTTTGGCCGCTCGCCCCATTGAGAGGCCATCAGTGCGCCGCGCGAGTGGAATCCCCTCCCACAGCGCGGAGCCAGAAGCCCCCGCTCCCATTTGACTCCTGCCCAAGAGTCGCGGGGGCTTCATATTTATAACGCAGCCGACAAATCACAAGCAGCAACTCAGCAAGCTAAAAAGCTACGGCGGCGACGAGCCGTAGTTGACGCACGAACATTGAAGACGCACGGATAGTTAAAGGCTGCGCCTTTAACTCAACACGCATCGCTCGTCATTCATCGCCCGTCCCTCATCACTTGTCGCTTACTGCCGTCTCGCCCTCATTCCTTCCTTATCGTATAATATCTCTTCCGTAAACGGATTTCAGTTATCGTTGAGGCTTTAATTAATGATTGGCTCTCAGAACTGTTTATGAAATTCCTCCATCTTGCAGACGTGCATCTAGGTTGTCGCCGCTATAATCTTGAAGAGCGGACGAAGGATTTCTTTCGCGCGTGGCATGACGTGATTGTTAATTACGCGATTCCGCAGGCAGTTGATTTCGTGCTCATCGTCGGAGATTTTTTCGACCGGCGCAACATTGACCCGCAGGCGATGAACCACGCGATGCTCGGCCTACAGCTTTTGCGGGACGCCAAAATTCCCGTCGTCGCCATCGAAGGCAACCACGACCAGCGCGACACTGTTTCAGACTTTAGCTGGATGCGTTCACTTTCGCAGTGGGGCTTCCTGACGTTGCTTGAACCCGCTGGCTACGAAGATGGACGCATGACGCTGCTGCCCTGGAACGAAGAGGAGCGCGTCGGTTCTTATGTAGACATTGCGGGCGCGCGCATCTTCGGCTCTCACTGGTACGGGGCCAGCACGGCCAAAATCATTCCGCTGCTGGCCGACGCTCTGAGGGACGCGAGCGTCGAAGGCCGCTTCAACATTCTGCTGCTCCACACGGATGTCGAGGGCCAACTCAATCGCCCGAACCTGCCCGCGATTCCCGTCGCCACGCTGAAGGAGTTGCAACACCTGACGGGCTACGTCGCGCTCGGCCACACGCACAAACGCTTCGAGATTGACAACTGGGCCTTCAATCCCGGCTCGCTCGAAGCCTGTTCGATTGACGAGTACAAGGAAGAGCGCGGCGCGTTCCTCGTCGAAGTTGACGACGAAGGCAAGGTCACGGCCACGCACCTGCGCGACTACACGCAGCGACCCTTCCAGCGTCTGTCGTTCGACGTGACCGGAGCCGTCGATGCTGAAGCCGTCTACGCGGGCGTCATGGAAACCATCGAGCGCGAGGCGCGCGCGTTTGACCCGGCTGAAGACCGGCCCGCGCCGATTATCGAAATCAGTTTGCGCGGGCGGCTCGGCTTTAAAAATTCGCTGCTTGAAATCAAGCGTCTCCGCGAAGAGGCGCAGGCGCGCACCGGAGCTTTGCACATCATGTTGCGCAACCAGAGCGTGCCGGTCGAATATGCTGTGGCCGCCGGACTCGACGCGCAAACTCCGCGTCATGAGCGCGAGCGGCGCATTATTCAGGATTTGATTGCGCGCGATAATCGCTTCAAGCATCGCGCGGAGGAGATGGCCGAACTCGTCATCGAATCCAAGCGGCTCGCCCTCAGCAACGAGCCGCCCGACAAGATTCTGGACTTGATAGCCGAGAAGCTCGACGCTCAACCGACGCCCGAACGCGAGCCGTCAGCCGCCGTCAACAACGAACCGGAACCCGCGCCGACCGCCGCTGCCCTCAGCGCCATCGAGCGCAATGCCACAACCGCAGTGACGAGCGGCAAGTGACAAGTGACGAGCAAGGAGAAACGCAGTAGTGAGTGATGAGTAGTGATGAGGGATGAGCAAAAACATCTCGTGGTTTATCGCTCGCCGTTCATAGCTCGCCACTCATCGTTCATCGTTCATCACTCGTCCCTTAACTCGTCACTTGCTGCTCGTCACTTGCCACTGTTTTAAAATGAGTGAAGCTCTGGACAGAGTTCGCGGCGTGCGTGAGTTGCCGCTGTTTCCGTTGCCGGTCGTGCTGTTTCCGGGCGTCCCGCTGCCGCTGCACATCTTCGAGCCGCGGTATCGTCAGTTGCTCAAAGACGCGCGGGCGCAGGACAACCTGTTCGGCCTCTCGTTTTTCGATGTGTCGGAATCCGAGCGGGAGTCGCCGCCTGTGGGCCATCTGGGTTGCGCGGCGGAGGTGACGGAGGTGGAACAACTGCCCGATGGTCGTTCCAACATTCTGACGTTGGGGCTGATTCGCTACCGCGTCGAATCATACGTCGAGCGCGGCCATCCTTATCTCGTCGCGCGCGTCAGCTTCTTTGAAGACGAAGCGGAAGATGCGAGCCGTCTGGCGCCTCGCGTCGAGGAAACTTCCAGTCTCTTCATGCGGATTGCGCGCGCCGTGCGGACGCTCAACGACGACCGCGCAGGCTTGCCGGAACTGCCGGAAACGACGCCGGAGCATCTCTCGTTTCTCATCGCGGCGGCGATGGAGTTGGACAATCAAATCAAGCTTGAGTTGCTTGAGTTGCGCTCGACCGCCGAGCGTCTTGAACGCTTGCGCGACTTGCTGGCCCGCGCCGTCAAGAGCTACGAAGAGCGCGCCCGCATGCACGCGCTCGCCAAAGGCAACGGCCACGGCGGGAAAAAGATAGACCTCGAATGACTACAGAAAGCGAACAGCAGAAACAGGATTCAGCCGCGAGCGGGCGCATGCGCGTGCGCGTCCTTTTTTTCGGCGCGGCGCGCGAGGCCGCCGGAACCTCCGAGGTCGAGTTGGAGATTGCCGCGCCCGCCGATGCGCGCAGCGCGTTCGCCGAAACGCTCGCCCGCTTTCCGGCCTTAGAGCAACGCTTCGGGCGCTCGCTGCTCTGCGCCGTTAATCAAGAGTACGCTTTGCCGGAGCGTGAAGTGCGCGCGGGCGACGAGTTGGCCGTCTTCCCGCCCGTCAGCGGCGGCTCAGGGCAGAGCGGCTTGGCGACGCAAGATGGCGAAGACGCGACGGCGGATTTCTTTGAGTTGACGGCCGAGCCGATTGATGTCGGAGCGGTGGCGCGTCGTGTTGTGCCGCGCGTGGCGGGCGCGACCGTGACGCTCGACGGCTACGTCCGCGAGTGGACGCGCGGACGCCGCACGCTCTATCTCGTCTACGAAGCCTATGCTCCGATGGCCCTGAGCGAAATGCGACGCCTCGGACGCGAAATCCGCGAACGCTTCGACATCGCCTGCCTCGGCATCGTCCATCGCACGGGCCGCCTTGAAATCGGCGACACCAGCGTCGTCATCAGCGCCAGCGCGCCCCACCGCCGCGCCGCCTTCGCAGCCTGCGAGTGGGCCATCACAGAACTCAAGCGCACAGTCCCCATCTGGAAGAAAGAGTTTTACGAAGACGGCGAAGTCTGGGTCGAAGGCGAAGGCGCACCCGCCGCGGCCTTGCCGCATCCAAGCGGCTGAAGTCTCTTTGTTCAAGCTCGCTTGCGGCAACGTTCTGCCTGAAAGGTCGTCTCCATGTATTCGCCGAAGGCTTCCGTCGCGCGGCTTCTATTGCTCGCCGCTCTCTCGTCTGTCATCGCAACTTTTTCATCAACTGAGGCGCAGGAAGAGAAGGCGCGGAAGAGAGCGTCGGGGCAGTCGCCGGATGATGTTGTTCGCGTCAAGACGGAGTTAGCGCAGACGGACGTGACTGTGCTTGATAAGCGCGGGCGTTTTGTCGGCGGCTTAAAGCGCGAGCAGTTCGAGTTGAGCGTTGACGGCAAGGCTCAGCCCATCTCTTTCTTCGAGCCTGTCGTCGCGCAAAGCTCTGTCGAGCGTGCGGGCGTGGCGGATTCCAACAACAAGAAGACAGAGAGCGCGACCGCCGCTGCGTCTTCGGGGCAGGCGACGAGCGGGCGCGGGCGCATCGTCTTCTTCTTCATAGACGACGTTCATCTCGCGCCGGAAAATCTGGTGCGGGCGCGCGAGGCTCTGCTTAAGTTTATAGACGAAGAGATGGCGGCAAGCGACCAGGCGGCTATCGTTTCGACCAGCGGGCAGGTCGGCTTCCTGCAACAACTGACGGACAACAAGGCGGCTCTGCGCTTGGCGGTCGCGCGCCTCAGTCACAGGCGCAACCCGGAGACTTACGCGGGCAAGGTGCAGATTAGCGAGTACGACGCGGCGCAGGTGTCCGAGCATTTCAACCGCGAGTTGTTCACGTATCTGGTGGCGGCGACGGCGGCGGAGTATCAGATGGACACGCAGACGGCTGCCAACATGGTTCAGAATCGCGTCCACCAGATTAAGGCGCAATCGCGGATGGCGACGAGCAACACGCTCTCCGCCTTGCTCGGCTTGCTGCGCTCAAGCGCGCCTTTGCCGGGGCGCAAGATTGTCTTCTTCATGACCGACGGCTTCATCGCAGACCCGCGCGTCTCGAACGTTCTGGACACGCTCAGGCAGTTGACGAAGGCGGCGGCGCAGGTCGGCGCAGTGGTCTATCCGATAGACGCGCGCGGAACCTTCGCCGATTCGTCAACGGACGCCAGCCGCAGCGTCTACCCGGATTTCACGGGCAGCGTCTCGCGCAACCTGCTCGGCGAAACGACCGCGACGCAGGAGCCTTTGCAACTGCTCGCGGATGAAACGGGCGGTCGCGCCTTTCTTAATTCAAACTCTTTTCAAGACAGCTTCACGCGCGCACTCGACGAATCATCAAGCTATTACTTGCTGGCATGGCGCCCGGAGTTTGAGGAACAACGAAGCGGGAAAGCGCGCATCGTCGTCAGCGTCAAGGGGCGACCCGACGTGCGCGTGCGCGTTCGTCGCGGCTTCATCGAAGCCCCGAAGCAGCCCGCTCTCAAGCGACCGTTAAGCGAAGACACGGCGACCGTGGCGCAGCCTTCGCCGGACGCAGAGTTGCGCGCCGCCCTCGGCTCTCTTTATCCCGTGCGCTCGCTGCCCGTCGCGCTTTCGGTCGGCTACATGAACTCTGCGAAGGGAGGCACGACGCTGCTTGCGTCAATGCAGATTGACGCGCAGGCTTTGCGGACTGACCCTTCGAGCGAAGCGCGAGATGCGTTGGTTGATGTGCTCGGCGTGGCGATTGACGACCGTGGCGCGATTGCCAGCTTCAAGCAGAAGTTGACGATTGAGCGCAAGGCTCAAGCGGCGGGCCAACGCTTCGTCGTGTGGAACCAGCAGTTGACGCTCGCGCCCGGCCTCTATCAAATTCGCGTCGCCGTGCGCGAGCGCGCGAGCGGGCGCACTGGAAGCTCTATGCAGTGGCTCGAAGTCCCGGACATCGCGGGCGGGCGTTTCCAACTCAGCAGCCTGTTTCTCGGCGAACGAGAGGCCACGGAAGGCGCGCATGAAAAGTCTGCTGCTGCTGCTGCTGCGGTCGCGCCGCGCTCTGTGATGGTTGATGTAGACCATCGCTTTGCGCGCTCGTCCGTGTTGCGCTTTCAAACTTACGTCTACAACGCGACGCATGAAGCGGCACAGCCCGATGTCTTGATTCAGGCGCGCGTGCTGCGCGACCGCGCGCCGCTCATCGTGCTGCCTCCGGCGCAACTCCCGACGGACACCACGCCAGACCACACGCGCCTGCCTTACTGGGCCGAAATCGCGCTCGACCAATTGCCGCCCGGTCGCTACGCGCTCCAAGTCTCGGCGACTGACCACCGAACGAAAACAGTCGTTACTCAAGAAGCGACTTTCGTTGTCGAATAGAATTTGGACGTTGACAAAAGATGAAAGCCTCGCTCAAGCAATTCGTTGAGCAAGGCTTTCATCTTTTGCTTTAAGCGTAAGAGAAAACTAGACCACCGCGTCAACCGTCTCTTCGTCCGCAGCCGCTTCGACGAGCGAAGCGCTGGTGACTTTATCGCCGCCGTCTGTCTTAATCAATCGCACGCCGGAGGCCGAGCGTCCGGTCTTGCGGATGCTGTCGGCTTCGATGCGAATCAGCTTGCCCTGCTGCGTGATAATCATGATTTCCGATTCTTCGTCAACGGGGAAGACGGCGACCACCTTGCCCGTCTTGTCCATCGTCTTCATGTTGATGACGCCCTTGCCGCCGCGCGATTGGAAACGATAATCGGTAATCTTCGTCTGCTTGCCGAAGCCCTGCTCGGAGACGGAGAGCATCTTTTCGTTGTCGTCCGCAGAGACGGCGCAGAGCGAGACAACGAGGTCGTCTTTGCGCAAGTCAATGCCGCGCACGCCGCGCGTGGCGCGACCCATCGGGCGCACGCCCTTTTCGTCAAAGCGAATCGCCAGCCCGTTGTGCGTGGCGATGAAGATGCGCTTCGTGCCGTCTGTCAAAACTACGTCGAGCAGTTCGTCGCCGTCGTCAATGTTGATGGCGTTGATGCCGTTCGTGCGTATGTTCTGAAAATCGGCGAGCGACGTTTTCTTAATCACGCCCTTGCGCGTCACCATCACGACGTAGCGGCCTTCCGAAAATTCGCGGACGGGAACGACTCCGGCCAGCTTGCGCGTTGACGGAATGTTGATGAGATTGACGACGGCCTTGCCGCGCGCCGAAGCGGCTGCGTCCGGGACTTCGTGAACCTTGAGCTTGAAGACCTGCCCGTTGTCCGTGAAGACCATGATGTAGGCGTGGGTCGAGGCGATGAAGAGATGCTGAACGAAGTCGCCATTCTTGCCGGTCGAAGCCCCGAAGCGACCCTTGCCGCCGCGTCCCTGCCGCTGGTAAGTCGTAATCGGCGTCCGCTTGATGTAGCCGCTGTTCGTGATGGTAATCGCCACGTCTTCGTCGGCGATTAAGTCTTCGATGGATAGCTCGACGCCTTCATCAACAATCTCTGTCCGTCGCTTGTCGCCGAAATCTTTCCTGACCTCTTCGAGTTCTTTGACGATGACGCGGCGCAGGCTGCTCTCGTTGGCGAGAATCTCTTCGAGTTCCGCGATGAGACGAATGATGCCTTCATACTCGTCCGTAATCTTCTGTCGTTCGAGAGCGGAGAGACGACGCAGTTGCAAGTCAAGAATCGCCTGCGACTGCAATTCGGAAAACTCCAGCCGCTTCATCGTCTTTTGCAGCTTCGTGATGTAACCGGCCAAAGTCAAATCGTTGGGGACGCCCTTCCAGTTTTTGACCGCGCTCATCGAAGCGGTGTTGCCGGTCAACCATTGGCGCGCTTCGTCCACGGAGGAAGCGTTGCGAATCAAGGTGACGATGTAGTCGAGCGCGTCAATCGCTTTGGTCAAGCCTTCGAGGATGTGGGCGCGGGCGCGAGCCTTGCGCAGTTCATACTCCGTGCGACGACGCACGACCTCGCGGCGGAAGTCAACGAAGGCTTCGAGCATCTGCTTCAAGTTGAGGACGCGCGGCTGGCCGTTGACAATCGCCAGATTGATGACGCCGAAAGAAGACTGCATCGGCGTCAGCTTGTAGAGCTTGTTAAGAATGACCTGCGGCACGGCGTCGCGCTTGAGTTCGACGACGATGCGCATGCCGTCGCGGTCTGACTCGTCGCGCAAATCCGAGATGCCTTCGAGCTTCTTCTCGTTGACGAGTTCGGCGATGCGCTCGATAAGCCGCGCCTTGTTGACCTGAAAGGGAATCTCTGTGATGACGATGGCGTCGCGCTCTGTCGTGCCGCGACCGATGCGGTCGATTCCGGCGCGCGCGCGCATCTGAATCACGCCGCGCCCGGTCATGTAAGAGCGCTTCAATTCTTCGCCGCCGTAGATGAAGCCGCCGGTCGGAAAGTCAGGCCCGGTGACGAGCTTCATCAAATCTTTAATGTCGGTGTTCGGCTTTTTAAGGAGCGCGACGGTCGCGTCAATCACTTCCGTCAGATTGTGCGGCGGAATCTTGGTCGCCATACCGACGGCGATGCCGTCAGAGCCGTTGACGAGAAGGTTCGGAATGCGCGTCGGCAAGACCGAAGGCTCCGAGAGAGATTCGTCGTAGTTCGGGTTGAAATCAACGGTCTCTTTCTCGATGTCTGCGAGAATTTCCGTCGTCAGTTTCGCCATGCGGACTTCGGTGTAGCGCATCGCGGCGGCGGCGTCGCCGTCCACCGAGCCGAAGTTGCCCTGCCCGTCAACGAGCGGGTAGCGCATCGAAAAATCCTGCGCCAGACGGACGATAGTGTCATAGACGGCTGTGTCGCCGTGCGGGTGATATTTACCGATGACATCGCCGACCACGCGAGCGCTCTTCTTGTAGGACTTGTTATACTGGTTGCCGAGTTCGTTCATCGCCCACAGCACGCGGCGGTGAACCGGCTTGAGGCCGTCGCGCACGTCCGGCAACGCGCGTCCGATGATGACGGACATCGCGTAGTCCAAGTACGAGCGTCGCATCTCGTCTTCGATATTGATGTAATTACGTTCGATTGTCGTTTCCATTAAAAGTGCCTTTCCGGTACAATCCGCGCCGCCTGCTTCGGTTCACCGAACGGGCAAACTTAAGGCTGGCCCGGTTAGCGTCAAATGACGAGAATGACGTGGCGGTGCGAACGGTTGATGCGTCAATTTAAGGGTTATCCGGTACTCGTTTGATGCCATCGAGGGCAGTCGTTTGAAGCACGATATATTGTACCCGGAAAGAGCGTTTTTGGCAATTCCCGAAGAGGCGAAAAAGCCAATAATTATAAGGCTCTGAGCGCGTTTTTGGCGGCTTTCGAGTGGCAGTTTGAGAGCCACAATATCTAGTCGTCCGGCGAGCCTGCGGGAAGCCTCTTTGGAGGCAAGGTCAAGGGGCATGAAATTCAACGCAAAATCGAAGCGGATGCGCGAGCGATTGGAGCTTTCGCTGCCAGTGCGCGTGCATTGCCGCGAGCGCGCGGATTATGAATGGGTCGAGATGTCGCGCCTGATTGACGTGACGCCGTTCGGGGCGCGCTTCGGCCTTTCGCATCCGACCGAGCCGGGGCGTTTGATGCATTTGACGATGCCGATGCCGCGCCAGTTGCGTTGCTTCGATTTCGTCGAGCTGCAATATCGCGTCTGGTCTTTGGTGCGCAACATCAAAGCTCTTCCGCCGGTCGCGGGCAAGCCCGCCAACTTCGCCGTCGGCGTCGCCTTCATCGGCAAGCGACCGCCGCCCAGTTATGAGCGCGACCCGACGAAGCGTTATGAGGTGGCGGGTTCGGTGACGGAAAGCGGGCTGTGGCTGCTGCGGGAGATGACGGAGCGCGCCGAGGCGCACGTGCCGTCAACCGACCCGCGCCCCGAAACGCGCCATAGCCTGCCCATTGAAGTGACGGTCGAAGTCTATGATGAGAAGGGCGCAATCAACGCGCGCGAAACGACGGTGACGGAAAACATCAGCCGTCGCGGCGCCGCCGTCTTTACCACGCTCGGGGTCGAGCGCGGGAGCTTGATTCGGTTGAGCAGCACGCAGTACAACCTCGCGGTCGTCGCGGCGGTGCGAGCGCGGCGCGCGGGGGCCGACGGCATCATGCGCCTGCATCTGGAATTTATTGATAGAGAATGGCCGCTTGAGGGAATCGAGTAAAGCTCGAAGGCGAAAGTTGAAAGGCAAAACAGCGGGCGCGCTCTCTTGCGCTTTTGACCGGTGAAACAAAACTTCAAATGAAACGTTCCATCATTATTCCGCGCGAGGTGTTGTTGGTTGAGATTGAGCGGCGTTGCGCGTTGGACAAGGAGTGCAACGCGCGCAACCGTCTCGGATTGACGAAGGAAGAGGCGCGTGCGTACTGTGGTTTCACCTGCGAGCGTTGCGAACGATGGAACGATGATGTTCTGGCCGAAAAGGACGCGCCGGAGTGGTGGGAGGAACTGGCCGTCACCGGCCTCGAAGGGCTGCGTGCGCGGCGCAAGCTTGCGGCGGACGAGCCGGGGGAAGTCATCAAACGCCTGAGCGATAATTATCAAGCAGAGGCAGGCGGGCAGAAGTTGACGGACGACGCAGAGCCGTCCGCTAATCTCAGCCCACAAGCTTCCGACTTCTCTTATGAGTGAAACGAGCACAGAGGTGACGCCCGCGCGAAAGACGACGGCGCAGCCGGAGCCGTCGGCGTTGCCGGAGTGGGCTTTGCTCGCGGTGCGCCTGCCCATCGGCATGATGTCTAGGCTGCTCTGGCGCGTCCGCTACAGCGGTCTTGAAAATATTCCGCAGAGCGGCGGAGTCATCATCGCTTCCAATCATCAAACATACTTCGACCCGTTCTGGGCCGGAGTTCCCATCAAACGACCGATACGCTTTCTCGCATGGAACGAGAGCTTTGACTGGCCCGTCGTCGGTCGCTTCCTGGGACTCTTCGGGGCTTGGCCGCTCAAGTTGGAGAAGAGCGACCCGACGGCGATTCGTCGTTCTTTGCAATGGCTGCGTGAAGGCGGCGCGATTTACATTTTCCCGGAAGGCGGGCGATGCCTGCCCGATGGAGAGTTGATGAGATTCAAGAACGGGGCGGTGCGGCTTGCGCTCGAAACCAGGACGCCGATTCTGCCGGTCACGATTCGCGGCGGGCACCGCGTCTGGCCGAGGGGCTATCGCGTCCCGCGCCTCTCAAAAGTAGAAATCATTTACCACCCGCTTCAGATTGTCACGCCGCAGCAGGGAGAAGACGCGCGCGTCTGCGCGCGACGCGAGACAGACCGGCTCGCGCAAACCATCGGCTCCGCTCTCTAAGTCAAACTCTCTGCGCTCGCAGCCACAGCCTCAAGCTTTAGCCACAGCCCGCCGCAAACTTCAGACTCGACTTGCCTTCAAACTTTATACGGCCCGCGCCGGAACTTTTAAAACGGCGGAGGGCCGCCTCTGCGCGGCGGCGGTGGCGGAGGCGGAAAGCCCGCGGGCGGTTGCTGCTGTGGCTGAGGCTGTTGCTGCTGCTGCGCGCTTCGTTGCAACTCTCTTTCGCGTTGGCGGTCTATCTCGTCGCGCTCTCGTTTTATATATTCGGCGTCCTGCTCGCGTCGTTGGCGGCGTATCTCTTCGGCCTGTCGCGCGCGTTCGGCTTCCGGCGTCAACGTGGCGGAAGCGGCGTCTGTCGCCTGCGGCTGAGCCTGCGATTTCGTTTGACCGGCGGCGTCGGTCGTAGTGGGCTGCGAACTCTGGTTGTCTGCGGCGGGATTGCCTTGCGGAGAACTGTTCGACGCGGTGACGGCTGGCTGCGAAGGCGGCGCGGGCGCGGCGGTCTGTTGAGTGGAGAGCGCGGGAGCTTGCGTTTGGACTCCAGCGGATTCATTAGCCAGCGTCGCCGGGTCGCTTGGCGCAGCAGCAGCTTGAACGCCGGGAGCGTTGGCGCGCGGCGGGCGCATGAAAGCGAAAATAGCGGCGGCGATGACCAGCAGCGCGACGCTCGCCGCGATGCTCAGCTTGAGGGCGGACATGCTGGCTCGCGGCTCAGGCGTTCGTGTGTCTCTCACTCTGGTCACGACGGAATCGTGCTCGTCGCTGCGCCTTCTCGAAGGACGCGGCCTGCCCGCGGCGACGGCTGGCTGCACGACGGTCAAGGCATCTTGCGGCAAGGCCGCGACGCTCAGCGCATGATGCTCCGTCAGAGGCTCTGTTGAGCGCGCGGCTCCAAGTCGCGTGCCTTGCTGTAGCTCTCCAAGTTCCGCGACTGCGAACGGCTCGGCCCGCGCGTTGAGCATGGAGGCGCTGGTTTGGCGGCTCGCTTCGCGCAGGGCTTCGCGCATGGCGGCGGCTGTCGGCGGACGCTGTGCGGCGTTCTGTGCCATCGCGTTCATCAGGACGCGCGCGACCGGCGCGCTGACCTGCGCCTGCACCTTGTCGGCTGAACGCAAAGGGTCTGGCTGCCCGTTAAGGACGGCGGTGGCGCGCGAGATGGCGTCGGGCGGGGCAACGTTCGTCATCAAGTGATAAACGGTCGCGCCGAGGCTGTAGAGGTCGCTGCGCACGTCCGTGCCTGTGCCTTGCATCTGTTCGAGCGGCGCGTAGTGGTACGAGTAGCCGAAGACGCTCGCCGTCTCGGTCGCGCGCGAAGCCTGCGACGGAGCGCCTTTCGCCAAACCGAAATCGAGCAGGACGATGTGATTGCGCTGCGTCAGTTTCAAATTCTGCGGCTTGATGTCTCGATGAATGATGGACGGCTCGTGGTTGTGCAGATAGTCCAGGGCGTCGAGCAGTTGGTCTGCCCAGTCGAGCACGCTCGCCAGCGGAAACGGCACGCGCTTCTCCTTCAGCGTCTCCCACAAATCCGCGCCGGGAATAAATTCCATGACGATGAACTGCCCGCTCTCATCCGTGAAGTGGTCGCTGACGCGGGGCAGGGCCGGATGGCGCAGGTGATTGAGCAGCAGCGCTTCGCGCTCGAAGGCTTTGCGCAGGTGCGGGGCGTCCAGAAAAATCTCTTTCAAGGCGACGAGGCTGCCGAAGCGTTGGTCTGTGGCTTTGTAAACCACGCCCATGCCGCCCTTGCCGATTTGTTCGAGGACGAGATAGCGATTTTGCAGAAGAGTATCAGGAGGGAGCATGCGCGCGTCACCTTTATCAGAGATTGCTGGTTGATTGCTTGCCCACCGGACGGTGGCTCGGATTCGCGCCGCGAGGATGGCGGCCACTACCAATATACTAGATTTCGCCTGAGAATTGCCACAACTTCTTCAGCGCGCCGGTGTCCTGATTTGAAATCAGCCACTTTTTCAAGTTAAACCGGCCTCGGAAAAATTGTTCAAAATGCCCTCCCGGCGGCTCGTCTTCAAGAGCAAGTGTTCTAAAAAAGTCCGCCAATCACTTCCCCTCAAGCCTGTGTGAACTCCGGCGATGGCAAAAACATCTCCCACAAGAGTTATGTGAGAGAACATTAAGCCTGTGGGAGAGAACATCAGGGCTATGTGAGACAACATTGGGGCTGTGGGAGAGAACATTAGGGCTGTGGGAGAGAACATTGCTCTGATGTTCTCTCACATAATTCTTGTGGGAGACAACATCAGGGTTATGTGAGACAACATTGCTCTGATGTTCTCTCACATAACTCTTATGGGAGACAACATTGCTCTTGTGGGAGAGAACATCAGGCTTATGGGAGACAACACAGGGCCGATATTCTCTCCCACAGCCTCAATGTTCTCTCCCATAGCCTTAAAAGTGTCTCCCATAGCCCCTATGTTCTCTCCCACAGGCTTGAAGTTCTCTCCCATAAAAGAGAATGTCGCACGCGAACCTGAGCGCGTGCGACATTTCGTAGATGACTGGAAAGCTTGAAAGCGTGGCTCTCAATACGGCGGCGGCGGGACACGATGCTTCGGCTTCGGCGCACGCGGATTTTGCTGCCCGCGTAAGGCGTCTCTTCTTTGCCTTTCAGCCTCGCGCATGGCCTGGCGCGCGCGTCGTATATCCGCGGCGACGCGCGCTCGTTCTTCAGGACTCATGCCGGGATGATTCGGCGTGTCAGGCGTTTCGGGCATCTCGTCCGGCACATCGTTGTTCATCTCATCCGGTGGCGCGTTCTCGCCGCTGCCGCTCTTGTCGTGCTTGCGGATGATAACTTTGATTGGCGGTTTGACGGGCTGCTGTTGCGTCGTCGCGGCGGCATTCGGCGCGGCGGCGGGCGCGGCGGCAGGCGAGGGCAAAGGAGCCGGGTGCTGCGCTTCGGCGGGCGTCGTTACTGTCGGCGCAGGCGTCGCGGCGCCGGTCGCGGTCGGAGCAGGCTGAACGCCCTGAGACTGCGGCGCAGGCTGTTGCGTAAACTTGTAAAGCGCGAGGGCTGCGCCGGAGAGCAGCACGATGCCCACTAAGGCTGCGACGAGAGAGCGCGTGGAGAGCCGACGCCGCGGAGCGTTTGTCTCAGCGGCTCTGACCTTCGTGACGATTGATTCGTCGTCGCGGTTGCGATTGGTGACGGGCGAAGGATTGCTGGCGGAAGCTGAGGGTTGAAGGAGCGTCGCGGCTTCGTGCAATCCGGCGACGGAGCCAGCCGCTTTGATGTTCGTTGCCGCTTCGCCTTCGAGGATTTCGGTCTGCGCGCCGAGCAATTGCGTGTCCTGCTCAGGCGCGTTAGCGACGACACCGGCAGCGAGCTGCATGACGGTCGGCAGGCTGGCGGCGTCTTGCTTGCTCGCCTCGCTCAATGCTTCGCGCATGGCGGCGGCGGTCGGCGGACGCTTGGCAGCGCTCTGCGCCATAGCGCTCATCAACACGCGCGCGACCGGCGCGCTCACCTGCGCGTGGACTTCGTTGGCCGGGCGCAACGGGTCAGGCTCGCCGTTGACCATCGCGGTCGCGCGCGTCAAAGCGTCGGGCGGCGTGACGTTCGTTAGCAGATGATAGACGGTCGCGCCGAGGCTGTAGAGGTCGCTGCGCGGGTCTGTGCCCGTGCCTTGCATCTGTTCGAGCGGCGCGTAGTTGAACGAATAGCCGAAGAGGCTGCCCGTCGCCGTCACACGCGAAGCCTGCAAGGGAGCGCCTTTCGCTAAGCCGAAGTCGAGCAGGACGATGTGATTGCGCGTGGTCAGTTTCAAATTCTGCGGCTTGATGTCGCGGTGGATGATGGACGGCTCGTGGTTGTGCAGATAGTCAAGAGCGTCGAGCAGTTGGTCTGCCCACTCCAACACGTCATGCGCGGGAAACGGCGCGCTCTTTTCCTTCAACATCTCGGACAAGTCCGCGCCGGGAATAAACTCCATGACGAGAAATTGCCCGTCTTCCTCCGCGAAGTGGTCGCTGACGCGAGGCAGGGCCGGATGGCGCAGGTGATTGAGCAGCCGCGCTTCGCGCTCGAAGGCTTTGCGCAGGTTCGCGTCGTCGAAGAACGTCTCCTTCAAAGCGACCGTGCTGCCGAAACGCTGGTCAGTCGCCACGTAGACCGCGCCCATCCCGCCCTGCCCAATCTGCTTTTGAACAAGGTAGCGATTCTGCAACAACGTGTCAGGAGCAATCATCTCAGACTCTTCTCGGCGGTTAATTGTACGTTCCCGAACGGCGCCGCGTTCGACACAAAACGCGCGGCCTCAATCGTCAATCCGGCAGACCGGACTATCTTACACCTTCTCAAGTGACGAGCAGCAAGCAGCAAGTGACGAGCAAGAGAAAGAAGCGATGAATGATGAGTGATGAATGATGAATGATGAGTGGAGAGTAAACTACTGTTGCTAATTATCCAGCGCTCATCGCTGACTCGTCATTGCTGACTCGTCATTTATCACTTGTCGCTCATCATTCATCATTCATCACTCGTCACTGCTTGCTCGTCACTTGCTGCTTGCTGCTCGTCACTGTAGTTGCAGGACGCGCATCATGGCGTCGTGGACGAGGCCGTTGCTGGCCAGGATGGGCGGCGTGTAGATGTCAAATGTCGAGCCGTCGTAGCGCGAGACGCGACCGCCCGCTTCTTCGATGAGCAGCGTTCCGGCGGCGACATCCCACGGGCGCAAGCCCTCTTCCCAGAAGCCGTCGAACCTGCCGCACGCGACCGAGGCGAGGTCCAGGGCGGCGGAGCCGTCGCGCCTGACGGCCTGCGCGTGCTTGATGAAGTTGCTGAAGTGGCGCGCGAAATCTCCGTTGTCGCGCACGTCGTAGGGAAAGCCCGTGCAGAGCAACGCCTGATTCAAATCGTCAACTTCCGAGACGCGTATGCGCCGCTCGTTCAAGGTCGCGCCCTCGCCCCGTTCGGCGGCAAACGTCTCGTCGCGCAACGGGTCGTAGATGACGCCGAGGGCCATCGCCCCGTTGCGCTCAAGCCCGATGGAGACGCAGAAGCACGGATAAGCGTGCGCGTAGTTGGTCGTCCCGTCGAGCGGGTCAACAATCCATTTCCACTCGCTCGCGCCTTCACCCGCCGACGCGCCTGATTCTTCGGCGAGGATGCTGTGGCGCGGGTAGTGCGTCTTAATCCGCTCGACAATCAACCGCTCGGATGCGAGGTCGGCTTCTGTCACGAGGTCTATCGTGCCCTTGTGTCTAATCTGCGTCACGCGGCCATAACGGTCGGCCAGAATCCGCCCCGCATCGTGCGCCATCTGAATTGCAAAGTTGAGCAAGCTAATCTCCAATAACAATGATGAGTGATGGGTGATAGGTGATGAGTAAAGCAAGACGGCTACTATTAACATCTGTCACCTATCACCTATCATCCATCACCTATCACTTGTCGCCGAGGATGGCGACGATGGTGGTTTGAATCGGTTGGCCTGTGACCTGCGCGTCGGTTGCGCTGACGTACATGTCTATCTCTGAGCGGACGCCGAACTTGCCTTCAAGGTAGATGCCGGGTTCGATGGAGAAGCAGGTGCGCGCGATGATGCGGCGCGAGTCTTTGGTTTCGAGGTTGTCTATGTTGGCGCCGTTGCCGTGGACTTCTTCGCCGATGGAATGGCCCGTGCGGTGTAGAAACTGTGGGCCGTAGCCCGCGCGCGTGATGACGCCGCGCGATACGTCGTCAACGTCCGCGCCCTTGATGCTGCGACGCGCCCGCACGCTCTCCTGAACGAAGCGAGCCGCCGCGTCGCGCGCGTCGCGGACGATGTTGAAGATGCGCGTATACTCTTCCGGCACAGTCTCGCCGACGTAGCCCGTCCACGTCTGGTCTGCGTAAATCGCGCCCTCTTTCTTCAACTTGCCCCACACGTCAAACAGGACGAAATCGCCGCGCTTGATGGGCATGTTGATGTCGCGCGTCGGTTGATAGTGCGGGTTGGCCGCGTTGGCATTGACCGCGATAATCGGCGGGTCGTTATCGTTGGTCAGATTCTCTTCGGCAAAGCGGCGCTCCATGAATTGCTGTATGTCGTATTCGGTCGTCGCTTCATTGGCGCGGATGCGGCGCGCGATTTCCGTGAAGCCGTCCATGATGATGCGATGGATTTTGTCCGCCGCTTCCATGTGCGAGGCTCTTTGCTCTTCGCTGAGGGCCGCTTCGAAAATCTGCACTAGGTCTGCGCTCGGCACGGGTTCGACGCCGAACGAGCGAATCAATTCGATGGTGCCAGCGTCAACGCGCGCCATGTAGGGAATGTCGTTGTTCGGCGAATACTGCATGGCGATGCGCTTCATGTTGGCCGCGCTCCTTCGCGCGCTCGACTGCTTCGTTGATTGCCCGGTCAAGGTCCGGCGCAAGTCTTCGTGAAGCTGCTGCCAAGGCAGGAAGACGAGTTTGGAGCCGGGCAACTGGTCCAGCTTGCCGCGCTCAATCGAGTGAACAATCTTGACGGGTTCGCCCGTCGCAGGGATGTAGTAGAACCAGCGGCGCGTGGTGATGCCGCGCTGGTCTAGCTTCAGGATGCGATAGGCGAGCGGGTCTGAGCCGCGAAAGTCGTAAAAGAGCCAGCCGTCAAAGCCAGCTTCCCTGAGCGCCGCTTGAATCTCTCGAACGCGCGCGACGGACGCTTGCTGCGCGTCTCCCTGCGCGTGTGCGTTGATGGAGAAGAGAAGCGACAGCAGCAGCGTCGTTGTCGCGAGCGCGGTCTTGATGGATAAACGTCTCATGAATTTTCTCCCGGACTAACCTGGCCGCCACGCGTGCGCTTCATGCGCTTCGCTCTTGCCGGACGCCGAACGTGATGCCGAACATGTTGTGGCGCAAACTCAAGCGGCGAGCCAACGGTCTGCGAGCGCGGGCCATTGGAGTTGCCGTTGAAGTTGAGGGCGCAGCCTTTGATTGAGCGACGGGCGAAAGGCGCGCTGGCGGGATTCTCTGCGCGGCCACGCTCAAGACTTCGAGCACCTGCGCGTCCCAGTATTCCCAGTTGTGATTGCCGGGCCGCTCCCTGTACTCGTGCGGAATTTTTCGTTCGCGCAGCAGGTCTGCGAGGCGGCGGCTGAAGGAGAGCAGCCCGTCTTCCGTCCCGCAATCCAGATAGAGATAGGGCAACGAAGTGAGCCGGTCGGCGGGAAACTCGCGGACGAGTTTCGTTAAATCGTTGGCGGCGCGCGTGGGGCTGCCCGCGGGGCCGAACGTCTCCATGATGGAGCGCGGCAACTCCGCGCCAAAGTCTCGCAGGTCGCTTTCAGTCCAGACGGCTGCGCCGAGCGCGCCGCTCATCGAAGCGGCGAAGGCGAACATCTCAGGATGCTTGAGGCCGAGCTTCAACGCGCCGTAGCCGCCCATCGAAAGCCCCGCGATGGCGCGTCCCTCGCGCGTCTCGATGGCGCGATAACGACGCTGCACGTCGGGTATCAATTCCTGCAAGATGTAGGATTCATACTTGGCCGCGGGCGCGCTCGCGCTGTCCGTGTACCAACCGTTGTTGCCTTCGGGCGTGACGATGATGAATTGATAGCGGGACGCATATTCTTTGAGCTTCGTCTTTGCGACCCAGTTGTCATAGTGGCCGCCGTAGCCGTGCAGCAGATAGATGACGGGATAACGCTGCTTCGCTTGTTCGGGCGAAGTGTAGTGCGCGGGAACGATGACGCGATAAGGAAGCGGCGCGTTGACAAGCGCGCTCTTGAATTGAACGGTCTGAGCGCACGTGTATCTTGGGCTACAGTCTGAGAGTGAAGGTTTGTCTCCGACATCCGTCGTATAGCCGCGACCGAAGCCTTCGCCTTGCGGCTGTTGCGCGTAGCAGGCCGAAGCGAAAATCAGGAGCAGCGGAAAGAGCAAAGATAGAGCGCAGGCTTTTTTCATCGTTCGTCCTTACGGAAGCAGTCATTCGGTTGTTTGCGTCGGAGCGTCTAGCAGCGGGACGTGTATGCCTTTGTCGCGGGCCGTCTCTACGGCTTCATCGTAGCCCGCGTCAACGTGGCGCGCGACGCCGAGGCCGGGGTCGTTCGTCAGCACGCGATTGAGACGCCGCGCCGCTTCCGCTGTGCCGTCCGCGACGGAGACTTGACCGGCGTGCAGCGAATAGCCAATGCCGACGCCGCCGCCATGATGAAACGAAACCCAACTGGCGCCGCTCGCCGTGTTTAAGAGCGCGTTCAGGATGGGCCAGTCGGCCACTGCGTCCGAGCCGTCTTTCATCGCTTCAGTTTCACGAAAAGGCGAAGCGACGCTGCCCGTGTCTAAGTGGTCGCGCCCGATGGCGACGGGAGCTTTCAACTGGCCGCGCTTGACCATCTCGTTAATCGCTTCGCCCATCAACGCGCGCTCGCCGTAGCCGAGCCAGCAGATGCGCGCCGGGAGTCCCTGAAACTGCACGCGCTCGCGGGCGAGGCGCAGCCAGCGATTGAGCGTGCGGTCTGCGGGAAAGAGTTCGAGCGCGAGGTCGTCCGTCTTGCGTATGTCCTCGGCGTCGCCGGAGAGCGCGACCCAACGAAACGGGCCTTTGCCTTCGCAGAAGAGCGGGCGTATGTATTCAGGCACGAAGCCGGGAATCTCGAAGGCGTCCGCGCATCCGGCGTCCAGAGCCTGCTTGCGTATGTTGTTGCCGTAGTCGAAGGCGACTGAGCCAGCGCGCTTGAGTTGCAGCATCGCTTCGACGTGCCGCGCCATCGAATCCATCGAACGCTTGATATAGGTCTGCGGGTCGCTGCGGCGCAACTCCGCGGCTTCGTCCAGCGTCAGCCCCGCGGGGACGTAGCCGTTGAGCGGGTCGTGCGCGCTCGTCTGGTCAGTCACAACGTCAATCGAGACGCCGCGCCGCGCGAGTTCGGGCAACACTTCGGCGCAGTTGCCGACCAGCCCGACGGAGACGGCGCGACGCTGCTTGCGCGCGTCCTCACAGATGTCCAAGGCTTCGTCGAGGTCTTGCGCGAGGCGGTCGCAATAGCCGCCCTGCACGCGCCGCTCGATGCGCGCCGGGTCAACGTCAATGCCTAGAAAGACCGCACCGTTCAAGGTCGCGGCCAGCGGTTGCGCGCCGCCCATGCCGCCCATCCCGCCGGAGACGACGAGCTTGCCGCTCAAGTCTCCGCCGAAATGCCGGTCGGCCAGAGCCGCAAACGTCTCGAACGTGCCTTGCACGATGCCCTGCGTGCCGATGTAAATCCAACTGCCCGCCGTCATCTGGCCGTACATCATCAGCCCTTTTCGTTCAAGCTCATGAAAGTGTTCCCAGTTGGCCCAGGCCCCGACGAGGTTCGAGTTAGCAATCAGGACGCGCGGCGCGTAGTCGTGCGTGCGAAAGACCGCGACCGGCTTGCCCGATTGAACGAGCAGCGTCTCGTCGTTTTCCAGTTGCCGCAGTTCGCGCACGATGGCGTCGAACGCGGCCCAGTTGCGCGCGGCCTTGCCCGCCCCGCCGTAGACCACCAAATCTTCTGGCCGCTCGGCGACTTCCGGGTCAAGGTTGTTCATCAGGCATCGCAGCGCGGCCTCCTGATGCCAGCCCTTGCAACTAAGCTCTGCGCCGCGCGGCGCTCTCACGATTCTGGATGAAGACATAACGAAGGCGTAGGTCAGTGTTTATGATTCGGAGCTTCCGAAGAGACGATTGAACCAGCCTCTCTCTCGTCGCTCCGGGTGACGGCGGCTAACTCGTTGGCGTCGAGCCAGCCGCCGCCGCATTTGTCGCGGGCGTCAATCCAGACGCCTTGAATAGTCGCCGCGCGCTTGTTGAGCTTCAAGCCCAACGGAAGGTTATCTTCCAACGAAGTCAGCGCGCCGGATGTGCTGTGGTCGCTAATTTAATATCAGAAAAGAGAGCAAAGCGCGAAACGCCGCGAGGCTTATTCCGCAAACTCGTCCGCGAACTCGTCGCGGCGGATGGCTTCGACCATCTGTTGAATGTCGGGCGAGAGCGCGCGGTCTTCCGCCAGCCGCGGCACGCGCGCGCGCACAACTTTGTGAGCGCGACGAACGCCGCGACCGGGCAGGAGCGGCGCGCGATATTCCAGGCCCTCGGCGGCGGCGAGCAGTTCGATGGCGATGACGTGCTCGGCGTTATCGACGATGCTGCGCAGTTTCGTCGCGGCGGTCATGCCCATCGAAACGTGGTCTTCCTTGCCGCCGGAGGTCGGCACGTTATCAACGCTCGCCGGGTGCGCCAGCGTCTTCATCTCGTTGAGCAGGGCGACGGCTGTGACATGCGCAATCATGAAGCCGGAAGACATGCCGGGATGCGCGGTCAGAAACGCGGGCAGCCCTTCGCTCATGTCCGGATTGACGAGCCGTTCGATGCGCCGCTCGCTGATGGAGGCGAGGTCTGCCAGAGCCAGCGCCGCGTAGTCGAAGGCGAGCGCGAGCGGCGCCCCATGAAAATTGCCGCCGGAGATGACTTCCTCGCTCGCAGCGAAGACGAGCGGATTGTCCGTGGCCGAGCCGGTTTCAATCTCCACTTTTTCGCGCGCGTGCTCAAGCGCGTCGCGCGCCGCGCCGTGAACCTGCGGCATGCAGCGCAAGCTGTAAGCGTCCTGCACGCGCGGGTCGTTTTCCAGATGCGACTCTCTGATCCGGCTATCGCTCAAGAGTTCGCGCAGGTGCGCGGCCACGGCCATTTGGCCTTGATGCGGGCGGGCAAGGTGAATGCGCTCGTCAAAGGCGGCGGGCGTTCCCTTCAATGCTTCGAGCGTCATCGCGCCCGCCACATCCGCCAACTGCGCGAGCCGCATGGCGCGATGCAGGGCGAGTCCGCCGACGGCGCACATCGCCTGCGTTCCGTTCAAGAGCGCGAGTCCTTCTTTGGCTTCGAGTCGCAAAGGCTCAAGCCCGGCCGCATGAAGCGCGTCGCCGCTCGTCATTCTCTGGCCGCGATAGACGGCCTCGCCTTCGCCGATGATGGTCAGGGCCAGATGCGCGAGCGGGGCAAGGTCGCCGCTAGCTCCGACCGAGCCTTTTTCGGGAATCAAGGGATGAACGCCGCGCTCCAACAGGCGTATGAGCATCTCGACGACGACGGCGCGCGCGCCGCTGTAGCCGAGGGCCAGCACGTTGGCCCGCAGCAGCAACATCGCGCGCGTCTCTTCAGCCGAGAGCGCGGGGCCGACGCCGCACGCATGGCTGCGCACCAGATTCAGTTGCAACTGTCGCAACTCGGTCGGCTTGATATGCACGTCCGAGAGCTTGCCGAAACCCGTGTTGACGCCGTAGACGATGCGCCCCTCGTCAATTATCTTTTCGACGACGCGACGCGCGTCCTCAATCCGCGAGCGAGCCGCGTCGGCCAATCTCACTTCAACTGCGCCGCGCGCGACAGCCGCCACAGACGCGAGCGACAGCCTTTGCCCATCAAGCTCAAGCATAAGTAGTCATCAGCAACCAACCATCAACAACCAGTCAACAGCTTTCTTGTCGCCGCTGCTGACTGGCCGTTGGATAGACGGCTCCTACAAGATTGTTTCTTCCTTGATAGTCTCTTTGTTCGGAACTTCCGAGATGTCCAGTTTCTTAAATTCGCCGGTCGCCGTGCTGGTGGTGCGAACGCGCTGGCGCGCTTGCTTGGCGCGGCGCGTGGTGGCGCGGCGATTCGTGCTGGCGGCGGCGGCGCGCGTCCAATTCGTGACGCGACGAAGCGGTCGCAGCGAAAATTCGTGGCGCGGCAAAACCTCTCCGGTCGCTTCGCGCAGGCGGACGGTGCCGACGGCAAAGATGACGACCGCCAGATTAAAGATGACGCCCGCCACGAAAATCGCTACGCCGGGAACGACGCCGACGGTCGCGCGGTCTAGAAAGACATCGAAGTTGTAAGCCGGGAGCGGATGCAGGTAAACCTTCAGATTCCAACTCAAGGCGAGCAGGGCGAAAATCCATAGATAGTTGCGGCGCAGGCGGCGTCCGATGGCTTCCCACTCGCTGATGGTGAAACGCGGCGTCAGCAAATCGGCGGCCAGATGCGAAGCCCACTCTTCGTCGTAAACTTCCGAAGCGTTGTGCGCCAGCATCGGCGCGAAGTAGCCCGTCTCCATCACGCGCACGCGGCTCGACCAGATTTCGTAGTAACGATAGCGGCGCGCTTCCATCACCAGAAAAATGGCGACGAGGATAGAGTTAATGGGAATGACGAAGTGCGGATTGCTCGGCGAACTGAAGACGAAGGAGAGCGTCGCGCCCGCCGTGATGACGGCCCAGTTGGTCGTCGTGTCGAGACGATTGCGCCATGTGTTCGAGCGTTGGACTTCGCCGCGATAGAAGTGAACCATCGCGGTGTTGAACTCCGCAGGCGAGAGCTTGCGCGGCGAGTGGAGCAAACCGGCGGCTGTGGTCTTGGCGGCGAGCGGCGTGTCGGCGGCTGACGAAACGGTTGTCGCGGGTGGACGCAGGCGGCCCGAAGCGCGTTCGCCGCCCGCAAGCGGGCCGGTTCCTTTCGAGCGTATCTCACTGCTCATTGACTACAACCTGATTCTCTCTTGTTTCGGCGCAAGGCCGGACGACCGCTCGCCCGCCTCTCGCGCTTGTAAGGCGACCAACTCAGATAATAGCACGCGCCACGCTCGCGCGGCTGACTTATTGCGCTCAAGCGTTCGCGCGCTTCATCCGTCGTCGCGCCTCGCGCCGGAGATGTGAGACGCGCACAGGCGTTGGATGTGAGACGCGCAAGGCGCGTTTTCGTTGTCCGCTCGATTCGTAAAAGAGCCTCGCTTGACAGCCTTCGGACGCGCCCCCTATATTCTAACTTTGCTTGGGCGGGCGCGTGTGTATCGCTATGAAGGCGGAGGACGCTGGCAGAGACGCCGCAGACGCGCATTGGATGCGCGAGGCTTTGAGAGTCGCCGCGCAGGCAGCGGCTCTCGGCGAAGTGCCTGTCGGCGCCTGCGTGGTCGCGGGCGACGGACGCCTGCTGGCTCAAGCGGGCAATCGCACACGCCTCGATTGCGACCCGACGGCCCACGCCGAAATCATCGCCCTGCGCGAGGCCGCGCGCGTGGTCGGCAACTACAGGCTGACGGATGCGGTCATGTACGCGACCATCGAGCCATGCGCGATGTGCGCGGGCGCGCTGGTGCAGGCCAGAGTCGGGCGGCTGGTTTACGGGGCGCGAGACGAACGCGCCGGGGCCGTTCATACACAGTTTGGCATCGGAGCCACAGGTTCTTTGAATCATCAGATGGAAATCACGTCCGGCGTGCTCGAAACAGAGTGCCGCGCGATTATGCAAGCCTTCTTTCGCGCGCGACGGACAAAAGCAGCAGTGATGAACGATGAACGATGACGAGCGACAGGCGGCTCGTCGCTCGCGTCGTTCATCGCTCATCAAATTCTTTGCGGAGAGGTCGCATAGTGGCTTAGTGCACCGGTCTCGAAAACCGGAGTGGGGGAAACTCCACCGTGGGTTCAAATCCCACCCTCTCCGCCACAGGTTTGAGGGATAAACGATGAGGGACGAAGGATGAATAATGACAGCTTCTTATTCATCCTTCGTCCCTCATCCCTTATCTCTTTTAGCGGAGAGGTGCAAG
>JAWVFT010000052.1:0-99501 GCA_033855775.1 Blastocatellia bacterium | reverse complement strand
CGCCCGTAGTTGGCGCGAGCCACTTCCTCACGCGCGAGGCGTTCGTGCGCGCGGGCGTTTTCGACGGCGACCGCCGTTTGCGCCGCGACCGCCGTTATCAACTCAAGGTCGTCGGGCTTGAAGGCGGCAAACGGGTCAAGGCGGTCCGCGTAGAGCGCGCCGTGGACGCCGGATTCGGCGACGAGCGGAGCGCAGATGGTCGAGCGCACGCCCTGCGAGACGATGGAATCAACGCCCGCGAACTGCGCTTCGGCAGCCGCGTCCTGCGAGAGCATGGCCACTTTGTCTCTCATCACCTTGCGCGTGATGGTGCGCCCGATGGTCAGCTTCTTGGCGTGGGCTTCGAGTTTGGCGTCGCGCGCTCTGGTGGCAATGGGGCGCAGTTCTACGTCTTCCTGCCCGTCCTTGAGAGTGGTTTCCGCGAGCAGCGCGACCACGCGGTCGGCGGGCGTGGCGCGAAAGATAATGTCCGTCGCTTTGGCGAAGATGGCGTTGAGGTCGAAGACGGAGCCGAGCGTTTTGCTCATCTCGTACATCTCGGCGAGAATCGTCGCCTTGCGTTGCAAGGCTTCCATCTCCTTGTCGCGCGTCGCCATCGAAGGCTGCGAGCGCAGGACGGTTGACATCACATCGTTGGCCGAAATCAACATCTGCGTGTGGCCGAGCGGCTTGTCGTCGTAGCGAACGTTCGAAGCGCGTTCCTCGACCGGCTGCTCAAAGCGCAGGGTGCTGGCCCCAATCGTCACGCGGTCGCCGTGGGCGAGGTTGTGTTCTTCGCGCGCCTCGCCGTTGATGAAGACCTTGTTGGCGCTGCGGCGCAGTTGACCGCCGACGACTACGCCGTCAACAATCGTGTACAGGTTCTCGTTATCGGCCTTGATGTGGGCGTGATGGCGCGAGGCGCGCGGGTCGTCCAGCACGACCGTGTTGTCTGGCGCGCGTCCGATGGTGCAGGGGGCCTGCGCCGTCAGCATGTGTTGCCATTCACGACCGCTCGCGTCAATAATCTTCAATAAAGCCATAGCATTTTTTTTCGGGGAAATATCGGGGCGCGCAAGGTCGCTTGCGCTCTCCACTTGTGGCGCAGGAGAAAATTTCAAAGGCGTCCGGCAAGCGGCTCCTGCGCGTTGTCAACTCTCTTTGAATCCTATCAGCCTTTCGATAAAGCTGACAACTTGCTTTGCGCAAACTTAAGAACGACCGCCGCCGCCCCTCCTTGCTCCGGGGCGCAAGTTCATCGCGCCCGTTCAATCTTCGGCGGCCAGACGCTTTTTGAAATAAGCTGTGACTGTTAACCTAAACGTAATATAGAATTCATATCATTTTCAATTCGCAGTCAAGACTATGCGGGTTGCGGGGCCGCCAGCGCCGGGACATTGTTCAAGAGGCTTGAGCATCCCGCTCGCCCGCCGCACCGCCAATTCGCCGGACAAACCTCTTTCAATCTTCGCCGGAGGAATCAGGAACTATGCTTCGACCATCAACTGTGCGTGCGCTCTCGTTCTTTCTACTATGCTTCGGCCTGACCTGCTCGGCCAAGGCGCAAACTCCGACGGCGGCGCTCCCCGCGGTCAACGCTTCCGCCGCCACAACCACAGAGCGGCAGCCCGCCGTCGCCACAGCCTCCGACATGGACGAGATACGCCGCCAACTGCGCGAGCAGCAGAGCGAGATTGAACGCATGCGCGCCACCATCGACGAACTGCGTCAACGCGTCGCGCAGGGCGAGCAGCAACAGCAACAAGCGAACGCTGGCGCAACGCGCGGCGAGCTTGGCGCAACGCGCGGCGACATTGGCGCGACGCGCAGTGATATTGCCACGAGCGACCGGCTGCCCACCGATGCGGCGTCAAATAACGGCGACGCCGCCCAACAGAAAGCTCAGGCGGACGCCACGCTCAAGAGCCTTGAAGAGCAGACTAAGAAGAACACCGAAGCGATTGCCAAACAACTCGGCAACATCACTTTCAGCGGCGACCTGCGGCTGCGTTACGAATCCTTTTACGGGCAATTGAACGCGCTGCCGAACGCTGCGAATCCGGCGATTCTCGGCAACGAGATTTCGACGCGCCAGCGCTTTCGCGTTCGCGCTCGCCTCAACATTCGCGGGCAACTCGGCAAAGAGTTCGACTGGGGTTTGCGGCTCGGCTCAGGCAGCTACGCCGACGCCATCTCGAACAACCAGACGTTGACAGACTTTTACAATCGCAAGCCCTTCAGCCTCGACAACGCCTACGTCGCATGGACGCCGCAACGCGCGCCGGGCTTGCGCCTGCAAGGCGGCAAGTTCGACGTGCCCTGGCTCCGCACGGAGATGACGATTGACAACGACATCAACCCCGAAGGCTTCAGCGAGACTTATGCGCGCGTCTTCAAAGATTCCGCGCTGAGCGGCATCACTTTCGTCGCGTGGCAACTGCCTTTCCTTGAACGCAACTTCGGCTTTGTGCGCAACGCGAACGGCACGGTCAACGTGGACGAAACGAGACGGGCCGGGCGCGATCTGGCTCTCTACGGCGCGCAACTGCAAGCGAGCCTGAAGCTCTCGCCAACGGTCGCTCTGTCGCTCTCCGCCGCAGACCTTTACTTCTCCGGCACGCAGTTCATCTCGCCCATTCAAGTCTTCGGCCCTAACCTGCAACTGCCCGTCACCGTCGTCATCCCGGCGACGGCGACGACTCCGGCGCAGACCGTCACCGCGCAAGTCTCAATTCCGAGAGACTTGCTCGTCTCCGGCAACGGCAATCTCGGCCTTTCGATTGCCAGCAACAATGCGACCAACCGCGACGGGCGTTTGTCTTCCGGCTACAATCTAGTTGACTTCATCGGTCGCTTAGACCTGACGCGGAGCAAGCGCTTTCCCGTCTCGCTGCTGCTCGACTACGTTCACAACACGCAGACGCATGACGTGTCAATCGCCGGGCCGGGCGGCGCGACGCTTTTCCAGCCTAACAACGAGAACAACGGCTACTGGGCGGAGATACAGTTGGGCAAATCTGTTGACAGCAAGGAGCGCGTGCGCGGCGAGATGACCTTCGATTACACGTTCATGCGTATCGAGAAGGACGCCGTGCTGACGCCCTTCAACGCCTCCGACATAGGCCAGCAATCCGATGTTCGCGTGCATCGCTTCTCGTTCGACTATCTGGCCTACGGTGAAGCCAAACGGCAATACAACCGGACGGTGCGGTTGACGTTGACGGGCTTCATCACGGGGCGCCCGAACGGCCTGCTCGGGGTCTTCGGCCAGACTCCGGCGGGGTCGCTCAACACGCCGACCACGCGCTTGCAGTTCGACACCATCTTTCGCTTCTGAGTTCAAAGACTGCGACAGTCGCCCGTAAAAAAACTTGACATACTCTGCGCGCTCGGCTTAGTTCTGTTCTATCAATATCACAGCACAGAGGAGCGCGAGAGCTTATGAATCATGAACCTTTCATCGTGCCGCCGGGCAAGAAAATCCGGCTCAAGGATTACGACCCGAACTACATCGGAGAGTTTGAAAACAAGGAAGCCGCGCTCTTGAAGTTGCAGGAAGACGTGCGACGGCTGGCCGAATATCAGGACGTGCTCTACGCGCAGAACACGCGCGCCCTGCTCGTTATCTTTCAGGCGATGGACGCGGCGGGCAAGGATAGCGTTATCAAGCACGTCATGTCGGGCATCAACCCGCAGGGCTGTCAGGTCTTCTCCTTCAAAGCCCCTTCGACTGAAGAACTCGACCACGATTACCTGTGGCGCACGCAGAAGGCTCTGCCGGAGCGCGGGCGCATCGGCATCTTCAATCGCTCGTACTACGAAGAAGCGCTGGTCGTTCGCGTGCATCCTGAGATACTCGACCAGCAGCAGTTGCCGCCCGAAGTCAAGGGGCCGGACATCTGGAAACGACGCTTCGAGCAAATCAACCACTTCGAGCGCTATCTGGACGAGAACGGCATCGCCGTCTTGAAATTCTATCTCAACGTCTCGAAGGCCGAGCAGAAGAGTCGCTTTCTCAAGCGCATCATGACGCCGGAAAAGAACTGGAAGTTTTCGTTAACGGACGTGAAGGAACGCGGCTTCTGGGAGCAATACATGGAAGCCTACGAAGACATCTTCAATCACACCAGCAGCGAGCACGCGCCGTGGCACATCATCCCCGCCGACCACAAATGGTTCACGCGCGCGGCGGTCGCCGACGTGATTATCAGCAAGCTCCAATCGCTGCATCTCAGCTACCCGACCGTCAGCGAAGAACACTGGCAAAGCCTGCTCAAGGCGAAAGAGATTCTGGAAAACGAAGACCGCGAATAATGAAGCTCAATCGAGAGTGAAGCCCGGCCACGAACGATGAGACTCAACGAAAGCGCGCTTCATTCAAGCGCTTGAATGAAGCGCGCCGTGCCGGTTCATGAAGGCTCGCGTCCTGCGCAGTCGAAGGCACCGGCTTCGGCAGCCGCGCCTGCGACGGGCGACGATTCGCGCGTTGCGGCTGTCGCGTCGAGGCTGTCGGCAAGACGCTTGAAGAAGTCGCCCGTCTCCCACTCTTGCCAGAGCGCCAGAGCCTGGCCGTAGCTCTTCATGCGCGCCCTGGCGAAGTGGCAGAGCAGCCAGACGGCGGCGCGCTGTTTCTGCCCCGCCGTTCCGTTTAAAGGCAAGCGATATTGATTCTCGTCCGCGCGCAACTCCGATAGCATCCGGCCCAACGCTTCGAGCCACACATCGCAGTCGTGCAACTTGCCAAGCTCGGTTTGCAGTTCGGCCACTTCGGCGGCGCGCTCAGAGAGGGTTTCATTCAGGCACGAAGCAAGCAACTGCATCGCGTAGCGCAGCCTCCGGGCGGCGATGCGCGTCTTGTGCAAAGCCTCGACGGCAAACGGTTGATAGAGACTCGCGCTCAACGCGCGCAACTCCGCGACCCGCGCGCGAACGACCTCCGGCGCGACTTCGCCAAAGCTCAAAGCGGCGGCCAAACGCTTCTTCTTTGAAGGACGACGACCGGGCTTCAAAGCCTTTTCGAGCGCGACCGCAAACTCCTCGCGCCAGCCCGCGAGCGTCTCTTCCGCTATCGCTGCGACGAGGACCGCCCGCGCGCTGTCGCGTTCGCGTCGTCGCTCGTCGGCCAGCAAGGCGATGCCCGCCGCGTCCGCCGCCAGCGCGTCCAGTTGCAATTCTTCGAGGGCCGCAATCGCCACGTCTTCATCCCTCACCGCGCCGAGCGCGCGAGCGATGCGCTTTAACTCACGGGCGGCGGGCGCGAGTTTGCGCCAGCGCAGGTAAGGCTTGAAATCCTGCAACGCGTTGCGCAGCCGCCGCGACGCGACGCGCATGTCATGCACTCCGTCCGCATCCGTCAAAGCCGCCGCGCGCCACTCGCACATCTCTCCCAATCGCCCGTCGAGAATCAGCCGAACATTATCGGCGGCGCTCGTCTCGCAACTCAACCCTTCAATCTTTTTAGCTTTGGCCATAACTCGAAGCGGCAACGCATGAGCCGGAAGTCAGCAAGCGGCGGCGGGCCTTTCGCCTTTTAAGTCGCCTCCGGCTGTGCGTCGCGGAGGCTGATGTCTAAGCGACAATCGAAGACTTGCTCGAAGAGGTCGCCGCGCTGCATGGCGGCGAGGATTTCATTGTCGCAGGGCTGCGCGCTGTGCAGTCGCAGTTGGACACGCTGGCCTTCGTGCGCGCAGGTCAAGTCTTGCACGCGGCTGTCGTGGCTGCGGTCCAGAGCATCCGCGAGGCGCAGGATGGCCGCGAGGCGCGAGACGGTTTCGCGGTCGAGCGCGTTGAGTTCGCCGTAGTCCGCGTGCCGCTCTTTCGGCAGCGCGCCGCGATGATACCGCGCGACGTTGGCGATGACGTGGCGTTCGGCTTCCGAAAAACCTGTCACCTCGGAATTTTTGATGAGATAGAGCGAGTGCTTGTGATGAGCTTCATGCGCGATGTGATAACCGGCGTCGTGCAGGAGCGCAGCCGCCGAGAGCAGCGTGCGTTGATGACGGCTGAGACGATGCAGGGGCGCGAGCGCGTCGAAGATTTTTTCGGCGAGCCGCGCCACTTGATGCGCGTGCGCTTCTTCGTAACCGAAGCGGCGCCCGACGGCATGAACGCCGCGCAACTTCTGGTCGGCCACGTCCGGCACGGGCGGGCGCGATTCGGCTTCCCACTCGCGCAGCCTGTCAATAATCACGCCCTCGCGCAGAGCGTAATCGCATGAGCGCAAGACGCTGATGCCGAACGCCTGCATCGCGCCTTCGAGAATCTGCCCGCCCGCCACCAGAATCTCCGCGCGCTGCGCGCTGATGCCGGGAATGTCGCGCCGCTCGCTCGCGCTCATTCCGGCGGCGCGCGAATTGAAGCGCGCGAGACGTTCGAGAGGAATCTCGGCTCCGGCAGTTTGCGCGCCAATATCTTCCTTGCCCGCCTTGCGCAGCGCGCGCAGGCGCAAGGCTTCGCCGATGGCGATGATGGTGCCGGAAGTTCCCGTCGCCAGTTGCCAACGCATGCCGCTCAACTCGCGCGCGGGTCGCTCAAGCGCGGCGCGGATTTCCTCGCGCAACGCGCGTAGCTCTTTCTGCTTCGGCGGGTCGTTCGCTATCAAGCTTTCGGTCAGGCCGACGGCTCCGAGCTTGACCGAGTAGAGTTCGGCAGGCACGCGGTCGCGGACGAGCGAGATTTCCGTCGAGCCGCCGCCGATGTCCACGTTAATCAGTGAGACGCCGCGAGCCGCGCAGCCCTGCGACGCCGCCAGCCCAATCAACCGCGCCTCTTCCACGCCCGACAGCACTTCCACGCGAACGCCCGTCAAGCCTTCGACTTCATCTATAAACTCCGCTGCGTTGTTCGCCTCGCGGACGCTGGCGGTCGCAATCGCCACGATACGTTCTGCGCCGCGCGCCTCCGCAACCGCGCGAAAACGCTTGAGGCAGGCCGCCGCGCTCTGGATGGCTTCGGGCGAGAGATGTCCCTCGCGCAGCGTCGCGTGGCCGAGGCGCACGACCTCCTTCTCGCGCGCCAGCACGGCAAACGAATCGCTCGCCGCCGCGTCAACCACGACCATCTTGATAGAATTTGAGCCGATGTCTATCGCCGCCAGCTTCAACCAAGACCTCCGAAGTTTTCGTGTTTCAGTTTTAAGATTTCAAGGTTAACAAACGAGAGACTGAAACCTTGAGCTTGAAACCTCGGACCTTAAATTTGAGACACGAAATTATGGCTCGTCAACCACGCGCGCGACGGCGCGGCGCAGGTCGGCCGCGACGCGCCTGACGGACTGCGAGGCGTTGACGATGCGAAAGCCGTACTCGCCCTTCATCCGTTCAAACTCAAGCAGCATGCGTTTCTGGTATTCGATAAAGCTGTCGTAGAAATCCTCGCCGAGATACAAGTCCATGCCCGACTCCCAGTAGTCGAACTCGCGCCCCGAAGCGAGCACGCGCGCCACCAACTCTTCCACCGAATCTATGCGCAGGTAGAAGACCACATCCGGCACGAGCGCGACGCCGTACACAGAGCGCATCCAGGCGGGGTCTGCGCCGCGCACGACCGCGCGCGCGATGGCCGAGTAGAGATAACGGTCTGTCAGCACGACGAAGCCCGCGCGCAAGGCCGGGAGCATCTGATTTTCCAGACGGTCCGCGAAGTCCGCCGCGTAAAAGAGATGCAGAGCGCGGCGACCGAGCGTGTGGCCCGCCTTGGCTTCCTTGATGCCGCGCCCTGCCAGCACGGAGCGCGTCATGCCTGTGTCGAGCACGGCATGGCCGCGCGATTCGAGCCACGCGCGCAGGAGCGCGATGTGTGTTGAGCGGCCCACGCCGTCCGCGCCTTCGATGACGACGAGCTTGCCGCTGTAAGGCTCGCGCTCGACGCCGGGCAGCGGCGTCCCGTAAAAGTTCATCTCCGTCATCGCGCCGCCGCCACCTTTCGCTTGCCCGGCTTCTCCGTCTTGAGATAGCGACTAACAATCTCGCGCACTTCGCGCTGCTGCTTTTCAATCGAGCGCTTGGCGTCAATCAACGTCAGGCCGAACTCTTCGACCATCAGGTCGTACTCTTCCAGAATCTTTCCCTGAAAAGTCTTAAAACTCTCTTCCTCGTCGTCAGACCAATCCATATCCATGCCCGCCTCGTAATACTTCAACTCCGGGCGGGCGGAAATAATCCTGTCAATCGCCACGTCGAGCGGGGCGCGGAAGAAGAAGGCGACCGTCGGCTTGACGGCGAAGCGATAGATTTCGCGCACCCATGCGCGGTCGCAGCCGCGCGCCACGTCGCGCGCAAAGGCCGTGTAGATGTAGCGGTCGGCCAGCACAATCGCGCCCGCCTTGAGCGGCGGAATAATGTCGCGCTCGATGCGGTCAGCGAAGTCTGTGGCGTGGATGAGCGAGAAGGTGGCCGGCGTAAAAAGCCTGCGTCGCTTGGCGCGCTTGGTCGTCTGCCGGACGAGCGGCGAAGAGTTCCATTCGGAGAAGAAGACCGGATAGCCCTCGGCCTTGAGCCATTGATAGAGCAGGGCCAGTTGCGTTGACTTGCCGCTGCCGTCCGTGCCTTCGACGACGAAGAGCTTGCCGGGGAATTGATGTTGTCCGTATGAAATCATTCTGAAAGTCTAGCTCGCGCGTGTTACAACCGAATGACTTCCGCGCGTCCCTTCGTGCTTTGCTTGTCTGCGAAGCGCGCCGCCCGTCTTTCCTCTGTCATCAAGCTGTCTTTGATTACATCACGAAATCAGGAAGCGGGCAACAATGGTCCGCGCGCCGTCCGGCTGTAGATGACCGGCTGTTGATGAAAGAGAGCCTGCTCTTCATCCTGCCCTCCCGCTTTCCGCTCCGGCTCCTTCATGGGCTTTAGCGGCGCGGGCGGTTTTATGCTAAAAAGTCTGCGCGCACATTAACAGAAAGCTTATCGCTCGTAAGTCCTGCGCTGCTGCTGCGGCAGTCAAAAACTCTGCGCCCGAATTTCCGGCCAAGCCGCGCGGCGCGCTAAATCAACTGTGTAAGGAGAAGAGAGATGAAAGTAAGAGAGATCATGACCGGCGCGGTCGGAAGCTGCGGAATGGAAACCAATCTGGCCGCGGCGGCCCGCATCATGTGGGAGAGAGACTGCGGCTCTGTCCCCGTGCTCGATAATGAAGGCCACGTGATAGGGATGATCACGGACCGCGACATCTGCATGGCTCTGACGACGCGCAATCGCCTCGCCTCCGATGTGACGGTCGGAGATGTTATCTCCGGCGCCGTTAAGACCTGCGCCCCCGAAGATGCGGTTGTTGACGCGCTGAAGGCGATGCGCGGCGAGCAGTTGCGGCGGCTGCCCGTCGTTGACAGCGAAGGCGAGTTGGTCGGCATCATCTCCATCAACGATGTCATCCTCAATTCCAAACAGGGCAAGAGCAAGAAGGGCGCGCACGTCTCGCACGGGGAAGTGATGGACGCTCTCAAGTCTCTCAGCCAGCACCGCGCCCCGTCGTTGGAAGGACTGATTTAAGCGGCGACTCGCGGCCAACGATTCTTGCAGTCAAGCTGAGTTGTTCTTGCGGCTGAGTTGAGCCGTTGCCGAGAGGTTGCGGCACGACTTGATAAAAACGTTTCCTGTGATTTTATGAAAACGCTCTTTCTGCTGCGCCACGCCAAATCGAGTTGGGGCAACGCGAGCTTGCCGGACTTTGAGCGTCCGCTCAACGAGCGCGGGCAGCAGGCCGCGCCGCTCATCGGAAAAGCCATGCGGCGGCGGCAACTCAACCCGCAACTAATTCTCTGCTCTCCCGCGCAGAGAGCCAGAGAGACAATCGCGCTCGTCCGCGAAGCGGCGGCCTTGACAGCCGAGTTGCGCTTTGACCGTAGAATCTACGAAGCCAGCTTGCAGACCCTTCTGGCAATCGTCGCGCAGTTGGACGAGAGCGCGGACGCGGCTCTGCTGGTCGGCCACAATCCAGGCTTTGAAGAACTGCTCGCCGCGTTGACGGGAGCAGCCGAGCGCATGCCGACCGCCGCGCTCGCGCACATCACATTGAACATCGAACGCTGGACGGACGCGCGCGAGCAGAGCGGCGCGCTCGTTCAACTGTTGAAGCCGAAGGAACTCGCCGGCGGCTAGAGATGTCGCCAGCCCTTCGAGAATTGGCGGGCGACGTGCGGCGTGAAATATTTTCCGCGCGAGCGGCGCTTCCTATTGCTTAAACGCGCCGTCTGAAACTACATTACAGAGCGACCCGTATCAGACTTTGCAGAGCATGAGAGAACTCGAATATTTCATCGGCGAAGTGTTGGACGAGAAGTACCGGCTTGAGCGTTTGCTCGGCAGGGGCGGTATGGGCGCCGTCTATCTGGCGACGCACCTCGGCACGGAGCGGCCCGTCGCCCTCAAGATTATCACGCCGCAGTTGATGAAGAACGACGAGTTCGTCGAACGCTTCAAGCGCGAGGCGCGGGCGGCTGGAAGGCTGCGCCACCCGAACGTCGTTGACGTGACAGACTTCGGCTTCGCGCACGTCGGGACCGAGCGCGTCGCGTATCTCGTCATGGAATATCTGGACGGCTGCACGCTGGCCGACGTGCTGGCCGAAGAGCAGCGGCTCCCGCTCGATTGGGTCGTGGATATTCTTGAGCAAGTCTGTTCGGCGGTTGACGAGGCGCATCAACAAGGCATCGTGCATCGTGATTTGAAGCCCGACAATATTTGGCTGGAGCCGAACCGTCTCGGCGGCTATCGCGTCAAGGTGCTTGACTTCGGCATCGCCAAGCTCGGCGACCCGGCGACCGCCGAGCCGAAAGTGGGCGCGAGTTTGCCAGTGACGCCCCCAACTTTCTTAAGCAACACTCCGGCGCAGGCGAATAACGCGCGCCCGTCCGTCGTCGAGCCGCAGCAAGAGCAACGCGCGGAAGCCTCGACGCAGTTGTACACGCTCGTCGGCAGCGAAGAAGCGCAGCCGCGCATGGAACAGACGCGCATGGAAGAGGCGCAGACGCGCAGGCTCATGCCGGAGACGGTCGCCAGCAACGCGAGCAATGCGGACAACGCGAGCAATGCGGACGACGTGAGCAATGCGTCTAAGCCGACGCCCGCCGACGCAGAGACTTTGATTCAAGCGACCGACCCGAACGAGTTTGAGAGGACGCGACTGCTCGAACGCCAGCCGGCGACCGGACAGCTTCAGGGCGCGGCTTTGACCAGCGACGTGACGCGCGTCGGGGCGATTCTCGGCACGCCGCTCTACATGTCGCCGGAGCAATGTCGCGGGCAACTGCTCGACGCGCGCTCGGACATCTACTCGCTCGGCGTCGTCGCCTACCAGATGCTCGCGGGCGAGACGCCCTTCGGCGGCGACACCATGTCCGTGATGAAGCTGCACACGGAAGCGGCGCCGCCGCTCCTGCGCGCCAGGAATAAGAAGGTGCCGAAGCGTGTGGCGCGGCTTGTGATGTCCGCGCTTGAGAAAGACCCCGCGGCGCGACCGCAGAGCGCGGCGGCCTTCAGCAACGCCCTGCGGGCCAACGCCGAAGGCGCCGGAACATTAGTCCGCCGCGCCCTGACGCTCTACGCCGAACACTTCCCGAAGTTCATACGCCTCGCGCTGCTCTCCTACGCGCCCGTGCTGACCGTCACGTTTCTGCTCATCGTCCTCGACATCCTGCGCTGGAAGCAAGCTCTGCCGCGCTATCTGGATATCTGCTTCGCAGTCCTGCTAGGGTTGCTCTCCATCCTCGCCAACTATCTGTCGGCGGCGGTCATCTCCGGCGTAACGGTCTTAGTGGTCATCCAACTGTCAGTCGCTCCGCTCAGGCCCATCAACATCCGCGAGCCGTTCGGCGTGCTCAAGAAACGTTGGCGGCCATTTTTGCGAACGAGCCTGCGCGTGACGATGATGATTATCCTCGGCCTGGTGCTGCTGATTATTCCGGGCATCATCATCATGATGCGCTACTTGCTCTACGCTCCCGTCGTGCTCGTCGAAGGCCTGGAGAAACGCGCGGCCATCGAGCGCGCCAAGCAATTAGCGCGACGCTCGCGGCGGACTGTGATTCTGGTGATGCTGTTGCAACTGGCCTTTCCGGTCATCATCGGCTGGATTGTCGGGTGGAGCATGGCCGGGGCGGCCAGAGGCCAAGCGCACATCTCCCCGAAAGTCGTCGAGCGACTGACGCCCTTCATCAATCTTTTTCTAACTCCGGTTTCCTCCATCATGACCGCCCTGCTTTATTTGAAAGCGCGCCAACTCGGCGGCGAATCCCTCAAGCAGAGCATGGAGCAATTCGAGAACGAGGAAGCCCCCCGCAGCCGTTGGCAACAACGCATGCGCTCGCGCCTCACGATGCGCACGCCTTCGAGCCGCCCTTCGAGCCGCTAAGCTCTCGCCGCAAGCCTGCTTCAAGTCGCTTCTAAATTCCCAACCGTGCGGCGCGTTCCAGGCGACGGCAGACGGACTTGAGCAGATTCTTTATCAGTAGCTTGGCGCGGGGGCTGCGGCTAACGGCGCGGGCCAGATGTGGGCCGGACAGGTAGTAGAAGTTGACGAAGGCGCGGCCCGTTGGGTTGGTCAGCAATCGCTGGTCGCGGAACTTTCTGAGGCTGTCGAGTTCGGGGCAATCGTCAGTCTCGAAGACCGCCGTGGCGACGAAGCATCGCCTGTCCTTCGTCTCGCCTGTGATGGCTGCGTTCGGGGCGTTGCGCTTGACGGACTCTATGCCGTTCTCCATCGCGGCCACGGAGGTGTAGGTTTCGCTTGTGCCGATGGGTTCGCCGTTCTCCGCTTTGAGCACGAAGTAGGGCTGGTCGTTGCTCGCCGTCTTCCGCTCGTACTGCGCGTCGTTCGGGGCGTTCGTCCTCACGGACGCGATGCCTTTTTCCGCGCCCTGCCTGCTCTCGTAAATCTCGCTGGTCAGAATTATCTCGCCGTTCTCGGCCTTCAAGTTGAAGTGATGCTTCCCACCGCTGCCCCGCTTGATTTCAAATTCGGCGTTCATGCTGCTCTCCTTCTTTGACGACAACGATGATAGGCAAGCCGGAACGGAAGCGACTATCAACGCGCCGCACACCGGCGATTGCCAACAGACTGTCTACTCGCGTGGACACCAGGACTGGCCGAATGTCGCCAGCCGTGGACGCTTCGCGCTCCTAACCCCCGTTTTTCGTCTCCAACGAAACGCTAGGCAAGCCGCATTCCCCGCCCCGCTGCCCAGGCCCGCGCCGCCGCCCGCGCGACTCTCAAAAGGCGCCGCCGAATTAACAAACATTTAAGACGTGCTTCACGCCGCCTTAACCTGCGCGCGATACTTTCCGTTCTTGCTCCAACACAAACACATCGCATCACTGCCTGAGCTTCGCCCGCACACGGGCGTTGATTTTTCACATTCGAACGCGGGCCGCTTTCAAGCTCGCCCGCGACAACTTTGCTTCGCTGCAAGCATGCTCGACAGGAGAATTTTATGATGAAGCTGGAATGGAAGCGGCCAAGCCGTTTCATGCCCCCACGACTCTGGCCTTTGGTCGCCCTCTTCCTGCTGGCCCACGTCGCGGCCTTCGCGCAAACGGACACGGGCCGCATCACAGGCACAGTCTCGGACGCGAACGGCAGCCTCGTCTCCGGCGCAACCGTCGTCGTCAAAAACGACCGCACCGGCGAAGAACGCACATCGAGCGCTTCAGCCGAAGGCGTCTACCAGATACCCGCGCTCAGGGCTTCGACCTACACGGTCACGGCCACAGCCCCCAACTTTTCGACCGCCAAAATCACCGGCGCGCAAATCAACGTCGGGCAGGAATTGAACTTGCCCATCACGCTCGGCGCGCAGGAATTGACCGCTTCGATTGACATCGTGGGCGGCACGGAAGCTCCCATTGACACAAGCTCGGCGCGCATCGGAGCGAGCGTCAACGGGCGCGAAGTCGCTGGCCTGCCCGTCAACGGGCGACAGCTTTCACAACTCTACCTGCAAGCTCCGGGTTCGCTCAACAGCGGCTCCGGCACATTCAGCGACATACGCTTTTCGGGCCGCGCCGTCCAGCAAAACATCATTCGCTTTGATGGTATCGAAGGCTCCGCCATCATCGACGCTTCGCCCGGAAACCTGAACGGCGAAGTCCCCTCGCCCTTCCGCCTGCAATCGAGCCTTGAGAACGTGCAGGAGTTTCGCGTTGACTCAAGCAACTTCCCCGCCGAGTTCGGCACAGGCACGGGCGGCCAAATCTCTGTCGTCACCAAGTCAGGCTCCAACGACTTTCACGGCTCCGTCTTCGAATACTTTCGCAACGACGCGCTCGACGCCTCGAACTTCTTCGACAACATCGTCGGGCAGAAAAGCCCGCTGCGGCTTAACCAGTTCGGCGGCTCCGTCGGCGGGCCAATCTATAGAGGCCGCTCCTTCTTCTTCTTCTCTTACGAAGGCTATCGCCTGCGCGCCGGAGTCAACGCCATCGAAGCCGTCCCCGGCCAAGCCTCGCGCATCTGCGCCGCTCCCTTCGGCACAGGCTCGACCCCTTGCAACCCCGCAATCGTGCCGCTGCTTCCGGCCTTCCGCTCGCCCGACGCCGCCATCATCGCGCTCGGCTCCGGCAGCAATCTCTTCGACGTGGCGCAGCTTCAAGCCAACTCTTCGGTTGACGAAAACTCCTTCGCCTTTCGCTTCGACCATCGGCTCAACGATAGCCACTCGGTCTACCTGCGCTTCTTCCGCGATCAGGGCGCGAACGACCAACCCGAAGGTGTCACGGGCCGCCGCGTCATCATCAAGGCCGTCCCGCAAAACGGCGTCGTCTCGCTCCAATCAATCCTCAGGCCGACGCTGCTCAACGAATTTAAGTTCGGCTACAACAGCGCCTACACGCGCATCAACAGCTTCGCGCCCGCCGTCGGCGGCATAGACCTCTCGGCCATCGCTCTCAACATCTCCGGCAACACGGCCAACTTCGGCATCGCCGGTCAGGGAACCTCCGCAGGCACGGCCATTCCCGGCGGGCTGGTGCGGGCCAACTCCGCCACCAACGGGCGCGGCCAACCCTACACGCCCTACTCGCTCTCCTTCATTGACAATCTCAACTGGACGCGCGGGCTACATAACTTCAAGTTCGGCGGCGAAGTCCGCGCCATACGTCTCTACACAGACCGTCTCGGCGGCACGACGTACACCTACTCGAACATCGCTGGCTTTCTCGCCAACACGCCGCAGTCCGTTCAGTTCCTCGGAGATGTCAGCGCGCCGAGTCCCTTCAACGGCGGCGCGACCGGCCAACGCTTCGCCAAGCAGGAATACTACATCGCCTACGCGCAGGACGAGTGGAAGCTCAGGCCCAACCTGACCTTGAACTACGGCTTGCGCTACGAGTACTACGCGCCGCTGCGCGAAGACAGAAACTTGCAGATACTTTTCGACATACGCAACGGGCAACTGCGCCCGCCCACCGAAGCCGCCTTCAAATCGTCTAAGACCAACTTCGGCCCGCGCGTCGCGCTCACATGGTCGCCCAATCAAAGCGGCGCGGGCTTCTTCGGCGGCGGCCACACGGTCTTGCGGGCAGGCTTCGGCATCTACTACGGCCCCGGCCAGACCGAAGACCAGATTCAACCCATCGAGAGCGACCGCATCAGCTCCACCTTCAGCGGCGCGAGTCCCCTTAACGTCTTCCCGCTCGACACGGCTGCGGCCACAGCCTTCTTCGTCAACAACCCCGCGAACCGCTCCTTCCAGCCGCGCGCTTATTCCTCCGACTACGAAATCCCTGAGAAGGTCTATCAGTACAGCGTCTCCATGCAGCAGGAGTTGTTCTACAACATGGTCGGAACCGTCGCCTACGTCGGCAGTCAGGGCCGCAATCTCTTCCTCCGCAGCGTCGCGAACAAAATCCTGCCGGGACAGACCTCCATCGTTAATGGAGCTAACGTGCCAGCTGGCTTCGGCGTCGTCAATCGCACAGACCCCGCGACGGGCCGCGTCATCAACGTCACGACCGTGCGCGAGTTCTCCATCTTGAGCGGCGCGAGCGTGCTCAACCCGTTCGCCGAAGTTGACTATAAAACGAGCGGCGGCTCCGACAGCTACAACGCCTTGCAGGCGTCTCTGGCGCGTCGCTTCAACACGGGGCTGACCTTGAACGCGCAGTACACCTTCGCGCGCAGCTTCGGCAACACCGCGGGCTCCAACGAAGCGCGCACCGGAGCCGAGCTTGACAACTTTGAGGCCGACCGCAGCTACAACAACTTTGACGTGCGCCACACTTTCAACTTGAGCGCGCTCTACCAGCTTCCCGTCGGTCGCGGGCGCGCTTACGACTTCGGCAGCGTCGGCAATTTCCTCTTCGGCAATCTAGAGCTAGGCGGCATCGTCAACGCGCGCTCCGGCGTGCCTATCGAAGTTCTCATCACGCGCCCCGATGTCGTCATCCAATGCGTTAACGCGGCGGCTGGCTGCGCGGCTGGCGAAGTCCGCCAGCTTCCCGGCACGATTAACGCGGCCAACCCTTTGCCCGCAGGCTTCGCGGCTGTCGTCAACACGCCCGGCGGCGGCGCATCGCGCAACGTCCGGCGTCCTGACCTCATCGCGGGCGTCAACCCGTACTTGAACAACGACCGCTCGCTCCTGAACCCTGCGGCCTTCTCGACAACCGCTCCCGGCGCGTTCGGCAACCTGCCGCGCAACGCCCTGCGCGGCCCCAACTTCATGCAGTTCGACGTAGTTCTAAACAAACGCTTTCGTCTCTCCGAAACGCGCAACATAGAGTTTCGCACGGAAGTCTTCAACCTCTTCAACCGCGCCAACTTTACGAACCCGGCGTCAACCTTAAACAACGCGCTCGGCAATGGAACCAACCAACTCCAACCGGGCCAGCCCTTCACGCAGGCCGCCGCGGGCTCGACCTTCGGGCTGCTCCGGCAAACGGTCGAACGCACCGTTGGCCTCGGCACAAACCGCCAGATTCAGTTCGCCCTCCGCTTCAATTTCTAAAAGCAGTGGTGGCAATAAGCGATAGGTGATGGGTGATAGGTGATAGGAAAAAGCAAGAAGTTCTTTCTTATCACCTATCACTCGTCACCTATAACTTTTTTCACTTGATGTTCAGATGAACTTCAGATGGATTTAACATGGCTGCACTAGCTTGAACTGTTGTCTCATCCCTTTATCGTTGTTTGATTGGAGAAGCTGTCAATGCCTGTCGTCTCAGATTTCCAGCGTGGGTTCATCACGCTGTTGCTCGTCTCGCTTTCACTCTTCTTGTTTGGTTGCAGCGGCGATTCGGGCGGTGGCGCGGGGCGCGTGCGCCTGAACGGGATGGGCGCGACCTTTCCCAAGCCGCTCTATGATAAATGGGTCAGCGAGTACGGCAAGCTGCACTCGAACATCGAGATTGATTATCAATCGCAAGGCTCCGGCGCGGGCATCAAGGGCATTCAAGCCGGGACGATTGACTTCGGGGCTTCCGACGCCCCTATGTCGGACTCCGACTTGAAGGCCGCGCCCGCCGAAATCCTGCACATCCCGACAGCCCTCGGCGCAGTCGTCATCACGTATAATCTGCAAGCGGTCGCGCAGCCGCTCCAATTCTCTCCCGAAACAATCGCCGACATCTATCTGGGCAAAATCAAACGGTGGGACGACGAGAAGATTAAGGCCGACAACGCGAACGTCGCGCTTCCGGCGGCCGACATCACGGTCGTCTACCGCGCCGACGCCAGCGGCACGTCCGCCGTCTTCACGGATTATCTCTCGAAGGTCAGCCCCGAATGGAAGGAGAAGGTCGGCACGGACAAGTCGCCGAAGTGGCCCGTCGGGCAGGGCGGCAAAGGCAACGAAGGCGTGATGGGCGTCGTTAAGAATCAGCCGAACACCATCGGCTATACGGAGTTGACCTACGCCGTGCAGAGCAAGCTGCCGGTCGGCAGGATTAAGAACAGCGCGGGCAAGTTTATCGAGCCGACGCTCGACACCGTGACGGCAGCCGCCGCCGAAGCGGTCGCCGCCACGCCCGCAGACCTCCGCGTCGCCATCACCAACGCCACCGGGGCTGACGCCTACCCGATTGCCAGCTATACTTACATCCTCGCTTACAAAGAACAGAAGGACACGACGAAGGGCAAAGCCCTCGCCGATTTTCTCTGGTGGAGCACACACGATGGCGTGCGCTTCGCGCGCGACTTGCAGTACGCCCCGCTCCCGCAGGAAATCGTCAAGCGCGTCGAAGAGAAACTCAACTCCATGACTGCGGGCGGCAAGCCGCTGAGACAGTAATGGTTTCAAGTTCGATGATGATTTTGAACTTGAAGCCGGAAAGCTTGAACCTGGGTTGACGGATGGCGACGAAGTTACAACCGAATCTCCCATCACCTGCTGACGAGTACGGCGCGCGTGTGCGTGCCGGGCGGAATTGGCGGCGCGTGTTGTCGCCGACGGGCAACAAGGGCGATGCTGTCTTTCGCGTCGCGCTCTTTTCGAGCGCGCTCGTCATTCTCCTGATTGTGGCGGCGATGGCTCTGGCGATGGCGATAAACTCGCGGCTCTCGTTTCGAGAGTTCGGCTTCGGCTTTCTGACCAGCCGCTCGTGGAATCCTGTGCGCGGAGAGTTTGGCGCGCTGCCCTTCATCTACGGGACGTTGATGTCGTCCATCATCGCGCTCTTAATCGCCGTGCCGCTGTCGCTCGGCGTCGCCATTTTCATAGTCGAGCAGGCTCCGCGCCGTGTCGCTCGACCAATCGCTTTTCTGGTCGAACTGCTGGCCTCGATTCCGTCGGTCGTCTACGGGCTGTGGGGCATCTTCGTGCTCGCGCCTTTCCTGCGCCAACACGTAGAGCCAAGCCTCGCGCGCTGGTTCGGCTGGCTCCCTTTGTTTCAGGGAACGATTACGGGCATCGGCCTCTTCACGGGCGGCATCATTCTGGCCATTATGATTACGCCGATTATCTCTGCGATTGTGCGCGACGTGCTGGCCGCCGTTCCCGTCTCGCAACGCGAGGCCGCGCTGGCTCTCGGCGCGACGCAGTGGGAGACGACGCGCGTCGTGCTGGCGAACGCCGCTTCGGGCATCGCCGGGGCGATTATCCTGGGCCTGGGCCGCGCCATCGGCGAGACGATGGCCGTCACGATGGTCATCGGCAATCGCGCGGAGATTAAGGCTTCGCTCTTCGAGCCTTCATATACCATCGCGTCCGTCATCGCCAACGAGTTGAAGGAAGCGACGCAGGACTTGCACATCAGCGCGCTAATAGAAATCGGATTGATACTCTTTCTTGTCACGTTCGTCGTCAACGGCATCGCGCGGCTGCTCGTGTGGAGCGTGGCGCGCGGCACGAGCGGGACGGCGAGGGCGACATGATGACAGCCAACGCCATGTCGCAAGGCCACAATCGCCGCCGCCTGACCAACAGTTTGATGACGAGCCTGACGGCCATCTGCGCTTTCGTCGCCGTCGGGCTGCTCGCGCTGATTCTAGGCTACATCGCGTATCACGGGCTCTCTTCCGTTAGCCTTGAGTTTCTGGTCAACCCGTACAGGCCGCTCGGCGAAGGCGGCGGCATCGGCCACGCGCTCGTCGGTTCCTTGATGCTGCTCGGACTGGCTTCGGCGATTGGCTTGCCCATCGGGATTGCCGCCGGAGTTTACCTCGCGGAGTTTGGCTCCGGCTGGTTCGGCTCGCTCGTCCGTTTTGTGACGGACACGCTGACAGGCGTGCCTTCGATTATCGTCGGCGTCTTCGTCTACACGCTGCTTGTGCTGCCGACTAAGCATTACTCGGCGTGGGCTGGCGGCGTCGCGCTCGCGCTGGTGATGATTCCGATTGTCGCGCGCACGACCGAAGAGATGATTCGTCTCGTCCCGACCTCTTTGCGCGAAGGCGCGCTGGCCCTCGGCGCTCCGCAGTGGCGAGTGACGACCGGAGTCGTGCTGCCAGCAGCCGCCTCCGGCATTGCGACGGGAGCGATGCTGGCGATTGCGCGCGTCTCCGGCGAGACTGCGCCGCTCTTGCTGACGGCGCTCGGCAGCCGGTTCTATAATTACTATCTGGATCGCCCGATGGCGACATTGACGGTCGAAATTTACAACAACGCCATTTCGGCCTACGATGAAGAGACGGCGAAAGCTTGGGCCGCGACGCTCGTGTTGATGACCATGATACTCATCATCAACCTCGCCGTCCGCGCCCTGACACGAAAGAGAGCTTGAAAACAGTGACGAGTGACAAGTGACGAGTGACAAGTTAGTAATGAGCGATGAGTAATGAGCGATTGCTTTTTACTCATCACTCATCACTTCTTACTCTTGCTCGTCACTTGTCACTTGTCACTCGTCACTGAATTATGTCCACGCCGACTTCAGCCAAGACACAGCCGCCGACGCCGCTTCCAGCGCAATCGCCCGCCGTGGAGAGAACCGTGTTGAGAGTTTTAGACGAGGCCGCCCGCGCCGCGCCTGCCGAAACCAAAGTCAGGGTTCGTGGCTTAAACTTTTTCTATGGCCGCACGCAAGCCCTGCACAACATTTCGCTCGAAGTTCCTGAGCGCGTCGTGATGGCTTTCATAGGCCCTTCGGGCTGCGGCAAGTCAACCTTCCTGCGCACACTGAACCGGATGAACGACACGATTCCGGGCACTCGCGTCGAAGGCGAAGTCATGGTGGACGGGCGCGACATTTATGCCCCGGAAACGAACGTTGTCGAGTTGCGCCGCAAGGTCGGGATGGTCTTCCAGAAATCGAACCCGTTTCCCAAATCCATCTTCGACAACGTTGCTTACGGCCTGCGCATCAACCGCATCGCGAGCAGCAAAGCAGACTTGCAGGAGCGCGTCGAAAAGGCTCTGACGGACGCCGCGCTGTGGCCCGAAGTGCGAGACAGATTGAAGGCATCGGCGCTCTCGCTCTCCGGCGGGCAGCAACAACGGCTCTGCGTCGCTCGCGCTCTGGCCGTGCAGCCCGAAGTAGTCTTGATGGACGAACCGGCCAGCGCGCTCGACCCGATGGCGACGCAGAAGATTGAAGACTTAATCGTCGAGTTGAAACGCCAGTACACGATTATCATCGTCACGCACAACATGCAGCAGGCGGCGCGCGTCTCCGACCAGACGGCCTTCTTCTGGCTCGGCAAGCTCGTTGAGGTGAACCACACCGAAAAGATGTTCACCAATCCCGTCGAGAAAATGACGGAAGATTACATCACAGGGAGATTCGGATAGACCCGGAGAGTCCATCGAGTTCGGTGAGCCGGAAGACGGCTGCCGGCTCTCTTGACTCGCCAGACTCGTTAGACTTGCTTTATGGAACAACATAGATTGCTGGATCGTGAGTTGGACATTCTGCGCGACCGTTTGCTGCTGCTCGGCGGCGAGACGGAGACGGCGTTGCAGCGCGCGATGTATGCGCTCGTTGAGCGCGATAGCTCGACGGCGCGCGAAGTGCTGGCGGGCGACGACCAGATAGACCAGTTGGAGCTTGAGGTAGACCGTCTCTGCATAGACACCATCGCGCTGCGGCAACCGGCGGCGCGCGATTTGCGCTTCGTCATCTCGGCGGCCAAGATTGCGCCCATCCTCGAACGCATCGCCGACCACGCATGCAACATCGCCCGCGCCACCATTGACCTCAACGACGAGCCTGAGTTGCGCGCGGCGGTCGAGTTGCCGCAGATGGCCGGACACGCCGCCGCCATGCTCCGCTCCGCGCTCGACGCCTTCACCTCCAACGACGCCTCGACGGCCCGCGCCGTCATCGAGCGCGACGACGAAATTGACGAACTCTACAATCGCATTTTTCACAACCTGATTGAAATGATGGTCGCCGACTCCGGCGCCATCACACGCGGCGCGCGCCTGCTCTTCGTCGCCAAGCACATCGAGCGCATCGGCGACTACGTGACCGACATCTGCGAACTGACCGTCTACATGACCGAAGCCGCGATGATTAAGCATAGCAACTGATAAAGCAGTGACAAGTGATGAGTGACAAGTGACAAGTTAAAGCCAAATGATTGCTCTCGCGGCTCGTCGCTTGTTCCTGCTCGCTACTCGTCACTTGTCACTCGTCACTGTAGTTATGAATAAACCAGTTCTCATTATCGAAGACGACCCGGACATCGCGGAGAGCGTGCGTTACAATCTTGAGCGCGACGGTTTGCAGGCGCGCGTGGCAGAGACGGGCGAACAAGGCCTGGCGGCGGCGCTCGATGCGCAGGCGACGCCCGCTTTGATTATTTTGGACTTGATGCTGCCGGGGATGAGCGGGATGGAACTGTGCCGCCGCTTGCGGCGCGAACCAGCGACGCGACGCACGCCGATTATCATGCTGACGGCGCGCACGGCGGAAGCCGACCGCGTGGCCGGTCTTGACCTCGGCGCCGACGACTACATCACCAAGCCCTTCTCCGTGCGCGAACTGATGGCGCGCGTGCGCGCGGTCTTGCGCCGTGTTGACGAGAGCACGGTCGCGCGTTACGAAGACAGCCGCCTGCAAATCGACTTCGCGGAGATGCGCGTCGCCTGCGACGGCAACGGCGTCAGGCTGACGCGCAAAGAGTTTGCGTTGCTGACGACGCTGGCCAAAGCCACCGGCCGCATCAGCACGCGCCAGCAACTCCTCGATAACGTCTGGGGCTACCAGTATTACGGCGACTCGCGCACGCTCGACGTTCACATCCGCCGCCTGCGACAAAAGCTCGGCGCGTGCGGCGAGGCCATCGAAACCATCGTCGGCGTCGGCTATCGCTTCACAGGCTGCGCGGAACTTAAAAAGGACGCGGGATGAAAAGCGCAGCGATGAGGCGACAAAGCGACAAGGCGACAAGGCGACGCGGGGACGCGGAGACGGAGCGACGCATTGAGTTATGGACGTGGCGATGCATTGACGCATTGACACCGCGACAGGCAGAAGCAGCTTTGACCGCGCGACTGTCGCCGCCGCATGCCTTCTCGTCTTCTACGCGCGCCTTCTCGTCATCTATCAGTTCGCAGCTTTCATCCCCGCGTCGCCGCGTCCCTGCGTCTCCGCGTCTCGTTTTCATCCCTTCTTCTCATCGTGTCTAATCGTTCAACGCTTCTGCTACTGCTCGGCGGCGCGACGCTCGCGGCGTTGGTCGCGCTCTTCGTCCGGCAAACGTCGGCGGGCATCATCGCGCTCTGCGCCGCGCTTGCCGGCGCGGGCTTAGCCTGGCTCGCGTTCGCCCGCGGCAAGAGCGATGAGCAACAAACAAGCATTGAGCCTTCAAGCGCGAGCGGGGGGGCAAGCGCTACGGCGGCGACGGCGACGAACGCGCGCGGCGAAGCCTTGACGGCGATTGCTGCCGACGAGATTTCGCCGGGCGCGCTGCTGGACGCGACGATGAACAGCATGCGCGAAGGCATGCTGGTCGTTGACCGCGAGACGCGCATCGTCGCTTCGAACCGCGCGGCGCGCGACATCTTCGCCGTTAACTCGAACTCGCTCGCGGCGAAACGGCTGAGCGACGTGACGCGCCAGCCCGCCATTCATCAAGCGTTTCGCGCGGCCCTTGAAGAAGGCGAGAGCGCGGAAGTCAAAGTCGAGATGAGCGGAGCCGACAAACGCTCCTTCGACCTGCGCGTCACGCCCTTGAGCTTCGGAGCGCGCGGGGCTTCGCGCGGCGCCATCGGCGTCTTTTTCGACATCACGCGGCTCGAACGATTGGAGCGCGTCCGTCATGAATTTCTCTCCAACGTCTCGCACGAACTGCGCACGCCCCTGACCGCCATCATCGCTTTCGTCGAAACGCTCGAAGAGGGCGCGATTGACGACGACGCGAATAATCGCCGCTTCCTCTCCGTGATTCGCCGCAACGCCACGCGGATGCACAATCTGATTGACGACATTCTCGAACTCTCCGCCATCGAAGCCGGAACCGTCCCGGTCGAGCCGCGCAGCGTGGCCTTGCGCTCGCTGGTCGAAGATGTGACGACCGCCCTCGCCTCGCGCGCAGGGCAGCGCGGCGTCCGTCTGCGCAACGAAGTCGCGCCCGACGCCTTCGTCTATGCCGACGCTCGCAGGCTCGAACAGATGCTCTCAAACCTCGTTGACAACGCCGTCAAGTTCAGCCGTGAAGGCGGCTCCGTCCGTATCGAACATGAGAGCCGCAGCGAGCGCGACCGCATCAGCGTCACGGACACCGGCGACGGCATCAGCGCCGAACACATCGAGCGCATCTTCGAGCGCTTCTACCGCGTTGACCGCGCCCGCTCGCGCGAAATGGGCGGCACCGGCCTCGGCCTCGCCATCGTCAAGCATCTGGCCCGCGCCCACGGCGGCGAGGCCACAGTCCACTCGACCGTCGGCTCCGGCTCTACCTTCACCATCGAACTCCCAAAAGCAGCAGCAAGTGACGAGTGACAAGCAGCGAGCAAGAAGTTGGCTTTAACTCGTCACTTGCTGCTCGTCACTTGTCACTGTTTTCAAAGCCTTGACGCTGCACGAGACGGCTTGTTACACTTTTGTGAGATTTAAGCGAGACCCGACGCTTGGCTGGCGTCGCCAATGGGTCGCCCAGACCTGCTTCGTGCGGCGCAGTCTGATTTTTGTAATTCGATGGAGGTGCATGGTGGGCTTTAAAGTCGGCCAGAAAGTCGTTTATCCTAACCACGGGATCGGAACCATCGAGCAGATAGAGCAGAAGCAAATCGGCGCGCAGGCGCTCCCCTTCTACACGCTTCGTCTTGCTGCCACCAATTCAGTTGTTTTGGTTCCGGTCGCCAACGCATCCGAAGTTGGCCTTCGTTCCCCAATCTCTTCCGGCGAATGCGAGATGCTCTTAAAGAATTTATCAGATGATTTCTCGTCCCCCGCCCATGATTGGAAAGACCGTTTCAAAGATTTCTCTGAGAAGATGCGTACAGGCGACATTTTTGAGGTCGCCGATGTGCTGAAGAACCTGACGTTTTTGAGCCACATCAAGCCGCTCAGTTTCCGCGAACAACGCATGCTGGAGCGCGCGCGCTACCTCGTTATTTCCGAACTGGCCGCCGTCTGCCGCCAGCCCGAATGCAACGTCGAGCCGCGCGTTGAACAGGCCCTCGCCCGTGCCTGCACCAAGCATGAACGCCGCCCCGCGCGCACACGCGCCGCCGGAGCGGTGGCCGGTCACTAGACCGGATTCGTTTCTTATTCGGCAACCAGCAAAACCTCCACACGGAGACTCCCGGCAAGCGAGGCCGCTCGCTTCATATCCGTTGTGTGTCCGGCCCACAGAAGCCTTGAGCGATTGCCCGAAACGCGCTCAAGGCAGAAGAGCCGCGCCTTCGTCCCTGCCGTCCCTTTCGCGTCCGGCTCTTGTGCTATACTTTTCCCGCCTTTGGATTCCACAGCATCATCTACAACATAGGTCTTCCCCCGTTTAGGCGCCATGGACGAACCTGCGAGTTATTTTCTGACACTGTTTGCCGGCGAGGAGATGCAGCATGCGACCGTTTCGTTTGGCGAGGCGATTCTCAAGCTCTCGGCGGTGCTCTTGCTGGTCCTGGCCAACGGCTTTTTCGTCGGCTCGGAGTTCGCCCTCGTCTCCGTGCGTCGCCCGAAAATTGAGGCGCGGGCCGCAGCCGGGAGCCGTGGCGCGCAAGCGGCCCTGCGCCTGCTGAACGAGCCGACCATCTTTATCTCCGCCACCCAACTCGGCATCACGCTCGCCTCGCTGGCCCTCGGCTGGATTGGCGAGCCGACGATAGCGGCCATGCTCTTGCCGCTGGCCGCGCGCATCGCCAACGAAGGTTGGGCCGGTTACGTTGCGCACGGGCTTGGCATCGGCATCGCGTTCGCGGCCATAACGTATTTGCACATCGTCATCGGCGAATTGATGCCCAAGATGATTGCGCTCGACAGGGCCGAGACGCTGGCCTTGCTTGCCGCGCGCCCGCTCGAACTCTTCGCCAAAATCTTTCGCGCTCCCATCTGGATTTTCAACAAGACCGGCACGGCTCTCGGCGGCTTGCTCGGCCTTCAATCTTCGCTCGCGCATACGGCCGTTTACACGGAGGCCGAGTTGCGTCAACTAATTGACGTGGCCGAAAAGACTGGGCATGTCCGCGCGGGCGAGCAGCGCATGATTCATCGCATCTTCGAGTTTAACGATACGCTCGTGCGCGAAGCGATGGTTCCGCGCACGGAGATGGCCGCCATCTCAAGCGATTGCGAGTTGGAACAGATTGCCAGAGCCTTTAGCCAGCACGGCTATTCGCGCCTGCCCGTCTATCGTGAATCGCTCGACGACGTGATTGGCTTTATTCACAGCAAGGACGTGATGCCGTACCTGCTTGAGCCTGACACGTTTCGCCTTGAGCTTGTCCTTCAACCGCCGCTCTACGTCGTTGACACGGCGCGGCTCGCCGACGTGCTCAAGCAGATGCAGAAGGCCAAGGCCCATTTCGGCTTCGTCGTTGACGAACATGGCGGCGTCGAAGGAGCAATCACCTTGGAAGACTTGCTCGAAGAGATTGTCGGCGAAATCTCCGACGAGCACGACGAAGAGGTCAACGAACAGATTACGGAAGAGCGCGACGGCACATACTTGCTCGACGGCGGTCTCGCCGTGCGCGACCTCAACCGGCGGCTGAAGCTCGCAGTCCCTGAGTCGGAAGCCTACACGACCATCGCCGGTTTCCTGATGACCGCCGCCGGGCATGTGCTCGAACCCGGCGAAGTCGTGCAGCACGACGGCCTCAAATTTCACGTCGAGCAGGTCAAGCGGCGGCGCGTCATCAGCGTCCGCTTGAAAAAGCAGGAAGACGACGCAGCCGTCTCTAATGATGCGTCCAACAACGGCAACAACGCGAGCCAGTAATTCAACTCCAAAGTGGAAAGTCGAAAGTCCAAAGTCGAAGAACAGCATCTTGACTTTGGACTTTCGACTTTCCACTTTGGACTTATGAGTTGGACTTTGGACATTCGACTTTGGACTTTCCGTGTCCGGTGGTAAATTTGTCGAAAGCCTTAAGCAGTTCAACTTGTGATGCGGGAGCGGACGTTTATCTATGAGCTTGATTGAGCAGATTAGCGCGCGGGAGATTCTGGATTCGCGTGGCAATCCGACGGTTGAGGCGGAGGTCACGTTGATTGGCGGCGAGACGGGGCGCGCGGCTGTGCCGTCGGGCGCGTCCACGGGCGAGCACGAGGCCGTGGAATTGCGCGACGGCGACAAGAAACGCTACGGCGGCAAGGGCGTCTTGAAGGCCGTCGAGAACGTCAACGCGCGCATCGCGCAAGAGATTGAAGGCATGGACGCGCTTGACCAGGCGGAAGTGGATGAAGCCCTCATCGCGCTCGACGGCACGCGCACGAAGTCAAAGCTCGGAGCCAACGCTCTGCTCGCCGTCTCGCTGGCGACGGCGCGCGCCGCCGCCGCTTACCTTGAGCTTCCGCTCTATCGTTATCTGGGTGGCCCGGCGGCGCGCACGCTGCCCGTCCCGATGATGAACATCCTGAACGGCGGGGCGCATGCCGACAACAACGTGGACTTTCAGGAGTTCATGATTGTGCCGGTCGGGGCCGAAAGTTTCAGCGAAGCGCTGCGGACGGGCGCGGAGATTTTCCACGCGCTCAAGGGCGTCCTGAAGAAGAAGTCTTACGCCACGAGCGTTGGCGACGAAGGCGGCTTTGCTCCGAACTTAAAGTCGAACGAAGAAGCCGTCGAGACGATTCTCGAAGCCATCGAGAGCGCGGGCTACGCGGCGGGCCGCGATGTCATGCTCGCTCTTGACCCGGCGGCCAGCGAGTTTTACGACGGCAAGGCTTACGTCTTCAAAAAGTCCGACGGGCGGCGACTGTCGAGCGACGAGATGGTCGCTTACTGGAAAAGCTGGACGGAGGCTTACCCGATTATCTCCAACGAAGACGGCATGGCGGAAAACGATTGGGACGGCTGGAAGACGATGACGGTTGAGATGGGCGCGCGTGTCCAACTCGTCGGCGACGACCTCTTCGTCACCAACACCAGCTTTCTACGGAAAGGCATCGAACTCGGCGTCGCCAATTCGATTCTCATCAAGGTCAACCAGATTGGCACGCTCACGGAAACGCTCGACTGCATCGAGTTGGCGAAGACGCATGGCCGCACCGCCGTCATCTCTCATCGCTCCGGCGAGACGGAAGACTCGTTCATCGCAGACCTCGCCGTCGCCACCAACGCCGGGCAGATTAAGACCGGCTCGCTTTCGCGCACAGACCGCATCTGCAAATACAATCAACTGCTGCGCATCGAAGAAGACCTGCGCGGCGCGGCGCGCTATCCGGGCCGCAACGCTTTCTATCAAATCGAGCAACCCGCGCGCGAGATGACGGGCAAGCAAACGAAGAAAGCCCGCGCGGCGAAGAAGTAAAAAAGCGAAGTTGCCGGACGTTGGATGAGGGACGCGAGCAACAACGCTTTCTCTCGCATCCGTCATCCTTCGTCATCCGTCGCCTTCACTTTTCCGATGGGAGAATCAAACAAGTGGCTGACGAATACAGGCGCGGCGAGTTTCTAATTAGCAACGACGCGGCGCGGTTGGACATCAAGTTCATCCACAGCTTTCTCTCGACCAATACTTACTGGGCCACGGGCCGTGCCTTCGAGGTGGCGCAGCGTTCCATCGAAAACTCTTTTTCGTTCGGCCTCTTTCACAATGAGCGACAGATTGGCTTTGCGCGCGTCGTGACGGACTACGCGACGTTCGCATGGCTGGCCGACGTGTTTGTGATTGAAGAGTTTCGCGGGCGAGGCCTGGGGACGTGGCTGATGGAAGTCATCATCAATCACCCGCGCCTTCAGGGCTTTCGCCGCTGGACGCTGGCGACCAAGGACGCGCACGAGTTGTATCGCCAGTTCGGCTTCGCTGAACTGAAACGCCCAGAGCGCTGGATGGAGCGGCCCGACCCGAACATGCAGGAGCAGCCCGATTACTGGGCCAAAGATGCGAACTGATTAACGGATTCGAACCGTGTGACGTAAGGAGAGACGAGTTGGCGAACAAACGTGGGCCGCTGGCGCTCATTATCATAGACGGTTGGGGCTACACGCCGACGCGCGAGGGCAACGCTATCGCGCTGGCCGAGACGCCCTTCTACGATGAGATAGTCGAGAACTACCCGCAGACCTTGCTCGAAGCTTCGGGCAAGCGCGTCGGGCTGCCCGCCGGCATCATGGGCAACTCGGAAGTCGGCCATCTCAACATCGGTTCGGGTCGCGTCGTCCGCATGGACTTGACGAGGATTGACCACGAGATTGAGACGGGCGAGTTTTACCAAAACGAAGCGCTTGTGCAAGCGATTGCTAGCGCGAAGACGAAGGGCAAGGCTCTGCATTTGATGGGCCTCGTCTCGGACGGGCAGGTTCATTCGTCGCAGGAGCATCTCTACGCGTTGCTGCGGATGGCGAAGCAGCGTGGGCTTCAGCGCGTCTACGTGCATTGCTTTCTGGACGGGCGCGACACGCCGCCGATGTCGGCCTACGGCTACGTTGAAGCCTTGCAGGTGCAGTGTGGCCACATCGGTTGCGGGCGCATCGCTTCGGTCGTCGGGCGTTATTACGCGATGGATAGAGACAAGCGTTGGGAACGCACGGAGCGCGCCTACCGTCTGCTCGTCCATGCGGAAGGCGAGCGCGTGATTGACCCTGTGGCGGCGATTCGCGCTTCTTACGAACGCGGCGTGACGGACGAGTTTGTCGAACCCATCGTCGTCGAGCGCGAGACGGGCGAGCCGGTCGCCACCATCGAAGCGGACGACGCCGTTATCTTCTTCAACTTCCGGCCCGACCGCGCTCGACAGATTACGAACGCGCTCGCCGTCCCCGGCTTCGGCGGTTTCCCGACGCCCAAGCGACCCCTTGTTGATTTCGTCTGCTTCACGCAGTACGACAAGACGTTTCCGCTCCGCATAGCCTTCGGCCCCAGGCAGCATGTGAACGTGTTGGCGGAAGTCTTCGGGCGCGTTGGCGTGCGCAATTTCCGCCTCGCCGAGACGGAGAAGTACGCTCACGTCACCTACTTCTTCAACGGCGGCGTCGAGAAAGAATATCCCTGCGAGCGACGCTTGCTCGTGCCTTCGCCCAAGATTGCGACCTACGATTTGGCGCCTGAGATGTCGGCCTTCAAAGTGACGGACAAGGTTCTGCGCGCGATTGAGGAAGGCGAAACGGATGTCTTCATCATCAACTTTGCCAACCCCGACATGGTGGGCCACACCGGAAAACTGAAGGAGACAATCGAGGCCGTGCAATACGTTGACACCTGCCTCGGCTGGATTACGAAGGGCATCCGGCGCGCTCGCGGCCAAACGCTGATCACCGCCGACCACGGCAACTGCGAGCAGATGCTCGACCTCACGACGGGCCAGCCGCACACGGCGCACACTACCAATCCGGTTCCCTTTCATCTGGTTGACGAAGCTGCGCGCGGGCTCAAACTGCGCGGCGACGCGGCGCTCGAAGATGTTGCCCCGACCATCCTCGGACTGCTCGGCGTCGAAAAGCCAGCCGAGATGACCGGGCGCGATTTGCGCGAAACTTAAGAGCCAAGCTCGCTGAACATCTCATCCCATGCAGGCTGGAACATCTCATCCGGCGGCGGTGTCTAAGCCGGACAGACGAGAACCCGTGAAGACTGGAAAGCTTAGCGCGCCGGACAAGCTTGTGCAGGAGGCCATGAGCTTGGCGAAAGATGTTGGCGTCGAAGGGTGAAGACGCTGGCCCTGCTCGTTGTGGCCCGTCGCTGTGAGCGACAAATAAATTTGCGCGCCGCGTATGCAACCATTCCGGCGAGTTTTGTATTCATAGACGAAACAGCGACAGGCTTGCGTCGGCTCTCGTGGGTTGCGCATCCAGCATTTCGGCCAACCTTCCACGCCGGCGACACTCCCCGGCATGCCTTTGCGTCTGGAAACCTGCGGCCAGCCGGCGGGTGACGTTTTTCTTGTGACTCGCATTCGCTGCCGCTCTCGTCCGAAGTAGCGCTCAAGCCCAAAGGAGTCCGCTCATGCCTACCGCACGTCTGTCTGCACAGTTCAGGTCAAGGCGCATGGCCCTGTTCATCCTTGGCGCCGCCGTCATCGCCGTCATCGCATCGTTTGCCCGGACGCCGGATGCGTCCGCCTGCGGGGGGCCGCCGCCGCGCCCGCTGCGCGCGCTCTATCTTGAGAGCGACCGCATCGTCGTCGCCCACATCGGCGAGACCGTCCCGATGGAGATCTCGTTTGAAGCCTACTATCGCAAGACCACTTTGAAGACTACGCTCTACGTCACTTCGACGCTCAAGGGCGAAGGCGACCACTACACCCTCTACGTTTATCACGACAACTGGGTCTTTTCGGGAGATGTCGAGCAGCAGGATGCGCAGGCCAAGCGGAACGACTTTAGCGGGTACACGCCCGACGACACGCTGCTCGTCTTTCTTCAACGACGCAAAGATGGAGAAGATTATGAGATGGCGGACGCAACCTATTGCGTCAAGAAGCTCACCGATGCCGACTTGAAAATCTACACGCAGCGGATTGAAGAGTTGGCGGCGATTATGCTGGATGCCGAGCCGGACAACGCGCGGCTCGTCGAGTGGCTCGTCCGCTGCGCCGAAGAGCCCGCGACGCGATGGGAAGGAGCCTACGAACTCGCAGCCACCAATCGCGCGCTCTACGACCGCAGCGACGAGGCCAAGGAGTCTGAAGATGAATCCGGGGCGGAGGCGGTAGCCACGGACGCGAGCGAAGAGAACATAGGGGGCGAGGATGCCAACGGCGCGGGAGCCGAACCAGGCATCACGGACAATGCCGCTGAAACAACTGTTGAAGACGGAGCGGCTGGCGAGGACAACGCTGTTGAGAACAAGCTGGAGGAAGTCACCGCCGTCGAGCAACCCGTCGAAGAGAAGATCGCGGCCCGTCGTTTCTGGCTCGACAGTCCTGAGTTCGCGAAGCTGTTGACCGACGAGCAAAAGACACGTCTGGCCGATGCGCTCTTCAGCGCCAAGACCCTCGGCGACAATGAAGCCATTCTGATTGAAATCGTCAAACACGGGGACGACCCGCGGCTCGTTCCGTTCATTCTCGCCTATCTACACACCGTCGTCGAAGAGCCGCCGTACATGGCGCAAGAGATGTTGACGCTGGTGGCCGAGAAGCTCAACAACAAGTCGCTCATCGAACTGGCTCAACGCTACTGCGAGAACGCCTTGTACTACGACCCCGAAGAGAGCAGCGGCGACAGCGCCGTCGCGGAGGCTCAGGAGGCTGGCGACACGGGGCAGCAGGTCGAGCCAGACCCGGAAGAGAAGGCTCTGCGCGGCACGAGCGTACAGAAACGAAGCGCGCGGCTGAAAAGATTTCTCGCCAGCGCCGACAACGCTCCGGCGAAGTAGGACGGCTGCGGCGTGTGAGACGACGGGCGCGCGTTTAAAGTTCGCGCGCCCGTTTTTGATGCGAGGGACAGAAGCGGTTGACTGCCGTTCTGTCCCTCGCATCATGTATGATGAAGGGCAACGGCGAGTGATTCCCCTTTGAAGGAGTAGAAAAGCTTTGATGAGACGAATGCTTCTGATTCTCTTGCTGGCCCTCGCGCTGGCGCCGCGCCCGGCCACAGTCTCGGCGCAACAGGTTGGCGATATTCAACAGGTGTCCGGGCGGATTGCGGGTTCCATCTTCGTCGGCGGCAACTCGATGGCTTATCTCAAGGTGCTTGCCGACCAGTTCGGCGGACGCCTGACGGGTTCTTCGGCTTACAACATGTCTGCGGCGTGGGCCGCCGCGCAGTTTCGCGCGATGGGCATCAAGAATATCAAGATGGAGACGTTCACCATCGCGCACGGTTGGGAGCGCGGGCGGGCTCGCGCCACGCTGCTGACACCGATGCGGCGACCCATCGCGCTTGAGCCGCTCGGCTGGACGCCTTCGACGCCCGCCAAAGGTATCGAAGGCGAGGTCGTGCTGCTCGAAGAAATCACGCCGCAAAAGATTAAGGAAGAGGCCGAAGAGATTAAAGGCCACATCGTCATGATTGACTTGAAGAAGGTCTTCGCGGGCGGCTTCTCGGAGGCATTCGGTCTCTTCACCGCTTCGTTCCAGCGTCTCAAGGATGCGGGTGCCATCGCCGTGCTGTTGCCGGACAGCACACCCAACAACGTTCACAGCGCCTTCAGCCCTTTGTGGGGAACTGAGATGCCGAAGCTGCCCGTCGCGCAGGTGGGACGCGAGGATGCGCAGTTCATCGAAAGATACATAGAGCGCAACGAGGGCGTCAGCGAAGACAACCCGCTGGAGATAGAGTTTGAGTATCAGAACAAAGTGACCGGCCCCGTCGAAGTGAGCAACGTCGTGGCGGAGATACCGGGACGCGAGACGCCTGACGAGTGGGTCATCGTCGGCGCGCATCTTGATTCGTGGGACTACGGCACGGGCGCGCAGGACAACGGCTCAGGCTGCGCGATGGTCCTGGAAGCGGCGCGCGCTATCTCGGAGAGCGGTCGCGCTCCGCGTCGTTCCATCAGGTTCGCTTTGTGGGGCGGCGAAGAGCAGGGCTTGCTCGGCTCGACGGCTTACGTTAAAGCGCACGCCGCGGAGTTGCCGAAGTGTGTCGCCGTGCTTAACACGGACAACGGGGCGGGCCACCCGCGCGGCTGGAAAGTCGAAGGACGCGAAGACGTAGCGGACGCGCTCAAGCCCATCAGCGAATCCCTGCTCGCCAACCTGAGCGGCAACGGCATCTCGCAGGAGGCGAGCTTCGACACAGACCACGGCGCCTTCATGCTCGAAGGCGTCCCCGCCCTTGACCTCTGGGTTGACATGACGCACTACGGCGAGGTGCATCACAAATCGAGCGACACGATAGACAAAGTTGACGCGCACAATCTGGCGGCGGGCGCGGCCATCGTCGCCATCACGGCCTACGCCGTCGCAGACACCCCCAAGCCCATCGCCCCCAAACTCGAACGCCCCGCCGTCGCAGAGATTCTCAGGAAAGCCAAGCTGGAAACTTTCCTCAAAGACCTGGGGCTATGGAAGTGAAGAAAGAAAGGATGAACGCGGAGCGACGCGCACGATAAAGGATGAGCTATCGAGAGCTAATCTTTCATTCATCGTTGCGTCGTTCCGCGTTCATCGTTAAGCGATGAGTTTCGACCCGCGTAATATTCTCGTCATAGACTTCGGCCAGCTTGGCGATGTGGTGCTGAGCTTGCCCGCGCTGCGCGCGATTCGCCAAAAGTTTCCGCACGCGCGCATCACCGTCGCCGTCGGCAAACCGGGCGCGCCCATCGTCGAGCTTTCCGGCTACAGCGACGCGGTGATGCCGGTTGACCGCGTTTCCCTGCGCGACGGGCCGAAGCCGCTCGCCATTGTTCGCATCGCGCGCTTCGTCAAGGAAGTGCGCCGCGCCAAATTTGATTTCGTCATTGACCTGCACAGCTTGTCGGAGACGAACCTGCTCGGCTTTCTCTCCGGCGCGCAGCAACGTCTCTACGCGCGACGACAAGGGCGCTCGCTCGACTATCTCTCCAACTTTCGCCCGCGCGCTCCCATCGAAGATAACAGCGACAGCAAGCACGCCATTGACCGCTACCTTGACGTGCTGATTCCGCTCGGCATTAAAGACGCGCCGCGTGTGCCGCGACTGCCGACGCGCCCCGAAGACCATGCCGCCGTCGAACAGATGTTGACGAAGGAGAAAGCCGACCGCGAGACGATGCTCGTCGGGCTGTTTCCCGGCGCGGGCCATCCCGGCAGGCGTTGGCCCATGGAGCGCTTCAGCGAGTTGGCAGACATGCTCGTGCGCAACGACGGCGTTCGCGTCATCGTCTTCGCGGGGCCGGAAGAGCGCGCCCTCGTCAAAGAGATGCGAGCCTCTTTCCCGCGCTCGACCGTCTTCTTCGACCGGCTCACGATTCCGCAGTTGGCCGCAGCCCTCTCGCGCCTCTCCGCCTTCGTCTCAAACGACACAGGCCCGATGCACATCGCCACCGCCGTCGGCGCAGCGGTCGTCGCCCTGCTCGACCGTCCAACCCCCAACAGCTTCGTCCCCATCGAAGAGCGTCATCGCGTCATCTACAGCCGAACGATTAAAGAGTTGACGACCGATGAAGTCTATGCGGCGACGCGCGCCCTGCTCGCAAGCAACCGCACCTCGACACTTTTCGCCAGTTGAGAGCATGGCCCCGAACACAACAAGCATTACTTCGGACACTACAAGATAATGAAATCTGCACACCACACGCGGCGTCTTCTGCTGGCCGCCCTCTGCGCCACGCTCATCTTCACGCTCGCCTTCGCCGTCTCAAGACCGCTCTTGAACCAGAGCGCGCACGGTTCGGCTCAAGCCAAAGAGCGCAAGGCTCCCGCCAAAGAAAAGCGCGCCACTGAGCAACAATCCGACGCTCCCACAAAGCCGCAACCACTCGCGCCAGCAACGCTCTCATCAAACGTCGCCACATCCGCGGCCTCCGCCCAACTCGCCCGCGAGATAGACCACCTGATTGACGAGAGCGAGTTTGCTCAGGCGCGTTGGGGCATCTACGTGATGAGCCTGCGCGACGGGCGCACGCTCTATGCGCGCAACGCCGACGCGCCCATCACTCCCGCCTCGAACATGAAAGTCTATACGACCGCCGTCGCGCTTGACCTGCTCGGCGCGGACTATCGCTGGCAAACCTCCGTCTATGCCACCGCGCAACCCGACACGAACGGCACGATTGACGGCGACCTCTTGCTCTACGGTCGTGGCGCTCCCGACTTCTCTTCCGAGAAGACGAAGGACGGCCCCGGCGCGATGGCCCAACTCGCAGACGCTCTCTATCGTCGCGGCGTGCGGCGCGTGCGCGGGCGACTCATCGGCGACGAGAGCTACTTTCGCGGCGACCCGCTCGGCGATGGCTGGCTCTGGAACGATGTCCAGTGGTACTTCGGCGCCGAAGTCAGCGCGTTGACCGTCAACGACAACGAAGTGAACATCAACATCAAGCCTCCGGGCAAGACCACGGCGCAGGCCGCCATCAAAGTCGAACCCGACACAGACTACGTTCACCTACACGACGAAACCAACGTCGTCGAGAGCAATGCTCCGGCCACGCTCGGCATCACGCGCGGCCTCTCCGATAACGAAGTGCGCGTGTGGGGCGATTTCCCCGCGGGCAGTCGCGGCCTGAGCGCGCGTCTCTCCATACACCAACCCGCGCTCTGGGCCGCCACGCTCTTTCGCCGCCTGCTCAGGGAGCGCGGCATCTCCGTCGAAGGCGAAACGCAAAGCAGAGACGCCCGCTCGCACCTTGAAGGCGAAGCGTTCGACCCCGCACGCGCCTTTGAACTCGCCTCCGTCCAAAGCAAATCGCTCGGCGAGATTGCCCGCGCCACCAACAAGGAAAGCATCAACCTCAACGCGGAACTAATCCTCCGCACGCTCGGCAAAGAACGCGGCGCGCTCGCTCCTGAGTCAGACCAAAAGAAGATGCGCGAGCGCAACGACGACCAGGCAGGGCTCGCCGTCGTTCGCCAGTGGCTCGAACAAGCAGGCATCGCAACCGGTAGCCTCGCGCTTCACGACGGCTCCGGCCTCTCGCGCCTCGACTTGATTACCCCTTCGGCCACCGCACGGCTGCTCGCCAACATCGCGCGGCGTCCCGTGGCCGGAGTCTTCCGCGATTCGCTGCCCGTCGCCGGACGCGACGGCACATTGAAGTTTCGCCTGCGCTCTGCGGCTGGCCGCGTCCTCGCCAAGACAGGCACGCTCACTTACATCAACTCACTCTCCGGCTATGCCATCACAGACGACGAGCTTCTGGCCTTTTCCATCATCTGCAACAACGAAACCGCCGAGGCCAGAGGCACGCGCCCCATCGATGCCATCGCCGCCCTGCTCGCGGCCTACAGCGAATCGTCCGAACGATAGACTCACCCCATTTCAATGAGCAATCACGGTGTTTCTGGCAAGGCTTTTTCGTTGGCCCATGTTTTCTGTAGACAAACCATGTTGGCCAGTGTAATATAAATCCGCTGCCAGATTAGTCGGCAGCGGGCCTCATCCGAAGTCGGCGACACCGCAGGTCGCACACGTTGTTTGCTCACCTTTTGACTACTTCGCCTGCCGCAGAGCAGAGTCAATAAAGCCGGTCACACCGCGCAGGGCAAACAATTCCGGATAGCGATTCCTCGCAGATTTTCGGGACAGCGCAGCTTGCCTCGCCCACACTTGCCCGCGATTCTAAGGGCCGCTCACAAAAATAGATTCAGGAGCTTAAAGCTTATGTTGAAGCGAATAAACCCAACCTTGATGATGATTCTGGTCGTTGCGGCGTGCAGTTCGTCTGCGTTTGCCCTGAGCAACTGGTCTTCGCTGTCCGCCGGGCGGCAAGTCTCTTTGTTCAGCGTCTTGCCGGACACAGACCGTGACCGCGACGGATTGGTCGGCCCTGTGCGGAGGGTGCGGACCGAGACGGCGAAACTGGCGAACAAGGGTGGCAAGTCGGTCGAAGGGCCGCGCGCGGCGCTGGAGACGGCGGCTTATGATATTAAGGGCGGCAAGGTCGAGAACGCCTATTTCCCTGTGGCGGGAGCGACGTTGACCGGCAAGGAAGTTTACAAGTACGACGACAAGGGCAACATTATGGAGATGACTTTGCAAGACGAAAGCGGCACGCTGTTGAGCAAAGAAATCTACGCTTACGAATTTGACAGCTTCGGCAACTGGACGAAGATGACCACCTCGGTCGCCGTCATCGAAGGCGGCAAAATCAATTTCGAGCCGACGGAAGTCACCTATCGCACCATCACTTATTATCTCGACGAAGCGACTCTGGCCAAGATGAGCCAACCGGCAGCGGCCAAGCCCGCGCAAGCTCTGCCGAATGTTCCTTCGTCGAGCGTTGCTGCTTCAAGCTCTACGGCTCTGCCGAACGTCGCTGGCGGCGCGGTCGTCAACAAGCCCGCGAACGGCACGACGGAGGCGGCCCTGATGTCATCGGCTCCGCCGCCGACGCCTGCCAACGCGGTCGCGATGTTGAAGACGAGCGCGGCGGCGCAGGACAATGGGGCGGCCAAGCCGGAAGCGGAAGCCGCGCCGAAGCAGCCCATGGTCAAGCCTCCGGTCAAGCCCATCTCCGGCGGCGTCCTGAACGGCAAGGCCACCAGCTTGCCCGTCCCCGTCTATCCGCAGGCCGCGAGAAACGCGCGGGCGGCTGGCATGGTGACGGTCGAAGTGGTGATTGACGGCTCCGGCAAAGTGATTTCCGCGAAGGCGACGAGCGGACACTCATTGTTGCAGCAGGCCGCCGTGCAGGCGGCTCAGCAAGCGCGCTTTACGCCGACGCTGCTCTCCGGCCAGCCCGTCAAAATCACAGGCGTCATCAACTACAACTTCGGTCTGCCCAAGTAGAGCGACACTGCCAGACATCTTCGAGAACGACCCGTCACGCTTTTTGCGACACGCTTAAGACGAGCGCGCCGGGTTGTTCTCGAAGCAGAAACCAACACCCGTTCCCCCACCAACCACAAACACTCGCATCAAAACCTGAGGTTAAGTATATGGCATTGACTGGACAGCTTAGTGACCTTTCCCTGACGGAGCTCATCGAGTTCTTCTGCAACCAGCGCAAGACTGGACGGCTGAAGGTCGCCTACACGCCCGCTCCCGGCTTCTTCTATTTTCAGAGCGGCGATTTGGTTGACGCGAAAATCGGAGTGCTGAACGGCGTTGACGCGGTGTACTTCGCGCTGACGCTACACAATGCTTCCTTCAAGTTCAGTCCATCGTTTGCCACGACGCGCCGCACCATCCATCAGCCCTGGACGCAGGTGGCTCTCGAAGGCTTGCGCCGGCTGGATGAAGGCATCAAGCCGGAAGACGCTTTCGTTGACGGCGACCTCTCGTATCTAGACGAGCCGGAATATGCGGACGACCATGTGGACGATTTGGTCGGCGACGAGCTTGCGCCGAAGATTAAGTCTGCGAAGAAGGGGCAGCCCGTCAGCCCGCTCTCGCTGACGGTCGAAGGCTCTGCGGAAAGCGGCAAGAGCAAGATGCCGGTTTACGCTGCGGTCGCGGCTGCGGTCGTATTGATTATCGCCGCCGTCGGCTTCCCCGCCGGTTGGTATGGCAAGAAGGCCGCGCCCGCCGCCGCTCAGCAACAGCAGGCCGCGCCGCTAGCGGAACAGGCCGCGCAGGCAGCCCCCAACGCTTCGAGCGATGCGCCCGCGGGCCAGCCCGAACAGGCTGCGCCCACGGCCAGCGCGACAGACCCAAGCGCCAGCGACGCGGCGGCCCTGGCCGCGCGGCGCGAGCGTGAAGCGCGCGACCGCATGAAGGCCGCGGAGAAGGCTAACGCGATGGCGAAGGCGCAGGACGGCGCGGCGACCGCGACGCCCACGGGCGCAGAGGCCGTCAAGAAGCCGGAAGTGGCGAAGCCCGGCCCGAAGATGGCGTCGGTGCAAGTCACTTACGACGAAGCGGGCCGCGTCACCTCCGCTTCGGGCGGCGACAGCAACGCCATACGCATCGCCCGCCAGAAGCGTTTCCCCGCCGGAAAAGCAGGCTCCACGACCGTCACGATACCGATTAACTAAAGCAGCAAAAAACATGCAAAAGGCGTAAGCGACTGTCAAGGCAGCAGCTTACGCCTTTCCCTTTGGCCTTCCGCCCGAAAAAACCGGATTCCCCCGGACGAATCCGGGACTTCCCCGGACAAATCCGGGACGCCCCTCGTTCATCCGGGGAAGTCAGTGGACGAACGAGGGGCGTCAGCGGACGAGCCGGGGAAGTCAGCGGACGAGCCACTGAAGCCAGCGGATGAACCGCTGGAGTCAGTGGACGAGTCACTGAAGTCAGTGGACGAGCCGCTGACTCCAGTTTTTTGTCCACTGAAGCCCCTTTTTCGTCCGCGGGCGCGGCACAGCGCAGCGTCGCGCAATCCCCGCGCACGTTGCGCTGTGCCTGTTAGATTGTTGTGTAGGGCTTATTTGATTCCGGCGAGGCCGAGCGTGACGAGCAGGGCGCGTTTGAGGCCCGTCTCACGACCGCGCGGGTCGAACCATTCGTCGAGCGTGTGTGAGTTGCCGGAAGAGCCTCCGGCGCCGAGCGTGATGGCTGGCACGTTGAGCGAGATGGCGATGTTGGAATCGGTCGAGGAGCGGTCCAGGCGCGGGCGATAGCCTAGGAAGCGTGTCGCCTCTTCGGCGAGGCGCACGATGGGCGCGGAGGCGGGCGTTTCGCCGCTAGGCCGCTCGCCTATCATCTTCAACTCAAGCTCAAGCGGCGGGTCGCCAGCCCTGCGCGCGGCGTTCTCGTCGTCCGCGGCCTCGCGCACGGCGCGACGAAAGAAGGCGTCGAGGCGTTGAAGCTCTTCGGCTGAAGCCGAGCGCAAGTCCACGTCCATCGTCGCTTCGCGCGGAATCACGTTGACGCCTTCGCCGCCCTCTATGCGCCCGACGTTGAAGGTCGTGCGCGGGCGCGTCGGCGCAGGATAAGAACTGAGACGCGCGACGGCTCGACCCAAAGCGTGAACCGGATTGACCATCCCGAAGTCGCCCCACGAATGACCGCCGCTGCCGCGCAAGCGGACGCGATAACGATGCGAGCCGAGGGCCGCGTGCGTGATGCGCTCTATGCCCGGCCCGTCGAAGCTGATGAAGCTGTCAATGCGCCCGGCCCACTCGCCGCGCGTCAGAAGGTGCCGCGCCCCGCGCAAGTTTCCCTCGCCTTCCTCGCCGACCGTCCCGACAAAGAGCAGCGAGCCTTCCGTCTCGACGTGATTGGCTTCGAGCGCGCCGAGCAAGGCCAGCAACGCCGCCAGCCCGCAACCGTCGTCGGCGATGCCCGGAGCCAGCAGGCGATGCTGCTCGCGTCGCACCGTGAAATCGGCGCTCGCCGGAAAGACAGTATCCAGATGAGCGCTGACGACGACCAGCGGCGCGGGCGAGCCTCCGCGTCGCAAAGCCACGCAGTTGCCTTCCTCGTCCAAACCCGCGTCGCTCAAGCCGAGCGCGCGGAACCGCTCGCGCAAATACGCGGCCCGCGCGGCCTCGCCAAACGGCGGCGCAGGGATAGAACAGATAGCCACCTGCTCATCCGTAATCGAATCCGCACGCGCCTCAAAAAACCGCAACGCCTCGCGCACACGCGCGGACAGCAACAACTCTTTAATGATTTGCTCAGGGGCGAGCGTCAGGGAAGTGACCATAAAGACAGTGACAAGTTAAGAGTGACAAGCAGCGAGCAAGAGTAAGAAGGGACAAGAGATGAACGATGAGTGATGAATATTAAGCGATGAGTAATGAGTGATGAGTAATAACTAATAGCAGGCTGCTCTTAACTCATCATCCATTATTCATCATTCATCTCTCGTTGCTCATTGCTTAGCTCATCACTTGTCACTCGTCACTCGTCACTGCTTTCAAACCAGTTTCATTACTTCGTCTTCTTCGAGCACGGCGACCGCTTGCTTGGCGTGGTCGTAGATGCGTGCGACGCGCTCGTCGCTGGCCTCAAAGCCGCGCGATTCGAGCCAGTAGATGACGTTCGACTTGCCGCTCATGGGGCCGATTTCAATCTTCTGTTTGAGGCCGAAGAGTCCCGCGGGGACGCCTGAATAAACGAGGTCGGCGAGGCCGGGGTCGCCCTTCCGGTAGCTCTTGATGACGGCGGCCGCGTGGACGCCCGTGGCGGTGCGAAAGGCGTCGCGCCCGAAGACCGGATAGTTGTAGGGAATCGTCCAGCCGCAGGCGTCCGCGGCGACTTCGCAGTATTCGCCGAGGCGCGAAAGGTCCAGGTCAATCCAGTTCATCAGCTTGAGATTGACGAGCAGTTGATCCATCGGCGTGTTGCCGACGCGCTCGCCGACGCCGAGGGCCGAGCCGTGAACTTGGTCTGCGCCGCCTTCGATGGCCGCGATGGAATTGATGACGCCGAGGCCGCGGTCTTGATGGCCGTGCCAGTCGAGCCTGACCGGCTCGCCCTGCTCCGCGATAATCTTTTTGACGAAGGCGACGACAGAGCGCGCCCCGTCGGGCGTGGAATGTCCGACCGTATCGCAAACGCAGACGGCGCGAGCGCCCGCGCGGATGGCCTCCGTGTAGAGAGCGCGAATCGTCGCGGGGTCTGCGCGCGTCGTGTCCTCTGTGACGTACATCACGGGCAAGCCTTCGCGAACGGCGAAGGTGACGGCCTCTTTCGTCATTTCCAGAAGCTTCTTGAGCGTCCAGTCTTCGGCATAGAAACGGACGGGCGAAGAGCCTATGAAGGTGCAAGCCTCTATGGCGATGCCTGCGCGCTGCGAGATGTCTGCGATGGGTTGGATGTCTGCGATGTGCGTGCGCGCGGCGCAGTTGGGGCGAATCTTTAGCTTCTGCTCGACAATTTCGCGCGCGAGGCGTTCGACTCCGGCGGCGTGCGTGCCACCCGCGCCCGGCAAGCCTATGTCGGCGGTGTCTATGCCGAGGGCGTCCATCAAGTGTAGCAACTCTATCTTCTTCTCGACGGGCGGTTCGCTGACGCTCGGCGATTGCAGCCCGTCGCGCAGGGTTTCGTCGTCGAAACCGATATGACGATTGGGCGCGGGCTGCGACTGCTCAACCTTATTCCAATCGTAAACGAGTTCTTCCATCGGAGCTACATCACCTCTTCCACAATGCTGCGCTTCGGAGCCGTGAGTCAGGGGTTCGGAAGGCTTAAGACGAAAGCTGTCGGACTCCGGCAGGGATGGCTCAAGCTCCGAACTGGTCAGTGAAATTTGATTACAACAAGCAGCGCATCGAATGTCAAGCAAGCGCCTTTCGGCGCGCTCTTTGACGCCTGATGCCAGTCTGTTATAGCCTCTCAATCGCGCCGCCGCCGCTAGCGTGTGGCGCGATGAGCTTGCGAGGCCACGTCACCTTTTGGCCGCCCCTGCGCCGTTCCAACAGACTCAGCCTTGTCGTTGGCCTTCAACTCGCGCGCGCCCACACGGGGCGGCGTGCGGCCAGGTTAGATGCCGCAGGACTCGCAGCACGGACGCGCCCGCAGAAATTCTTTTTTAAGGATAGCGAAAGATGGAAGAACTGACCGCGCAGGGCAACGACGAGCACGTCAGCCACTTGCACACGACGCCCGGCTGGATTGAGGTGATTGCGGGTTCGATGTTTTCGGGCAAGTCCGAAGAGTTGATTCGCCGCCTGCGTCGCGCCCGCATCGCGCGCCAGAAAGTGCAGGTCTTCAAGCCCTCGATTGACGTGCGCTATTCACACGACCACATCGTTTCCCATTCCGAGATGCGCCACGAATCGGTGGCGGTCGCAACGGCTGCCGAAGTCCTGGCGCGCATCGAGAAAGGCACGGAAGTCGTCGGCATTGACGAGGGACAGTTCTTCGACAACGAACTGATTGAGGTGGCCAACAAGTTGGCGCGCAGCGGGATGCGCGTCATCATCGCAGGGCTTGACCAGGACTACACGGGCCGCCCTTTTGAGCCGATGCCGCAACTCTTAGCCGTCGCCGAATACATCACCAAGACGCATGCCATCTGCGTTCGCTGCGGCCAGCCCGCCAACTATTCGCAGCGCACCTTCGAGTCGGAAGAGCGCGTCGCCGTCGGCGCGGGCAGCATGTACGAAGCGCGCTGCCGTCGCTGCTTCGTCCCGCACGCCGACGCGCCCACTTCCTACATCACAGAGGCGGCGGACTGAAGCCGACCGTCAGTTAATTTTTTACGGAGCGAGCGAAATCGCTATGGACGACCTCACTGAAATCTACGTCTACCATACTGACAAAGAATCCAGCCGCGCCGTTGACGCGCGCCACCTGCGCGGCAATCTCTATCAAATCGTGACGGAAAAGCCGGAGGACGAGCAATGGGAATTTGCGACCGGCGATAAGGTGCGCTGCATGCGTCGCCGCTTCGACGACGGCACAGTCGAGATGATGGCCTACGCCAAAGTCGAGGACGACGCCTGACAACTGAAGCACGCAGAGGCACAGAGCAATCGGCTCGGCAGGACGATGCTCTACATGTCGCCGGAGTTGGTGAGCGCGTTCCTCAGTCAAAGGATGGGAGCTACGACCGCCTTCGAGCGCACGGAGGCGGACGATTTATGGGCCGCGGCGGCGATGAGCGAAGGATGACAGCTTCGCTCCGAATAATTTGCCGCCGCGGCCTTCATCGTTTCGCGTTCAGCGCCGTTGCTGCGCTTAGTGGACGGGCTTGGTCGAGTAGAGGATGGCGTAGAACTCGTCTTGATGCTTGGCGAAGTTTTTGTTGCTGGTGGAGAGCATCAGGTTAATCATCTGCGTCTGGCCCGCGTACTTGCGGTAGGCGAGCCATTGGAGGCGCTTGAAGTCGTCGGGCTTTTCGGGCGACTCACGAAACTGCACGCCGCGCAGGCCGTCCAGTTCGAGATAGCGCAGTTCGTCAACTTCGCCCGCCTTCTTGCGCGTCTTCGCTCCATCATAAAATGCCTTGAGGCTGATGTCGGTCGGGAAGCTGTCGTCCATCGTCGAGATAGAGCCGATGAGAACCGCGCCGTCGCCCGCCGTGTAGAGCAGATTCTTGGTGTCAACGTTCTGCTTTTTCCAACCGGCGGGCAGCGTCCATGTGATGCCCTGCTGATCCCATGTGACGGTCTGGCCGCCCGCGAGCGCGGCGGTCTGCGCGGCGGTCGGCTCAGGACGCTCGACCGGCTCGCCGCCCGTGTCGCCGCCCGACGAAGTTTTCCCCGCGGCGGTCGTAGCTCCCGGCGAGCCGTTTGCTGCGCCTCCATCCGTGCTGCTCATCTCCGCCGGTCGCTTATCTCGCAGGCCGCACGCCGTCAGGCTCAAGGCCAGCGCCAGCATCAGACAAATCTTTTTCATGTTTTCATTCACTCACTCGAAGGGGAACTGTGAAAGCATTGCCGCTTCTACGCTAAATCGCCGGACGAGTCAAGACCCTCGCGGGGACGCGGCGGCGCGGAGACGCGGGAACACGGCGACCGAGGCGATGCGGAGAAGTTGAGCGTGAAGATGCGTTCAGGCAGATGTGCCGCAAAGCAAGATGCGATGACAGCTAATTCATCTCGGCTTTGCTGTCCCCGTGTCGCCGCGTCTCCGCGTCCCTCTTTCCGCGCCGTGCGTTGCGTGTTATGCTTGGGGCCAGTTCCCTTCCAGACAGTTCTAACATCCCGGCGGCTTCCCCTATGCCGCACGACACCGAGGAGATTTATCTCATGCGCAACTGTGCCCGGCCCCGAAGTCAAGGCTTGCTTATCGCCACACTCTGTTCGCTCTTCATCTTCACGAGCGCGTGCCAGCAGAACCCTGCGACCAACTCAACGACGACGACCAACACGACCAGCGTCAACTCGAACACGCCGGCGACGAACGCCAACAGCAACACGCCGCCCATCACAGGCACAACCATCGAAACGCGCGAGCCCGACCAGTACAGCACGACCATCACGCTCAGGATTGAATCGCAGGGCAATGGACAAACGACCAGCCTGCCGCCGCTCGCCGCCGACTTCGCCAAAAACGGGGCCGACCGCCGCGTCACCATCAAGGTTCCGGGCGGCGAACAATTGACCTTTCTGGACGTGGGCAGCAAGCGCTACATCATCGCCGCGAATCGCAAGCAGTATGCGGAGTTGACGCCCGAATCGGTCGGCTTTGAGGTTCCGACCGCGATGACGCCGGGGCAAGCCGTCGGCTCCGTGAAAAGCATGCAGGGCTGCGCGCTGCAAGGCGAAGAACAGTTGAATAATCGCGCCGTCACGAAGTATCGCTGCGCGGGCAAGTCGAGCACAGGCACGCAGGCGGGCGATGTCTCCACCGAAGCCTTCATCTACATTGACAAAGAGACGGGGCTGCCGCTGCGCTCCGAATCAGTCCTCGCGGCTTCCGGCAATGTGCAGGGCGTGCAGGGCATCAAGCTCGTCACAGAGTTGAGCAACATCAACACGAGCGTTGACCCGTCGCTCTTCGCAGAGCCGCAGGGCATGACCAAAGTAGCGCCCGAACAGGTCAAGCAGCAGGTGAACCTCGTCGTGCAAGCGGCGATGGCTCTGCTCGGACAATTCAAGTCGAGCATGAGCGCGCCTCCGCCCGCTTCCGGCCCGACGCCCGCAGCGACCGCTTCGCCGTCAGCCTCGATGTCGCATTAGAAGGAGAAACCCACACGCATGAAATATGTCCTGACGCTGCTCGGCGGATTGATTCTAGGCGTGGTGTTGACGCTCTTTTTTCTGGGCGCGCCGCGCGGCAAGCCAATGCCCGGCGTGCCGGTCAAGGCTCCAGACCCGAACGCGCCAGACGCAGGCGGCACGGCTCTCGTCACGCTCGACGAAAAGTTTTTCGATGCCCTGCTCGGCTCTATCTTCCGCGACATGGGCGGGCCTTCGTTTCGTCTCTCGTCGCTGGAAGGCGGCGCGACGCCGGATAAGCTGCAATATCTTCCGGCGGCGTTTCAGGGCGGCTGCCCTGACGTGGTGACGCTCGCGCCCGAAGGCAGCGGGACGAAGACCGGCGTTCGCTTTACGCAGGGCAAGGTCGTCGCCCCGCTCGCCTTCAGCGGCAGCTACAGCGTGCTCGGCGCGTGCCTGAACTTCAAGGGCGCGGCGCAGGCCAGCGTCAATCTATATTTCGATCAGGGCAAGCAGACGGTCTACGGGCAGGTCAACGTCGAGACGGTCAACCTGGAAGGCGTGCCTGCGGGCGCGGGCGGCATCGTCACGCTCTTCGTCCAACGCTCGATTAACGAGCGCGTCAACCCGCTCGAAGTCCTGCGCGCCCCGCAACTCGCCCTCAACGTTCCGGTCGAAGCCACCGGCGGGACGCTCAAGGCTCAGGTCAAAGACGTTCGCGCGGAAGTCCTTGACGGCTCGCTCCGCATGCACATCACCTACGACTTCACAGGCATAAAAGGACAGGCGCCGCCGCCACCGCCGCCGCAAGGATAAAAATCGAATGCCGCGAGATGAATGATGACGGGCAAGCTGGCAACAGCTTGTCCGTCATTCTTATCGTTCGCCGAAAGCGCTCGCTTATTGTTCGCAGAAGTGCGCGAAGCAATGGACGACGCCCTCATTATAATCATCGTAGCAGCGTTGATAAGTCTCGCCGTGAACAGCCAGACATTGATCGAACTGGCGAGCGTTTCTGATGGTGCAGTCGTCACACTTTTCTTGCAGGTCGGAAGCCTTGACCACGCGCAGAGCGACGGGCGTCGAGAGCGTCAGAGCCAGCGCGCAAGTCACTAAAGCCGCGCTCAGGTAAGCAGAAATTCTTTTCATCGCAAGTCTCCTTCAGTTTGGAGTTCCGCCTTGATTGTTTCTACGAGAATCTGACTTTCGCAGCTTCCTGCTCCGGCGTGTCGTGTTGCGGGCGGACGCCGACGCCGTGCTTGTAGGACAGGTCGCCGCCGAGCCAGCCGGAAATGGAAATCAGGATGACGCCAATCACGGACAGGATGAAGGGAAGGCTAATGCCGTCTTTATCAATCTGCCCGTTGGTCTTCCAGCGAAGATATAAGTCAACGGCGAAAATCAGCAGCGCAACGACGTTGAGGCGCGCGTGCCAGTTGGCTATCCGCGCCACCTGCGGGTCTTTGATTGCCATCCAGTCAATGATGCCGGGGACGGCGGCCACAACGGCGCCGAGCAGTCCTCCGGCCAGCGTGTAGAACGCGGCGACGCCCCAGTTGGTCTTATCGAACCAGATGTAAACGATGTCTGCCACCAACGAGAAAGTCCAGAGGGCGAACGGGAACGGAATAATCATCGGGTGCACCGGATGCCCGAAGATGCTTGCTTTGCTTGCCATCGTATTTCTCCCTTGAATCTAAGTCGGACGCTGAATCAAGCCGGAAGCTTTCGCGTTGACGCTTGCCGGGACGGCGCGCGCCGCGCCCCTCAACAGCAGCTTTGTCAGCGCAAAAGCTCTCGCCTCTTTATCCGAAAGCAGCGCGCCGCCGCTTTCGCCTCGGTTCATACCATCAAAGGGTTAAAGACTTGTCATGATTCTCTGCCCCAAAGCGGCAATCGTCAAGCATTAATTTTATCGAAAGCCGTGGCCGAAAGAATTGATGAACGATGGATGAAGACGGAGAGGCTTGAAGCGGCAAGATAAAAAGCGGCGCGAACTCTTATCGAGTCCGCGCCGCTCTTGTGTAGTCTCTTTCCGAAGAAGAGAGTTTTTAGTGGATGACGATGCCGGCGCCGATGGTGAAGTTGTGCTGAGTCTGGCCGTTGAAGGTCGTTCCCAGGATGGTCTGGTCGCCGAGGAAAATCGGGTTGTAGTCAATCTCAATGACACGCACGTCAACCTTTGGAGAGACGCGGATGTCCAAGCCGCCGCCGAGTTTCAAAGCGAAGCTCGTGTCCTTTACTTCAAACGTGTCGGTGATGAGCGGCGCGGTGAAGCGCGAAGTCTGGTGCGCGAAACCGGCCAGCGCGTGCGCGAACGGCTTGACGCGAGCGTCCTTCGAATTGTCCTTGACCTGCACGCCGCCGAGCAAGTTGTAGATGCGCTCTTTGGACGTGACCGTGATGCCTGTGTCCGTGAAGCTATCGTTCTTGAAGTGCGCGGTGAAGTCGGCCTTGAGGCCGAAGTAGCGCGACAGGTTGCCGGTGATCGAAGTGTCGAAGCCGTTGAAGCCGCGAGTGTTCCCGACGAAATCCTGAAAGTCCTGATCGTCAACGCCGGTGTCAACACGCGCGTGCGAGTAGCCGCCGTAGAACTCGACCTTGTTGTACTCGTCCGTGGACTGCGCGAACGAAACGGACGCGAAGGCCAGAATGAATGCCGTCAAAAGCAGTAATTTACGCATAATGATTTTGGTTTCCTCCCCAAAAAATATCCCTTGTCGATGTGGAGAGATCTTCTCATGTCAAGACGCTCTCCGGTTAATTTACATGTGGCCGATGGGTCGAACTAAGTTTGATTATTCGGCCCGTCAGGTGGCCTGAGTCATGAGGCGTTTAAGACGTTTTCGTCCGCCCTTAAGTTGCCTCGCGCCAAGCTCTCATAAAACGTCCCCGGCTCGTTCAAGTTCCCGAAAATCACTTGGCAAGGAGAGCGCCACTCGCGCCAACCCACAAGGCCGACGAAACTGCAACGTTTACAGCCGTCATCAACTATCCCTGAGCCACTGAGCCGCACGAAAAGTCCGACACATGGAGTCTGCATTGATATTACTAATGGGCTTCATTTGAAACTCTCATCACAACGAAAGCGCCACGAAGGCCAGCTTAAAGAATAGAGACTTCGAGGACGCGCGAACGCGCCCGCGTGTGACACTTTGCGGATTGTCACAGGACGAAGAGACGATGAAGAGATACGGAAGAGGCTCGGAAGAATGAAGGCGGATTTAATGAACGATGAAGGCGTGGCGACGTGAGCGACGAAAGCGTTGCGACAGAAACGACGAAGGCTTTGACGAAAGCGTGGCGACGTGAGCGATGAAGGCTTTGTGATGTGAGCGATGAGGGCTTTGACGAATGACAAGGGCTTGGCTACTCGTCTTGAAGAGCCGCGCCTTCATCATTCGTCAAGGCTTCATCGGGCGTTTCTTGTTCCGCTTCCGCGCCCGATAGTTTCTCGCGCTTGACGGCGTGCGGGTTGGTCGAGCGTTCGCCGCGTTTGCGTGTGCGGCGGCGCGGCGGGCGCGGCTGGCCCAGTTGGTCCACGGAGCGAATCGGCTGTAGGTCTGCGGCCTCGCCTTCGGGGTCGTCGAGCCGCGTCTCGATGCTCCCGGCGTCAATCACGTCAATGGCAATAGCGCCCGGCTCGTCCTCAACAACAAGCTCGTTCGTCACGTCGCCGTTCGCCGCGTCTCCGCGTCGCCGTGTCTCCGCGTCGTCGCCTGCGGGTCGCCCGCCTTCGGCGAGGGCGCGCTGGCGTCGGAAGTGCTCGAAGATGTCTTCAGCGGTCTTGCGCCCGACGAAGGGCGTTAGCTCGACGACGCTCGCATTGGCGACGCGCTGAATTGAGCCGAGGTTGCGCAAGAGCCGCGTCTTGCGCTTGTCGCCGACGCCGGGAATCGCCGTCAACTCGGAAGTGAAATCGCGCAACTCGCGCCGCTTGCGGTGATACTGCACAGCGGTGCGGTGCGTCTCGTCGCGAATCATCTGAATCAAGCGCAGCACGGGCGAATGCGAATCTAGAAAGACAGGCTCGTGCTCGCGCCCCTTGACGAGCAGGTGCGAGACTTCGTTGTGACGGCGCGGCGGTTTGACGACGCCAATCATCGGCACGGCTTCGAGGTCAAGCTCGCGCATCGCCGAAGCCGCCGCGCTGAGTTGGCCCTTGCCGCCGTCAATCATCACGAGGTCTGGCAGCGGCTTGCCTTCGTCAAGCAGCCTGCGATAACGACGAAAGACGACCTCGCGCATCGAAGCCGTGTCGTTTGCGCCCTCGACGGTTTTGATTTTGAACTTGCGATACTCGGCGCGATTCATCTTGCCGTTTTCGCAGACGACCATGCCGCCGACGTTCTCCGCGCCCTGTATGTGAGAGATGTCGAAGGATTCAATGCGGGCGGGAAAGCGCGGCAGCTCCAGGACCTCCTGCAACTCTTCGAGCACGCGTTCCATGTCCGGCTTGAGCACGCGGAAGCGTTGCTCGAAGGCGAGCTTCGCGTTCTTTTCAACGAGGTCAATCAGGTCGCGCTTCTCGCCGCGCTGCGGGTCGTGTATGCGAACGCGCCGCCCGCGCCGCGCGCTCAGGGCTTTCTCCAAAACTTCGCGGTCTTCGAAATCCACGGGCACATGAATCTCGCGCGGCACATAGTCTGTCGAGTAATACTGCGCCAGCACTTCGCTCAAAAACGCGGACGGGTCGAAGCTGTCTTCCGCCAAGTCTTCCCAGAAGAACTCGCGGCGACCGACGATTTTGCCTTCGCGCATGGTGAAGAGTTGGAGGGCGAGGCGCGGCCCTTCCTGATAGTAGCCGAAGATGTCAACGTCGCGTTCCGGGCTGGTCGCCATCTTCTGCTGCTCGGCAATCGCCAGCACGGTCTTGCGCAAGTCGCGATACTTCGCGGCCATCTCGAAACGCATCTCTTCCGACGATTGCATCATCCGCGCTTCCAGCGTGTCGGCCAGTTCCCTGTTCTTGCCTTCAAGCAGCAAGCGCACGTCGCGCACGGCTTCCGTATATTCTTCGGGCGCGCACAATCCTTTGACGCACGGCCCCAGGCAACGCTTGATGTGATATTCGAGGCAGGGGCGCGGCAGCCGCCCGTCAATCTCTATGTCGCAGGTTCGCAGTTGAAAGGTGCGATTGATGAGGTCGATGGTGCGGCGCGCGAGGCTGGCGGGCAGGAAGGGGCCGAAGTAGAGCGCGCCGTCGCGTTGTATCTTTCGGGTAATCATCACGCGCGGGAACGGCTCGTTGATGGTCAGCTTGAGATGCGGATACTGCTTGTCGTCTTTGAGCAGGATGTTGTAGCGCGGCTTGTGCTGCTTGATGAGATTCGACTCAAGGACGAGAGCTTCGACTTCCGTGTCCGTGACGATAAATTCAAGGTCGGCGATGCGACGGACAAGCTCGCGCGTCTTGCGGTCGTGGCCGCGCCCTGACTGAAAATAGGAGCGCACACGATTGCGCAGATTCTTCGCCTTGCCAACATAGATAATCTTGCCCGCCTCGTCCTTGTGCAGGTAGACGCCGGGCGAGACTGGCAGGTTTCTGAGTTTTTCTTCGAGCGTCACAGGCTTAGTCTAATGTCCAAAGCCCAAAGTCCAAAGTCCAAAGTCTAAAAAACAGTCCAGGGTCGAAAGTCGAAAGTCCAAAGCGCAAGACATGCTTTCTGACCTTGGACTTTGGGCTTTGGACTTTCGACTTTTGCTTTTAGACTGCTGAAAGGAGCGAACAAACCGGCGTGAATTTTCCCTTCAGCTTGGCGGGCGAAAAAGATTTCGACGCGGTTGGCTTCGGCCTCAACGCCGTTGACCACCTGATTGTCGTCTCCGCTTATCCGGCCTTCGACACCAAGACGCGCCTCAGGGAGCACGTGCAGGCGGCGGGCGGGCAGACGGCTTCGGCGATGGTCGGCTTGCAGCGGCTAGGGCTGCGCACGGCCTACGCCGGACGCTTCGGCTCGGACGCGGAAGGACAGTTTGGCTTCGCCGCGCTCAAGGCCGAAGGCGTCAACATGCAGTTTGCCGAGATGATTGAGGGCGCGCGTAATCAACTCGCTTTCATCATCATTGACGCGCGCTCAGGCGAGCGCACGATTATCTGGGAACGCGACGAGCGGCTGGCTTACAGCGTCGAAGATGCGCCCGTCGAGATAGCCGCGCGCGGGCGCGTGCTGCACATGGACGCGCACGACCCTTTGGCCTGCGCGCGCTTGGCCCGCGCCGCCCGCGCGGCTGGCACAATCGTCTCCGCAGACATTGACAACATCTACGAAGGCTTGCCGGAGTTGCTGCCGCTCGTGGACGTGCTCATCTCTTCCAAGGAATTTCCGCGCCGCCTGACCGGCATCGCAGACGAGCGCGCATCGCTCGTCGAATTGAAAGCGCGCTACGGCTCGTCAATCGTCGGCATGACGCTCGGAGAGCGCGGCGCGCTGCTTTACACCGGAGGCGCGTTTCTGGACGCGCCAGCCTACGACGTTCCCGGCGGGTGCCGCGACACGACCGGCGCGGGCGACGCCTTCCACGCGGGCTTCCTCTACGGCCTGCTCAACGGCGCGGAGATTGAAGCCAGCCTCCAACTCGCCAACGCCACGGCCGCCCTCAAATGCAGAGCGCTCGGCGCGCGCACCTCGCTGCCCAACGCGACGGAGCTTCAAGACTTTCTCAAACGATGAACGAGCAACGATGAACGATGCAACGATGAAGGCTAAGCTGTTCAGGGCAAAGCTTTCATTCCTCGTTCGAGTTTATCCGTCACCGCCGCGTTTAGCTTTCAGCGTTGCAGCGTTCATTGCTCATTGCGCCTGCTTGCTGCCGAGCATTTCGCCGAAGAGTTTGAGCGTGCGTTGCCATGCGTCGGCGGCGGCTTCCGGGTTGTAGACTTCGGGGCGCGTGTCGTTGAAGAAGGCGTGGTCTGCGTCGTAGCTGACAGCTTCGAGCGGCAGCCCGTGCGTGCGCGCGGCGTCTTCGAGTTGCTCGACCTTCTCCGGCGTAATCCAGTTGTCGCGCGCCCCTGCAAAGAAGATGGTCGGGATTTTCAATTGAGCCAGAACTTCATCTTCGGGCAGGTCGCCGTAGAAGGCAGCGGCGGCGGCGAGCTTCGGGTTGAGGCAGGCGGCGCGCAGGGCGAAGGTTCCGCCCATGCAGTAGCCCGTGACGGCAAACTTCTCGACGCCGTATTTCGCGCGGCTCGCTTCGATGGATTGATTGATGATGGCGATGCCGTCGTCGAGCGCAAGATTGTGCATCAGCTTCGAGGCTTGCTGCTGGTCTGTGGTCGTCTGGCCACGAAAGAGGTCGGGCGCGACGCAGATGTAGCCCGCGCGCGCGTAGCGGCTCGCAAGGTCGCGTATGTGCGCGTTGATGCCCCACCATTCATGTATGAGGACGACGGCGTTGCTGTCTCCGTTAGCGTCTGCGGGCAGAGTGACGACCGCCGTGGTCGCGCCGTCCGGCGTCTCGAAGTTGAGCGTCTCTGTGTTCATGCTGGTGACATCTCCCTTTGGAAAGATTTGAACGAATCAACTGTTTGTGATTTTGGATTGAGCGGACGAATTATAGGCCATTTGCCGTCGCCGTCCAATAATTGCGCGTCGAGCGCGAGCGCGCGTTCGAGCTTAAGTTTGACAGCGGCGCTCTGTATGATTCGGCGCATCGGTGATATAACACTCGCCGCTCGGACACATTTTCAATTCATCAACTTAAAAAATGAAATCACGTTTAGCTCTCGTCTCGCTTCTAATCTTCTCGCTGCTGTCAACTTCTTTCGCGCAAGGCGGGCCCGCGCGCCGTCGCGTCAGTTTGATTCTGACGGGCGGCAAGATTTTCACGTCGGACGCGAGCGGCACAATCGTCGAAGCCATAGCGATTGACGGCGAGCGCATCGTCGCCACCGGCACGAGCCGCGAGATTGCCGCGAGCTATGAGGGCGCGCGCGCCATTGACCTCAAGGGCAAGTTTGTGACGCCGGGCTTCAACGACGCGCACCTGCATTTCTTAGGCGGCGGACTCTCGCTGCTGCGAGTTGACTTAAACGGCGCGCGGACATTGGCCGAAGCGAAAGAGCGCGTCGCCGCGAAGGCGCGCGAGTTGCCCGCAGGCTCCTGGATACTGGGACGCGGTTGGGACCATACGCTGTGGGGCGGGCGTTGGCCGACGAAGGCGGATTTAGATGCGGTCGCGCCGGACAATCCAGTCTTCGTGCAGCGCGTTGACGGTCACGTCAGTTGGGCCAACACGCTCGCGCTCAAACGGGCCGGAGTGACGCGCGAGACGCAAGCTGCGGCGGGCGGCGAAATCCTGAAAGATGATAACGGAGAGCCGACGGGAATCTTGAAGGAGACAGCCGCCGCGCTGGTCGGGCGCGTCGTGCCGGAGCCGACACGCGCCGAACTGATGCAAGGGTTGGAACGCGCGCTGGCGGAGGCGCGGCGTTACGGCTTGACTTCGATTCAGGACAACTCCGGCTATGAGACGACGAAGCTTTATCGCCAGCTTCTGGGGCAAGGCAAGCTGACGGTGCGCGTTGCTGAGTGGCAGAATTTCGAGGACACGATTGCGGAGTTGAAGAGACAGCGCGCGGAGTTTGCGGCGTTTCATGACGACGAGCGGCGGCTGCGTTTGACCGCGCTCAAGGGGTACGTTGACGGGACGCTCGGCTCGCGCACGGCGGCGATGCTCGCGCCCTTTGCGGACGACCCGCACAACAGCGGCATCCCGCGCCACACGCCCGAAGAGTTGACGCGCATGATTGTCGAGCGCGACGCGGCAGGGTTTCAAATCGCGCTGCATGCGATTGGCGACAAAGCGAATCGCATGGCCCTCGATGGTTTCGCGGCAGCGTGGCGCGCAAACTCGCCGGAGGATGTGACGCGCGTTCGCACATTTCCGCGCCATCGCATCGAGCACGCGCAGGTCGTCGCGCCTTCAGACTTCGCGCGCTTTCGTGACCTCGCCATCATCGCTTCGATGCAGCCGTCGCACGCCATCTCGGACAAGCGTTGGGCCGAAGACCGCCTCGGCGAATATCGCGTGCAGGGCGCGTACGCTTGGCACAAGATGCGCGCCTTCGGCGTTCACGTTCCCTTCGGCACAGACTGGCCCGTCGAGCCGATTAACCCTTACCTCGGACTCTACGCGGCGGTCACGCGGCAGAGCACGGAAGGCGACCCAGTGGGCGGCTGGTGGCCGCAGGAGCGCATCACTATCGCCGAAGCCATTCGCTGCTACACGGCTGAATCGGCCTACGCCTCTTTCGAAGAGAGCGACAAGGGACAACTCGTCGCAGGGATGCTCGCCGACATCACCGTCCACTCGCGCGACCTGCTGACGATTCCGGCGGCGGAGATTTTACAAACCGAAGCGTTGATGACTATCCTCGGAGGCAAGGTCGTCTACGAGCGATCGCCGCGCTAAACTCTCACGCGCGGCGATTCTCTTCCACGCCGTTCGCCGCCGTCTTAAGACGACCCACAGGACACGAAGCATGGCTTTCATCAAAAACATTTTTCGCGACAGCGCGATGGTCGTCTGCGGGCTGCTGCTCGTCTGCGTCCCTGCGACGGCGCAAACGACCGAACAGAAGAGCGGCGGCAACGAACAGACGCCAGCCATCGTCAATCTCAACGTCATCTTCACGGATGAAGCGGGCCACTCTTTGAGCGACGTGCGCCGCGAAGACGTGCGCGTGTCGGAGAACGGGGTGGCGCAAACTATCACTCACTTCGCCGCGGAAGAGAGCGCGGTCAGCTACGGCCTCATCGTTGACACGACCGGCTCGATGCGCCCGCTTCTGGATGAAGTCGTCAAGACGGCCAGAGCCATCGTCAACGCGAATCGCGCGGGCGACAAAACTTTCGTCATGCACTACGTTGACGCCGACACGATAGAGTTTGACACCGGATTGACGAGCGACCGCGACGCGCTCCTCGCGGCCCTCGACGACCTTTACATTCAAGGCGGGCTGACGGCGACGCTCGACGCGCTGCATCGCGCTCTGGAATTTTCCACGCGCCCTCGCCCCAATGATGCCGATAAAGCGCAGCGACTCGCGCTCGTGCTCATCACGGACGGCGAAGACCGCGGCAGCCGCCAGTCGAATCCTGAGACGCTGCTCGCGCGGCTGCGCGAGACGAAGGCGCAGGTCTTCGTCGTCGGCTTGACCAGGTTGAGCAAGGAAGTCCGCGACCGCGACAAGTCCGTTCAACTGCTCAACCGCATCGCGCAGGAGACGGGCGGGCGCGCGTTCTTTCCCAGGACCGAAGCGGAACTGCCCGACGTTATCAAGGAACTGACGCACGACTTGCGCACGCAGTATGTCATCGGCTACACGCCGACCAACGCGGCGCGCGACGGCTCCTTCCGTAAAATTCAGGTCACGCTCGCGCCCGGCAAGAGCAAGCGTGCGGCCATCACGCGCCCCGGCTACAACGCGCCGCGATGAAGGCGAGGGACTAACGAGACGCGTCTCGTTCGGCGCCTTGCTTTTATATAATCTTTAAGATAGAAATCTCCGAAACTCAGATAGCTTTCAACCAGTCAAACAACTGAGGAGTTGCAAGTGAAGATTAACTTTTCGTCAAAGGCAGGCGGCGGCGTTTTAGTCGTCATCATGATTTCATTGTTGGCCGTCGAGGCGCCGCGCGCGCAGACGGGCGGAGGCATCAAGCCGCCGATGAACAAACCGGCGCAGCGAAGGGCCACGGCCCGCAGAGAGCCCGCGAAGACAGCTTCCGTGATGACGGAGACGAGCATGAAGATGGAGACTCCTTTGACAGCGAAGATTCGTCGCTTCGCTCCGACCGTCGTTACTGCCGACACGTCGCAACTCTCGGCGGGCGACCGTCGCGCGCTCTCGAAGATTATCGAGGCGGCGCGGCTGCTCGACCCTTTATTCTTAAGGCAGGTGTGGAGCGGCAATGCGGCCCTTGAGCAGAAATTGATGCAGGACGCGACGCCTTTGGGGCGCGACCGCCTGCATTATTTCAGAATCAACAACGGCCCATGGTCGCGGCTCGACAGCAACGAGGCGTTCATCGAAGGCGTCCCCGCCGTCAAGCCGCCGCAGGGCAGCTACTACCCGGACGACATGACGAAGGACGAATTTGAAGCTTGGGAAAAGACGCTCTCGGAGCCGGAACGCCAGCGCGCGACCGGCTTCTTCTACGTCATCCGCCGCGACACAGCGGGCAAGCTCAAGATGGTGGCTTACAGCGAAGCCTACAAAGAGTATTTGGCTCCGGCGGCGAAGCTTTTGCGAGAGGCGGCGCAACTGACCACGGACGCGACGCTCAAGAATTTTCTGACCAAGCGCGCAGACGCTTTTCTCTCCAACGATTATTACGAAAGCGATGTCGCGTGGATGGATTTAAACTCGCCGATTGACCTGACCATCGGCCCGTATGAAACCTACGAAGACGAGCTCTTCGGTTACAAGGCGGCGTTTGAGGCATACGTCACGCTGAGGGACGAAGGCGAATCGAAGAAGCTCGCGCGGTTCAGCCAGTACTTGCAGGAGATAGAAAACAACCTGCCGATTGACGCGCAGTATCGCAATCCGAAACTCGGCGCGGCTTCCCCGATTCGCGTCGTCAACGAAGTCTTCACTTCCGGCGAGGGCAACAGCGGCGTGCAGACCGCCGCCTTCAACTTGCCGAACGACGAGAAGGTGGTTAAGGAGAAAGGCTCGAAGCGCGTCATGCTCAAGAACGTGCAGGAGGCCAAGTTTAACCAGACCTTGATGCCCATCTCGAAGGTCGTGCTTGACCCCGCGCAGCTACCGGAACTCTCCTTCGAGTCGTTCTTCACGCACATCCTGATGCACGAACTGATGCACGGCCTCGGCCCGCACAATCTCAAAGTTGACGGGCGTGAGACGACCGTGCGCCAGCAATTGAAGGAGACTTACTCGGCGATTGAAGAAGCCAAGGCGGACATCTCCGGCCTCTTCGCCTTGCAGTATTTGATGGACAAAGGCGTGCTTGATAAGAGCATGGAACGCTCCGTCTACACGACCTTTCTCGCCAGCGCGTTTCGCTCCGTGCGCTTCGGCATCACGGAAGCGCACGGCAAAGGCATCGCCTTGCAGTTCAACTACCTGACGGACGAAGGCGCGATTAAGTTTGACGAACGCGCAGGCACGTTCAGCGTTGACATGGGACGCATCAAGGATGGCGTTCGCAAGCTGACGCGCGACATCATGACGCTTCAGGCCGAAGGCTCTTACGAAAAGGCCAGGGCCATGCTCGATAAATACGGCGTCATTCGCCCGCCGATGGAGCAAGCCCTCAAACGTCTCACGAATGTTCCCGTCGACATCGAGCCGCAGTTTCCATTGGCGACGACAAAGTAAAAGACGACAAGCGACAAGCCAGCAAGCGACGGGCAATAGAAAGCGGAAGCCGAGCTTTTATCAAAAGCTCGGCTTCCGCTTCTTGTTGCCTGTTTTCTATTGCCCGTCGCTCGTTTGCGTGCGCCTTCTTTAAATCATGATGAGCCCTTGGCGGATGCCGAGCGTGACGGCTTCGGTGCGGCTCGCGGCGTTGAGCTTGTTGAAGATTGAGCCGACGTGAAACTTGACCGTGTGCTCGGAGATGCCGAGGCGCCACGCGATGGTTTTGTTGCCCAAGCCTTCGGCCATCATGCCGAGCACCTCGACCTCGCGCGGGCTTAAGGGTTGAAGCAGCGTTGACGCGAGCGCGCGTTCCGTTGGCGGCTCGTCTCGCAGCACGGCGTCAATCGTCTCCTGATGCAGGACGAACAGACCGGCGACAGCCGCTTCGATGGCCGCGACAATCTCGCTCGCGGTCGTCTCGCGTGGCAGTATCGCGCGCACGCCCGCGCGCAACAGTTCATTCGTCAGACGCGAGTTGTGCGGAATGTCCGTCAGCAGCACGACGGCGGGCAGATGCTCCGCGTCCAATCCCAACCCGGCCAACGCCGCTTCGTCATCATGCACATCCGCTTCCAACAGCAGCACGTCCGGTTGCAGGTCTTCAACCTGACGAGCCAGCGTTGCCGTGCCGACGACGCTGCCCGTCAAGCGCAGAGACGGCTGCTCTTTGACCAAAGCTTCCAGCCCTGCGCGCACAATCTGGTTCGTGGCCGCGACGAGAATGCGCGTCACGCTGCCTTCGTGTCGCGCGACGATGGGCTGAGACTCATCAGGCAAGTCTGCGTGCGCGGGCGGCGGCTTGAAAGCGTCGTCGCCCGCCGGGGCCGCCGCATGAATGCTCGTGCTATACACAATCAGTTTTCCGTCTCTCTCATCCGCAACGCCGCTCGCGGGCAGCAGGTCGCTCGCCGACTGTGATGTCCACTTCGACCAACTGGCCGCCGCGAATGAGCTTTGTCTTGACGACGCGGCCTACGCTCTCGGAGCCGAGCGCGGACTGCACGTCTTCCATCTCTGTGACCGCCACATCGTCAAATGCTATCACGACATCGCCCAACAGCAAGCCCGCCTTGTCGGCTGGCCCGTCCGCTTCGACGTTGATAACAATCAATCCGCTGTGTCCCGTCAGCCCGAGTTTGCTCGTCAGAGCGTCCGGCACGCGCACCGGAACCAGCGCGACTCCCAGATAACCGCGCGTGATGCTGCCCTTCGTCAACAGTTGATTAACCACGCGGTTGACGGTCGCCGCCGGAATCGTCACGGCCAGCGAGCGCGTCAGGCCCGAACTGTTAAGGCCGACGATTTGCCCGCTGCTATTGACCAGCGGCCCGCCCGAAAAGCCCGGATAGAGAGCGATGTCGAGCCGTATGAATTTGTCTATCTCGCCGCCGCGCCATGTGCGCCAAGCCTCGCCGAGCGCGCCCACGACGCACAGGCTCGCGCTCGCGCCCTTCTCGCCCGCGCGCCCGACGGCCAGAGCCAACTCTCCGACCTTGAGCGACGCGGCGTCGCTTGTTTCAATGATTGGCAAGCCCGCTTCTTCTATCTTGAGGACGGCGAGGTCTGTGCTCGAATCGCGCCCGGCCAAAGTCGCGGCCAACGTCCGGCCGTCTTGCAGCGTGACCGTTATCTCTTCCTCGCGGCGGATTGAATGCGCTGCGGTGACGATGACGCCCGCGCGCCAATGCACGCCGCTCGAAGGCGCGCGACGCCGCGCGTTGACCGCGACCACCGCGCCGCTCACACGCCCAACCGTCGCCGCCAACTCGTTTGACAAAGCCTGCCACGCGCTCTGCTCTTCTACTGCTGTTCCCATCTCATCTCTCCCTCAACTTCAAAAGCTCCGGCAGGAGGCGCTCTGCACGAGCGCGCTTGCTCCCACCGCCGCGCATTATGCCGGACGACGCCTGCGCCCCGCATCAGCAATACGGTTAGGAGACGACCTGTAAAAACGGTCAGGTGGAAAGTCGGCGGGAAGAATCCTGAAGAGACGATAAACGAGAGCGATTAATGAAAGCCTTGCTCTTAACGACTAATGAGAGCCGCGCTCTTAAGGTTAATGAGAGTTGCGCTCTTGATGATGAAAGCCATGCTCTTAACGTTATTGAAAGTTATGCTCTATCGAGCATCGTCACTTCGCCGTCAACGACGCGGGCTAGATATTCGCCGTCGCGCATCAGCCATGCGATGCGATGTCCGGCTTGAGCCAGCGTTGCCCACTCGCTCTTCTTGCGCGGATTCTGTTCGACGAGAATCGCGCCGCCCGCGAGCTTAACGTAGCGCAGGCCGGAGCGTGGGAAGCGTTGGACGCCGCGCCCGCCGCCGAACAGTTTCTCGGCGGCGACGAGCGCCAAGCCCGCGCTTATCTCATCCGTCGCAGGCTCTTCAATCTTCTTGCGCGTCGGCATCAGATGCTCTCTTTGCGCTGGCGTTCGGCGAGCAGTTGCTCGATGGTGGCGACCACTTCTTTGCTGCGAAAGGGCTTGCTCAGATAAGCGTCGAAGCCGACGCCGAGAGCGCGCTCGCGGCTCGTGTCGGCAAAGGCCGTGACGGCGATGCAAGGGATGTTGCTCGTCCGCTCGTCGGCGCGCAACTCTTTGAGCGCGCCCCAACCGTCGAGCACCGGCATCGAAAGGTCGAGCAGGAAGATGTCCGGCGGCTCAACCTGCGCCATCTGCACACACTCGCGCCCGTCGCGCGCTTCGCGCACGCGATTGCCGGACATCTCAAGTATCAGGCGCAGCAGTTCACGGTTATCTTCGTAATCGTCGGCGATGATAATACTGAAAGGCATAGCATTGGACTGTTAAGAGCACAGAATTTGTGCTGCGGATCGAAGGCGTCGAGAGCAGGGGGCGGAAAATCTCAAACTCTTTGGGGAACGCGCTGGCCAATCCAAAAGCCGAATCCAAAACGGATTTCCGCCGTTATAGCTTAGCCGCCGGAGATGTGTCAACAAACGGTCTGGCAAGTCGTTCGTGAAGAGTTTCTTGACACCCCTTGAGAGCCCGTCCATAATTTAACCGAGGCGTGTGTGTTTCGTCAGCGTCTTGTGCCACTTCTCGGAAAATTCAAACAAGGAGCGTCGCCCCGCAAGCGTCTGGACACAAGACGACGCCCCGCCCAATGGAGGAACATCAACGGTGCCGAGCGAAGAATTGGAAAAAGGATTGCGCGACGAAGTTGAGAGCTATCTCAATCTGCGCCTGAGCGCGCTGCAAGAAGAGATTACACGCCTGCAAAGCCAAGTCAACGAAGCTTTCACGCGTCTGCTTGAACGTTCGACCGATGCCACGCAGACAGACACTTCCGTCACCATCGCCATCTCCGAACACATGCGCGCCGCGCACGAGCGTGGCATCGAAGCCGCCGCTGCCGAATCGACCCGCACCAAGGCTTCGAGCGACATAGCCCTCCTCAAAGCGGCCATTGACGAACTCGACAATCAACGTTCGCAGTCAGACATTCTCAGCGCTCTCGTCAACACTTCCGCGTCCTTCGCCCCGCGCGTCGCGTTCTTCGTCATCAAGAACGACGAGGCTCGCGGCTGGCGAGCGCGCGGCCTGCAAGGCACGGTCGGAGACGACGCTGTTCGACAAATCGCTCTGCCGCTCTCATCGCAGACGTTGTTGAGCGATGTCGTCCACTCGCGCGCCACGTGGAGCGGCGCGCCCGGCCACAACGCGGACGACCATCTCCTGACGAGCAAGCTCGGGAGCGAGCCGCCGCAGCGGATGGTCGCCGTGCCGCTCGTCGTGCGCGACCGCGCCGTCGCCGTGCTCTATGCCGATTCCGCCGCGCTCGAAGCCGACGCGATTAACCTCGAAGCTTTGGAAACGCTCGTCCGCGTCACCGGAATGGCCGTCGAGTTGCTCGCCGTCTCAAGGCCCGCGCCTTCGACGCCCGCCGCGCCAGCCGAACAGCCCTCTGCCGAACCGGAGTCGCCAGCCGCGCCCGCCGCCGTGCCGACCGAAGCCGAAGCGACAGAATTAGCCGAAGTCGAAGCGACGCCCGCCGTTGAGGACGAAGCCGCGATTGAGGTTGAAGCGGAGCAGCCCGTGGAAGCAATCGTCGCCGAGCCGACCGAAGCGGAGGAAACCGTTTGGAGCGCGGAGCCAATCGCTGCGGAAGAAGCCGCGCCGCCCGCCAGCGCCTACGACCCGGACGCCACGCTCATACGCGAAGCCCCGCCACTGCAAGCCGCACACACAAGCGACAGCGCGGCAAACGGGAGCGCGACAAGCGACGCCGCCGCCGCGCCCTTTGCTGCCGAACAGATGCCGCCGCCCGCGCCGCCGATAGATTTAACGACGCCGCGCGCTTCCTCTTGGCGACGAGGCCAGGACGAGCCGCTGCCCATCGAAGTCTCCGCCGAAGAGAAACCGATGCACATCGAGGCGCGTCGTTTCGCCCGCCTGCTCGTCTCCGAGATTAAGCTCTACAACGAGCAGAAGGTGCAGGAGGGACAGGCGCAGGGCGACATCTACGAGCGTTTGCGCGAAGACATAGACCGCTCGCGCCAGATGTACGACAAGCGCGCCGCCGCCGCCGTCGCCGCCCGCTACGACTACTTTCATCAGGAGCTAATCAAGACTCTCGCCGGAGGCGACTCGGACAAACTCGGCAGCGACTATCCGGGCGCAGTCATCTCGGCTTAAGAGACAAGAGTTGAAGTAGTGTGTTGATGAGTAATGCAGTGATGAGAGATGAGCGAAAAGGCAACTGCTTTCGCTCATCTCTCATCACTCATTACTCGTCATTTTTTTTAGTCTCATTGAAGTCGCAAACGTTAAGGAGCAGCGAAAGCTTTTGAGCTTTAATTTCCGCCAGCATCGCATCACATTCATCATCATCGGCCTCGTGGTCGTCATCGGCGCATCCATCGCGCCGTTTATGAGCGCGAGTTGCAGCACGCGCCCGCAGTCGCAGAACGAGACGAAGGCTCTGGAACAGTTGCGCAACGCCACGCGCAATAACGTGCTGCCCGCCGAAGAGGTCGTCGCGCGCATCGAGAAGGACTTTCCGAACACGTTGGCGGCGGGGCTGGCGCGCATGACGCGCGCGCGCATCAAGCTGAAAGCCAACGACGGAGCCGCGGCCGCGGCCCTGCTCGACGCCGGTGTTGTGCGCGACCGCACGGCCATCGGCGACTACGCTTTGCTCCTTCGCGCGCGCGCCCTTGAGCAAGCGGGGCGACAGACGGAAGCCCGCGCCGCTTACGAACAACTCGCGCGCGATTATCCTTCGTCCATGCGCGCGCGCGCAGCGACCGTTCACGTCGGGGAGATGGTCTTGCAGAGCGGCCAGGCCGCCGCCGTTCCCTTGTTCATGAAAGAACTGAGCGAGCGCGACGACGCGGCGGCGCTGCTGCTGACGGCCAAAGCCTACGAGCAGACGAACGATGCGACGCGCTCTCTGGCCGCTTATCGTCGTCTCTATTTCTACGCTCCCGCGTCCGCGGAAAGCGCCGAAGCCGCGACCGCTATCGCGCGTCTCAACTCGACCACTTCGCCCGCCACCGCCGAGGAAGCCACGACGCGCGCTGACCTGCTCTTCGAGGCGAAGCGTTACAACGACGCCGCTGCTGCCTACACCGATGCCTTCGCGCGTTTCCCGAACACGGCCAATCCGCAGAGCCAACTTCGTCGCGGAACTGCCGCCGCCAACTCCAAGCGCACAGCCGACGCCGTTGCGGCTTTGACCAGCGTGCCAACTTCAGCGGGCGAGACGCGCGCCGAAGCTCTCTACTATCTGGCGCAGGCTTACGCGGGCGCGCGGCAGTGGGAGCAGGCGCACGGCCCTTTGGACGAACTGCGCCGCGCCTTTCCCAAAAGCTCTTGGACGCCGCGCGCCATGAACAGCGTCGGCCAACTCGCGCGCGACGCGAAGAATAACAGCGAAGCTCTCAACCTTTTTCGCGCGGCGGTCAACGCTTACGCGGGCGCCGGAGAAGTCGCGCAGGCGCAATTTGAAATCGCATGGGCGGCTCATGCGGCAAAGAATTATCAAGAGTCGTCGCGCCTCTTGACCGAGCACCTTGCCTTCTACGCGGACAAGAACACGGACAATCGCGGGCGCGCAGGCTACTGGGCCGCGCGTGATTCCGAGCGCGCCGGAAAACTCGCGGAAGCACGCGCGCTCTACGAAGCGATGCAGTTTCGCTATGACGCCAACTGGTACGGCTATCTCTCCAGGCAGCGGCTCGACACGATGGCCCGCAACGGTCAAACGCGGGGCGCGGATTTTGCGCCCGACTCAACAATTGGCCGCGCCGTCGCCAACCTGCAAACCGTCTCGGTCGCCGAAGAGACGGCGGGACAAACGGAGAACGAGCGCGTCACAAAGGCAGACCAGTTGGACATCGTTGGCCTTGACGATTGGGCGCTCGAAGAGTTGACGCAAGCCGCGCAGGTTGCGCCCACAAGCCCGCGCGTCAACCTGATGAGCGCGCGCATCCTGCGCTCGCGCGAAGAGAATCTGCGCGCCTTCAATGTTTTGAAGAAGAGCTACCCAGACTATTCACAGATGCGGCCCGAAGAGTTGTCGCGCGAAGAGTGGGACGTTTTCTATCCGCTCTCCTACTGGGACATCATCGTCGAGCAGGCGCGCTCGCGTTCCTTAGACCCGCATCAGGTGGCCGGGTTGATTCGACAGGAATCGGTCTTCGACCCGCGCGCTCGTTCCGCCGCGAAAGCCTACGGACTGATGCAAGTGCTCGTGCCGACGGGCCAGTCCATGGCGCGCAAGTACGGCATTGACCGGCAGGTGACCGTGGACGCGCTCTTTGAGCCGCGCCTCAATATCCAACTCGGTACGGGTTTCATGCGCGACCAGTTCGACAAGTTCGGGCGCATCGAATACGTCGCCGTCGCTTACAACGCGGGGCCGGGGCGCGTCCCGCAATGGCGCGCGACATTGCCGCTCGAAATGGATGAATTTGCCGAAGCGATTCCCTTCAAGGAGACGCGCGGCTACGTGCAGGGCGTCGTGCGCAACACGCTTCAGTACGAGCGTCTCTACGACGACAACGGGCAATTCCGCGCCGAGGTCGGCACACGTCCCGTTAACTCTACGGGCGACAAGCCGGCCACGCCCGCGGACAAGAGCGTGCGCCCGCGCCGTTTCAGCGGCAACGAAAGAGGCGAGTGAAGCGCAAGCCACAAGGAGTAAAACTGAAGGATGAAAACGTCGCTGGCAACAACGAAGCGTTCGCGCCCGCGATAGTTGAAGACCGCCGATAGTTGAAAGATGATAGTTGAAAGATGACGACGGTTGAAAGACGATTGATGAAGCTCTTGCTTAAATTTCTCTTCGTGATAACGCTGGCCTTCGTCGCGTCGGGCGCGTCAAATGCGTCCGCGCAACAACGGACGAGGAAGCAGTCTGCTGCTTCGTCTTCAAAGACTAAAGCTCTGACGATTCGCGCGACGCCGGGAGCCGTCGTCTGGCTGGACGAAGTGCGGCGCGGCGCGACGAACGCGGACGGCCAACTCAAGCTGGAAAAGCTTACGCCCGCGCGCCACACCTTGCGCGTGCGCGCCAGCGGCTTCAAAGAGAAGGTTGTCACGCTCATGCCCGCCGAGCGCGGCCCGCTCGACATCAAGCTCGCGCCGACGACAGACGAGGCCGAGCTACTCTTTCAACAGGCCGAAGACGCGCGCGACAAAGCCCGCGACGACGAAGCCAAACGCGCGGCGGTCGAGCTTTATCGCCAGGCTCTCGCCAGGCGTTCGCGTTATCCGGCGGCGCGCGTCGGGCTGGCCCGCTTGCTCGCAGACTTAAACGATTACGACGCGGCTCTGGACGAGATTGATAAAGCGCGCGAGGCGCGGCCCGTCTATCCTGAAGCGTCCGCGGTCGAGGGCCGCATTCTCCGCGCCGATGCCGACAACGCAGGCGCGATTGAAGCCTTTCGCCGCGCGATTCGAGAAGGGCGCGGCTTTCAGCCCGAAGCCCATACGGGCCTCGCCCTGCTGCTCGAAGAAGCGGGCAAGAACGACGAAGCCGCCGCCGAGTTTCGCAAAGCTCTCGCGCAGCTTTCCGACGCCGAACCGCTCGTCTATCAACTGCTCGGCGCGCTCTACGAGAAGATGGAAAAATATAAAGAGGCCGTCGAAGCTTACGAAAAATATCTGCAACTCGCGCCCGAAGGCAGCCTCGCTCCCGCCGTCCGCTCAATCATAGACCAACTCCGCCGCCAGGCCGACGAACAACAAGCTCCCGGTGAGACTTAGAGGCTGTTCAAAAAGCTGTCGAGAAAAGAGTTAAGGTGAATAATGGCCCTTCGTGATAGCCTCGTGGCTCGTGAGGACAAGCCATGACCATTGATCGAAGGCCATACCCAAGTGACCTCAGCGATAGAGAGTGGAAGATTCTGGAGCCGCTGCTCCCAAGAGAGAAGCCGGGTGGCAGACATCGCGGCTACGCGCTTCGAGAGATCATCAATGCTCTTCAATATCTCATCAGAGTCGGTGGCGCATGGCGCTCGCTGCCACATGACTTGCCGCGCTGGCAATCTATCTACCACTATTTCCGGTCGTGGAAGAGAGATGGAACGTGGCTCAGAATCCACGATCATCTCCGCGAAGAAGTGCGCCGACAAATGGGGCGCGATGCCTAACCCTCCGCCGCCATCATCGACTCACAGTCAGTGAAGACGACGGAAAAAGGGGGCTTCATGGTTATGACGGGGCGAAGAAGATTGGCGGGAGAAAACGCCATATTCTGGTTGATACCACTGGTCTTTTGATAAATGCGGTCGTGCATTCGGCAGCCGTCACGGATCGTGATGGAGCGTTCTTCGTGCTGGGTGCGGCCTACGGCGTGTGCGACCGTTTGCAGTTGATCTGGGCTGACATGGGCTATCGCGGCTCAAAGCTTAAAGCCTGGATTGAGCAGGAGCTTGAATGGAAGATGGAGATTGTGAAGCGACCGTCGAAGTGGGGGCGCTACCCGGTCGATGTCGAGCCGGAGCCGATGCCTCGCTTCACCGTGCTACATCGGCGCTGGGTGGTGGAGCGAACATTCGCGTGGGTCGGTCGTTATCGTCGAATGAGCAAAGACTATGAATATCTAACGGAGAGTAGCGAGGCGATGATGCACTTGGTAATGACGCGCCTGATGCTGCGCCGACTGACACTGAAAGCCCCATACGGAGTGCCGAGCCGCCAGCGATTGGGGTTAAAGCGTTAAGCCACAGCTTTTTGAACTGCCTCTAAACCATTAATTGGCACAAAATGCCACTAATTGGTTTAATCTTATCGAAAATTGAGGAGCTACCAAGAGTAGCCGGTCTGAATGCTATGGCTACAGAGATATTATCGAGTACTTTGAAATTTCCACGAAGCGAACTTTAGTAACGGGAGGGTTCATTTAAGAGACGGTGGCATTCGCTGGTGAGAGCAACCCTTCTCAGCCAGCAGAACTCTCGTTATGATTGCACCTCAATTGGGGAGAAGGTCAGATGCTTCCAATTTGCGCTTCTGGCAGTCGGATGGTTCCAAATTCATTGAGAGGCAAAATTCGCTTATCTCAAAAATCTAGTGGTGTCCTAATAGTACGTTGATAGAAATTCTCGACCGACGTTTATGCGGTGTCTGAAAATCAACAACGTACTATTAGGACACTATGCCAATTTAGGGCGTTCGCTTTCTTCCAGAAATCAACGGTCTGAGCATAGTCACCTTCGTAGCAGTCGGATGAGCTTCGTGAGGTCTGACGCGGCGCGATCGCTCCAACTGCTGTTCAGCTTAAGATAAGTTGGGTCGCCATAGTGCGGCTCGATCTGGATTGCGCGGGAGAGAAGTATGACGGCTGTTTTCGGGTCTCCAAGTTTGTAGGAGGCTAAGGCTAGTCCGGCGATACCGTCTGGGTCACTTGTATTCAAGGCGTTCGTTTTCTTCCAGAAATCAACGGCCTGAGCATAGTCACCCTGCTCGTAGTAGAAGTAGCCTAGATTATTCGCAGCAGCATCATTATTCTGGTCGAGTTTCCAAGACTGGAGTGTTTGCGCCGTGGCTTGTTTCAACGTCTCTACATCATTGTCTCGCAGGTATTCAAGGTACAACAGGAATCCGTAGTTGAGGAAAAGCGCACTATTCGTCGGGTATCTCTGGCTCAGATTTTCGAAGTGACGCAGGGCGCCCTCATGCTTCCCCTGCCGATAAAGAACGTATCCGAGGTTGACGGCCGCGATTACAAACTGAGGGTTGACTTCCAGCGCCTTCTCACAATGCTCTTTAGCTTCGACGAGCAATCGGTCGTTAGGGGTTTTCGAGTTCTTCGACTCTAGCCTCCACTCTTGAAGGAGAGTATGGCAAAGGGAGGCGCGTGTGAATTCGTTTCTTGGGTCGCAGGCAATCCCCGTTCGGAAGTCTTGTTCTGCTAGTCGAAGATCAGCGAGTAACTGAGTTTGGGTTCCATGTGGCCTCCGATAGTAGACGAAGGCGCGCGCGACATGAGCTGAACAAGAGTTGCTGTCCTTTTCCAGTGCCTCCTGGTACTTCTCCATAGCTTCACCCAATTGGCCGAGGCCATAAAAGGCGTTTCCCCATGCGACTAAATCATCCGCTTGCAAGGAATCCTTGGGGATCGTCGTCTGGTACAAATCCAGGATCCGATGGTTAGCCTCTTCGGTGTTCTGCTTGATGTAGAAGTTCAACAGGCGGCGATTGTCCAACGACCGTAAGATTTGCTCCGTCAAATCGTCCGCACACTTTTCAAAGTCGGAACAAGCTCCTCCCTCACGGGGAGCAGTGCCGGAAAACTTAAAGTTTGGCCACTCTTTTAACAAGGCCGTGAGACGCCAGCCCCCTTGGGGCACGCCTATCACCCCAAGCTCCAAGAATCCCTTTGCTCTGAGACTAGTTCCGAGGGCGCGGCACAAATTAAGGTCTACTCCCTTCCACTTCAAGTTAAAAATCGGCGAAGGTGAGTTGGTGGAGGCTCTGATGGGAATTAAGTTCTGTTTCACCAGTCGAGGGCCTAATCCTTCCTGTTGAGCCATATTCTTCACATCGCTGGAATCTGCAACGACAACCATCTCCTGCAAATGAGCCACAACGTAATCAGTGAGGCTGTTGAGGGTAAAGTTAGTAGACAATCCTGGGGGAAACTCGGATGTTGTAACAATGATGGCGTTGGGAGGGGTAGTAAAATAGTAATAAGCGGTGGCAGAGCAGAAAACTGTTATGAGTGCTGCCGTTATAATGCTCGCGACCTTGATTTGTTTCGGAGAGAAGTTTCGGAGCAGTCGTCTGAAGCGGCTTAAGTTGTTCATTGTAGGCTCCTCAAATTGCACATGAGAACTGATTCGTGCAATAGCAAGAGAAAAGGCAATTGAAATCATCAAGATGGCCGGAAGCTGAAACCGTTCAGACAGAATGCGTTAGGTGAAAAGCTTCAGCAGGCTACCGTGATGCGACGGCAGAGAATATGCCGCACCTTATATATGCCTGCAATGAATTTGGCAAGCATTATTTGCAAGAGTCTAAGTTTATGTGCGCCTTCAGAAATTCCACTAACCGTTTTCACATGTGGTGGCGTAATAGTGTGTGCCTAAATGCCCGGCAAGCCGCAAAGGGGGTACCCTCTTTCACTTCGACAAACGCGCTATTTCAGACCCAGAGATGGATGTGTGCTCAATGCCGCTAATTGATTGAAATATGAACTTTCTGCCAATAATTACTTTAAGAGGATTTTAGAGCAATCCCGATTTCCCTAAGAATTTCGCAATCACGTCTGCCATTTTATGGGTTAAATTCTGCCAATAATTGGGTCAATTCTTACCCTGATAAAACTTCAACCCGCCTAACAGCAGTTGATGCTATTAAGCGGGTTGAGCGTCGTCGTGTAGATTTACCGATTCGATTTCCGCCGGGAACCGTTTGCGTTCCTGCTCAAACCGACTGCGCCCCGGCGTGTCTTGATGTTCAATAGAACCAGCCGAGCGTCTTGCCGATGAAGCAGAGGAAGAAGACGACGACCAGAAATGTCGCCAGCCACGGATGATTGCCCATCGGGCATTTGTTGTTGTTCTCCATTTCGGGCTGCTACTCGATTTCAAAGAAAGAGCGTTGCGCGACGCTTGTGTTGGCGACTTTATCCGTGATTGTCACCTGCAAGGTGTAGCGACCGGGGGCGAGCGAACTGAGCGGAAACTCGCCGCCGTAAGGAATGCGCGCCATATCGCTCATGCCTTCCATCGCCAGCTTGCGCGGCTGCGTCGTGACGACTGCCTCCGCGCCGCGAAAGACTTGCACCTGCGCCGTCACGTCGGGCGGCGACGAGCCGCTTCGCGCGGCGTTGTAGATGAAAATCCAGAAGCTCAGACGCGACGAGCGCGTGAAGCGTTTGTCCACGCTGAACTGCACCTGCGGGCCGGAACCGGCTGCCGCCGCCGCGTCGCCCGCTGCGCCTGTCGCTCCTGTTGCTCCTGCCGCCTTGGCTCCTTTATCAAACACCTTGCCGCCGACGAGCAGGCTGCTGAGCGTTAGTTTCCGGCTCGCCAAATCGGGAATCTCAATCCATTGCTGAGAACTGCCGAGCAATCCGCTCTTCTCGTCGCGCGCCGCCACGCGCACTTGATAGAGTCCGGGCGGCAGCGGAGCTTTGTAGTTGTAGATAACAGAGGCTTGATCCGTCTGCGTCATGCCCGCCGGCAGCGGGTTAACGTTTAAGCGAGTCTTGAAACCGTTGACGGACTTGCCCTGATCATTCAGGACGACGCCCGCCAGGTCAACCGCCGCGGGCTGCTTGTTGTCCGCGCCATACGAGAGGCCGAGCGTTGAAACCTGCACCGAAGCCGTGAGCAGCGCGCCGCTGCCGGGCGCATCCAGGTAACTGACGTTGAGATGCGTCGGCACAGCCTTGCGCGAAGCAAACGAGCCGAGCGCGGCGCGCAGTTCAGTGTCTGCATTCCTGGCGGCGGGCTGGCCCGCTGTGTTGGCCGCGCCCGCATCCGCAGGCTTGGCGGCTTTGGCGTCGGCGCTGGCGAGCAAGCTCTTGGCGTCTGCGTCCAGATAGCCGCGCGGCAGCCGCACGGTCAATTCAGGACGGCCGGCGATGGCGACTTCGACGCGCTTGAACTTGCCCGCGCGCTGGTCATCCGTCGGACGCCAAGCCAGCAAGTAGTAGTTCGATGTCTCCTTCAAAGCATCGCCGACAATCTGGTCGAGCGCGCCTGAGTTGAGCAGGGCGCGTCCGCCCGTGTCCGAAGAGATGGCGGTCAAAGGGTCTTGCGAGGCAGAGACTTCGCCCGTGTTCGAGCGCGCGAGGCGGCCCATCGGGTCGGCCCGGTTGCTGCTCGCGTCCGTCTCGCTAATCAGCCCGCGCGCGTCGAGCGAATAGATGACGACGCCCGCGCGCACCGCCGCATCCGTGATGCGTTTCAACTTATCGCCGAAGCCCGTGTTGCGGTCGTTCAAATAAAATCCGTCGGAGATAAAGAAGACGAGCTTGCGCCCGGACAACTGCGAGGACGAACGCATCAGGCTCTCAAGCGACGAGAGCGTGCCGACGGTGATGGCCGAAGCCTGCTTGAGCATCACCTGCGCGCGTTCCTTGACCACCTTTTCGGCAGACTCGCGCGTCAGCCCGCTCGTGCGCGCCTTGCCGCCAGAGCCTCCGAAAGGGCTGGTCGGCGCTCCTAAGCCGCCGCCAGCCGAGCCGGTGTTGGTGGCCTGCAACATCTGCGTCACGTAGTAGTCGGTCGCGTCGCGGTCGCCCTGATCTATCTTGAGCGCGGTGTATTCCGTCATCGGAATGCTTTCGCCGTCATGCACGGCGTAAGGGTGATGACTGATGCGCGAGACGGCCAAGCGCAGCACGCTCTTGTTGTCTGTGAACTGTTGCAGGAAACCAATCTGGCCAGAGGCCGAGCTGATAGCGATTTGGTCGCTCGTCCCCATCTCGTTGTCTATGAAGCGGAGGATGGACTGGCGCGTGCGCTGAACGCTATTGGCGCTGAGGTGCAGGTCGTCAAGGAAGAAGACAATCGTGCGGCCACGGTCGGAGATGGCAGCCGGAGCAGTAGCCGCAGCCGCGCTCTTTTCCGGCGGAGCCGCGCCGCGCGCCGCCGCCGCTTCGAGCGCAGCCTCGCGCGTGCTGCCCGCCACGACGCGCTCGAAGAAGGAGACGGGAACGGGCTTGCCGTCAACGCGCACTTCAAACTGCTCGCGCGGCAGGTTGTCAACGAAGCGCCCGCCCTTGTCGAAGACCATCACGTCCGTCTGCACCAACTCCGTGTTGATGCGAATCACGTCGTCCGTGTCCTGCTGTGGCGTTGTTGTTGTTGACGGTGTTCCCTGACCAAACGCCACGGGGCCGAGCGCGACGAGGCCAAGCAAAATGATGCTGAGCAGTGATTTCATTGTCTTCACCTGAAAAGGAAGGGACTACAGATTGACGACTACAAAACTGGCCGTGTCCGGGGAATCGCTCCGGCATCTTAGCACGAACCGGCGGCGAGAGGCGACGAACTTCAAGCGAGGTTCTTCGTTTATGCTTGAGCCGTCATCGTCATGAAAGCCGCGACTTTCAAGCAAGGCTCAAGATGGTCACAACGGCGCGGCTTCGGCTGCCGCGCGGCAAAGACCTGCGCCCCAGGTGAAGCCCGCGCCGAAGGCCGGAAGCAAAAGATAGTCGCCCGCTTGAATCCGACCCGAACGACGCAGCGTGTCAAGCGCGATGCCCATCGAAGCCGAAGAGGTGTTGCCAAACTCTTCGATGACGGAGACGACCGCGCCGTCGTCGGTCGGAAACTTGAGGCCGCGCGCGACCTGCGCCAGCAGATTCGCGTTGGCTTGATGCGGAACCATCCAGCGAACGTCCGTGGCCGCGAGGTTGTTGCGCTGAAGCAAAGCTTGCGACGCGGCGACAATCTTCCGCGAGGCTTGCAGGATGACGCTCTGCCCGACCATGCGCGGGAAATAGTCTGCGGCGTTCGTCGCGCGGTCGTGCGTGTGCGCCGCCCCGAACTCAGTCCCCGGCGAGCGCATGCCGAGGTCGTCAACATACGCGCCGTCCGTCGCTAAGTGAACGTCAACTATCTCAAGCGCGCCCGCCTGCGCTTCGCCCGCGACGACGAGCGCGGCGGCTCCGTCGCCAAAGAGCATCGAGGTCGTCCCGGCGGCGGGCGAGATGTCAAGATATGCCGATTGCACTTCGGCGAGGCAGATGGCGACGCGCTGAGCCGTGCCTGAAGCGACGAGAGCGCGGGCCAGTTGCAGCGCGTAGAGCGCGTTGCAGCAGGCAGCGCGAATGTCCAGACACGGAATCTCGCGCAGGCCGAGCAGCTTTTGTGTGGAAGGAGAACTGCCGGGGATGAAGCGGTCGGGCGTCATCGTGCCGAAGATGAGATAGTCAACGTCTGTGACGTTGAGCCGCGCGTCTTCGAGCGCCGCTTCAAGGGCGGCGGCGGCCAGCGAACTGGTCGTCGTGCCGGGCGCGGCCCAACGACGACGACGAATACCCGACGACTTAAAAATCTGCTCGGCTTCAAGACCGAGCTTCGTCGCCAACTCTTCGTTCGTCACCACGCCTTCAGGCGCGGCCATGCCCGAACCTGTGATGTAGGCTTGCAAAAGGTTCTATCCCTGCCGCGAAGCGACGTAGCGTTCAATCGCTTCGATGGTCTGAAAGTTGGCGGGGTTCACGTCCGCGTCGGCGACTTTGATGCCCGTCTGTTCTTCGAGCACCGTGACGAAATCAACCAGCGCGAAGCTATCCAACACGCCCATCTTGAACAGGTCATCGCCGCTCTGCGGCTGCTCCGCGCCGTTGGTCTGCGCGCTCTCGTTAAGATAATCAATTACACCTTGCGGCAAAGCCATAATGTTTCAGTTCGCTCCTTCTGTTATCAGTGACGAGTGACAAGTGACAAGTGACGAGTTTAAGACAAGGTTTTGCGCTTGTCACTTATCACTTGTCACTCGTCACTGTTTTCCATTTTGCGCGACCATCGGTTGAGCGCCGGGCGCGGTGCGCGCTTTGTATTTCAAGTAGCTGTCGTTGATGGCCTCGAAGATGAGACGCCCGACAATCTCCGAGCCTTCGGCGGTCGGGTGCGTCAAATCGCCGCCGACCAAATGATTCTTGCCCGTGCCTGCGGCCCACTTCGCCATCGTGCCGTCGCCGCCCATCGCTTCGAAGGTGTTGAAGAAGGCGCAGCCGGTTTCCTGCGCGACGCGCTTTTGCATCTCGACAATCTTCGGAATCGAAGGCATGGTGATAATCTTGCCGCCCCCGGCGCGCTTGCCTCTGTCCATCGGCGAGACGAGCAGGATGGAAACGTCCGGCAGAGCAGCGCGCACGCGGCGTATGACTTCGCGCAAATCTTTATCGTAGCGCTCCATCTGGTCGTCCGAAGCATACTGGCTCTCGTTGGTGCCGTAGTTGATGATGACGAGGTTCGGGTCGCGATGTTGGAGTTGTTGCGCCCAGTGGTCTGGATTCATCGCGGTCGCAAGAAGACCGGCGTAAGCTCCGTTGACGCCGAGGCTGTCGTAGACGACGCCCGGCCCGTCGTTCTCGATGACCGCGCCGAAGAGACGCACGTTGCCGCTCGCGCTCTTGACGTTGAAGGTGTTCGCGCCCGCGCCCTGCGCCTTGATTTCGTAGAAGCCGGAGGTCGGCTCGTCCGCGCCGGTTGAAACGGTCTGCGCGCCCGCGCCGTTGACATCAACGCTGAACTGCCCGCCGCCCGGCTGTTTCAAAAAGTAGACTTCCATCCGCGAGAAATTCTTGCCCGTCTCGCCCTCGCTGGCCGGGGCAAAGCGCGCGTAACGGCCCGGCCCGCTGGCGCGAAAACTGACGCCGCCCAAGCCGAACTCGCCGTCGTTCTCCTTCGCGCCCATCATCGGATTGTCGTCCCAATCGCCGCCCGACGTGAACGTAATCGCCTGATGACCATACCAGGCCCAGGGCTTGTCCATCAGGATAAAGCCGTGACCGGCATCGCCGTAATGCTCTTGCAAGATGCGACGGACGGTGCTGGTGATGCCGTCGTTGGTGATGGGCGAATCGCCGTAGTGCGTGACGCGCGTGATGGCGCCGGGCTGGCGATTTTCCGTGCGCGCGAGTTGGGCGAAGAATGCGTCGAGCGTGTGCGTCGGGTCTTCAATCGGATGTTCCGAGCCGACAATGACCGGCGGCTCCGCGCCCGTCGCGGCAAACTCGTTGCTCTCGCTCGAAGGCGCTCCGCCCGGAATATTGCCGCCGCCCTGATTCGATTCGCTGCCCTTGAAGGAGACGAGTTCCTTCAAGTCGGGCATCATCTCGCGGTACTGGCTCAGGCCCGGAATCTTGCCTGCCAGACCGGGAAACAGCGCGGGCAACGCGGCGAAGATGAGCACGCACAGAATCGTCTGCGCGGGCTTAGACAAAAGGATAGAGCGTGAACGCTTGGCCTTCGTCGCGGGAGAATCAACCGTCTCAACTTCGTCGTCCACGTCCGTGGCGACGACGGCCTTGCCGCTGCCGCTCAGGCGCACGCCGAGTTGCGTGAAGATTGAGAGCGGCACGCCGCAGCCGTTACAAAACTTCGCGCTGCCCCTCAAAGTTGTCTTGCAGACTTTGCAAACCATATTCTTGAACTTCCCCAAAAGCTCTTCCGAGCAGAAGCCTCGCTCTTAAAAATTGCCGTAGATGAATTGCGCTTCCGTGCCGGACAAGTAGTAAAGCCCGACGCCGATTGTCAGAATCAGCGCGGCCTGCACGGGCGACGGCAGCCAGTTCCAACCACCGCGCACGCGGTCGAAGGCGTCCTTCGGCAACCAGTGTGAAAGATAGCCGAGGGCCAGCACGGTCAACACAGGCGTCGCCAGATTGCCCATGCCCGGCTGCAACGCGCCGATGCGCTTCACGATTTCCCAAGCCTGCGACAAACTCGCGCCGCGCAAACCGACCCAGAAGAAAATCCACGTCAGGCAGACGAAGTGAAACGTCGCCAGGACACACAGAGCCTTGACCCACCATTCTTGTCGGGCTTTACGCTTGAGCCGCCGCCGACGATTCTCCCACCAGCGATTGACGGCCAGACCAAGCCCGTGCAACCCGCCCCAGATGATGTAAGCCCATGCGGCTCCGTGCCAGAGGCCGCCGATGAGCATCGTCAGCACGACGTTGCGATAGAGATTGAAGGGACGCTTGCGCAGGCCGCCGATGGAAAAGTAGACGTAATCGGTCAGCCAGTTCGACAGCGTGATGTGCCAGCGTTTCCAGAAGTCGGGCAAACTCACAGCGCGATACGGCGAGTTAAAGTTGATGGGCAATTTGAAGCCCAACAGCAGGGCCGAGCCGATGGCGATGTCGCTGTAGCCGGAGAAGTCGCAGTAGATTTGCAGGGCGAAGCCGTAGACGGCGCCGAGCGTCTCGACCGAAGAGTAAAGCTGCGGCTGCTCGAAGACGCGCCCGATGAGATTGTCCGACAAAAAATTGGCTATCGCTATCTTCTTGACGAGGCCGAGCACGATGAGAAAAATCGCGTACGTTCCTTCTTCGCTCGTCAGTTGCGCCCGCTCCTGAAACTGCGGCAGCAGTTCCTTGGCGCGCACCACCGGCCCTGCAATCACCGTCGGGAAGAAGGCGACGAAAGCAAGGTAGTCGAAGTATCTATCGGTCGGCGGCATCGCCTTGCGATAGACATCTATCACGTAGCTCAAAGAGCGAAAGGTGATGAACGAAAGACCGAGCGGCGCGATGATTTGCAGGACGAGCGGCGTCGTCTTCAAGCCGAACTTGTTCATCCCTTCGGCCAGCGAGACGCTGAAGAAGTTGAAGTACTTGAAGACGGCGAGCGCGCCGATGTCCGTCAGGATGCTGAGCCAGAGCAAGAGCTTGCGCCGCCGCTGGCTTTGACTCGCGGCAATGAAGCGCGCCGTCAGAAAGTCGACGGTCGAAATGGCGAAGAGAATGACTAGGGCTTTCGGATTCCAGAGCGCGTAAAAATAGTAGCTGACGGCGAGGATGAAGAGGACTGGAACGCGGCGGCGGCGCAACGTCGCCAACAGCCAGTAGGCGAAGAAGACAACGGCCAGAAAGACCATGTAGTTGCCGCTGGTAAAAAGCATGCTCGAATCACTCCATCTACATCAACGGGGCCAAACCAAACTCGCCCGCAGAGATTATCGCCGCGACTCTTTACGCGCGCCACGCGTCTCGCAACAGCCTCAAGACCGTGCAACCGCAGGCGTCGCCGTGGGCTAACCGTTGCTTCTGACTGTGGTGTTCCACATTAACCGCAGGCCGGATGAAAAGTTTGAAAATTGCGGAACGCAAAACTCATGACGACGCAAGGACAGCGCGGCCAGTGATTTTTGCGTGTAAAGCGAAATCCCCTTGGAACGTGAACGTCGAAAACCTTTGCCTGAGCCGGATGCGCGCTCTCTTCGGTCGGAGGAGGCTTGCCTCGTTTAAGCCGCGCCGCTCAGCGTCGAAGAGGAATATACAGAAGCCGCCGCTCACGCGTCAAACCGCCTCAGAGATAAAGAGTTAAACCGCCCGTCAACGACGCTTTCCGAAACGCCCCGGCCAACAGAGGACGCCGGACACGCTTCGCCCGCGTCTGCTGGTTCGTCTGGATGACAGGCCAAAGAAAAAGGCAGAGACAAGATGCTCTGCCTTTCTCAATCAATGCTGACGAAAGAGTCGAAGCCACGGCCCTCGATTGCCGCGCTTCGGAAGAGCGCTGCGCTACTGTCGGCCACGGCTCGGTGGCCTGCCGGTGTTGCGCGGTTGCGGGCGCGCTTGATACTTCTTGAAGGCGTCAATCACGTCTTCGAAAAACATCGCGCCCATGCGCGTGTAGCCGCCGCTCGTCAAGTGAACGCGGTCGCCCTGCGCCAAGCCTTGCGCGGCCCAACTGTTAATCGAACCGGCTCCGCCCATCGCGCCGTAAGAACTCCAGAAGGCTGCGCCCGCTTCAATCGCCGCGTTGCGTTGTGCTTGAATCAGGGCGTTCATCTTCGGGACGGAAATCCACCCGTCGCCGGTCGAGACGGCGCGGTCGGGCGGCCCGTAGACCAGAATCGAAGCCTGCGGCGCGACCTTGCGCAGCCGCTTTAAGATTTCCGCGAACATGCGCTGGTAAGACTCTATGCTCCAATCGTCGTCCGTCACTTCGTTGGTGCCGTAGGCGAGGATAATCAAGTCGGGCTGCCGTAGTTCGACGTTGTAGAGAAAAGATGTTTCGTTGACCCAACCGCGCAGGCGCGTGGCGCGCGCGCCGTTGATGCCGAGCACGTCGTAGGTGACGCCCGGCGAGAGATGCTCTGTGACGATGCCTGAGATTCTGGCGCGACCGGGCTGCACCGTTCGCACTTCGACGCGATGCTCGCCGTCGGCTGGAGCCTCCGACGCATAAAAGTCGGGCGTCGGCGCGTCAGCCTGTAGCGAGATGGGTTGGTCAAGGACGCTTCTGCCGTCAACCAGAATATCAATCGCGCCGCCGCCCGGCTGTTTCAGAAAGTAAACCTCGAAACGCTTGCAGGTGGTTTGCAGCCATGCGCTCTCGCCCGCGCGGTCGGTTGATAAACTAAGTCCGGCGAGGCCGAGGAAAGTGTCGGTCGCGCCCTGTTGTCCAACGCCGTCAACGCGCCAGCCGGAAGTCGCGCCGTTCAGGACTCCGCGTCGCGGCGTGCTCTGCGGGTTGCGGGGAATCATGTAGCCCGCGCCGCCGTCGCCAAACTCGCGTTGAAAATCGCGGCGGATTTCAGCCGTCAGAATATCGGCGGCGGTATGCGAATCGCCGTAGTGCATGATGCGCACGGGGTCAATCCGGCGTCCTGATTTGGTCGCGGCCAGCGCGCGGTAAAACTTATCGAGCGCGGCTGCGTTCTCAACGCCTCTGATAGTCTTCGGCGGAGGCGTCGTCTCCTGCTGGCTGACGTTGGCTGCAAAAGCCATCATCACGCTCGCCATCAAACTCAGGCTCAGCGAGACAATCCAAAACTTTCTCATCACACCACCAATCATCTTTACTTCTTTCGGAACCTTTCGTCCAACTTAATCGCTGGCTGAATGGGACGCGCGCCGGGAGTCTCAAGCTTCGGCTCGCGCCTGCGTCAATCTTAATCTTTCCCACACAGGGAAACAATAGAGAGGAATGTTTCGATTAACCTGGCTGCCTCGATTTGATGACAGCGATGCGCAAGAGAGATGCGCCGTCAGGCGTGGCAGTTGCCACGCAGGGCGCGCTTGTGAGAGCATCATAACTCGTTTCAGACTGAATTTGTCCAAAATTTTTGCCGGAACGCAAACGCCATGACATCAACTCCTCTCACAACACATCGCCACGTCTCGCACAAAGCGAGCCTCTTCACCGAATCCGTCATCCGCGAAATGACGCGCGAAGCCTTGAAACACGGGGCCGTCAATCTCTCGCAGGGCTTCCCGGATTTCAGCGCGCCCGAAGATATTAAGCGCGCCGCGATTGAAGCCATCGAGGGAGACGTGAACCAGTATGCAATCACTTGGGGGGCGCGCGATTTTCGTGAGGCGATTGCGCGCAAGGTGAAATGGTATCTCGGCCTAGACGTTGACCCGGAGACGGAACTGACCGTCACCTGCGGCTCGACCGAAGGCATGATTGCCGCGATGATGGCGACCGTCAACCCCGGCGACGAGGTGGTCGTCTTCGAGCCGTTTTATGAGAACTACGCGCCCGACGCGATTCTCTCCGACGCGCGCCCGCGCTACGTTCCGCTGCGCGCTCCCGACTGGACGTTTGACCGCGACGAACTGCGCTCGGCCTTTAACCCCAAGACGAAGGCCATCATTATCTGCAACCCGAACAATCCGACCGGCAAAGTCTTCACGCGCGACGAACTGGACTTCATCGCCGCCCTCTGCAAGGAGCACGACGCGCTCTGCTTCACAGACGAGATTTACGAACACATCCTTTACCCGCGCGAAGACGCAGAGGTCGCGCACATCTCTATGGCCCAACTCGAAGGAATGCGCGAGCGCACGGTCATCGTCAACTCCATGTCGAAGACTTATTCGGTGACGGGCTGGCGCGTCGGCTACTGCATCGCTCCGCCGGAAATCACGAACGCGATTCGCAAAGTCCACGACTTTCTGACCGTCGGCGCCGCCGCTCCGCTCCAGGCCGCCGGAGCCTACGCGCTCTCCTTGCCGCCTGAGTATTACGCAAAGCTCGAAGCAGACTATCGCGCGCGTCGCGACCAACTGCTGCCCGTGCTCGAAGCCAACGGCTTTCGCGTCTTTCGCCCGGACGGCGCTTACTACATCATGACCGACATCAGCCGCTTCGGCTTCAAGTCGGATGTTGAATTTACGCGCCACCTGATACGCGACATCGGCGTCGCCTGCGTCCCTGGCTCAAGCTTCTACAGCCGTCCCGAACTCGGCGCGCAGCAAGTGCGCTTCTGCTTCTGCAAACGCGACGAGACGCTTCAAGCCGCCGCCGAACGCCTCTCAAAGCTGCGCGCAATTATCTAAACGACCGGACGGATTTTCTTAACGATTAAACCTTCATGTGGGACGCCAAGCGACAAACCATCTGGCTCACGACCGCCATCGCTCTCGCCACCTTCGTCGTTTACCGCGAAGCGATAGATGAACAAACGGGCCGTCTGGACTTCGGCTACTTCGCGCTCCTCGAAATCATCTTCCTCGCCGTCATCGTCTTGATGTTCTACATCTACTCGCGCAAGAGCAGTGACAAGTGACGAGTGACGAGTGGCAAGTTAGTAATGAGCAATGAGTCATGAGTTAAGAGCTATCTACTTTTACTCATCACTCATCACTTTATTCTTGCTGGTCACTCGTCACTCTTAACTTGTCACTGCTTTTACTGCTTTGCCGGTTGCACCGTCTTGGCGCGGACGTTGATGCCTGTGTCGGCGACGAGGAGCAGGCGGCGCGCTTCGCCGTAAGCGACGTTGGCGGGCGCATATGAGAGTAGGTAGCGATTCTTGCGCAGTTCATCGCAGATGGCTTTGGCGGCTTCGCCGGGTTGGTTGATGGGAAAGATGCGCCCGCCCGTTCCTTCGACGAGCTTTTCGACGACCTGCACGGGCTTGGGTTGGTCACGACGCAGCGCGCCGCCCGTGCGGTCAGGAGCCTGAACCGCGTAGACCGTGATGTCCTGAGCCTGCAACTCCGCCAAGATATTCTCGAAGCGAATCTTGCTGCCGCGGTCAAGACCGTCGCTGATAATCACGACCACGCGCTTTTGACTCGAAGCCTTGAGCGGCAGCAATGCTTCGTCGGCCACTGCCTTCAAGCCGTCGAACAAGTGCGGGTCGCCCTTCTTCCGAAAACTCTTGAGCGAGGTTTCAATCTGCTTGGCGTCGTCCGTCCAGTCGGCGACGATTTCGGCCTGCTCGTCGTAGCCGACAATCAAAAGTTTATCGCCCTCGAAAATCTCATACGCAAACTCGCGCGCGGCGGCTTCCAATTTTTCCACGTCCGCGCGAATCGTCAGCGAGTTATCAACCAGCAACACGATGCGCGCGGGCGACGGGTCGGGCGAAAAGCTTTTGATGGTCTGCTCGATGCCGCCGTCGTAGAGCGCGATTTGCTTGGCCGTCACCATCGAGGCCGCGTCCGCCTCGCGCGCGGCGACGACGTTGAGCAACACCGTATCTTCGTTTGACCCGCGCGCCCGACGACCGGCCTGCCCGGCGGCCAGACCCGTTATCAACAACAACAATGAAGCAGCGACGAAAGTTTTGCGTAAGCTCTGCATAAGACTTCAACTATGAAGGATGAGTTCGATAGACTAAAGGCGACTTCGATAAGCCAAGACAACTCAAGCGCGTCTCAATCGCGGCTCGTCGGATTGCTCGAAGCGTTCTTTTTCCCGCCCGCTTTTTTAGTCGCGGCTGACTCTTTAGCTGTCGCGGTCGTCTCTTTAGCGGCGGCAGTTTCCTTAGCGTCCGACTTGTCGGTGGCCTTCGCTTCCGCGTCGGCGCTCGCCTTCTCTTCCTTGCCGCCCGTCTTCTTGCTCGCGTAGTCAGTCACGTACCAGCCGGAGCCTTTAAACTGAAAGCCGGATTGCGACCATTGCTTTTCCAGACGCCCGCCGCACTTGCGACACTTGGCGAGCGGCTTGTCCGACATCTTCTGCAAGATTTCGATGTGAGCCTTGCACTTCTGACATTCATACTCATAAATCGGCATTTAAACTTTTATCTCCTGCGCCTGTTTTATCTATTCAGATGAAGCTGATTATATGAAGCTGGCAGATTGACTGCAACCGTGACGTACATATGATGCGCGTTTTCTCAAACGGTTGGTGTCGCTTCTCGAAACACTAAAAATTTATTTTCTTTTTTCGAAGATTTTCGGACTCATACGATACACGCGGCAGGCTCAAGAGGCGAGAAAACAGCCTTCAAGATGAACGAATGAGGCGGCAAACCGCGTCGCTTAGAGGCTTACGGTCGGTCGAATTAAATACATACAGAAAAAGGACTTAATCGCATCTTTTTCGTCCGTTGAAAGCAACGGTTGGAAGGCTTTGTCCATCTGAATAACTGGTTTCGATGAACTGTTCTTTGTAAATCGAATCCGCCATGCGCAGCCCCCAAACAACTGCATAGCACATGCAGCTCTGATGGCCTTTTCAGTAATGGGTCGTCGCTCACATGGAGAAACGGATTAATGAATGTGACCCGATTTGTTCCCCACTTTCGCTCTTTTAAATTCGCGCCCTTCGCCGTCATGGCGCTCTTTCTATTCACTAACTTAACCGGCTTCTTCTTCAATCAAGCGTTCGCGCCAGCCGCGCAGGCGCAGCCGCAAGTCAATCTTAATCATACGACCGACGAAGATTATATTCCTGCCGACATTCCTACGTCCGGCGACCGCAATCTTGATTTGATTATCCTTCGCGCAGGCGAGCAGTACGGAGTTGACCCGCGTTTCATTCACGCCGTTATCTGGCAAGAGTCGAAGTATAAAGTTCGGGCCAAGTCGGGCGCGGGCGCGCAGGGCTTGATGCAGATGATTCCGGCGACGGCTCGCCGCTTCGGTTGCAGCGACGTGTTCGATTCGGAAGCCAACGTCAACGCCGGAACGCGCTACCTGCGCTGGCTGCTCGAAAGATTCGACGGCGACATCTCGCTGGCCCTAGCCGGTTACAACGCAGGCGAAGGCGCGGTTGATAAATACAACGGCGTGCCGCCCTACAACGAGACGCAGAACTACGTTCGCATCATCACGGGCCGTTACGGCAAGCTTCATCATCCTTTGCTCTCGCCTGAGCAGGCGCGCGTCGAGTTTCACCTGACGCAAGAGATTGCTCAACTTCAGTAGCACGTCGTTCCAGAGTTCAGACAGCATCCCTGAACCGTTCCCTCCCTGAAGCCGCGCGCCTTTTGAGTCTGCGATAGACCGAAAGCGCGCGGCTCTCTTTTTTATACACCCGCTTTTTTATGCGCCCGCCTCGCGCTCAATCATCTCGCGCCGGCTTATGAAGCAGTCGGCTACAGCATTCTCTTCTTCGCCGACGACAAAGAGAATCGCCAAGCCAGGATTGTGCTTGCTTCACGGCGCAGGCCCGGCAGCATCAAGACGAGCACAAACATCGTGGCGGCAATCGAGACGGCTCCGCCAAAGAGCAAGCGCAAGAGCAGCGTTTCGGCCAGCATCAAAACGAGCGCGCCGCAAACGACTCCGCAGAGTCCGGCGCAAAGAGCGCTGGCGATAATCGTTATCATCCGCTTCGCCGCACGTGGCGCGAACGTCCTGATTAACCGGCGACGAATCATGATGGTCAGGAAGTAGATGATAACGCCCGCCCATGCCGCTCCGAGCGCGCCGTAATTTTTCGTCAAAGGATACAGCAGCAACAAAAACCCGAGGGCTTCGATTGACTTCGCAGTGGCTTCCGGCCTTGGCCCCGAGACGCTGATAATCAGCGGGGCGATAACCTGCAACAGCCCGCGCCAGAAACCGATTAAGGCGAGGACGCGCAGCAAGGGCGCGGCCTCAATCCATTTCGCGCCGTAGAGCAGCATGACAATTTCGTCTGCCAGCAGCAGCAGCGGGACTGCGGCAATCGTCAACAGCGCGGCGCTCATCATCAACACACGCTCGAAGGCCGCTTCCAATCTTTCGCCGTCTTGCGCTTTGAGTTCCGCGTAAGCTGGAAAGACGACGTTGCCGATGACGCTGCCGATGATGCTGACGGGTAGGCTGGCGAGATTGTATGCAAGGACATAGACGCCGAGCAGCGCCGCGCCGAACCACTTGCCGAGCAGCACGTTGTCAGCCGTCGTGGTGATGTAAGCCATGACGCTAATCAAGAGCATGTGCTTGCCGAAGTTGAAGGTCTGGCGGAAAACCTTTGCGTCGAAGGCGAGCCGTGGACGGTATGGATGAAAGAGATAAGAGAGCAGGACGCCGGTGAGCGTGGCGAGCAGTTGGCCCAGGACCAACGCCCAGACATTGCGCGTCCAGACGGCGAGAGCCAGCGCGATGAAGGCGCTGACGAGGCTCGACGTTTGCTCGAACCAAACGATGCGGCGAAAGCTGACGCGCTTGTGCAGGATAATCAGCCCGATGTTCTGGAAGCCTTGAACGAGCGGCGTCAGGCTGACGAGCGGCAGGATGAGCAGGAGCCGCGCGTCGCCGTAAAACTTTGCCGCCGGAAGGACGAGGGCCAGCAGCAGCAACGTCAACACGAATCTTCTGACGAGTTCACATGTCCAAACCGTGTCGAGTTGAGCGACGAGTTCTTCGTCGTTAGAAAATTGACGGGCAATCAGAGCGGCGTCGAGCCCCATGTTGGTCAAGGCCGCGAGCGCGCCGACGAGCGTTGCGGCCATCCCGTAGAGGCCGAAGTCGCCGGGAGCCAACAGCCGCGCGATGATGATTGAACGCGCAAGAGCGAGCGTGTAGCTCAAGATGACGGAGGCCGCATTCCAACCGACACCGGCGCGCACTCTGTTTGTTAAAGACTCTTCTATCAAAGACTTTTTCCGGCGCGCATAGCAGAACTTTTCCGGCCCGGTCGCGTTCGTTCACGGCGCCTTTGTGCCGGCGGCTTTGCGCGCCAAGGCGCGTGTCAATCTTCCGAGCAAGGGAACGCGCAGGAGACGATTGCGCAGGCGAAAGACGGTCGAGTTGCCGAGGGCTTCAGTCCTGCGGCGCGTGTCCGCCGAAAGCCAGCGCAGGTATGCGGCGGCGGCACGGCCTTCCGCAGCCGTGTCAGTCGTCTTCAGAGCGGCGTGCTCGGCGAGGACTTCTTCGTAGAGAGCCAGGATTTCGTCAACTGCCGCTTCGCGCCCGGCGGCGGCGCGGATGCGTCTCGAAACTTCCGCCGCATCCGTCGCATCGTAGCGCGCGATTTCACGTTCCAGCGCGCTCGCCTCAAGGCTTCCCTGAAGAGCGCGGATGCCGAAGTTGAAGCGACGCAGGCGTTCAAGCTCAAGGGTCGTCACCATCGGCCCCGCGCCCGCTTCGTCGCAGAGCACGACCGCCGCGCCGACCGCGAGAGCTTCCAGCGCGCAACGCGCTTTAGCGAACACGAGGTCGTACTGGCCCAGAGTCTTCTCCGGCTGGCTCGAAGCCGTGCCTGCCTTGAGTCCGACGACATCGAGCGCAATCCCTGCGCGCGCGCACGCTTCGCGCACCGTCACGGCGTAGTTCTGCTCGCTGGCATAGTTGCTGAAGATGAGGGCGCGTCGCGGTCGCAAGGGCAGCGGCGGGCGCGGCAGGAATTTTTCCAGGTCAACGAAATTAAGAATGACGCGCACGCGCTCTTCGGCAATCGCGTGCTCATGGACGAGACGGTCGCGGCAGGTGTCGTCAACGGCGACGTAACGCAGGATGCGCGGAAAGCGCGGCGGCGTTTCTTCCCATGGTAGCCAGCCATGACAGAAGAAGACGGCGGGCGTGTTGGGGAAATGGAGCAAGGCCGTCATCGTTTCGACGTGATGTTGCCCGTGAATTAAATCGGGCGGCGAGGCGAGCGCGTCCAGATGTTCGACGACGGGAACGGTCGCCGCGCGCAGTTCACGCGCGACTTCGCCGTGCTGCGTGCTGTAGACGATGGGCGTATGCCCGCGTCGCAGGAGACTGACGGCGAGGTCGCGTATGTAGAGTTCGGAACCCGCGCGCGAGGCCAGCCGGTGATTGGTCAGCAGAATCCGCACGGCTCTCTTTAAGCGTTCCTTTCGACGTGCTCTTTGAGCGCGTCCGCGAGCGGAGCAAGATGCTCTCGATAACGAATCGTCTCCGCGTAGTGGCCCGCCGCGACCTGTCGCTCGCCCTGCGATTCATAGAAAGGCTTGCGCCGGACGAACGCGTCGAACTGTTCGTGGCCGCCCGCCGGACGCAGGACTTCGACGCGAAACATATTGAGGCACGTCCCGGCGGCGGCAGCTTGCTGCGGCTCGCTCTGAGCTTCGAAGTAGCGACGCAGGGGCGAGGCTCCGGTTCGGCTCAGAGCCGTCTCCATTTCCGCGACGAGTTCCGGGTAATGCCTGCGCGCGGCTGACAGTTTCGCGGCAAACGTCGCTTCGTCCAGATGCAGGCGGACGGCTGCGTCGCGCAGCGGCTCCGGGCAGGAATCCGGCCGGTCAACCACTGGGAAATCATAGTTAACGATGCTCGCTTCGGCTCCCTGCCTGTTGGACATCTCGATGGCCGCATTGACGAGCAGGCGGCAGAGGTCGTGTGTCGAGTTGTAGCCTTCGGCGGCATCGCCGACAACCAACGCGATACGCTCGCGCCGGAAGGATTCGACAAGCTCGTTGACCAGATTGATGAAGAGAGCGAAATCATGGATGAGGAGCGAGCGATAAATTTCTCTGTCCGAGAAACGCCCGTAGAGCGGGCCGCGCCGGACGCCGCTTTCTCGCAGGTACGCGGTCGTTGAATCGAGGCGTGAGAGATTGGAACGCCCAGACCCGTCCGTCAAAATGAAGACGAGGGGACGCGCTCTGGCGAGCCAACCGTGGACTCTTATTTCGTGGCCGGGATGCGCGACGACTAAGGCCGACGAAGTAGCGAAGAGACGTGCGTAGTCAACATTCATGACCTTGAAATCCTCAACGGGACGAATGCTTGTTTACCCACTTGTGCCTGGTAGCGTCTCTGTCTTGCTGCTGCTCGCCTGAGTCAACGACGCCGGAGACTATTTGTTAGTCTGATTCATTTAGCGAAAATATTCCATAACTGTCAAACAAACGGAATCGTAGAACGCGCGAGATGCCGGGCCTGGGGCGCGGCTTGGGGCGAGGCGCGTTGCAGTTCTGCGCGCGGTTCGTTATCATCCACAACCTTAAAATGGAGATGAACGATTAGAGTTTAGCTGTCGGCGCGAGAGCGTTTTATCAACGTCTCTCATCTGTCCTTACTGATGCCTATCACCGCAGAGTCGCTCTCTCTGGAGCGCAAGATAAAGATGCACGAAGCGCGCGAGGCGATTATCGACCGCCTCGCGGAAGTTCTGCCTGCGAGCATTGACCTCGACCGGTTCCTGCGGGCCGTCGTCAAAGAGTTGGGACGGATGATGAACGCCGACCGCTGCGACGTGATTCAACTGGCGTCCGCCTCCGAGATGCGCATCAGCCACGAGTGGCGCGCTTCGGAAGACATTCCTTCGAGCGAAGGCACGGTCATCCCGATTGACTTGCGACAACTGGCCGAGCGCGTTGACATCCGCCAGCCGATTCGCTTCAACGACACTTCCGCGCCCGGACTCGACCAGAAAGTGCGGCTGCTCGCGGCCAGTCTGGGAACGCGCTCGCTCCTTGTCGTGCCTGTCGTGTTGAACGGCGACGTGCTCGGCCTGGTCGGGCTGCACGACACGCGCACGCCGCGCGTCTGGCTCGATGATGAAGTCTCTTTCCTGCAATCCATCGCGCGTCATCTGGCGGTCGGCTACCAGTACACGCGCCTCTACACGGACAAGCAGCGCGAGGCAGAGACGACGCGCGCTCTGCTGGAAATCGCCAACGCCATCAACGCGCGCTCCGACTTTGGCGAAGTGACATCGCTCGTGCTCGAACGCGCCATCGCGCTCGTCGGCGCGGACTACGGCGCGCTCGGCGTGCTGGACCCTTCGGGCAGCCGCATCAGCCTCGCCGCCTTCAACGCCGCGCCGCACGCCGCCACGGATTCCGTGCGCGGGCTGATTGAAACGCACGGGCAATCTCTGGACATCACCGAATATCCGGCGATGGTCGAAGTGCTGACCGGAGGCAAGACGCTGCGGCTGCTCGACACGGAGTTGCCGCGTCCGTTGCGCTTTCTCTTCAACAGCATCCTCGGCGGGCGCGCGGCTCTGGTCGAGCCTGTCCGCATCGGCGAGCAGACGTTCGGCTTGCTCGGCTTGGTTTGGAGCGCGGCGCGCGAAGGCTTTGCCGACCACGAAGTCGCGCTCGTTGAAGGCATCGCAGACCAAATCGGCACGGCCCTCGAACGCGACCAACTTTCGGCGGAAGTGATGCGCCTCAAGAGCGCGCTGCACGAGCGCTACGGCGAAGAGCGCATCATCGGCCAGGCCCCGGCCATTCGCCGCGCCATCGAACTCGCCCTCAACGTCGCGGACACGCAGACCTCCGTGCTCATCCAGGGCGAAAGCGGCACCGGCAAAGAACTGCTCTCCAACTTGATTCACTACAACTCGGGCCGCGAAGACCAGCCCTACATCAAGCTCAACTGCGGGGCGATTCCCGAAAACCTGCTTGAGTCGGAACTCTTCGGCCACGAGAAGGGAGCCTTCACGGACGCGCACGCGCGCCGTCGTGGTCGCTTTGAAGAAGCAGACCGCGGCACGCTCTTTCTTGATGAAATCGGCGAGATGAGTTTGTCTGCGCAAGTGCGATTGTTGCGCGTGCTCGAAGGCGGCGAGTTTACGCGCGTCGGCGGCAGCGAAGTGATTAAGACGGACGTGCGCATCATCGCGGCCTCTAACATCGACCTCGAACGCGCCGTCGAACAAGGCACGTTTCGCCGCGACCTCTTCTATCGTCTCTCGGTCTTCCCGATTCGCCTGCCCTCTTTGCGCGAGCGCCCGGAGGACGTTCACCCGCTCGTCATACATTTTCTGGAACACTACAAGCAGAAGACCGGACGCTTCATCTCCGGCATCTCGAAGGAAGCGCTCTCGGCCTTGACGAGCTACGATTGGCCGGGCAACGTGCGCGAGCTTGAGAACGCCATCGAGCGCGCCATCATCATCGCTTCCGGCAGACAAATCGAGTTGGACGACTTGCCCGAACCCGTCAACCGCCACGCCCAACAAGCGCGCGAGCGACTGCGCCACGAGCGCGTCGAAGCCGCCGAAGAAGGCCGCGCGCTCCATCTTGAAATCGCCGTTCCTTCATCCATCGACGAGATTGAGCGGCAAGCCATCGAAGCCACCCTCGACTACACCTCCGGCGACAAAACCCGCGCCGCCCGCGCCCTCGGCATCGGACGCAAAACGCTCTACCGCAAGCTCCAACAGTACAACCACAGTGACAAGTGACGAGTGACAAGTGATGAGTTAGCGACGAGCGATGAACGATGAGCGACGAGTAATGAAGGACGCGCGATAAGCGATAAGCAAAAGCGCGTTGCCCCTTATTCATCACTCGTCAGTTAATGTTCATCGCTCATCACTCATCACTCATCACTCATCACTCATCACTGCTTTGCTGCTTGCTCGCTGCTTGTCACTCGTCACTCGTCACTGTTGTTATTGCACGAGTTCGCGCCTCTTTGTTATAGTCAGGCGTTGGCTCTTTATCGAGAAAAAGATTGGGCGCGGGCCGCGAGGCTGCGGGCCTGAGAAAGGTTTCCCCTTATGCAGAGAATAACTGACGATGATGAACGCAGCGGCGGCGGCTCCGACGTTCCGACGCGACTGGCTTATTTGCTCATCGGCGGCGGAATCGGCGCGCTGCTGGCTTTGCTGTTTGCGCCCAAGTCGGGGCAGGAGTTGCGCGGCGACATCGCCGACGTGACGCGCAAAGGCATTGACCGGACGCGCGAGACGGCGGCGCAGTTAGGCACGCGCGCGGGCGACTATTACGAGGCGACGAAAGACCGCGCCGCCGGCATCTACACGGGCGCGACGGACAAGGCGGGCGAGGTGGCGGACGCGGCCCGCGAGACGCTCTCGCGCAAAGGCGGGCAACTCTCCGCCGCCATCGAAGCGGGCAAGCAAGCCTACGCCGAAGAGAAACGGAAGACGGAATTGACGGGCCTCGAAGCCGCCGGCCCGAACTACAAACCTGAGCCGCAGAGCTAAGAGTCGAAGCAGGGCTAAGAATCAAAGATGTCCTCGTTAGCTTTCCAGATGAGTTTGAACGACCCGCTGTTCTGGGTGATGGTCATGATAGCCGTGGCCTTTCTGGTCATCGCGGTGGCGATGATAGTCATCGCGCGCCTCGTCGCGTCGGCTGTGCAGACGGTCAATCGTCTCGAAGGGCGCGTCGAGCCGCTGGTGCAGAAGGTCGCGGCCTTAAGCGAGCAGGGCAAGGAGATTGCGGCGCAAGGCAAAGAGATTGCCGAGCAGTTCAACGTCATGTCCGGCTATCTCTCGACGGCGACGATGCACTTCTCCGAATCGGCGGCTATCATCAAGGACGAGATGCGCGAGTTGAAACAACTGGTCGGCGAGACGGCTGTGGCGGCGCGCGATAAGGTCGCGCTCGTGACGCAGACGATTGACCAGACGCACAAGCAGGTTTCGACGACGACCACCTTCATCCGCGACCGCGTGATAGAACCGGCGCGCGAGTTGGCGGCGATTATGGCGGGCTTCCGCCGTGGCCTCGAAGTCCTGGTCGCGCCCGCGCCGAAGCCCGTTAATCAAACCTACGGAGACGACGAACTGTTCATCGGCTAAGCCCGAAGGCTTGCACAATCCGCTCGCAAGAACGGCCCGAACCATCGCCTCCACTTTGGCAGCAATGGTTCGGGCAAACTTTTTTTGAGCGGCGATGACAGAGCCAAAGGCGTCCGGCTTCGCGGGCGCGACGGTGATACGTTTTCGCTTTTCGCCCTTTCAACCCTTTACTGCTAATATCTTGATTTCTTGAAACGTAGGAAACGAAGCACATGGCAACTGAAACACCGCTTGAATTGAAAAAGACCGTCAACCTGCCGAAGACCGGCCTCGGGCAAAAAGCCAACCTCGGACAGATGGAGCCCGCGCGCCTGAAAAAATGGACGGAGATGAATCTCTACGGGCTCGTCCGCGCGGCGCGCAGCGGAGCCGAAAAGTTTATCCTGCACGACGGCCCGCCCTACGCCAACGACGACATTCATCTCGGCACGGCTCTCAACAAAATCGTCAAGGACTTCATCGTCAAGTCCAGAACGATGATGGGGTACGACGCGCCGTATGTTCCCGGCTACGATTGCCACGGCTTGCCGATTGAGTTGTACGTGGACAAAAAGCTAGGGGCGAAGAAGGCGAACATGCCGCCCGTCAGCATTCGCCGCGCCTGCCGCGAGCACGCGGCTGAAGCCTTGAAACGACAGACGAGAGACTTTCAAAGGCTCGGCGTCCTTGGCGAGTGGAACAATCCGTATCTCACGATGTCGAACGATTACGAAGCGGAGACGGCCCGCCTCTTCGGTCGCTTTGTCGAGCGCGGCTACGTCTACAAAGGCGCGCGGCCCGTCTACTGGTGCATACACGACCAGACGGCTCTGGCCGAAGCTGAAGTCGAGTATCGCTCGCACACGAGCCCGTCCGTCTACGTCAAGTTTCCTTTGCGGAGCGATGCGGCGTTGATTGATGAAAGCCTCGCTGGCCGCAACGTCTTCTTCCTCATCTGGACGACGACGCCCTGGACACTGCCCGCCAATCTTGGCATCGCCGTTCATCCTGATTTCGAGTACGCGGCGATAGAGCATGGCGATGAGGTTTACATCGTCGCCAGCGAACTCGTCGAGGTCGTCGCCGCCAAGTGCGGGCTCGGCGAACGCAGCGACAGCGGCGAGCGCGCGAAGGTCAAAGTGCTGGCGCGCTTCCCCGGCTCAAAGCTTGACCGTCTTGAATGTCGTCACGCATGGCTTGAGCGTCCATCGCTTGTCATGCTCGGCGAGCACGTGACGCTCGGCGGCGAGGCCGACGCGGAGACGGAACTCGATGTCAGCGAAGCGCGCGATAAGGCCGCGACGAGCAAGGCTGGAACGGGTTGCGTGCATACAGCGCCCGGCCACGGTCACGACGACTTTGTTATCGGCAAGAAGTACGGCCTTGAGATTTACTGTCCGGTTGACCACGCCGGTCGCTTCACCTCGGAGGTCGAGCGCTTCGCGGGCCAGCGCGTCTTCGAAGCCAACCCGCTCATCGTTGACTTCATGCGCGAGGGCGGCCAACTCGTCTTCACGGAAAACTATGAGCATCGCTATCCGCATTGCTGGCGGTGCAAGAACCCCGTCATCTTTCGCGCCACGCCGCAGTGGTTCATCTCTATGGACGCGAGCGCGGGCGAAGTTGAAACCGAGCGCGACGAAGACGGGCGACACGTCAGCAACTTCACGGATAACGAAACGGCTGTGCCCGAATCGTTGCGCGCCGCCGCGCTGAGCGAAATCGAGCGCGTCGAATGGATTCCCGCATGGGGCGTTGACCGCATGCGCAACATGCTGAAGGGCAGGCCCGATTGGTGTGTCTCGCGCCAGCGCGTCTGGGGCGTGCCGATTCCGGCCTTCTACTGCAAGGGCTGCGACGAGGCCGTGATAGACACGAAGGTCATCGAACACGTCGCGGAGATTTTCGAGCGCGACTCGGCCGACGCATGGTACGCGCGCGAAGCCGTTGACTTGTTGCCCGAAAATTTCGTCTGCCCGAAGTGCGGCAAGGCAGAGTGGACGAAGGAGACGGACATCCTCGATGTCTGGTTCGACAGCGGCTCGTCTTCCATCGCCGTGCTCGAACACCGCGACGAGTTGCAGTGGCCCGCAGACGTTTATCTGGAGGGCGGCGACCAGTATCGCGGCTGGTTCAATTCATCCCTGATGGTCGGCCTCGCCGTGCATGACCGCGCGCCCTACAAAGCTGTGCTGACGCACGGTTGGGTGGTTGACGGTCAAGGCAAGGCGATGCACAAGTCCGGCGGCAACGCCGTTTCGCCGAACGAAGTCATCAAGGAATCGGGCGCGGAAATTTTGCGGCTGTGGTGCGCTTCGACCAACTATGCGGAGGACGTGCGCTGCTCGCCGGAGATTCTGCAACGCGTCTCGGACGGCTATCGCAAGCTGCGCAACACAGCGCGCTTTGCTCTCGGCAACCTCGACGGCTTCGACCCGGAACGCCACGGCGTCGCCGACAACGAGTTGCAGGAGATAGACCGCTGGGCCCTGGCCGAGTTGGATGTGTTGACGGAGAAAGCTCTCGCGGCCTACAAAGCTTACGAGTTTCATACCGTCTATCACGCGCTCTACAACTTCTCGACCGTCACGCTCTCGGCCCGCTACTTCGACATCATCAAGGATAGGCTCTACACGTCTGCGCCGCGCTCCGACGCGCGCCGCTCCGCGCAGACCGCGCTCTATCGCATCGCAGACGCGCTGGCTCGACTGCTCGCGCCGATTCTCGCTTTCACCGCGGACGAAATCTGGGAGAACATGCCGCACGCGGGTGGCGACGCGGCCTACGCGCGCTCTGTCCATCTGGCCATGTTCCCGTTCACGGCGGGCGCGCGTGATGAAAAGCTGGCGGAGAGTTGGACGGAAATCTTCGCTATCCGCGACATGGTGTTGCAAGAGCTTGAGCGGTCGCGCATGGAGAAGGTCATCGGCAGTTCGCTCGAAGCGCGCGTCCGCCTGACGGCGACGGGGAAGGACTTTGAACTGCTCCAACGCTATCGCGACGAGTTGCGCTACATCTTCATCGTTTCGCAGGTCGAGTTGCGGCAGGGCGCGGACGCTGCGGTTGAAGTTGAAGTCGGCATCGAGCGCGCAGAGGGCGAGAAGTGCGAGCGTTGCTGGAACTACTCGACGCGCGTCGGAGAGACGACGCGGTACCCGACCGCCTGCGAGCGCTGCGTCGTCGCGCTGGCGGAAATCGAGCAGGAGATGAACTCATGACCGAGCGGCGCATTGGCTGGCGCATGGCTTATCTGGTGACGGCCTTCGGCATCTATCTCGTTGACCAGACGAGCAAGGCTTGGGCCGTGCGCGCCCTCCGCTTCGGCGAAACGAAGACGCTGATTAGCAACTTCGTCATCTTCGAATATGCCGAGAATCCCGGCGTCGCGTTCGGGCGTTTGCAGGAGGGTGGCGCGTTCGGTCGCTGGTTTCTGGTCGTGCTGGCGGCGATGGCGGCCATCGCTGTGCTCTTCTATTTCTTTCGCACGGCGCGCTCGGACGACCGCGTGTTGGGAGCGTGCGCGCTCCTGCTCGCGGGCATCGTCGGCAATCTGACTGACCGCCTGCGTCTCGGCTACGTGATAGACTTCATCGCTGTTCACCTTGGCTCGTATCGCTGGCCCAACTTCAACGTTGCCGACGCCAGCATTTGCGTGGGCGCGCTCTTGCTCGCCTTCGACATGATTTTCGCTAACAGGAAACAGCGGCCAGCCGTCTGCCCGCAGCTATCGAACGACAAGCCCGCGACGGATAACTGACGATGGATGACTGACCGCTGGCCAGCGGACAACTGACGACGGCTATCAACTAGAGATATGTACCCAGAGCTTTTTCACATCGGCAATTTCCCCATCAACACATACGGCGTGCTGCTGGCGCTGGCGTTTCTCTCCGCGCTCCTTGTGGCGGCCAGGCTCGCGGCGCGCGACGGGCTGCCGCGCGAGCGTGTTTACGACCTCGGCCTGTGGATGTTGCTGGCCGCGCTGATTGGCTCGAAAGTCCTGATGCTGTGGACGGAGCCGGGCTATCGTGAGAATCCGCTGAAGCTGTTGTCGCTCGATTTCCTGCGCTCCGGCGGAGTCTTCTATGGCGGCTTTCTCGGCGCGGTCTTGACCGGCTACTTTCTCATCAAGCGTTACGGCCTGCCTTGGTGGAAGACGGCTGACGCATTCGCTCCGGGCATCGCGCTCGGCAGCGCGCTCGGACGACAGGGTTGCTTTGCCGCCGGTTGCTGTTGGGGCAAGCCGACGACCGTCGCATGGGGGCTGCATTTCACGGAGGCCGGAAACAAGATAACGGGTGTGCCGACGGTGGTGGCCCAACTCGACGACCCTGCGCAACGCGAGTTATGGACGCAGAAACTCGGCGGACTCTTCGAGCCGCTGCGCCTGCACCCGACGCAGCTTTACGAATCGTTCGCCGCGCTTTTAATCTTCCTCTTCCTGCTCTGGCTGCATCGTCGCAAGCGTTTCAGCGGGCAAGTGATTCTCTTCTACGCCGTGCTCTACGGAGCGGCGCGCTTCACCATCGAATTTTTCCGCGACGACCCGCGCGGCGACATCCTCGGCTTGACCACGCTGACAGGGCTTTCCACTTCGCAGATGATTAGCCTCGTCGTCGGCATCACTGGCCTCGTCATTCTCATCGTGCGTTGGCGGCGCGCAAGTCGTCTCGAACTGCCGGAAGAAATTCCTTCGACGCCGGGCGCGGCCCGCGCGTGATAAAAGGAGCGCGTGCCGTGCATGATGAAGCCGTCGAGCCGGAAGCGGAGACACTCTCCTTTCATGTTTCCGAGAGCCAAGCGGGACAGCGGCTCGATGCTTACCTCGCCGCGCAGATTGCGGATTGGAGCCGCGCGCGCCTGCAACGCTTAATCGAAGACGGCGACGTGCTGGTCAATGCTCACACAGCCAAGCCGTCTTACAAGCTGCGCGCGTTGGATGAAATTGAAGTTGAACTAACGCCCGCGCCCGCCGCCGGGTTCAAGCCGGAAAACATTCCGCTCGACATCGTGTATGAAGACGACGAGCTAGTCGTCGTCAACAAGCCCGCCGGGTTGGTCGTTCATCCGGCGTCGAACGTTCCCACGGGGACGCTCGCCAACGCCCTCGCCTACCATTTCCAGCAACTCTCGCAACGCTCAGGCACGGCGCGTCCCGGCATCGTGCATCGTCTCGACAGAGACACGTCCGGCCTCATCATGGTTGCCAAAACGGAAGCGGCGCACGAGCAGTTGGCAGACCAGTTTCGCGCCCGCAAGGTCTTCAAATCCTACGTCGCTCTGGCGCACGGCAGCCTCGCGGCTGAGCGCGGGACGATTGACCAGCCCATCGCGCGCGACCCGCGCAATCGCACGCGGATGGCGGTCGTGCGCGGCGGGCGGCCAGCCCTCTCGCTCTATCGCGTGCGCCAGCGCTTTCAGCGCTTCACCTTGCTCGACATGGAGATTAAGACCGGGCGCACGCATCAAATCCGCGTCCACCTGCAATGGCTCAAGCATCCGGTCGTCGGCGATTCAACTTACGGCGACGGGCGCGACAACACCATCACGGAGCCGCGCGTGCGTGCTCTGGTCAACGCCCTCGGTCGCCAGTTTCTACACGCAGAGCAGTTGGGCTTTCGTCATCCACGCACGGGCGAGGCTTTGCGCTTTCAAGCTCCGCTCGCGCCGAAGTTAGCGCAGTTTCTCGAAAGCCTGTCAACGAAGCCGACAAGTTCAAAGACTTAAGACGAACAGCGTCAGAGGCGCAACGGGCGAGCGAGCGCAGGCTTGCGACGCGCTGTGTGCTTTAGCGCGGCGGTTGCTATACTAAATGCTTTCCACGTTCCATCGAAGGGCAACGGCTCTTTGCCGGGAAGGCATCAAAAGCAAGAGCGCGTTCGCTACTCAAGCAGGCTTTACTTTCTGTTTCCGTCAGCGCGCCGAAATTTTCCAGACCGTTATGAGAAACGCTATCAAATTCTTCCTCTTCATTTTTGTCTTCGTCGTCGCCACGCTCGGCTGGCAATCGCCCGCGCTCGGACAACAGCCGCAGCCGTCGCCGCCGAAACCGAAGCCAAGCCCGACGCCTGCCGTGCAGGATTCGAATGACAGAGAAATCGTGACCATTCGCCGCGTGCGTCTGCCGATTACGGTGCTCGACAAGAAGGGCCAGCTTGTCCCCGGCTTGACGAAGGAAGACTTCGTGGTCTTTGAGGATAAGCAGCAGCAACAGATTGAGACGTTCGCGGGCGAGAGCGACAACCAGCCTGTCTACGTCGGCGTGCTGATGGACACTTCGCCCTCGACCGCCGGGAAGCTCAGGTTCGAGCAGCAGTCCGCGAAGGATTTTATTTACACCGTGACGCGCCTGCGCAAAGACCGCGTGGCCTTCGTCACCTTCGACCACGAGATAAAGCTCCGGCAGGATTTCACGGACAAGCTGGACCTGCTCGACCGCGCCGTCGATAGCGTCAAGAAGCCCGGCGACCAGACCGCGCTCTACGACGCCATCTGGCAGTTCTGCGACGAGAAGATGCGCACCGCTCCGGGCCGTCGCGTCATCGTCATCATCACCGACGGCGACGACACCTACAGCCGCGCCGACATCAAAGACGCCATAGACATCGCGCAGCGCACGGAGACGACCATCTTTGCCATCTCGACGAAGGCCGGTTTTTCCGGCTCAGTCCCCGGCGTCGAAGCCGGAATGGTTTCCGATAGCGGCGACAAAGACATCATGAAGCTCTGCGAAGAGACCGGCGGGCGAGCTTTCTTCACGGGCGACCAACTCGCGCTGGAACGTTCTTTCACGAAGATTTCCAAGGAACTGCGCTCGCAGTACATCGTCACCTACAAGCCGACCAACGAGCGTTACGATGGCACTTTCCGGCGCATCGACGTGCGCCTCGCCGGAAGCCGCGATGGCATGAAGGTGCGCGCCAAGCGCGGCTACGCGGCGGTCAAAGATAGCGTCGGGACGGCGCAGTAAATGAACAGGGGTTGGGGGATGGGGGTCAGGGGTTAGGGAAAACAAAAGCGATGGCGCTCCGTCTTTCCCTAACCCCCAACCCCCAACTCCTATCCCCCGCTTTTTGGAGTTAAATGTTTTATCGTAATCGAATCAATTACGCGCTTGCTTTCGTGTTGCTGGCGTCCTTGCTTGCCTCCGCGCTGGCCTTGACCGGGGCGCGCGCGCAAACGCCGCAGCAGCAAACGCCGCAGTCTTCGCAGCAGGAGCAGAGCCGTCCGCGCCGCGCCGCGGGCGAGGAGACTCCGCCGCCGCAACAACAGCCGCAGCCGACGCCCGCCGCGCCGAACGACGATGTGACGTTGCAGGACGACGATGAGGTCGTGCGCGTTGACACCAACCTGACCAACATTCTCTTCACAGCCGTTGACAAGCAGAAGCGCTTCATCACCACCTTGCGCCGCGAAGACATACGCATCTTTGAAGACGGCCAGCCGCAGGAGATTTTCACCTTCCAGCAGCAGGCCGACTTGCCGCTCTCGCTGGCCATCGTGATTGACACCAGCGTCTCCGAAGAGATGACGCTGCCCACTGAAAAAGAGGCGGCCAGCGCGTTCGTCGATGCGGTCATTCGTCCGGCCAAGGATGAAGCGGCGGTGCTCACATTCACCGGCGAGACGACGCTTGAGTTAGGCTTGACCGGCAGCATCCCGCGCATCCGTCGCGCCCTGAACCGCGTCGAGTTCGTCGCGCCTTCCGGCTACATCGGCGGCGGCGCGACCGTCGGCATCGGCACAGGCACGCCGCCCATCTCCGACACGCAGCAAAACATCGCAGGCTCGACCGCCGTGTGGGATGCCATCTGGGTGACGGCTGACGAAGTTCTCTCGGAGACATCCGACAAAACGCGGCGCGCGATTATCTTGTTGACCGACGGCGTTGATTCGTCCAGCCAGAAGAAGATGGACGAAGCGATTGAGCAGGCCGTCAAGCGCGACGTGCTGATTTACTCCATCGGCATCGGCGACGATTATCGCGGCGGCATCAACAAAGACTCTTTGCGCAAAGTTTCGGAGCGCACGGGCGGGCGCGCTTTCTTCCCCGAAGACGATGCCGACCTGCGCCTGGCCTTCGCGCAAATCCAGCGCGAACTGCGCGAGCAATATTTGGTCGCTTACTCGCCGACGAACAAGAATCGTGACGGCACGTTCCGCAAAGTTATAATCGAAGTGGCCAACCCGGAACTGCGCAAGCAGAACTTGAAGCTGACCTACCGGCAGGGCTACTTCGCCCGCACGCCCGGCGGGCAGCAGCCCAAGTCAAAGCGCAAAAGCAACTAGCCTGCGCGAGCGAGCGGACGGATGAAAGCGCGGCTCTTCCAACGTTGGAAGAGCCG
>JAWVFT010000051.1:0-16813 GCA_033855775.1 Blastocatellia bacterium | reverse complement strand
GACATCGCATTGATACAGCGTCGTCATCAAGTACGCGCCGAGCCTGCGCGCCGTCGGCCCCGGCTTTGAATCGTAAGCCTCCGCGATGCTCTTGGCGACGGGAAAGATGATGCCGCCGGAGCGCGCCCCGTTTGAAGGAATCACAGACGCCAGCAGCATGTCCGTCGAGATGAGCGCGTAGCCGAGGCCGAGCGAGCGATGCCCGATGGCGCGTATGAAGTGAAACGCGATGCGCCGTCCCAAACCCGTCTTAATCATCCCGCGCGAGATGAAGAAGGCCGCCAGCACCAGCCACACAATCGGGTCTGCATAGCCTGCCAGCGTCGCCTTCAAACGCAGCGTCTCTATCTCCGTCGCTGAAAGGCCCGCCGCCTCTTTGATAGGCATTGACCTCGTGAGCGCAATCGCCGTGATGCCGAGCAAGACCATCGCCCCGCCCGGCGCAGGCCGCAGGATAGAGCCGACGATGGTTGCCACAAAGATTGCGAGCAGCCGCCAAGCCTGCGGCGTAATCCCTTCAGGAACCGGAATCATCGCCACGCCCAAAGCGCACGCGACCACCACGCCCCACTTCAACAACCTCGCGCGCATGGCGGCGCGACCCATCTCCGCGCTGCCTTCATCCCGCTCTTCCAGGGCCACGGGAGGCGAATCATTCTTCATGTTAAAGGCTCAAACAACCCGGAGTCGGCAGAGCTTTAAAGGACGAGCGAGATACTATAGCAGGACTCTGGAATCAGCATTCATAATTCGGATTGAGCGAAGAGCTTACGGCGTTGAGCAGCCAGCATAAGGCGTTGAGGAGAGAGCCGGAGCGCGTGCGTTGAGATAACAAGAGAGCGCGCCCGCTCTTTCGCTTTTGACGAAGGAGCGGGCGCGTTCTGTAGAAGACTCTATGGAAAGTTGACTAACTAAAATCCACGCACGAAGGGCGCGAACACTTTCTGGTTCATGTTGAGCTTGAGTTGCACTTCGTTATCCTGCGTCGTGATGGTCAAGCCCTTGACGGCTTCCGCTATTATATTGCTTTCATTGGCGCCGAAGCGCGGCATGCCGAGGCTGCTCAGCATCTTCAAAGCGCTGAGAGCTTTGCCGAGGTCGTTGGCCTGCGCGGCATTCTCCGTCCGCACCGCGACGAGGCTCTCCGTCTCAGTTCCAAGCAGGCCGAACGAGCCGTAAAACTCTCGAATCGAAGCGATATACTTCGTCTCCGGCCCGCCCTTTCCGGCCAGCATCTTCTCCTTCACCGCCGCCGGAATCCGGCCGCTGAAGCCGACCAGCGCGGACGAGTTCTGTGTCGCCATGCGCACCAGTTCGTCGTCAACACGCTCGCGCCCCATGCTCGCGTCAATCGTCGCCCGCACGCTCTTCAAGTCGCCCACGGCAATCGTGTTGGCATCGAGCGCGACCACCGCCATCGGCTGCTCAGAGGTCGTCCTCACTTTAACGTTATACTGCGCCGCCTGCTCCTGCGAGGAGTCCGCGCCAATCTTCGTTTCAGATTTCTTCGACACCGCCACAGCGTTTGACTTCGCGCCCTCGTCGCCTTCCTGTTTACCGGCTTCATGCTTAACGGGCTTCAGCACGAAGATGGTCTTGCCTTCATACTGCTCTTCGGCTCTCTGAAAATCGTTCTTATTCTTCGCGGAGGCAAAGCCCGCGTCTATCACTTCGCTGGCGTTGAAGTGGCCGCGCGAGACGACCACCGCGTCGAAGTCCTTCGTTGACTGCGAACGGAAACGCAGCCCGACCGCCAGACTGTCAAACGTCCGCAGGTCAATGCCCGTCTCTTTATTGAACGCCTCAATCTTGTTGTTAATCTTCGCCAGCATGCCTGGATTGTCCGAGAGGATTGACGGCAGGGCTTCGCTCAAAGCTCTTTGCGTGTCAATCGTCACCACGATGTCGGAAGCGGGCAGAGCGCTGAGCGCGCCGCTCGACGCAGGAGCCGCCGTGCGTCCCGCGAAGCCGCTGATGACGGTCGCCAGCGTCAGGGCCATGGCCAACGAGAGAGCGTAAAATTTCTTAGTCATATGCTTTAGCCTTTCAATGTCAGCGACGAGAGATGAAGCGGAGGCTATCCAGGCTTTGAGAGCCGCGCCTTCATCCCTCGTCCCTTTCTTCTTACAGGTTACGCATCAGCTCATTGATGGCTGCCTGCGCCAACGCCAACTTAATCTGCGTTTCGTTGCCCGCGGTCGTGATGGAGAGGCTGTCAATGGCTGCCTGCGCCATCTTTCCTTTGTCGGGCGGCAACTGCGAGACGAACATGCCGCCGAACTGCTTTAAGGCCGAGAGCGTGTCGCTCAGAGCCTTGGCCTGGTCGGCTCTATCGGTGCGCGCAATCGCCGTCAGGTCAAAGCCTTCGGGCGTCAGTCCGAGCGCGCCGTAAGCCTGACGAATCGAGGCCAGATTTTTGTTAATCTCATCGTTGCCGAAATCCTTGCCCTGCGTCGCAGACTGCGGCACGTTGGCTCCGAAGCTGATGAAGGCGTTCGGATTGCGCATGGCCAGTTGAATCAGCTCCGTGTTGATGCGCTTGCGCTCCGGGCTTCCGCCGATGGTCGAGCGCACGCCTTCCGGCTCGCCGAAGACGAGCGTGTTGTCGTCGAGCGCGGCCACCGCCAACTGCTTCACGTTCATGTCAAACAACCCGAACATCTTCACCTTGTCGTTGACATCGAAAATGTAGATGGTCTTGTCTCTGAACTTCTCTTCCTGATACTTGCCCTTGGCGGCCATCCGCCCTGCGGCCAGCAGCGCGCCCGAATTGAACGTGCCGTGAACAACGGCAATCGCGTCCGTCGTCGTCACGCCCGCGCGCGGGCTCTGGAAACGCAAGCCGACGGCCAACTGCTCGAAGGAACGCACGTCCAATCCGTACTGCGTTTTGATTTGTTCGAAGTGCGCGTTCATCCTGGCGAGCCGCACGGGGTCATCGCCGAGCACGCGCGGAGCCGCATCGTTGAGCAGCCGCTTGATGTCAATCAACATCACCGCATCCGAAGCCGGAAGCGCGGCCAGCGGCCCCGTCACAACGCGGCTTGCCGCCGCCGGAGCCGCGCCACTGCTACGCTTGCGCTGACCATAACTGATAGAAGTCGCCGTCGTTGCCAGCAGGACGAGCGCGACCATTGAGCTAATAAAATTCTTCTTCACGATTCTGCTATTACCTTTCATTCGATTATCAAATTCGCCAATTTCGGATGCGCCGCGCGCCGTCGCCGTTGGCTTCGAGGGGCTCGCGCGCCCGTTTAATCTAAGGCTTATCTTTGTTCGTCATCGAGTCGTATGTGAAATCAGTCATCATCCGGGAATATTCCTTGTAGTCCACCTTCCTGTAATCTGTCGGCAACTCGAAGAGCGACGGGTCAACATCCAGCTTGATGTCGCGCAGTTCCATCGTATATTTCGCGCCGTTGTGCGGCCCGCCGACGCTCGTGCTCTCGAATTTGACGGGCATGCCGAGGGCTTCGTCAATCCAGATTAAGCTTTCGGTCTTGGCCGCCTGCGCCGCGCCCGGCTGGCCCCCGACCGTCACGCGATACTTCATGGTCGCGCGCCCGTTCAAATCCTCCGCCCCTAGCTTTTCATAACTCGCGCCGCCCATGGATTGATTCAACAACTTGTCCGGCGCAAAGTCAGGCGACATGCCTTTGGACGAAGCAGGGTCGCCGCCCTCGCCGTTCAAATTAAATTCCGTGTAAATCTTTTTCGCAGGCACGAGCATGTAGCGCCCCGAAGCCAGTTGCAGGTAAGAGACTTTCATCCCGCGAACGACTTCCGTGTCAACGCGCCGTTTCTCGCCGTCGCGCGTAATCAGCGTTTCCGCCGTCGCCAACCCTTTCATCCCCGGAATGTTCGATTCTTCGCCGAGGCCGCTCGTCAACACCATCTTCGCCTGATAACGCTCCGGCTCTTTCGTCGAAAAAGGCGGCGGCCCCGTAATCTCGCTCGTCGTCTTCTGGACAGCCGCGCCCTCGTCGTTCGCGTTGCCAGCCTTCTCCGCACGCTTACAAGACGCGGCTGAGACGACAAGCGTTAACAGCAGTAGAGCGACGAACACGGCGCTCGCTCGATTGTCTTTGCCGGCAGCAGGGATTGATTTCATGAGCTTCACTCAAACGCGCTCGACGAGCAGGGCGAGGCCCATTCCGCCGCTGACGCAAACGGTCGCCAGCCCGCGCCGCGCCCCGCGTTTCTTCATCTCGTGCAGCAGCGTCGTCGTGATACGCGCGCCCGTGCAGCCGATTGGATGGCCGAGCGCGATGGCTCCGCCGTTGACGTTCAAGCGCGCTGCGTCGAACCGCAACTCGCGGTCGCAGGCGATGACCTGCGCAGCGAAGGCTTCGTTCAACTCGACCAACTCAATCTCGTCAAGCGACAGTTGTTGTCGCTCAAGCAGAGCGCGCACAGCCGGGACAGGCCCGATGCCCATTATCTCCGGCGCGACGCCCGTTATCTCGTAATCCACGATGCGGGCTTCGGCTGCTGCGTCCGTCTGCGCCAGCATCTCTTCGCTCATGACGACGAGGCTCGCCGCCCCGTCCGTGATGCCCGAAGAGTTTCCGGCAGTCACCGTGCCGTCTTTATGGAAGACGGGCTTGAGCTTTCGCAGGGCTTCAATCGTCGTCCCTGCGCGAAAGTGTTCGTCGCGCGCGAACGTCTGCGCCAGGCCTTTGCGCCCCTCGATTTCGAGCGGCAGGATTTCCGCGTCGAAGCGTCCCGCCTCAATCGCGCCTTCGGCTCGTTGCTGCGAACGCAGGGCGTAAGCGTCTTGCTCGTCGCGCGAGATTTCATAGCGTCGCGCGAGATTCTCCGCCGTCTCGCCCATCACTTGACCGGAGAGCGGGTCGTTGAAGCCGTCGCGGTACATTCCGTCAACCAACTCCATGTTGCCCATCCGCATTCCCCAACGCGCGCCCTCGGCGTAGTAGGGAACGCGCGACATACTCTCGGTTCCGCCCGCCAGCACAGCCTGCGCGCGTCCGAGCATAATCTCCTGCGCCGCCAGCATAATCGCCTTCAAGCCTGAGCCGCACGCCTGATTGACCGTGTAGGCCGGAACGGTTTCCGGCACGCCTGCGCGATATGTAATCTGCCGCGCGACGTTTGGCCCGCCGCCCGCCTGTCGCGCCGAACCCCAGATGGAATCCTGAATCTGTTCGGGCCTGAGCCGAGCGCGCCGCAAACTCTCAACCGCCACCGCCGCGCCCATGTCGGCGGCAGTCCAACCCGATAGCTGGCCGCCGAAACGCCCGATGGGCGTCCGCACACAACCGGCTAGATAAACGTTCTTCATTGCTTCACAATCCCCGAATGCGAAATACTGGAAATACTAAAAGCTGCCGCCAGCCCGTCGTCAATTGCCGGTCATCAAAAACCGGCTGCTGTCCGCTGTCGGAAAAATGGTAGCACACGCAGTTGAAAAGGATGAAGATGAGCGACGAGCGATGCAGTGGATACAGCGACGAGATGCGAACGACGAGACGCGAACTGTGTAACGCGAACGACGACGGCGCAGCCGCTCTATCGTGACAGTGTTTGATGACAACAATGATTGAACGCTTGACCAAGCCTGCGGAAGTCGAAGAAGCGGCGCGGCGGATTGCCGAAACGCTGGCGGCGCACGCCGAGTGGTTGTATGCGGAAGGCGCGAGTCGTCGCGCGTCTTCTCTGCGCCGCAGCGAGTGCGACGTGCGCGCGGCTCAAGGGCGTTTAATCTTCTCCTGTTGGAGCGATGAGGGCGCGCGTGTGTGGCGCGTCAAGGGTTGGGAGTGGACGGGCGAAAAGCTGCTGCTTGAGGCGACGCGCGCGGCGGGCGCGGAAAGCGTCTTGCTCGAATTGATTCCGCGCGCGGCGGCCAGCGCCGTCGTTGAGATAGTCAGCGCGTCGCGTCGCCTGCGCGCAGAGCAACTGGCCCGGCTCGCCTGCGCGCAACTGCCGGGAGCAAGAGTCGAGCGCGTCGGCCTCAGCAGCGGCGCGCGACGCGGCCAGCCCGGTCGCTACGCCCGCATCATGCTCACTCATCGAAACAGGCGCATCGCCGTCACGGGCTTAATCGCCGCCGCCGCGCACGACGAGACGGAGGCTTTTCTCTCGTCCGCGCTCCTCTGGTTCACGCGCGCACGCCAGCAGAGACGCGGGCCGCTCGTCGAACAACTGTGGCTCGTCGTCCATCAGGAGTTGGCGCAACCAGTCGCGCGACAACTGGCTCTGCTCCGCGACGATTTATGCCGCGCGCTCAAGTTGTTCTCGATAGACGAGCAGCAGAAAACGATGACGCCGCTGCGCTCGCTCGACCGCGCGGAACTGTGGGACGAATCGCTGCCACGCTTTCGTCCGCCCGCATTGGAAAGCGACTTGAGCGACTGGGCCAAACGATTGCTCGCGCTCGCGCCCGAAGCCGTTGATGTCGTGCGGGCGCGTCACGGCGAAACCTTGCGCTTTCACGGTCTGGCCTTCGCGCGCGTCCGCCGCTTGCTCAACCAGGAGCGCGCCTGGCTCGGCATAGACGGAGCGCGCCGCCGCTTGCTCGACGCCAGCAACTGGCACGAATGCGTCGAACTGTTGGAGCAGCTACGTCAACATCGCGACGCCCTGGCCGCAGACCATCGCCATGCTTTCTACAAAGCCGCGCCCGAAGCGTGGCTCGAATCCATGCTCCGGCGCGACATCACGCAACTCGACCCCGGCCTGCGCATCGCTCCGCTACACGCTCAATTTCGCGCCGCGCGAACGAACAACCCGGCCACGCCGAACAGCGCGGCCACACGTCCCGTTGACTTGCTGGCTCTACGACACGACGGGCGGCTCGTCGTCATCGAACTGAAAGTCGCGGAAGACCGCGAGCACGTCTTACAGGGAACTGACTACTACCGGCGCGTCGAAGCGCATCGTCGTCGCGGCCATCTCGCCCACGCCAAACTCTTCGGCGACGCGCACATCGCAGACTCTCCGCCGCTCGTCTATCTGGTCGCCCCGCTGCTCCGCTTTCACCGCGCCTTCAATCAACTCGCTCTCTCCATCGCGCCCGACATCGAACTCTATCGCTTCGACCTCAACGAAGACTGGCGCGCGGGCATCCGCGTCGTGCGGCGCGCTCGCGTCAACTATCAAACGCCGTAAATTGCATAAATCAAAAGCGTATTGTATTCTCTCCCACGCTTCTGGCTTGCCCCATCATTCGGAAGGCGGCGTTAAGGAAGTTTCCGCTGCTTTTCTCGCGTTAATCTATAACGACAGCAAGGCAATCAATTCTAAACAGCGTTGGCTATAACAACGCGCTCTGCCCCTACGCTTTTAACTGTTGATAAGGAGACCCCTCGTGATTCGTTTTACCGTTTCCCTGATTTTGGCCGCAGCCCTGATTGTGTTGGCTATAGTCCTGACGACGAACCGCGTTTCCGCAGACCGGAAGACGAGCGCGGTTGCGCAGGACGGCCCCACCTCGCCCGATGGATTGTGGCGCGAGATAAGCGACACGGCCCTTGCGCGTCGCGCCCTGCCGCGCCAGTTGATTCCACAATCCTATCGCACGTTTCAGTTGAACCAGACGGCTCTCAAGAATCTGCTCGGCCAGGCTCCGATGGAATCTACGGGCGCTGTGAGCGATGCTCAAGTGACGATGAGCTTGCCGCTGCCGGATGGAACTTACAGCCGCTTCCGCATCGTCGAGTCGCCGATTATGGCGCCGGAGTTGGCCGCGAAGTTTCCTGAGATTAAGACCTACAGCGGGCAGGGCATTGACGACCGGACGGCGACGGCGCGCTTTGACCAGACGCCCGACGGTTTTCACGCGATGGTGATTTCGTCCGGCGGCACAACCTACGTTGACCCGTATGCCAAGGGCGACACCATCAACTACATCAGCTACTACAAGCGCGACGCGCCGAACGACAGGGAGAATTTTCACTGCCTCGTTACGGGGCAGAGTCCAGCCAAGGCCGCCGATGCGTTTGAGCCTTCGGGGCCGAGCGTCAGTTCGGGGCCGACGCTGCGCACCTATCGTCTGGCGTTGGCGGCGACGGCTGAGTACACGAATGTCTTCCGGCTGGCGGGCGACACGGACGCGCAGGCCAAGGCCAGAGCGCTCGCCGCGATGGTGGTCACGATGAACCGAGTTGACGGCGTTTACGAGCGCGAGGTCGCGGTTCGCATGGTGATGATTGCGGGCGAGCTAGACCTCATCTACACGGACGTGGCGACGGAGCCTTACACCAACGACGACGGCTTTGCGATGCTCGATGAGAATCAGGCGAACCTCGATGATGTCGTCGGAACCGACAACTACGACATCGGCCACGTCTTCAGCACGGGCGGCGGCGGCGTCGCTCAAATCCGCGCTCCATGCGACGCGTCGGCCAAGGCGATGGGCGTCACAGGCTTGCCGAACCCGACGGGCGACGGCTTCGCCATTGACTACGTGGCGCACGAGATGGGCCACCAGTTCGGCGCGAATCACACCTTCAACAGCACGACCAGCAATTGCGGCGGCGGCAATCGCTCGGCCAGTTCCGCTTACGAGCCGGGCAGCGGCTCGACCATCATGCCCTACGCTGGCATCTGCGGCTCATCGGACTTGCAACTTCACAGCGACGACTACTTTCACATCCGTAGCCTCAACGAAATCACAGCCTTCATCAGCAACGCCAGCACGGGCAACTCGTGCGCCGTTAATTCTGCGACCGGCAACACGCAGCCCGCCATCGAAGCCGGGCCGAACTTCAACATTCCGGTCGGCACGCCGTTCACGCTGACGGCTGTGGGCAGCGACCCGAACGGCGATGCCTTGACTTACTGTTGGGAAGAGTTTGACCTCGGCGCGGCTTCGCCGCCCAACACGGACGCGACCAGCCCGCGCCCCATCCTTCGTTCCTATCTTCCGACGACCAACCCGTCGCGCACGTTCCCTAGCTTGCAGTACATCCTGAACAACGCCAACGTGCCGCCGTCAACTTACAACTGTGGCCGCGCGACGACGTGCCTGACCGGAGAGATTCTGCCCTCCATCACGCGCACGATGACTTTTCAGGTGACTGCGCGCGACAACCGCGCGAGCGGCGGCGGCGCCACTTCCGACTCGATGCAGGTCATCGTCTCGGCCTTAAGCGGCCCGTTCGTCGTCACCCAACCGAACACGGCGATTAGTTGGGCGGGCAACTCGACGCAGACCGTGACGTGGAACGTCGCCAACACGACGCTCGCTCCGGTCAGCGCCGCCAACGTCAAAATCTCGCTCTCGACTGACGGCGGCAATACCTTCCCCGTCGTCCTGCTGGCGAGCACGGCGAACGACGGCTCGGAGCCAGTTGTCATTCCCAACACGGCGACGGCGACGGCGCGCATCAAGGTCGAAGCCGTCGGCAACATCTTCTTCGATGTCTCGAACACAAACTTCACCATCACCCCTTCAGGGCCGGTCGCCAGCGCGCACATCAAAGTCGCGGACTTTGACGGCGACGGCAAATCGGACATCTCAAACTGGCAGGGAGCCTCGACCGGCAACTGGCTCGTCCTCAAGAGCAGCAACAGCAACTCGCTGCAAGTGCAGTCGGAGTGGGGCCGCGCATCCTTGGGCGACATCGCAGTCCCCGGCGACTACGACGGCGACGGCAAGACGGACTTCGCAGTCTGGCGTCCCTCGGAAGGCAACTGGTACGTCCTGCGTTCCTCGAACGGCACGGTCTTAATCAAGGGTTGGGGGCAAGCGGGCGACGTGCCAATCTCCGGCGATTTCGACGGCGACTTGAAGACGGATTACGCAGTCTTCCGTCCCGGCGAAGGCAACTGGTACGTGCTGAAGAACGCTGGCGGTGTCTTACAGCAAGGTTGGGGAACGAGCACGGACAAGGCCGTCTCCGGCGACTTCGACAACGACGGCAAGACGGACTTCGCAGTCTTCCGTTCCTCGGAGGGCAACTGGTACGTGCTGAAGAGCACGGGCGGGGCGACGATTCAGAATTGGGGCCAGTCGGGCGATGTGCCCGTCCCTGCCGATTATGATGGCGACGGAAAGACAGACTATGCCATCGTGCGCGGCGGCGCTTGGTACATCATCAACAGCGGCAACGGCAGCGTGACGCTCAAGTCGTGGGGCGACGCGAGCGACCTGCCCGTCCCTGCGGACTTCGACAACGACGGCAAGGCGGACATCGCAGTCTTCCGTCCAAGCGAAGCCAACTGGTATATCGTCTATAGCCAGACCAACGCGGGCGCGGTGCTCAATCTGGGCCAGAGCGGGGACACGCCCGTTCCCAACGCTTATCTCCCGCATTAAGCAAGCAGCGCTTCGGGCGTGGCAATCAACATGAGCCACGAATAACAAGCGCACAGCGCAAATAACAAAGGCGTAGAGCTTTCAAATGAAAGCTCTACGCCTTTGTTGTTCGTGATGCGCGGAGAATCTAAGGCGAGAGAAACGGGATGCGCGGGCGGCGCGTTTAAGAGACGCAGGGCTGCTTCGCTCTACTTCGCTTCGACGGGCGTGTTGGCGACGCTGACGATGCGTTCCATATCTTCCTTCGCCTGCTCTGTGCTGGACTGTATGCCGGCGGCGCGCATGCGAAATTCGTCCGCGTTGGTGGAATTTCTCAGAGCCTCTTCGAGCGTGATGAGGCCGGATTGAAAGAGATGAAAGAGCGACTGGTCGAAGGTCTGCATCCCATACTGCGACGTTCCGGCGGCGATGGCCTCGCGCAGCATGTAGGTCTTGTCTTCGTTCATGATGTAATCGCGGATGAGCCCAGTCGAAACCATCACTTCGACCGCCGGGACGCGCCCCGTTCCGCGCGCGGCCCGCACCAGCCGCATCGAGATGACGGCCTTGAGGATGCTCGCCAGTTGCAGCCGCACGGATTTCTGCTGGTGTGAAGGGAATGATGAGACGACGCGCGTGATGGTTTCGGTCGCGTCGAGCGTGTGCAGCGTGGAGAGCACGAGGTGTCCCGTCTCGGCGGCGGTCAGGGCCGTCTCGATGGTTTCGAGGTCGCGCATTTCGCCAACCAGAATCACGTCCGGGTCTTGCCGCAGCGCGCCTCTCAGGGCTTCCGCAAACGAGCGCGTGTCCACTTCCACCTCGCGCTGCGAGACGAAGGAGCGCTTGTCGCGGTGCAGAAATTCGATGGGGTCTTCGATGGTGACGATGTGGTCGCTGCGCGAGGCGTTGATGCGGTCAATCATGGCGGCCAGCGTCGTTGACTTGCCGGAGCCGGTCGCGCCCGTGACGAGAATCAGCCCGCGTTGTTCGTCGGCGATTTTGTCGATAATCGGCGGCATGCCGAGTTCTGAGGTCGAGCGCGTGCCGTCGGGGATGACGCGCAGGACGATGCTGACCGTGCCGCGCTGCTGAAAGATGTTGGCGCGAAAGCGGCCAAGCCCCTGCACGCCGTAACCGATGTCAACTTCGTTGGCTTCCTTGAAGCGCTGTTTCTGCCGGTTCGACATCATCGAGAAAGCCATGTCGAGCGTGTCTTCCTGCGAGAGGCGCGAGCCGTCAACGACCGGGCGCAACTCGCCGCCGATACGCATGAAGGGAAACGAGCCCGCTTTGATGTGAAGGTCTGAAGCGCCGTGGCCGCTGGCGATTCTCAGTAGGTCATCTATTTTAATTGTCATGGGGACTTTGGAGACACCTTTCCGCACGGAATTGGAGTAACGGGCGAGGCGGGGCGCATTCGATTGTTGCGGGATTTTCCGGCGTCTCGCGTAGAAGCTCTGGACGCATTGGAAGCGAACTCGGCAGGCTCTCATCAGCGCCACCCGAAAATTAGAGCCGGGAGACGCTCTCAAGATAATAGCCTGCACCACGCGCAGGCGTCAACGGGAAAGGGAAATAGGGAACAGGGGGTTGGGGGCTAGGGGTTAGGGAAAACAAAAACGAGAAGCGACAGTCTCAACTTAATACTTGTCTTCCCCATCCCCCAACCCCCGACCCCCATCCCGTGCTCTTAGAACGTGCAGCCGAAAGACTTCATCGAGGGGGCGGTCTGCTCGGCAATCATCTTGCATTGTTGGGCGAGCGTGGCTTTGGTCTGCGGGTTGGCGGCGGCATCGCGCCAAGCCTTGCGCCATTGAGCCAGCGATGACTGGTACTGCGCGCGGGCCGCTGCCGGAACCTTGTCGGAGACGCAGGCGTCGTATTTATCAAGGAAGTCGTCGCACTCGGCGATGCCTATCTTCTCGCCTGTGGAGGCCGTGGTCGCCGCCGGAGTGCTGCTCGTCGCAGCCGGGGTGCTGCTCGTCGTAGTCGTAGTGGTCGTTGACTTATTAACGTTGGTGGTCGAAGCGTTGTTCGAGTTCGTGTCTGAACCGCCGCAGGCGGACAACAGTAACGCGCAACAGACTGCGACCAACAGGGGGCCGAAAACTCTCTTCATCATCTAAATCTCCTGAGCGTTCGGCCTCAAGTCCAATGGCCGGGCCGAACTGAAATGGCTGGAATGGAAAAACGCGCACATCATACACGAAAGCGGGGCGAAGATGACAGTTAGCCAGAAGGCTGGCCGGCGGGCCACTTTCACCGTTGGGCAAAGTTAGGATTCAACAGAAGTGCACATCCGGCGCTCAAGTCTGTCTTCTACGGTAGACACTTTCGTCACCCTGCCGGAAATCAAACTCTGTTTATTCGCCTGACAGAAGCCGTATGAGAACAGCATCGTGATTGGCATGAGCGTTGCTGCTTATATGTGTGCGTTACTCTTCGCCGCATGTCGGTAGTCCGCACAGAGATTTTCCAGCGCTCTGCGCCTGCCGCTCGAAAGGAGGCACAAACATGGGAACAGATACCCCTTGGGGAATGGTGCTCCACTATCCTGACGATAGACTGACGGAGATTCTCAATCAAGGTGGCGTGACGTGGCTGCGAACGAGCGTTCTTTTCGAGATACAGCCCAAGCCGGGGAGCGCGCCCGTCTGGGGCGAGACAGACCGCGTGGCCGCTGCTGCCGCCCGCAGGGGCCAGCAACTCTACCTCGGCCTGAGTCCGAACTATCCGGGGTGGATTACCAGAGGGATGCCGGTTACGACGGTGGACGACGACTGGCCGCGCCCGCGCCCGCGTCCGGGCGACAGGGAGCCGAGCGCGGAAGAGCAGGAGGCTTGGAGAACGCGCCTGACACACTGGGAGAATTTCGTGCGGCAGGTGGTCGGCAAGTTCGGGCCGTTGGGCGTCACCTATTTCAACATCGGCAACGAGCCGAACGACGCGGGCTTTTACCACTACGGCGCGGCGGATTACATCAACCAACTCGTCATCGCCGCGCGGGTCATTCACACTGCCGGGTACAAGGTTTGCGCCCCGGACATCACCTCGCGCGACAACAATCCCTTCGACTTTCTGCGGCTGTGTCTGAAGCGGCTGCGCGACGAGCGCATTGCTCTGGACGTGGTGACGATTCACGGCTATCCGCGTGGCGGCCATGCGACGAGCGAGTTGCTCTCGACGCTCTACCAGATAGTTCCCATCCTGCGCGAGTATGGAATAAGCGCTCCGGTTTGGCTGACGGAGACGGGCGTGGACAACACGCTCTCGGACGCCATGCAGAACAACGGCCAGCGCGTCAAGGAAATCTGTTCATGGATTGGCGAAGGCACGGTCAATCTGCCGAGCGCTCCCTGGCGGACGGTCACGGTTCCGAAGTTTCTCAAGAAGGTTTTCTTCTTCGTCTGGAGCGACGACCTCACCTACGGCTGGCTCGACTCCAACCGCAACCCGAAGCCGCATCTCTGGGACGCCTACCGCTCCGTCACAGGCAAGTAAGGACGCGGCGACGCGGCGGGAAAGACAGACGCGGAGAGAAAGACCGGCTGAGCGGACTCTTCAAGACTCTTTGGGTTGTTCCTTCGCTAGTTCTGCTTGTCGCCCCGTCGCCGCTTCGCCTCGGTTCCCGCGTCGCCGTGTCGCTTTGCTACGGCATCGTGGTGACGCTCACGATGTCCGACCACTGCCCCGTGGCCTCGTCGCGCAGGAGGTAGCGCAGGCGATATTCGCGCACTTCCGGCATGCCGTTTTGCGCGGGCGGGCGCGTATCAATGAACGGGCTGTAGAGGTCTATGCCGAGCGGCGTCCACGCCGTCTCGCCCTCGCGGCGTCCCTCTATCGACACGCCGTCAAACCCGCCCTTATTAAACTCAATCTGCACATGGCTCCCCGGCAGCGCGAATGCCTTCGGCACAGGCTTAGCCGTGATGTCGTCCCCCGGCGCGTTTTTCTCAGGGCCGATGAGGTCGAGGTCTTCTCCTACGGCTTGCGTATAATTCGGCGCGGACTTAATCCGCTGAATCAAACGACGCAGGCGCGGCACAATCCCCGGCTCGACGGTCGCTGGCGCCGCTCCCGTCACAGGAGCGCCCGGAGGGTTGCCGCCCGCGACGCCGATTGGCCCATCCTTGATGACGTTTTTGTAAGCCGTGCGCGCCTGAAGCGCGCTCTGGTAAGTCGGCAGCAAATCGCCTATGAGATAATCGAGCATCGCCGCGTCCGCCTGCACGGCGCTCACGTCGGCGGCGGTAAAACCGAGTGTCGGCGCATGAGTAGCAAACTTCTGCGAGAAATTCTTATACCAGATAACCAACTCTGCATCTGCTTTCGGGTATGACATAGCCGTACTCCTTTCTTAAAGGCTGGTCTGAGAGTAGCGGGGGCGCGAAAGAGAGTGTGCGCCTCATGGTTGCGGTTACGTGTGGATTCTGCCCTGAGCGGTGACTGGTACGCGGGCGCGAGGTCGCCGCATGAGGCCGCCCGGAGGCAGAACGGTTAACGCACGACTCTCCCATAACCCTACGCCTTGAAGCCCTCATCCCTGAGCCGTGCGCCCTGATTCTGTCAGATTTCCCGTTCCCATTTCAAGCTTTTTCTTCAACCACCCCGCCCGCCGACCCACCCGGCGCGATGACCGAACCCCTCAACAACTTCGCCCAACCACTCAACAAAATCCCCTCCGACTTCGACACGATGACCAAACCGTTCAACCACCCTGCCCGGCCACTCGACACCCTTGCCGCCTCATTCGCCGCCCTCACCGAACCCCTCAGCAACTTTCACGAACCCCTCGACAGAATTACCGAACCATCCGGCAACCTTGACGAACCCCTCAGCAACCCTGCCGAGCCATTCAGCAGAGTTGCCGAGCCATTCAACGAGGTTTCCGAACTATTCAACGAAGTTTCCGAACCATTCGGTGGAGTTGCTGAGCCATTCAGCGAGATTGCCGAACCGCTCAGGAACCCGCTGAACCCCTCGACAACCTTGCCGAGCCGCTCGGCAACTCTGCCGAATCGCTCGGCAACTCTGCTGAACAACTCGGCAACCTCGCCGAATGACTCGGCAACCTCGCTGAACCGTTCAGCAACTTTGTTCAGCCCCTCAGCAACCCTGCCCAACCGCTCGACAACATCGTCCAATCGTTCGTCAACCCTGCCCAACTGCTCGTCAACCCTGCTCCACCACCCGCACAACCCCTCAAAATCGCCCCACAAACTCGCCAAATCCCCACAAAAAGCCCCATTTACCTCCCCAACTCCCACAAAAAGCCCCACCCCCAAACAAAAAGCCCGCCGCCGTCCCCACACAGAACGCAACGAGCCTCCCCTCTCAACCCCCTGACATGTTCCCCGATCTGATTACCAACCGATAGATTAGAATCTCCCAACCTCAAAAGGAGATTCAAAGATGAAGCAGTCAAAGTTTAGCGAGGAGCAGATTATCTCGATCTTACGCGAAGCAGAAAAGGGCGAGCAGACCATCACAGCTGTCTGTCGCGCCCATAGCATTTCAGCGAACACCTTCTATAAGTGGCGACAGAAGGATGGCGGTTTGGAGGGAGCGGAGGCCAAGCCCCTGCGCGAGTTGGAAAAAGAGAACGCCCGTGTGAAACGATTGTTGGCCGAAAGCGTCATCGAGATTGACGCCATGAAAGAAGTGATGGCAAAAAAGTGGTGACTGCTTCTCAGCAGCGGGAAGCAGTGACACTGCTCAAGGGGCACAAAGTTTCAGAGCGCCGCAGTTGTCAGCTCATCGGCATCAGTCGCCCTGGCTTTCACTATCAGTCTCGCCGATCCGACACTGAGTTAATCGAGACGTGGCAGGCCATTGCCAGTGAGCATCCGCGCTACGGGTATCGTCGAGCTTGTGCTGTTTGAGCAGATGTGGTGAGAGGATCAATCATAAGCGGGCGCATCGGGTGTGGCGAGAGGCGAAACTTTGTTTGCCGCTGCGCCGGCCGCGACAGAAACGAGCGAGGAGTTCTTTGACGAACTGTTGACAGGCGCTTGATCCGAACCACGTCTGGACCTACGACTTCGTGTTTGACCGCTGTGCCAATGGAGAGAAGGGTTCAAGAGGTTGACGGTAGTGGCTGAATACACGAGAGAGAGTCTGGCGATTCGCGTGGCGACTTCGATCACTGCCAGCGCGGTCATTGAAGGGCTCTCGCGATTGGTGGCAGAGCGAGGCGCGCCGCTGTCCCTGCGCTCAGACAATGGGTCGGAGTTCGTCGCTGCACGAGTCAAAGAGTGGCTTCAGAGAAAGGGTATCCAAACGCTCTATATCGAGCCGGGTAGTCGGTGGCAGAATGCACGAGGAGAAAGTTTCAATGGACGCTTACGTGACGAGTGTCTGAATATCGAGTGGTTCAGGCATCTGCGAGAGGCGGGAGCCGTGATCGAAAACTGGCGGCAACAGGACAATAAAGAGCGACCGCACAGCAGCCTGGACTATCGAACGCCGAGTGAGTTCTAGGCCGTGTACAAACAAAGAGCCATGACATTAACAACCGTGAGAATCTAATCTGACGGCAGGTAAATAGTTCGGGGG
>JAWVFT010000050.1:0-4165 GCA_033855775.1 Blastocatellia bacterium | reverse complement strand
CCGCGTCTCCGTGTCCCCGCGTCTCCGCGTCAGCCTTTCCCCTTCAGCCCGTCGCCGAGCAGTCGCGCGCCGAGGACGAAGACGAAGAGAGCAAGGGCGGGCGAGAGCAGTTCAAACGGATGATTGGAGAGTTGTGTAACGTCGCCCGCGGCGGCCAGCATGTTGCCCCAGCTTGCTTCCGGCTCTTGCAGGCCGACGCCGAGAAACGAGAGCGCCGTTTCGGTGAGCAGGAAAAAAGGAAGCATCAAAGTCATCTGCACGAGCAGCGGTCGCGCGGCGTTTGGCAGGATGTGACGAAAGAGGATGCGCTTTTGCGAGAGGCCGAGAGCGGCTGCGGCCAGCACAAATTCGCGTCGCCGCAAAGCCAGAACCAGCCCGCGCGTCAGCCGCGCCATCTCGGCCCAACCGACCGCGATGAAGATGCTGATTAAGAGCAACGCGGCCCGCGCGGGCGGCAACTCCAAAGGGAAAGCGGCCCGCGCCGCCAGAATCAAGACCAGAGCCGGGAGAGCCATCATCACGTCCGCCGCGCGCATCAGCAAGGCATCCAACGCGCGCCCGCCGTAGCCCGCGATGCAGCCGAGCACGACGCCCAACACGCTTGCCAGCAACATTCCCAAAGGGCCGACGATGAGCGAGAAACGCGCGCCCTTGAGCAAGCGCGAGAGGCGGTCGCGCCCCACCGCGTCCGTCCCCAACAATTGCGCGCGCGGCGCGTCTCTTTGATTCGCGTCCTGCCGCAAGCCGAACAAGTGAACGTTCGTTTCAAACAGCCCGAGCAGCTTGTAGGACGAGCCGCGCACGAAGAGAGCCAGCGGAAAGGCGCGCGACCGCTGCTCTTCATAGCGACCTTCCAAGGGGTCAACGAGGCGGCGCGCGTAGATGAAGGGACGCAGGCGCCAATTGCCCTCCGCGTCACGAAAGTGAATCGTCGTGGGCGGAGCCGACGGCTCGTTGCGCGACTGCGCGCGATAATCATAGGGCGCGAGGAAATCCGCGAAGAGCGCGACGGCGTAAAAGCCTGCGACGATGAGCGCGCCCGCGATGAGCCGCCCGCGACGACGCGCGAATCGCGCACGCCCGCGCAGGAAGCGAGCGCGCCAACTCTCTGCCCGCGTCTCTGCTTCTTCGCCGAGCGCAGCCGTCGTCTCTGTTAGTCGCGCTTCCGTTTCGGTCATCAAAGTTTCAAGCGGCAGGCGTCGCGGCGGCAGCAGTTATCTCCGCGCTCGCGGCGCGGCTCTCGTCTTCGCGCAGGCGCGGGTCGTTGAGGCGCAGCAGTATGTCCGCGAGCATGTTGCCGATGAGCACTGCGGTCGCCGTGACGAGGACGACGCCCATCAGCAGCGGCACGTCGCGGCTGCGCACGGCGACGACAGACAGTTGACCCAACCCCGGCCAGCCGAGCGTCGTCTCGACAATCACAGAGCCGCTGACGACGCCGCCCAACGAATAACCGAAGATGGTAATCAACGGATTGAGCGCGGCGCGCAAAGCATGACGCAGCACGACCGCTCTCTCCGTCAAGCCTTTGGCCCGCGCCACCTGCACAAACTCTTCCGCAAGCGCCGCCTTCAACCCTTCGCGCGTCTGCGCCAGAAAAAGCGCGATGAGCGGCACACACAAAACCAGCGCGGGCAGCAATACGCGCCTGAGCGAAGCCACGCTGCCCGCACCGCCCGTGTCAACGCCGATGCTGAACCATTGCGTGCGCGCCGCAAACGCCAGCGCGACCAGAGCCAGCACGATGCGCGGCGTCGAAGTCGCCAGTAGGATTAACAACCCGCACGCGCGGTCTATCCAACTCCCCTTGCGTCGCGCGGCCAGCGAGCCGAGCAAGAGCGCGACCGTCCAGGCCAGCAAGAGCGCGACCGTCGCCAGCAAGAGCGTCGAGAGCAGGCGCGGCCAGAGCAGACTGCTGACGGGCGCGCGATAATAGAAGGACTCGCCGAGGTCGCCGCGCGCGGCCTTCATGAGCCAGCGCGTATAGCGCACGGGCAGCGGTTGGTCTAACTCGTAAACGTGACGCAGGCTCTCGACCGTCTCTTCGGAGACGAGCGGGTCTGCGCTGAGCGCGGAGAGAGCGTCGCCGCCCGTCGCCGCCAGCAACGCGAAGACCAGCGCCGAGATAATCAGCAACACCAGCAGCCCTTGCAGCGCTCGATTGAGTATCAGTTTCAGCACCGCACGCATTTTGCCACAAAGAAACGTTGAACGAGCAATGATGAGAGAGCAACTGGCCGTCGTTCGTCCTTCAGAAACCATCCGCAGCTTGTCCTTCATCGCTTCGCGTTTCAAGCGCGAATCAATCTGTCCTCCGGCTTGACGATAAACAACTGAGAGCCACGCGAGCCAGACGGTCGCCCGCCCCGCCGAAACACTTTGACCAAACGCGACATCTGTTTGTAGAAAGCGATAGTGAGGGACAAGCATCTCCGTCATGGCGCGCTGAGAGAGAGACGATGGCGGGAAGTTCGACGCAGCCGTCGCGGCTCGCCAAACACAAGGCGGCGAGCAGGGACAGGAAAGACGATGGGACGGTTGATAGAAATAGCGCCTGAACAGCCTTTGCCTCCGAGCTTAACGCTTCGAGTCGGCGACTTGCTCAGCTTCGCGGCGACGGGCGGCCATGTTCAGTCCGGCTCCGGTGTGGTTGAAATCTTAGGCCCATTCATCACGGGATTGCTGCTGGACGACAGCCGCATTTTGTCGCCGGAGGGAACGCCCGGCGCAGTCTTTTTTCTGGCCCGTCGTCCCGGCCGGGCAACGATAGACGTAATCACAGGCGACCCCTGGAGCGCGCCTCACACTAAGACGATGGTGATTACAGTCGAAAGCATTTGAAAACGCGTCAGGAGTTTCATGTCCCGCTTCGCGCGAAAATTTCAGGCATTAGCTCGCCGGAGTTTTCCTTTAAATCAATCGAAGCTGTGGTGTCTTTAATCTCTTGCCGGGTGTGGAATCAGGAACACCGCAGTTGCCTGCGCGCGTAGGCACATCCATGCCGGCCCCCTAATGTTGTGGAGGTATCAGGAACCATGAGTGATTCAGACAGACTTCGTGAGGCCCTTGCCCGCATTGCCGACGTGGCAAATGAAGCGGTCAACGGCGACTACGTGACCGATGAGACAGAACAGGAGAACGGATACGGAGGCTCAAGCAACGGCTCTTCGAAGGACGCCCCGGACGCTTGCACGCTCAAGACTCTGCCGAAGCGCCTGCTGGTCAAAGGGGCGCAGAACGCTGTGGAGATTAACCCCGTCAACGCGCCCGCGTTCGGCCAGCTCGGCGCGTCTGCGTTCGCTAGCCTCATCGCCGACCCGCAGAGCATCGCGCTTCTCACCTCGAAGTATTGGGGGCCGATGCAGCGTCGCTTGACGGTCAGCTTTATGGAGAGCACATCGTCCGATTTACGCGCGCGGATTATCAGCCACATGAACGCGTGGAACAGAACGGGCGGCATCAGCTTCGCGCAAACGCAAGGCACGGGCGTCGTTCGCATCTCGCGCGGCGGCGGCGGCTACTGGTCTTACTTAGGGACGGACGTTCGGCTCATCCCGCAGAACCGGCAGACGATGAACCTGCAAGGCTTCACCATGAACACGCCGGAGTCGGAGTACAGGCGCGTCGTCCGTCATGAGACGGGCCACACGCTCGGCTTCCCGCACGAGCACATGCGGCGGCAGTTGGTCGCGCGCATAGACCCGCAAAAGGCGTACGAATATTTCCTACGCACGCAGGGTTGGGACAAGCAGACCGTTGACCAGCAGGTTCTCACGCCGCTCAACGACCTGTCGATTTTCGCCACGCCTCCCGACCAGACTTCGATCATGTGTTATCAACTGCCCGGCTCGATTACGCGCAACGGGCAGCCGATTACCGGCGGCGTGGACATCAACCAGACGGACTACGCCTTCAACGGTCGGATTTATCCGAAGCTCTTCCAGCAAACTGCGACCGAGCAAGTTGCTGTTGGAGAAGAAGAGGATGACTGGGGCGCCGAGTCGGATGTCGAGTCGGATGACTACGTGACCGTGTAAACCGGCCCGCGTTCGACGAGACGCTCTTTAGTTCACTGACCTCCGTGCCGGCCCGCGTGAGACTTCCCTCGCGGGCCAGCAAGCCCTCACGCTGATGACAGCCGAACGCGCCGCGCGGCCTTCGCCCA
>JAWVFT010000049.1:0-3264 GCA_033855775.1 Blastocatellia bacterium | reverse complement strand
AGGCGTTCCGACAATCACATCCGCCTGCCCCGTGTAGCGATAGAGCAGAGCGTTGAAGGCAGCCAACAGAGTCATGTAAAGCGTGGCTCCGTGTTGACGACTCAAAGCGTGGAGAGCTTCAGTGAGTTCACGAGATAAACGAAAGCGAAGCGTGCCGCCGCGATAAGAGTTGGCGGCGGGGCGCGGATAATCGGTGGGAAGTTGCAGCGTTGGAAGCGGAGCGCGCAGTTGTCGCTTCCAATACCCTAGCTGCTCATCGAGCTTCGCACGGCGGCTTATCTCTCTTTCATCGTCGGCTCGCATGGCGCGAGCGGTTGATGAAGACGCGGCTGGCTCGCCGTTCTCTCTTTGCTGCTGCGGCTGCGAAGCGGCGCGCTGGCGGTTGGCGGCAGGATGCAGGTGAAACTCGTCTTTGCCCGCGAGCAGCCGGCGCTCGCCGATTCCGAGTTCGGGAGCTTTCTGCAACAGCAGCTTGGCCTCTTTCAGTTGCTTCGCGTCTTCCGTGTATGCCAGCCCGAGCAGATGCTCGAACCAGGGCTCAAGCCCCATCGCATAGACATACAAACGCTCGGCCCCGACCGCTTCGAGAATCTCAAGCGCGCGGGCTGAGTCAGAGCCTTTGTATCTTCTGGATTGATTGATGCTGTGCTCCGGCTTGGCGGGCAGGAACGGGCCGCAACTCCACGAGAGCGGCGCTCCGACGCACTCCATGCCGATGAAGACCGTGTTGATGGCGCCGATGCTCTGCCTGAGATGCGCGTAAATCTGCTTGTCCAGACAATCCGAATCGGCGGCGAAGAGTAGCTGCTCCTCTCCGGCGCGGACGACGTAAGCCGTCTTGCCGTGAGCCAAATCGGCGTGCTCGCCGAGGAAGGGCGCGCTAATAATCTCGCCGCCGGGAAACTTGATGGACTCCAGCGTGTCCAACTCCTGCACCTGCCTGAAGCCTATCTTCCGGCTCAATAGTTTCAACGACAAATCGCCGTAAGAGAGTCCGAAGGAACGCGGCACGACAAGGCAGCCGATTCTATGGCGCAGCCGCAACAACGTTTCGAGCGCGTAATGGTCGTGATGATTATGCGTGACGAGGGCGTAATCAATCTTTTCGGGGAGGTCGCCGTAAGAGTAACGCTCAAGACCGCCCTCGTCCGGCATCACGCCGAGGCAAGGGTCTGTCAGGATTGAAACGCCGTTCCATTCCACCAGCACGCACGCATGCCCGAAGTAGCGCACGCGAATAGTCTCGCCCTTCCATGTCTCGCGGGGGCGCACGGGTTCCGCCGACAGGAGAGTCAGCAACAACTCTTCGTCCGCGGGCTTGAGTTGCAGCAGTTCGCGGATTTCGTCGAGCGGGCGCGGGGCTATGTCCAGACTGAAGAGTTCGTCAACGCTCGGACTATCGAACGAGACGGGCCACTCAATCTGCTCCGGTGACGTGAGGCGCGGCGTGCTCATGAAGAACGGGCGAGAGTTATCATGCGCTTGCCGGAACAGCCTGAAGGACTGAAGCGTCTTGTTGTAATAAGGACTTTCGTAGACGAGTCCTTCGAGAAAGCGCAGCGAGGGACGGTGATAGTAATCGTAGAGCAGTTCGACGTAGCCCTTCATCTCCGGCGGCAGGAGTTGATAGAAAGGCTCAAGGCTGTGGCCCTTAGCTTCCGCCACCAGATGATTGTAAAACTCTATGAGACGCTCGGCCAGCTTTAGATTCCGGGCCTGCTTGACTTCCGTCGCCCGCATGAAGTCTCTGACTTCGGCGGCGCGCTCAGCCGGAATATCAACGAAACGCCCGCTGCGCAATTTCGCGTCCTGACACGCGCGCACATGCACGGACGGGTCTTTCAGATAAGCGCGCAGCAGTTCCAATTGATAGTTTTTCAAATGCAGACTACAGGCGATGGGCGAGAGGACGTGCGACCACGCGGGCCATCTATTCACCAACGGCTCGACCGCCGTTGAATCCTTCAAGCGATACAGCGTCTCTTGAGACATTGCTTCAGGCTTCCTTTTCGTCCGTTGAATCTGCCCTGCGTGAGCGCGCCCCGGCTGCTTGCTCAAGCGCCGCGCAGGCGAGGAGTCAAAGATCAATCATTAAAAACTTCGTCGCGGGCGCGCGCCGGCATTGAGACTTTATAGAGCGTATTGCTCCTGCTCTTCCGGCGGCGCAGCGAGCATCACTTCGTTATGCTGTTTGGGATGCGGTTCGGCCCCGTCGCCGGAAAGCGGCAAGTCCAAAACGCCGCAAGCGGTGTTTCCGGCGGCGACCTGTTCGAGCAAGTTCAAGTAATGCTCAGCCATCGCTTCTATCGTCGCGGCGACAAACAAATCCGTGCTGTAGGTGAACTCGCAATGCAATTCTTCTTCGCGCTCTTCGATGGAGAGCACGAGGTCGAATTGAGCCGTTCCGCTATCAACCGGCAAAGGTTTGATTTCAAGCCCGGCGCTCTTGAGCTTCTCCATCTCGACATTCAACAACACGAACCAGACTTGAAAGAGAGGATTGAACGACCCGCGCCGCTCCGCTCCCACCGCTTCCACTACTTGCTCGTACGCCACCTCTCCATGCCCATGACCGCTCAACACTACCTCTCGCACTCGCCTCACCAACTCCTCAAACCCTGGATTCCCGCTCACGTCCGTCCGCATCGCCAGCGTGTTGATTAAACATCCGAGCAATCCTTCCGTCTCCGCCCGCTCTCGATTCGCCAAAGGCGTTCCGACAATCACATCCGCCTGCCCCGTGTAGCGATAGAGCAGAGCGTTGAAGGCAGCCAACAGAGTCATGTAAAGCGTGGCTCCATGTTGACGGCTCAAGCCATGGAGAGCTTCGGTGAGTTCGCGGGAGAGACGAAAGCGAAGCGTTGCGCCGCGATAAGAGTTGGCGGCGGGGCGCGGATAATCGGTGGGAAGTTGCAGCGTCGGGAGCGGAGCGCGCAGTTGTCGCTTCCAATACCCTAGCTGCTCATCACGAAACTCGCTGCCTTCCAACTGTCGCTGCCAGATAGCAAAGTCCGCGTACTGTACCGGCAGCGAAGGCAGCGCAAGAGGCTCGCCCGTGGCGTAAGCCTTGTAGTGTGCCGCGAGTTCGCGCACGAGCACATCCATTGACCATCCATCGGCGACGATGTGATGCATCGTCAACAAGAGCACGTGTTCCGCTTCGCCGAGCCGCAGCAACCGCGCGCGAAACAACGGCCCGCGAGCCAGATTGAAAGGCCGTCGAACTTCCTCGGTGGTTAATCGTTGCGCCTCCTGTTCCTGCTC
>JAWVFT010000048.1:0-42284 GCA_033855775.1 Blastocatellia bacterium | reverse complement strand
TGCTGTTTCAGGATGGGCTGCGTATCGTAGAGGCGGCAGATGAGCAAGTAGAGTTCGATAAGTGTAGTTTCCACAAAACTATCTTATCGCTCATTGCTCATCTGCTTCTCCTACTCCTGATTCGCATACTTTATCGTAGACTTCATCGAGGGCCAGCACGCACGAGATGGAAGCCAACTCGACTTTGCCTGCGAGCGAACCAACGTCCGAAAGCAGCCAACGCCCGTCAGCCTGTTTCACATATTGCTCAACCTTGTGCTCGTGCTGCGCGACCAGCAGATATTCGGCGAGGGATTCGACGGTGCGGTAATCGCTAAACTTTTTGCCACGGTCATAAGACTCCGTAGAGTCGGATAGAATCTCGACTATCAGCGTCGGGTTAAGCAGCGTGTCAAAAAAGTTGTCCTCCAACTTCGGCTCGCCGCACACGACAACAATGTCCGGGTAAGTATATAAGCCGGTTGCGGGGACTCTGATGCGCATGTCGTTGGCATAAACTTCACACGGCTTTTTCTTTAATTGCTGTCTTAGCTCAGCAGTAATGTTAGTGGCAATGAGATTGTGCTTCCGGCTGGCTCCGGTCATCGCCACCATTTGACCGTTGATATACTCGCTCCTGAACTCCGATTTACGCTCAAGAGCGAGATATTCTTCAGGCGTCAAATATGGAATAGGTTGACTGGACATAAGCTTCTCTGTGTTTCAAATCAGGCTTCCAACTATATCATGATTTTCCACTGATATTTCATGCGCGAGCGCGTCAAAGATATTCGGCAACTTCATCGTCGCCGTCGCCTCTTCGTCAACCATCATGGCTTGAAGCCGACGCTTTGCCAGAGTTGGGCTGTGTCGTAGAGGCGACCGCCGGTGATGACGGAGCGCACCTTGCGAATGTTGCTGATTGATTCGAGCGGATTGGCGTCGAGGATAATCAGGTCGGCGCGTTTGCCCGCTTCGATTGTGCCGACTTCTTTGTCGAGCTTCATGACGCGGGCCGGAACCGTCGTCGCCGCTTGAATCGCTTCCATCGGCGTGAAGCCTGACTTGACGTAGAGTTCTATTTCGCGGTGCAGGCTGTGGCCGGGAACGGCCTGGTCTGTGCCTGCGACGATGGGGATTCCGGCGCGATGGAGCGCGCCGATGATGGCGAAGTATTGTTCGAGACGAGAGCGCAGCAGGGTCGCGCTCTTTGGCGGAGCGCCCATGTTGTTGATTGGCCCCGCGAGTTCGCTCGCAATCTTTTCGACGCCCGGCTCGAAAGTCTTAATCGGCGTGTCGGTCGGATGCCAGAGCAACTCGAAGAGCGCGACGGTCGGGTCAAAGACCGTTCCGTGCTCTTTGAAGAATTGAATGGTCTGCTTGACTTCAGCCGAGTCCATGTCAATCGGCGGCGGCGCGACGCCTTGCTGCGGCCTGAAATCTTTGGGGCGCAAGACCGCCGGAAGATACTGTATGTGGTTAATCTGATCCATCCCGGCTTCGACCGCCTGGACGGCGTTCATGCCGTTGGGAACGTGGCCGGTGACGGTCAGGCCGAGGCGGTGCGCTTCGGCTGTGATGGCGGCGAGGATGTCCGGCTTGATTGAGCTATAAATCTTAATCTGGTCAAAGCCCGCGTTCTTGTAGCGATTGACGACGGCGCGCGCTTCTTCCGGCGTGTTGGCGCGAATGATGCCGAGCGCTCCCGCGCTATCGCCGTCCACGATGCCCGCGAGCAGCATGCGCGGGCCAAGGCCGCGACCGCTCTTAACGGCGTCGCGCACGGCTGTGATGAACTCAAACTCGTTGCCCACATCGCGCACGGTCGTCACTCCCGCCGCCAGATAAATCGGCCCCCATTCGACTTGCTCAAAGTGCGCGTGCATGTCCCAGAGGCCGGGCATGACGGTCTTGCCGCGCGCGTCAATGATGCTCGCGCCCTTCGGGATTTTGACTTGCGCGCGCGGCCCTGCGGCGACGATGCGGTCGCCTTCGACGACGACCACGGCATCGGCCACGGCGGGCTTGCCCGTGCCGTCAATGAGGGTTGCGCCCGTGATGGCGAGCGCTCCCTTGCGTTGCGGGCTGATGCGATTGCCAAGCTCCGCCAGCGCGGCCATGTTGTCTTCAGCCGCGCGGCTGACGAAGGTCGGCAACGCCGTCTCGTAGCCTTCTCGGATGGCCTCCAAGTGGTCAAACTCCGCATCAATTGTGACGGCGGCGATGAGTTGCTGCGACGAGTCGAGCCAGAGCGACTCGCGCCCCCAGATGAGGCCGCTGACGGTGTAACGGTCCAGAGCCAACTCTTTGTCTTTAATCTTAACAACGTCGCGCCCGCGCTTTTCGACCGTCACCGCGCCGCCCGGCAGAATCGGCAGAGGCTTCCTGACATCGTGCGTCGTGATATAGCGCACGAGCATCATCTGCATCGAGATGGGCGCGTAGCCGCTGATGGTGAAGAAGCTTTCGGGGACGGCGACTTGTTTCGTCTCAGCGCCGCTGCGAATGCTGGCCGAGCCGTCCTTGATGACGACCGCCGAATCAATGGTCGAAGTTCTGGCGGTGCTGCCCTTAATCTCAAATTGTTCGGGCGTCAAATCTTGACGCATGCGCAGCGAGGCTGTGAGCGGCACGCGCGTCGTGCGGTCTGTAAACTCGAAGTTCGAGCGCAGGAGAAGCGAGTCTTTATCGCGCGTGATTTCATAGCTCTCTTCGCCGATGGCCTGCTCAAACTTGTGCAGGCGAAACTTTCCGCTCTCGACGACCTGCGCGCTTGCCGCCGCCTTCTGAGATTGCGCGACGGCGGAGTGGAAGTTGACGAAGGGCAACAACAGCGCGGCGCACAGCGAAGCCGCGAGCGTCGCGCGACGGCGGCGCGACTGTCTTGAGAGATTGTTCATGCGAGTCTCCAACGTAAAAAAGTTGACGAGCGATGAGATGACAGCCGCCGACGAGAGCGACGCCGCCGAACGCGATGCTACCAGGCAGTGATGCTGCCGAAAGTGACACAGACGAGAGCGATGCTGTCGATAAAGTTTCGCTGTCGAAGAGCATCGCCCGCGCGCTTTATTCTTCGATGGTCACTTTCTCCATACGCACTTCGCTGACCGGCTTGTCGCCCGCGCTGGTCTGCGCCGTGGCGATGGCGTTGACGACATCCTGCCCTTCGATGACGCGCCCAAACTTCGTGTAGCTCGGCGGCAGCGAATAGTCCGTGTGCATGATGAAAAACTGCGAGCCGTTGGTGTTCGGCCCGGCGTTCGCCATCGCCACCGTGCCTGCCGCGTACGGGCCTTGATAGAGTGGCGATGAGCGATTGATTTCGTCGTTGAAGCGTCCGCCCCAGGCGGATTCGCCGCCCCGGCCCGTTCCCGTCGGGTCGCCGCCCTGAATCATGAAGCCTTTGATGACGCGATGAAAAATAACGCCGTCGTAGTAGCCTTTTTCGGCGAGCGTGCGAAAATTCTCGGTCGCCTTCGGCGCGTCTTCTTCCAAAAGCTCGAAGCGAATGGTTCCCATGTTCGTTTGAATAACTGCGGTGCGATTTGCCATCATCTGTCTCCTTAAAAAATTGGTCTGAGGTCTTGAGCCGCGAAAGCCTTCCGGTCAAGAGGAAAATTCTGTGGACTTAAGATTCAAGGCTTCCGACTCTTGAGCGGGTTGTAGAACGAAGCGTTCGACCGCGAGAGCCACGCCGTCTTCGTCGTTGGTGGCCGTCGTGTGAAAGCCCGCGATGTCGAGCAGGGCCGCGTCGGCGTTGCCCATGACGACGGGCGTGCCTGCGTAGTGCAGCATCTCAAGGTCGTTGAAATTATCTCCGACGGCCATCACCTCTTCGCGCCGGATGCCGTGCTCGGCGGCAGTCGCCGCCACGCCCGCGCCCTTCGATGCCTCCGGGTGCAAGACATCGAGCAAGGCGAAGTCCTGCTTGCGATAGATGGTGCTGAAGACTTTGACGCGCCCTTGCATCTCACACTTGATAGTTTCGCCGAGGTTGTGCATCTGCGCGACGGTTCCCGAAAAGGAGATGTGAACGGGCGCGTGGTCCAGATATTCCGAGAGTGAAGCGACGCGGCGCACGGCTTCGTCAACTTCGTCGCCGTGGATGCGGCGCGACCATGCGATGTATCGCGCCAGAGCTTCGTTGCCGTCGCTCAAGTGGTCGTAGACGAGCACGCCCTTGCCCTTGGCGTCGTCCGAAATCATGGCGTCCATCCCGGCGGCGCGACCGATGCGCAGCACATCGCGCGCGGCCTCAAACGGCAAGAGCGAGACGGAGACGTTTTCGAGGGAGCGCGCGTGTTTGGTCAGCGCGCCGTTGTGCGAGATGAGCGCGACATCGAGGCCGAGGTCGAGGGCCAGCGGGCGCGCGTCGCGGAAGCGGCGGCCCGTCGCCAGCGCGACCAGCACGCCGCGCTCGCGGGCGCGCTTGAGAGCCAGCCGGTTGCCCTCGCTCACTTCGCCACGCGAGGTCAGCAGCGTCCCATCCAAATCGAGCGCGATTAAACGAATTGCCATTCCGACAAAAGGTAAAGCCATTCAAGTTCAAAGTCCAATCTCCAAAGTCCAAAATCGTGAGCCATCAAACTTGACTTCGTTGATTGGCATTCGCGCTTTGGCTTTTAACTGCGGCGCAATATGAATACTCCACCTGACGGAAAAGGCTTGGCGGGCTTATCATGTAAGGTTCGGGAAAGCTGCCGGAGTGAGTTGGAAAAGCGGCTGAGGAAAATTGTTTCGGGCGCGCTGTGATGCGAAGGCGGGAAACGCGCGCCGCCCGAATGCGTTGTTTAGCAGAGCATTTATCTTAAGCAAAAAAGGAAACGTCAACGATGAACGTCACACATCTGGAATGCGGCGCGTGCGGCCTGCGACACGAGGCACGACGCTTGCAGAACTTGTGCGCGGAATGCGGCAAGCCGCTGCTGGTTCGCTACGACCTGGAGAGCGCGGCGCGCACTTTGACAAAAGAATCTCTGCGGGCGAGAGGCGCAGACCTCTGGCGTTACCGCGAAGTGTTGCCGGTCGAACAAGACGAGCATATCGTCTCGCTCGGTGAAGGCTGGACGCCGCTCCTGCACGCGCGTCGCCTGGGCGAGCAACTCGGCTTCGCGCAGCTTTACATCAAGGACGAGTCGCAGAATCCGACGCAGAGCTTTAAGGCGCGGGGCATGGCGACAGCCGTTTCGATGGCCCTTGAGTTGGGCGCGCGAAAGCTGGCCGTCCCGTCCGCTGGAAACGCCGCGGGCGCGCTCGCGGCCTACGCGGCGCGGGCCGGACTCGAAGCCCACATCTTTATGCCGCGCGATACGCCGCGCGCCAACATCATCGAGTGTGAACAGACGGGCGCGCACGTCAACTTGATGGACGGCTTGATTACGGACTGCGGCGCGGAGGTCGGGCGACGCAAGGAAGCCGAAGGCTGGTTCGATGTCTCGACCTTGAAAGAGCCGTATCGCGTCGAGGGCAAAAAGACGCTCGGTTATGAATTGGCCGAGCAGTTCGATTGGCAACTGCCCGATGTCATCATTTATCCGACGGGCGGCGGCACGGGGCTCATCGGCATGTGGAAGGCTTTCGATGAGATGGAAGCGATGGGTTGGATAGACGGCAAACGACCGCGCATGGTGACTGTGCAGGCAAGCGGTTGCGCTCCCATCGTCGAAGCGTTCAAGGCGGGCAAGCGTTTCGCGGACGAGTTTCCAAACGCTGCGACTACTGCTTCGGGCCTGCGCGTGCCGCGCGCCATCGGAGACTTTTTGATTCTGGATGCGCTCAGGGCTTCGGGCGGCGAGGCCGTCGCCGTCAGCGACGCGGAGTTGATTGCGGCGACACTTGAGATTGGAGCGAGCGAGGGTTTGTTCTGCGCGCCGGAAGGCGCTGCGTGTTTGCCCGCGCTCAAAAAGTTGACGGCGGTAGGGAAGATTAAGCCGGCGGAAAGAGTCGTGCTTTTCAACACGGGGGCGGGCGTTAAGTATCTGGAAAGTTACGACAACGTGGCTGAAGAAAAAAGTTAGCCGGAGAGAAGAAGTATGAGTTGCGGAAAAGCTGTCTTGGTATTGTTGTTGCTGTTGTTGTGTGCGCCGGATTTTACGGCGGCGCAGCAAGCGGAAAAAGCGGCGGCGACGAAAGGGCAGGCGAGCGAAGTTGATCGCGCGCGTTTTGATGAACTGCGAGAGCAAGGCTTCGAGGCTCTTTATAATCTGGACTACGAAGGCGCGCGGCAGAAGTTTAAGGAACTGGCGCGACTCTACCCAGAGCATCCGGCGGGGCCGCAGTTTCTCGCCGCCGCGCTGTGGGCGCAGACGCTCTATCAATCCAGACGGCTGCAAGCCTCCGTCTACAACACGGAATCGTTCTACGCGAAGAATGAAGACAAGGTTGACCCGCAACTCGTCCAGCAATTTCGAGAACTGACCAAGGCTGCGAGGCAGTTGGCCGAGGCGCGCTTGAAGCGCAACGCGCGCGACATCGAAGCTCTCTACTATCTGGGCGCGATTGAAGGCTTGAAGGCAGCGTTCGCCTACGCGGTCGAGCGGCGTTTCATCGGCGCCGCTCTCGACGGCTCGCGCAGCGTTGACCGCCACCGCGATGTCATCAAGCTAGACCCTGATTTTCACGACGCCGAAGTGACCATCGGGATTTACGATTACACGGTCGGCGGGCTGCCGCTTCTGCTCAAGGTCGCTTACGGCGTGACTGGCGCGCGCGGCTCGAAGAAGCGCGGGCTGGAAACACTGGAGCGCGTAGCGCGCATCGGCAAGTGGGCGCGCGACGATGCGAGCATCGTTCTCATCGCGCTCTACAAACGCGAAGGCCGCTTCACAGACGCCATCAACGTGACGCGCGACCTCGGCGCAAAGTATCCGCGCAACTATCTCTTCAAACTTGAAATGGCTGACGCCCTCGCTTCGCAGGCCAGCGTCGAGCGCGCGGCCAATCATCTGACCGAAGCGCAGAAGCTCGAACGCGAAGCCTTTGCCGCCTTCGACTTGCTCGTCCACGACCGCTCGACGCGCGAATCGGCGGCGCGGCTCTTAGACCTCATACACTTTCAATACGGGGAGGCGTTGCTCGTCGCCGGTCAGCCCGAAGCGGCGGCCAGAGAATATCTGGCGGCGGCGGGCGTGACCGGCGCGGACACGGGCCTGGCGACGATGGCTCGCCTGCGCGCCGCGCAAGCTTACGATTTGGCGGGCAAGCGCAACGAAGCCTTGACGCACTATCGCGCTGTGTTGGGACGGCCAAACATCTACGACGCGCACGACGAAGCCAGGCAGGGTTTGCGTGAGCCTTACAAACCGAAGACCACTGGAAAGAACATAACGGAATGAACATCAACGGTGAAGTGAACAAGGAAGGCGCGGGCCGCACACGCCCGCGAAGATTATTGCTCTGTCTTGACGGCGTGCCGCATCAGGTGATTCAAACGGCGAAGAGTCGCGGCCTGTTTGCCTCTTTCGGCTCGCCGTCGTGCCTGCTGTCGCCCTTTCCGACGATGACGAACGTGGCGCTCTCGACGATGTTGGGAGCGACCGCGCCGCTCGGTTACGAGAGTCTCTATTTCGACAAGCAGGCGAGGGAACTGCGCGGCGGAGTCCGCAAGTACATCGGGCGTCGCACGCCCGACAAGGCTCCTTCGTCTTACATGGACGAGCTTGATTATCAAGAGCCGCTGCCGTTTGAGTTTCTGGTCTACGTCGCGCCCGAAGCGGTCTGGCGCGCTGATATGCGACGCTTTCATGAACGCTTTCGCGCCGCCCCGCAAACGCGCGACTTCTTCGCCTTCCTCAAAGGCACGGACGGTTTGCTGCACATTCGCGGGCCGGAGCGTCTCGGCGTCGCGCTCCAATCGTTAGACAAAATCCTGCGCGACATTCAAGCCGCCTGCGGCAACGAGACGGAGATTGTACTCTTCTCCGACCACGGCATGAACCTTGAAGAGAATCGCCGCGTTCATCTGCAAACTCACTTGCGCCGTCGCGGATTTCAGTTGACGGAAAACCTGCACAGGCGCGAGCGTCGCAGCATCGCCAGCCCCGCCTTCGGCCTTTGCGGTTACGCCGCGCTCTACTGTGACGACGAAGACGTAGCCGAAGTCAGCAACACGCTCACCGACCTCGAAGGCGTTGACTTTGCCCTGCATCGCGACGGCCCCGGCGTCATCGCGGTCAAGGGCAGCCGCGGCGTCGCGCGCATTCACCGCAAGCAAAGCGACGGAGCCGTGCGCTTTCGTTATGAGCAGATTGATAACGGCGACCCGCTGCAACTTGGCCCCATCACGCGCGCTCTCGCCGCAGATGGAAGGCTCGGCCAGGACGGTTTCGCCGCCGACAATGAATGGTACGCGCGCACAGCCAATCACATCTACCCGGACGCTCTCGCCAATCTCTACGCCTCGCTCAACGCCACGCGCGTCGGCCACACGGCGGACGTGCTCGTCAGTTGTCTCGACGGCTATTACTACGGCGACTCATTCTTCAGCCGCCTCGTGCGCCTCGCCGCCACACACGGCAACGCCATGCGCGCCAGCACCAACGCCTTCATGATGAGCACGCATCGCTCGTTCCCCGCGCACGTCCGCGCGGACGAAGCGCAGCCGCTTCTGCGTGGATGAACGGGAAGGTTGATGTATGCGCAGGCTCGCTTTCTTAACACTCATGCTGTTGACCTTTTCACAGATGGTCGTCGCTCAATCTTCAGCGGACGCCTGCCATGTCTATCTGATTGATAATGAGTTGGCTCAGAAAGCAATGGAGACATACGATAAAGCAACCACGGAACAGGAAAGAGAGAAGGCGAGCGCTAATGGTTGGGTCAGAATACTCGGAGAATTTTCGCCGCAAGTAGGCGAAGAAGAATTGACGACGCGGAGCTTCAATCTTCCGGGCAGCAAGTCTGTTATCACGGCCAGCGTTTTCTACACGGATGAGATGATGCCTTCGGCGACCGGCGCCAATTCGATGTTGCTTGGCATCGTCATCGCCGACAAACCGCAGGCCAATGCTCTCTTCGCGCCGCACAACGCGGTGGCCGAAGTCACCTACAATCAATACACGGACACCGTTCGGGTTAAAACGACCATTAAAATCGGCGGGCGCGATTTTCTCGTCGGGCTTCAATGCCAGCATCAAACATCGCCCGCGAAAAAATAGTTGAGCCTTGAAAAAATAGTTGAGCCTTCAGCTTGACGGCTCGCGCCCGCTGCGCGTACAAAGCAGAGGCATGATTGATTCCGCCTCGCTAACTCCGGCCAGCCTGCCAGCGGTCGAGACCTTTAATCTGGTGCGACGCTTCGGCGACTTTACGGCAGTTGATAACGTCAACCTGCGCGTCGAGCGCGGACGCTTCTTCGGCTTCCTCGGCCCCAACGGCGCGGGCAAATCCACGACCATCAAAATGCTGACGGGCTTGCTCGCTCCGACGAGCGGGCGGATGCGCGTGCTTGGGCGCGACCTTGAGCAGGAACCGCTCGAAGTGAAACGACGCATCGGCGTCGTCCCCGAAGATTTGAATCTCTTCGAGCGACTGACGGGCGCCGAAATGCTGACCTTCACGGGGCGCATGTACGGGATGGAGCGCGCAGAGACGAGCGCACGCGCGGCGGAACTGCTGTCGCTGATGGAACTCGACGCCGAGCCGAAAAAGCTCGTCGTCGAATATTCGCACGGCATGAAGAAGAAGCTCTCGCTTGCCTGCGCCTTGATTCATCGCCCCGAAATTCTCTTTCTGGACGAGCCGTTCGAAGGCGTTGACGCCATCGCCTCGCGCACCCTCAAGAACCTGCTCTCCAAACTAACGGAGCGCGGCCTGACCGTCTTTCTCACTTCGCACGTGCTGGAAATCGTCGAACGCCTCTGCACGGACATCGCCATCATCTCGCAGGGCAAACTCGTCGCCTCCGGCTCGCTCGACGAACTGCGGCGCGGCATCCCCGTCGCAGATGATGAAAGCGCGGCCCGCGCCCCGATGTCGCTCGAAGAATATTTCATACACATCGTCGGCGGCGTTCGCCAGACGGGCGACGACGTGCTTCAGTGGCTCTCTTAGTTTCTCTGTAGCGGTCGAAGATTAAGCCGCGCCGCGAACGCGCGTGGTCTGTTGTTCAAAGATGAAGCCGAGGGATTTGTAGATGAGCTTGGCGCAGAGGAATGCCGAGGCGTCCTGGCCTTCGACGTAGGAGTATTCCGTTAAGTCCATGCCGACGACGCGGCGTTTGCGCGCGAGGGTGCGAATCAGCCCGACGGTTTCGTACCAGCCGAGCCCGCCCGGCTCAGGCGTGCCGGTCTGCGCCACGAGCGAAGGGTCTAAGCCGTCAATGTCAATCGTCAGGTAAACATTCTCGGTCAGTCCGTCAACCGCCGCGTCCCACCAATCGTTGCGCCCAACGATGTCTTTGGCCCAGAAGATGCGCGTCGGCAATTCGTTGAGCGAGCGAGCTTCCTCCGCGGAGATGGAGCGAATGCCGCATTGAACGGACGGCAGGCGCATGTCGCGGACGACGCGGGCCATGATGGAAGCGTGCGAGTGCGGCGTGCCGTCGTAGGTGTCGCGCAAATCGGCGTGCGCGTCAATTTGCAGAATCGAGAGATTGTCGTAACGCTCGGCGTGGGCGCGGATGACGGGCGCGCTGACGGAGTGTTCGCCGCCAATCATCGTCACGAACTTGCCCGACTCGACCAACCCTTTCGCGCGCTCGTAGAGCGACTCCATCATCTGCGCGGGCGGCTCAACCGAAGGCGACTCGTCGAGCGTGTGGATGCCGAGGCGGTAGACTTCCGCATCCGTCTCTTCATCGTAAAGCTCCATGTTGCGCGAGGCTTCGATAATTGCCTCCGCCCCGCGCCCCGTCCCCGTCCCGTAAGAGACGGTTCCTTCATACGACACGGGCCACACCAGTATGCGCGACCGCTCGAAGCTCGATAACTCTGCTTCGGCGATGCCGCCGAAATTCACCGGAAGATGCGCGGATTCAGTCATAGGAAAACAGTGACAAGTGACGAGCAGCAAGTGACGAGCAAGAAGAAACTGAGCCGCGAGCGATGTAGAGAAAAGCTTTTTAACTCGTCACTTGCTGCTCGTCACTTGTCACTGTGCTTAAGGAACTTCAATCATCAAGTCGCGCCCGGTGAAAGTGAAGTTCGGACGCTTGCGGCCCTTCATGTATTTGGCGGCGGTTTGCGAAAGGGCTGTGACGAGAATGGGCAGGGCGATGGTCGCGTCGCAGTTGACGTAGGCCGTGTGCGCCCCGCGCGCGAGCTTGCCGTAGATGAGCGATTCGTCGTTGGCCGTCGCAGAAGTGCGCCCGCCCGGATGCGGCGCGTCGGTGGCGACCGTGATGGCGTACTTGTGTCCGCGCGCCGGAGTCTTGACGATGTTGGTCGAGATTTCCATCTGCTGGATGAAACTCTTGCTCGTCCCGCCGCCGAAATTGATGACGCCGGAGACGCGAGCGCGGGCCGCAATCTGCGTCATGTCGAGCACGTCCTGAATAATGTCGAACTGAAAGTTGTTCTTCTTCTCGAAACGCGAAGCCGCGATGCCAATCGCCAGAGAGCTATCGGCGATGGCCGGACAGAAAATCGGCACGCGCGCTTTGTAAGCGGAAGTCAGCACGCCGTCTTCGGTGGCAATCTCGGCCAGTTCGCGCCCGACCAGATGCAGAAACTCGCGCGTCGAATAGGGGCGCGACTGGTCTAGTTGATTGGCAAAGCCGCCGACCCATTCGTCTGCCTCGCGGTATTCCTCGTCGCTCGCCAGCAAGTCCCACATGCGGTTAATCTGCGAGGCTTCGAGTTCGGCGTCCGTCATGCTCGGATGCGCTTGAAAATGGTGACGGCCAAGCGTCTCGTGCAGGTCGTGGAAGATAATCGAACCCGACAACACCAGCACATCAACGAAGCGATTCTTGATAATGTAAGCCAGCAGGCGGCGCATCCCGGCGGGAATCAACGCGCCCGAACCGGCGACGAAAATCGTCGTGTTGTCGCCGAGCATGTCGAGCCAGATGCGATGCGCTTCCGCCATCTGGCGTCCGCCAAAGCCCGTTCCCTCCATCTTCTCCAACAGCCCGGCCACGGAGCGGTCACGATCCACTTGCACGGGCCGCGTCGGGACGGTCAGATATTTCGAGGGTCTTGGTTTTCGTTGCGTCACCATAAAATGTTTCTCCAAAACAAGTGATAGGTGATAGGTGATAGGTGATAGGCAGTAAGAAAAAGGTTTGTCTTTAACTTATTACCTATTACCCATCACTCATCACTTCTTTAGCGTTTGCCGCGCGGGGCTTCGCCATTGATAGACAGGTACGTGTAAGCGTCAAAGCGTGATTCGTAGTACTCGACCAACTCGGCGCCCTGGGCCTCGGTCAGTTCCTCGCGTTTGACGCGCTGCGCGATGAGGCGGCGAAAGCCTTCATGCAGCATGCTGCGTTCATAACGAGCGCGCTCCGCCGCTTCGCCGATAGACGTGCCGCGAATGACCTTCTTGATTAGATAACCGTCCTCGTCAATATGAATGTGCGCTTCGTGCGGCGTGCCGAACAGGTTGTGATTGTTGCCCATCACTTCCTGATACGCCCCGACGAGCATGAACGAAATGTAGTACGGCTCACCTTCGATGAGCGGGTGCAGTTCGAGCACCTGCTTGACATCATGCAGGTCAACGAATTTGTCAACGATGCCGTCCGAATCGCAAGTGATGTCGCAGAGCGTGGCGTATTCGGTGGGCGGCTTGTTGAGCCTGTGAATCGGCACGATGGGGAACAACTGGTCAATGGCCCAGTGATCCGGCACGGAGCGAAAGACCGAAAAGTTGGTCAGATACTTGGCGCACAGCAGCCGCCGCAGTTCGTCAAACTCTTCGGCCACATACTTGGCCTGCTGCGCATACTTGTCTGCGCGCTCGCACACGTCCCAGAACAAGACCTCGCCCTTCGCGCGGTCTTCGAGCGAGATGAGACCGAGGTTGAACATCGTGAACAACTCCTCGCGGTGTTCGAGCGCGTCGTGATAATACTCACGATAAGTCTTGACGCTAATCGTCTCGCGCAAATCGCCAAGCTCGACGACGACCTGCGGGTCGCCTTCGCCAATCTCCATCGGCGAGATGTCTTCGACGACGGTTTCGATTTCGTCCTGCACGTTGGTGACGAGCAGGGCGTGATAGGCCGCGAGGTAGCGACCCGATTCCTGAATGATGGTCGGGTGCGAGACGTTCTCGTCGTCGCACACTTGCTTGATGGTATAGATAACGTCGTTGGCAAATTCCTGCGCCGTGTAGTTGGCCGAAGAATCGAAGGCCGTCTTCGAGCCGTCGTAGTCAACGGCCATCCCGCCGCCGACATCGAGCAACTCAATCGGGACTTTCATCTGCCTGACTTTCGCATAGACGCGCGCCGCCTCTTTCATCGCATTCTTGATGCGCTTGATGTCGGTCAACTGCGAGCCGATATGAAAGTGGAGCAGTTGCAGCATGTCAATGCGGCCCGCTTCCTGCATCCGCCCGATGACTTCGAGAATCTCCGTCGTCGTCAAGCCGAACTTGGCTGCCTCGCCGCCGGACTTTTCCCAACGCCCGCTGCCTTTCGAGTAGAGCTTGACGCGCATGCCGATGAGCGGAAAGTTGCCTTCGTGTGTTTCGGCGAGGCGCAGGATGTGTCCGAGTTCGCTCAACTTTTCGATGACGATGCAGACGCGCTTGCCGCTTTGAGCTCCGACGAAAGCCAGTTGGATAAACTCTTCGTCTTTGAAGCCGTTCAAGACGAGCAGGCTTTCGGGCGCTTGTTCAAGGGCGAGAGCGGCGTAGAGTTCGGCTTTCGAGCCCGCTTCGAGACCGAAGTCGTAGCGCGAGCCTTCGCGCAGGTATTCCTCTACGACGGCGCGCTGCTGGTTGACCTTCATCGGATAGACGCACATGTGCGCGCCCTGATAATCGAACTCGCGGATGGAATTGCGAAACGCGCGTTGCAGCTTGCGCACCTGACTGGCGACGAGTTGCGGAAAGCGCAGCAGGACGGGAGTGTTAATCCCGCGCCGCGCCAGATCGTCTATAATCTCTTTCACGTCCGCCGCGCGCGCGTCCGATTCCGACGGATGCACGATGAGGTGGCCCTTGCGATTAATGTCAAAGTAACCGGCGCCCCAGTTTTCTATGCCATAGGTTTCAAGCGTTTGTTCGATAGCCGTGGTCAATGCGCGGTCTCCTGCTTTGCCCGCCAAACTGTGTGCAGGCCCCTTGTCCGTGAGGCGAGCCTCGCCCCTGCGTTCGTGTCGAAGCGGAATGTCATGGTTGGAACACTAGGCGCGCAAATGTAACAGAAAATGCGGGGTCGGACAATAACTATTTTTTTTTGCGAGTGAGGCATGAAAACGGTTAAGTCAGCGCGCCAGAGAGGTTTAAGCCCTGAAAAGGGCTTTCGGCGCGGGGCGCGCGATTGCTTGTTTGCAGCGAAAACCTTGACAGAAAGCCAGACAGCACTATAATGCAAAGCTTTTTACGCGCTGGCCGCTATGGCATTAACGCACGCTCGCACGGCACACCACACGCGATTTTCAAATCCAACCGCTCTGCCGATTCAGGCAGCGCGGACTGTAGACCCAACACTCCCTACACAACTCAGGAGATTAGTATGAACGCAAAAACGGCCATGAAGTATGTCGGCGAACAGGAGGCCAAATTCGTGTCGGTTCGCTTCACGGATTTGCCCGGCGCCTGGCATCACTTGACCTTTCCCATCAGCCAGCTTTCCGAAGACTCTTTTGAAGACGGCTTCGGTTTCGATGCTTCGTCTTTGCGTGGCTGGGCGGCGATTAACGAGTCGGATATGTTGCTCGTGCCGGACCCTTCGCGCTATTGGATGGATCCGTTTGCCGAAGAGCCGACCGTTTGTTTCATCGCCAACGCCGTTGACCCGATAACGAAAGAGGGCTATCCCTTCGACCCACGCTCGGTGGCGACGCGCGCCGAGAGTTATCTGAAGTTTACAGGCTTGGCCGATACGGTCTTCTTCGGCCCCGAAGCAGAGTTCTTCGTCTTCGACTCTGTGAAGTTTCACAACAACCAAAACTCCGCAGGCTTCACCGTCGATTCGGACGAAGGACACTGGAACAGCGGGCGCGACGCGGACGAGTTCGGCGGCTCGAATCTGGGCTATCGCATCCGCGCCAAAGAGGGCTACGTGCCGGTGCCGCCCGCGGACAGCCTGAGCGATTTGCGCTCGGAGATGTCTCTGACGCTCGGCGAGGTCGGCATCAACGTCGAGTGTCATCACCACGAGGTCGCCACCGCCGGGCAGTGTGAGATTGACTTTCGTTTCTCCACCTTGTTAGGCACCGCCGACAACCTGCAACTCTTCAAGTACGTCGTGCGCAACACGGCTTACATGTACGGCAAGGCCGCGACCTTCATGCCGAAGCCGCTCTACGGCGACAACGGCTCAGGGATGCATTGCCACCAATCGCTCTGGAAAGATGAGAAGCCGCTCTTTGCCGGAGACGAATACGCGGGGCTTTCCGAGATGGCGAAGTTTTACATCGGCGGGCTCTTGAAGCACGCGGCGGCGGTCGTCGCCTTTGCCGCCCCGACCACTAACAGCTACAAGCGGCTCGTCCCCGGCTTTGAGGCTCCCGTGAATCTGGCTTACTCGGCGCGCAATCGTTCGGCCGCGATTCGCATTCCGATGTTCTCGACCAACCCGAAGCAGAAGCGCTTGGAGTTTCGTCCGCCAGACCCGTCGTGCAATGCTTACCTCGCGTTCTCCGCGATGCTGCTCGCGGGGCTTGACGGCATTCAGAATCGGATTGACCCCGGCCAACCGCTCGACAAGGACATTTACGACCTCTCGCCCGAAGCCTTGAAGGACGTGCCGAGTTTGCCCGGCTCGCTCGACGAAGCTTTGAAAGCTCTGGAAGCCGACCACGCCTTCCTGCTCAAGGGCGATGTCTTCACGACGCAGCTAATCGAACGCTGGATTAGCTACAAGCGCGAGAAGGAGATTCAGCCGCTCAGGATGCGCCCGCATCCTTTGGAGTTCGGGATGTACTTCGACATCTAAGCCACAAGCTTTTCACTCGAAAGGCGCAAAGGCGCAAAGAAGCAGGAGGAGATAATTTGTCTCTTCGTTCTTTGCGCCTTTGCGCCTTTCGAGTAAGACTTCTTTTCAATCGCGCCGAGCAACTGGCACGCATCGCGCAGAGACAGTTAATATATTTCCGTCTTGACCGAGTTTGACCAAAAAATCGAATCGCTCGCGCGCGACCTGCCGGATGCCGAAGGCTCGCGCCTCTTCATCGAGCGGCTGGCGACCGAGCATCCGCGCGCCGTCAAAACTCTCTTGCGCGACCCCGGACTGCTTTCCGACGCGCTGGCTCTGGCCGCATGGAGTCCGCTGCTGGCGACGACCCTGGCGCAGCACGCCGACTATTTATCATGGCTCGCGCGCGAGCGCGGGCAAACGCGCGTCAGGACACGCGAGGAGTTCGGAGAAGCTCTGGCGCGTTTCGCTTTGACCAATTCGCAACTCGACGCGCACGCCTTGCTCGCGCGCTTTCGTCGCCGCGAACTGCTGCGCATCTACCTACACGACATACGCCGCTCAAGCACGCTCATCGAGACGACGGAGCAACTCTCGAACCTCGCGGACGCCGCCCTCGAATATGCCTTGAGTCTTGCGCGGCAGGACTTGGAGAACAAGCACGGAGCGCCGCAATGCACGGACGCGCGCGGGCGCACACGAGCCGCGAGCTTCTGCATCGTCGCCCTCGGCAAACTCGGCTCGCACGAGTTGAACTACGCCTCCGATATAGATTTGCTCTTTCTTTATTCCGACGACGGCGTGACGACAGGCAAGGGGACGCGCGGCGAAACGACCAATCGAGAGTATTTCATCAAGCTGGCTGAAAGAATCGCGCGTATCGTCGGGCAGCCCGCGGGCGAGGGCGCGGCCTATCGCGTTGACTTGCGGCTGCGTCCCTACGGGCGCGACGGCGCGCTCGCTTCGTCGCTCAGTGAAGCCGTGCGTTACTACCGCGAGACGGCGCACGCCTGGGAGTTGCAAGCCCTGATACGCTCGCGCGCCGCCGCAGGCTCAGCCGCGCTCTACGCGCGCTTTCATGAGCGCGTGCTTCATCGCATCTATGGCCAGGAAGAGACTGTGGCGCACGCCCTCGCGCAAGTCCAACTCGCCAAGCAGAAGATTGATCGCCAGCACACGCGCGACAGCGGCGGCTTCAACGTCAAGCTCGGGCGCGGCGGCATACGCGAGATAGAGTTCATCGCTCAAGCTCTGCAACTGGCGCACGGAGGGCGCGACCAATGGCTGCGCGCCGCGCACACGCTCATCAGTCTGGGGCGCCTCGCCGACCGTCATCTCATCACCGAGCGCGAACGCACGGAGCTTTCCGATGCGTATCTCTTCCTGCGCATGTTGGAGCATCGCCTGCAAATGGAGCACGGCCTGCAAACTCATTCCGTTACTGACGAGCCGACCCGCCGCGCGCTCGTCGCCCGTCGCATGAGCTTCAAAGGCGAAGCGGCGACGGACGAGTTTGACCGCGCCTTGCGCCAACACACGACGAACGTGCGCGCCGCCTACGAGCGTGTCTTCGGCGAGCCTGACGAAGGCTCAAGCGAAGTCATGGAAGCGAGCGCTGAGACGCGCGCGAACGATGATGAAGCAGCCGCGATGAAGAGCGCGAACGCCGCGACGAAAGACGCTGACGCTTTGACGAAGGACACGCCGGGATTCGTCAGCGAACGCGAACAGACCGTTGAGCAGCCTGACACTTTGAGCCTCGCCGTCATCTTCGCGGCGCACAACGCGGCGGCAGGCGCCGAAGAGACGGAAGCCGTCAAGGCTCTTGAGCAGAGCTTGCGCGCGGCGGCGAAGGCGTCACTCAATCCGCGCCGCGCTTTGCAGTTGACGGCCCGCATCGCTTCGTCGCTCGATAAGTCAACGATTCGGGAAGAGTTGACGGATGAGAAACTCTGCGCGCTCGTTCGTTTGTGCGGCGCGTCCGAATTTTTCGGAGAGATGCTGGCGAATAATCCTTTGCTGATTAGAGCCTTGCCGGGAGGCAGCGCGGGCGCGGCGAGCGAGCGCGACTACGGCGCGTCACTTCGCTCGGCCGTCGAAGGCGAAGAGAGCTTTCGCGCGGAGTTGGCTACCTTGCGCCGCGCGTGGGCCGCCTTGCTCATAGAGATTGGAGCGCAGGATGCGGCGGGCCGAATCGCCATGCGCGAGGCCAACGCGCGGCAGACGGAACTGGCCGCCGCCAGCCTCGACGCGGCGTGCCTCATCGCACGGCGCGAGATGGAGCGGCGTTACATGAAGCTTGCGGCGGAGCCGCGCGTGGCCGTCCTCGGCTTGGGTCGTCTCGGCGGCGGCGGCATGGATTACGGCTCCGACCTGGATGTCGTCCTGGTCTATGACGAGACGCAGCCTGCGCCGATTCCAACTCTAGACCACGCGGAAGCCTACGCGCGCTTTGGCGAACTGCTGGTCGCTGCTCTCTCAAGCCTGACGCGCGACGGCTCGCTCTATCGCGTTGACCTGCGCCTGCGACCCGACGGGCGCAACGGGCCGACGTGCGTGGGCGCGCGAGCCTTCACGCGCTACCTTCAAGAGCGCGCCGCGCCATGGGAATGGCTCGCTTACGTTAAGCTGCGCGCGGCGGCGGGCGCGCTCGCGCTCGGCTCGCAGGTTGAAAGCGAGGCTCGCTCGATTATTCATCAAGCGGCGCGAAGCGCGGATGCGGAGCTATTGAGAGCGGAGACGCGGCGCGTGCGTGAGCGGCTTGAGCATGAGCGGGCGCGTGAGCGACGGCGCGGCGCAGTGGAGATTAAATTCGGGGCGGGCGGAATGCTCGACGTGTATTTCGCCACGCGCTATTTGCAACTGCGCGACGACGTGCAGGATGAAGGCGCATCGCGCTCGACGCCCGTCACGCTCGAACGCCTGCGCGTGGCTGGCTCCCTGAGCGAGCAGGACTACGCTGCGATGCATGACGGCTACGCTCTGCTGCGTTCGCTCGACCATTGCCTGCGGCTCGTTATTGGTCGTTCGGCGCGTCTTCCGGCAGCCGAGCATCCGGCCCTGCGCGACATCGCCGCGCGCCTCGACTATCCATCATCCGCCGCTCTCATCACAGACCTCAACGAGCGCATGGCAAGCGTCCGCGCCGCCTACGACAGGATAACGAAGGCGTGACACGGAGACGCGGCGACGCGGCGAAAAGAAAACGACGACGCGAGAATACGACAACGCATGTTGAAGCAGTTGCTTCGTTATGTCTCCGCGTCCCCGTGTCGCCGTGTCGCTGCGTCAAGCGTTGCGCGGCGTTTGCGTCGTCTCTTCGTGCCAGCAGAGGTTGCACCATCTATGCATCATGACGCGCTCGCGGAAGGCGTAGTCCGCCGTTCCGGGCAGGCGGCGCACGACCTCGTGCTCCTCCGCGTTCAACTCGTACCACTTACGCAATTGTCCTTCGCCGCAATGCGGGCATCTGTCTTCTTTCAGAGCCATGACCCTTTCATCCCTCTCCGGCTTATCTCCGCTCATCTCGCAAGAGAGCTACTAGTTTACGCTGTCGGGAATGAGTGATACGTCCTGCGGGCGAGCGAGGTTTAATGCGAACCACAAGATTTGTGAATGGAATCGAAAGCAAGGTAATATCCTTACTGTCTTTAGCATACTCGCCGGTAAATAGAAAGCTTGACCAAGCGATGATTTCGACTGGCCGTTTGTTCGCCACACTGGCGTTGCTGCTCCTGCTCTGTCCTTCGTTCACGCGCGCTCAACGCGACGATTCGCGCTTCGATTTTTACGCGCGCGGCCCCTTTCGTGAAGCCGTCCCGCGCCCGTCCGCGTTGTTGCGTTACGACGTGGGCGAGTTTCACACCAACTACTCGCAGATGGAGCGAGCGCTGGAAAAGATAGCGCAGGCCGCGCCCGACAGAGTGCGCGTGATGGACATCGGCGAGACGAACGAGCATCGCCTGATGCATCTGGTCGCCATCAGTGCGCCGGAAAACATCGCGCGGCTCGACGAGATAAAACGCAACATCGCGCGCCTCGCAGACCCGCGCTCGCTTGCCCCCGCGGAAGCTCAACGATTGATGACGAACACGCCCGTCGTCGTCTGGCTCAACTACACGATTCACGGCAACGAGTCCGCTTCCTTTGAAGCGATGATGCAGGTCGTCTATCAACTCGCCGCCTCGAACGAGCCCGCGACGCTCGACATCCTGAAGAACAGCGTCGCTCTCATCAACGTCTGCGCCAACCCGGACGGCCACGAGCGTTTCGTCACATGGTACAACTCCATCGGCATGGGCAACCCGGAGCCTTTGGCGGCTGAGCACCGCGAGCCCTGGTCTGTTTACGGGCGCGTCAATCATTATCGCTTCGACCTCAACCGCGACAACATCGCTTCGACGCAAGTCGAGACGCGCAACGTGCAGCGCGCCTATCTCGAATGGAATCCGCAGGTCTTCGTCGACCATCACGGCCAGCCGTCGCAGTTCTTCTTTCCGCCGGCGGCATTGCCCATCAATCCGAATTTGCCGCCGGAGCCGACCGCGCGCTGGCTGGCAGTCTTCGGGCGGGCCAACGCCGCGCAGTTCGACGCGCGCAACTGGGACTTCTACGTCCGCGATGTCTTCGACCTCTTCTATCCAGGCTACTGGGATTCATGGCCGAGCCTGAACGGCGCGACCGGCATGACTTACGAAACGGACGGCGGCGGCTTCAAGGGCATCAACTGGAAGCGCGACGACGACACCATCGTCACGCTCCGCTCAGGCATCGCCAAGCACTTCGTCGCTTCGCTGACGACGCTTGAGACGGCTGCGCGCAATCGCTCCGAACGCCTGCTCGATTACTACGAGTTCAAACGCCGCGCGATTGAAGAGGGACGCAGCGAAAGGATGAAGCGCGTCGTGCTCCTGCCGGGGCGCGACCCCAACAAGACCGCGGAACTGGCCGGAATCCTGCGGCAGGCAGGCATCGAAGTCGTCACCGCCACGGAAGCTTTTCGTTCGACCAGCGCGCACAGTTATCTCAACTCAACGGCGAGCGCGAGCCGCGAGTTTCCGGCTGGCTCTTACGTCGTCGAACTGGCGCAACCGCAGAAGCGTCTGGCGAAGGCTCTGCTTGAGCCGAACACGGAGCAGGACGCCGCCTTTGACAAAGAGCAACTGGCTCGCTTCGCTCGCAACGAGCGGCGCGGGCGCAGCGCTTCAAAGGAAGACTACGGTTTTTACGACATCACGGCCTGGTCTTTGCCGCTGGCCTTCGGCGTCGAGGCATACTGGACGGAGGACGCCGTAGAGTTCAAGGGTCAACTGTGGCGGCAGCTTTACGAAGTTGACGAAGCGAAAGCTGCGCGAGCGCGTGGCAATGTTTGGCTCGCCCCTTTGCCGGGCAACGTGACGGGCCGCGCCAGCGTCGCTTACATCATTCCATACGAACGCGACGGCGCAGCCTCGCTGGCCGTTCGCCTTCAGCAAGAAGGCTTTCGGATTGCCGTCGCAACGCGCACGCTGACGGCGGGCGGGCGCGCTTGGCCGCGCGGCACGATGGTCGCGCGCGTCTCGCGCAATCCTGATTCGCTGCACGAAGCCGTCCCGCGTCTGGCGCGAGAGACGGGCGTTGACGTGACGGCCGTCAACAGCGCGTTCACGGAATCCGGCGAAACCAACATCGGCTCGGAAAATGTCGTCTCGTTAAAGACGCCGCGCATCGTCGTCGTCGCGGACGAAGGCGTCAGCCAGACGAGCTACGGCTCTTTGTGGTGGCTCTTCGACCGCTACGGCGTCTCGTTCACGCCGATGACGATTGCCAATCTCAAGCGCGCGGAGCTTGACCGCTACAACGTCATCATCCTGCCCGACGGCTCGCCTGGACAATACTCTGCGGCCTTCGGCAAAGGCGGAGTTGAAACCTTGCGCGCTTGGTGCGAGCGCGGCGGGACGCTCATCTGCATCAAGGGCGCAGCCGTCTTCGCGGCCCTCAAGGATGTCAATCTCACTTCATCGCGGCTCATCGGCAGCGACGACGATGACCTAACCAATCAAGCCACGGAAGAGCCTGCGCCGACTCCAACGCCGACGCCCGAAACGCCCGCCGCTGCCGCCAACGCAAGCGAACGCATCGCCGCGGCGCGCGACAAACGCAGCCTCGGACAGACGGCCACGGAGCAGCGTCGCGAAGAGATAAATCAAACGGAGAAGATGGAAGGCGCCGCGCCCGTCTTGCCGCCGATTGCGTCGCCCTCGGCGCGGCGCGGCCGTGTGCCGGAAGCCATCCCCGGAGCCATCCTGCGCGCGACCGTTGACCGCACGACGCCGCTTACTTACGGCTACGAGGAAGCAGAGCTTCCGGTCTTGATTGACTCAGGCTACTTCTTCCGTCCATCGAAGGAAGGCACGAACGCCGTCGTCTTCACCGCCGATAACAAGCAACCGCTGCGCATCGCGGGCTTCATCTGGCCGAATAACACGGAGCGACTGCTGCGCGGCGCGGCCTACGTCTTCGAGGAGCCGACCGGGCGCGGCCATGTCGTGCTCTACAGCGAAGACCCAAACTATCGTGGCATCTGGCGCAACATGACGCGCCTCTTCTTCAATTCGTTTCTTTTTCAACCGACGCTCTGAAGGAGTGACGCGTGTTTCGGATTAAGGCTGAATACAGCGAGCAGTTGGAGTTGAAGACGGGCCTTGAGCGGGCGCGGAAATTCTTCGGCGAGTTGCGCCATTTCACGGAGTTGATGCCGGGCGTCGAGAGCATCAGGAAAGAGGCGAGCGGGATTATTCGTTGGACTGTGCGGGCGGACGTGCCGCTGCTCGGAGCGATGCGCGCCGACTTTGCCGTCGAACAGACGGACGACACTCCGCAGCGCATCGTATGGTCGCCCGCCGCGATTGAAAAGCAGAACTACCTGCGCTATGCCGCCAGCTTCGAGCCGAGCGGAGCAGCCGCGACGCTCGTGCGGATTACACAGCGCGTCGAGATGCGTCGCCAGCGCGCCACGGAGTTGCACCTGCTGGCGGGCCTGGCCGGAGAAGGCCGCATCAGCGCGGAGATGCAAAAGCGCGTCGCAGAGATGGTCAAGACTTTCCTCGCACGCGCCCGCGCAAAGCTTGAAGCAAATTGATTATTGCTCGCTGCCGTGTCCCGCGCTTCGTGTTCATCTGCTGCTGCTGTCAGTGGCCGTAGCTAATCATGTTGGCGAAGAAGCGATAGGCGCCGGGGATGCCCGCGCGCAGTTGCCTGTACCAGACCATGCTGGTGTAGATGTAGTGGCCGCGCCCGTAGTCAGCCGCGAGCAGCCCGCCGCGCAACGCGGCTTCGCCCGCATCGCTCGTGGCGAACGGCGCGCTGTAATACGCGTCCCACTCTTTCGGATAATAGAGGCCGCGTTCCTGTATCCAGCCGTCGAAATCTTCCTTCGTAATCTCGTTCGGAGAATGAAGCAGCGCGCTCTGCGGTTCCGCGAAAGTGACGGGAGCGTTTTCGTCCGTGACGCGCGCCGTGCCAAGCTGGATGGGGAAGGGAGCAAGCTGCGGTCGTCTCTTTTTCTCGTCGGGGTTCCACTCGTTGGCCTTGTGATAGCAGACGATTAAAGTGCCGCCGTCGCGCGCGAAGTCGAGCAAGCGGGCGTTGGCCGCGATGAGTTCGGGGTGCGCTTGATAGCCGCGATTGTCGATGATGATGGTGTCGAAGTTTTTCAACTCGCCTGAGCGCACGTCGTCAATCGTCAATTCCTTCGCTTCGACGCCGAGAGCGGCCAGGGCGTCGCGCAGCGTGTCGTCGAAGCTTCGCACGTAGCCGACGCGAAGACGCGCTGGCACGCGCGCGTCGCTGTAGACGACCGGAATCTTTTGTGTGTTGATTGGAGCCTTGGCGAAATCGCGCGTCAAGGTCAAGGTCAAAGAGTTGGCCGCAAGGTGTTTTCCGGCGCGCACGGAATCTATGATGACGGGCGGGCCGACTAAGTGCAGCTTCAAGTCTCGCGTCTCGTTGGCCGCCAGACTGAATCCTTTCGCATCGCGCCCGCCGCTCTCGACCAAGATAAACTTCGGCTTCGTCCCGGCAAAGGTCTGCGCTCCGGCAGTGATTGCGCCTGCGAAGGGCGCGCTTTGATGATTGACGAGCCTGAGCGTAAAGGCGGCTGGCTTCTCGATGGTCGCGGGCGTCAGGACAAGCGGCGACGGCGTGACGCGGCTGATTTCGACGGCGGGCGCGATGTCAACTCGCGTGGCGACGGGAATCGAGAAGGCTTTGCCGTTGACGACGACGTTGACTATCGCGTCGAACTCGCGGCCAAAGAGTTTGCCATCATAGAGGTGCGCCGCGTGCGGCACGTTGCTCTCTTCGCCGGACGGGATAGAAGTTTCAACCTTCGCCCCGACCGTCGAATGCGCCGCGAGTTGTGACTGGACTTTCAACTGCCTGACGCCGAGCCGCTCGCGGAAATAGACCGCTCGGATGGTAGCCGCGTGCGCGCCGCTGTTCCTGATGTTGAGAAAGAAACGTCCGGCAGCGTTCGGCACGAGCGCAGCGTCTTGTGAAGTAAGCGTCGCGTCAATGCTGCTCAAGAGAGCCAGCGTCTGACTCAAACGCTTGTACATCAAGCGCAGATGCGGCTCGCTGTATTTTTCAGTGAAGTTGTCATCCTTCGTCCTGACTGCTTCGCGCGAGCCGCTGAAAGCGACGAATAGTTGCTCTCGCATTAGTCGCAAATCCATAGACTGCAACTCCTCCAAGGGCTGCGTCTCCTTGTTATCCATTTTGCCGAACCTTCCCGAAATTGATGGCGGAAGCTGTAGGCCGTCGAGAAACGTTTGAGCGTGGGCCGGGAGGGGAACAGCGTCTTTAGCTTCGCGCGCGAGGCGATAGCGGATGATGGGCGCGCCCTTTTCAGGAACGGCTTGCGGCCAGGGCCCCTGCGAGGCATGTTGATGAAGCGCGGCGAGAGCCTGCTCGGCGTAGGTCGTGCCGCGCACATTGTCGCGCTCGTTCGGATTGATAGAGACAATCTTGCCAGCGCGCTCGGCTGCCTCTTCGAGGTCGCGGCTGCCCGTTCCTTCTTCATAGTTGACGCGAACGAAAAGCCGCTGCGGTTGCCAGAGCGTGACGCTCGGCTCACGTAGCTGTTCGGGAAAGCGGCTCGCGTCCGCCGCCGCGTCGAAGGCTTCGAGCACGAGGCGTCCCGTCGCTTGATGATGGCCGTGGCCGCTCAAGGTGTCGTGGTTGGTGATGATGACATCCGGATGAAGCGAGCGAATCTTCAAGACCATCCGGCGCAGGGCTTCGTCGTGGCCCCAGACGCTGAATGCTTCGGCGGCGGACTTCGAGAAGCCGAAATCGCGCAAGCCCAGAAACCAGGGCTCCGAGCCTTGAATCTCAGCCGCCGCCAGCGTCTCGCGCGCGCGAATCGCGCCCAACTCTTCGTAGAGTTCCGGCCCAATGGCGTTCTGCCCGCCCTCGCCGTATGTAGAGAAGACCGTGACGGTGTGCGCGCCTTGCTTGCGGCGTAGCACGGTCAGCGTCGCTCCGTCTTCATCGTCCGGGTGCGCGGCGACGCACATCACCGTCCATGGGTTCCATAAATCCAGCATCGCTTGATGCAGAGCCACGCTCTCGTCGTCTTGAGCTTTGAGCCTTGCTGTTGTCGCGCCGGACTGTTGAGCAAACGCGCCCTGCGCGCCACACAACGCGACGGCGCAGCAGAGCAGAAAAGAGAGCATGGCGCGCAACGCGGCGCGCTCTGTCGTTGATGTGTGCTTCATTCGAATTCGACGCATAAATCGAGCAGCTTGTTCGGCAGATGAACGTCAACGCGTGTCTTAGTGACATCAATGCTGACGACGCGATTGCAGATGAGCATCAGGATGCGCTTGCAGCCTTCGAGTTCCTCACCCTCTTTGAATGTGATGCGAAAGGCTTCCGGGCGCAGTTCGTACTGGCCGCTCATGCGAGCGGGAACGCGCATCACCAATCCTTCACGGCGCAAGTCGAAGAGCGCGCGCTCGCCTTCGGCCAGACTGAAAGAGCCGCCCGTCTCCGTCTCAGCCGTAAACTGTATGTCGCCGCGCTCGGCCACGACGGCCAACTCTGAGGCGGTCGCGCCCGGCGCAAAGATTTTCACGAAATCAACGACGGGAATGGAGAACCGAGCGCGCCCGTGTCCCTCGTGCATGTTGTTAATCAAGGCGAGCGCGGCGGCTCGCATCTCCGGCCAGTCGAGGCAATTGAAAAGCGCCATAGCTTCTTCACACGTTGTCTGGATGTTTGAGTCCTGCGCTCAAAATATACCCTCGCGCGGCGAAAACCGGTAGCCCGCGCCGCGTGTCGTCAGGCGAAAGCCAGGGCCGCCCGGCTTGATAATTGAGCTTTGAGAGTTCCTTCAACGGCCCGTCTCATGCTATATTCTCGCGCTTGTTTTCCCACGTTCGTATTGAAAAGAAATAGGAGAGAAGATGCACCCTCAAATTAGACGTTACACGACGCTGGCCCTGATGTGCCTGCTCACTTTCGCCCTCGCCTGCAATCTAGGTGACGAGACAGATAAAGCCAACAAGCTGATTGAAGAAGGCAACGCCGCCATCACGGAAGGCGATAAAATATTCAACGAAGCCAACAACAAACTCACCGCGCTCGATGCCAACGCCGACAAGGACAAAGCGACGGCTGAGGCGCAGCAAGTGATGGATGATTTCGACAAGACCGCGGCCAAGGCGCGCGAGGCGGCGAAGAAGTTCGACGAAGCCAGCAAGCTGAAGGTTGACGACAAGTTCAAAGAATATTTGACGCTCAAGTCGAAGGAGTTTACCAAGAAGGCCGAACAGGTCGAGGCCGCGAAGGACTTGCCCAAGGCTATGCTCGACAGCAGCGATGCAGCCGCGATGAATGCCAAGGTCGCGGAAATCAACGCTCGCATCGAAAAGCTCGACAAAGAGTGGAAAGACCTTGCCGCGCAGGCCGACAAGGTTCGGGAAGATAACAAAGACAAGTTTCAGAAGTAAGAACGACGCGCAATGATGAAGCGCGTAGGCTAATGATGAAGCGCGTGGGCTAGCTGTTAGATGTCAGTTGAGTTCCGGCATCCGGCCGGCTAGCCTACGCGCTTCGTCGTTTCCTCTTTAAGTCTCTCGCGGGCGTTCAAGGCGCGCGGCGACAATCATGCTGAAGGCGATGACGGCGATGAGCATGACGCCGTAGGCTGCGCCCCGGCCCAGATTCAGGTCGCGCAGTTCAGAGGCAATCTGGATGGAGATGGGGCGATTCGTCGGAACGTAGACGAGGACGCTGGCGACGTATTCGCCGAGCGCGATGACGAACGCCAACAACGTTCCGGCCAGCGCGCCCGGCCACACAAGAGGCAATCGCACGCGCCGGAAGCGCGTCCACCAGTTGGCTCCCAAACTCCCCGCCGCCTCTTCCAGCGCCGCGTCCATCTGTTCGATGCTCGCCTGCACAGCCCGCACCACCAGCGGCATGAAGCGCAGGAAATAGATGACCGGCAGAATCCAAAACGTGCCGACGAGAATAAACGAACCCGTCAAAGGATTCTCTCTGCCGTAGGCTTCGGCAATCGCCACCGCGACGACCGTTCCCGGCAACGCCCACGGAATCAGGACGAGCAGCGAGATTAACTTTCGCCCCGCGCGCTTTCGCCGCGCCGTGACCAGAGCCGTCACACAAAAACTCCAACCAAGCGCCGCTGCCGCAGCGATGCCCGACATCAGCAGGCTGTTTTCGAGCGTCTCAAGCGAAGCTTCCTGCGTCAAAATCTGGCGAAAGTTGTCGAGCGTGTAAGCGGGCGGCAAAGTCTGCGTCGTCCATTCTCCTTCGCGCGCAAAGCTGACGAGCAGGAGCGTCAGAATCGGCAGCGCGAGGATGATTGTGAAGATGACGGCGCACAGCGTCGCCACCACGCGCGCCTTGCCGCTTCGAATCAAAGCGCGTCGCTTCGGCGCTCCCTTCAGGGCGGCGGCGGCAAACTTGCGCGTCCCTTCGTAGCGTTGAAAAACGAGCAGCGCGAGCAGCGAGATGACGGCCAGTATCACCGTCTCGGTCAAAGCGGAGCGAGCGTCGCCGCGTTGTCGCGCGCTGTAGATTTCCAGCGTCAGCACGCGCACGTCGCCGCCGAAGAAGAGCGGCGCGCTAAACGATGCCATCGAAGTCATGAAGGTAAGCAGGGCGGCGGCGATGAGCGAGGGCGTCAGTTGCGGCAGGACGACGCGAAAGAGCACGCGCCATCGTCCCGCGCCGAGGCTTCGCGCCGCTTCCGCAAGGCCCGCGTCCACGCGGCGCAGTCCCGCTCCCGCCAGCACATAAAAGAACGGGTACATCGTGTAAACATGAAAGAGCACGAGGGCCGTCCAGCCGCGCAAAGACCAGGGCGCGGACTGCAAATGAAAGACGCGCTGCACGGCCCGCGCGAGGATGCCCGATTCGCCGCAGAGGAAGATGAAGGCCAGCGTGCCGACGAGCGGCGGCAGCACTAGCGGCAACGCCGCGAGCGCGGCAAACGCGCGACGAGCGGGGAACTCGTAACGCTCGAAGAGAAACGACAGAGGGACTCCGACCGCTGCGCTGGCCGCGACCGTCAACAGCGACAGCCAGACGCTAGACCATGCCGCTTCGAGCACGGCCCGCTGCGACAAGGCTTCGCTAAAGTTGCCGAGCGACCATGAGCCGCCGCGTTCGAGCGCCGCCGTCAGGACATAAAAGTTTGGATAGATGACGCCGTAGAGTAAGACTATGGCGACGACGAGCCAGAGCAGCAGCGACGAGGGAGAGACGCGGGGACGCGGCGACGCGGAGACGCGGCGAAAAAAAGGAAAGGCGAAGACACGATGAGAAGAAGATGCGGAGACGTTGTGAGAAGATGAAGCAGCAGATGATGATGAAGCGGAAGATGAAGAAGCCGGAGATGTTGAATCATCTTGAGCCGAGTTTTCGCTCCGCGTCTCCGCGTCTCCGCGTCCCCGCGTCTCAGTTCCCCCGCGCTCAGGCGACTCTTTACTCATCGCTCGTTCCTAAGACTCTGACATGTTCGGCGGGCAGCGTGACAACGCAAGCGTCGCCCGCAACCATGTCGCCGGGGCGAAAGACGAGAGCTTCGAGGCGCAGGCCGTCGGCGTCGAGCTTGATGGTGGTCGTCGCTCCGGCGAAATTAATATCTCGAATGATGGCGCGCAGCGTGTTCACGCCGCCGCTCAGCTTGTCGCCGTCGCTCGCGTTGTTATGGTCGCTCTCTACGCGCGAGAGTTGAAGATGTTCGGGACGAACGGCGAGGACGACGGGTTTGTTGAGCGGGCTGAGATGATTTGCCTGAACCGGAAGACGAAGCGTGTGGCCGCCGTCCAGAGTCTTGAAGGAGCCTTCTGTCTCTTTGGCCGCGCTGAGGCGCATGGCGCGAATCAGATTGTTGCGACCGAGAAAACGGGCGACCTTCGTTTGCGACGGCTGCTCGTAAAGCTCGCGCGGCGCTCCGGTCTGTAGGATGCTGCCTTCGCTCATGACGCTGATGCGGTCGCAGAGCGCGAAGGCTTCGTCCTGATCGTGCGTGACATAGACGGCTGTGAGGCCGAGGCGCGCGACGAGTTCGCGCAACTCGCCGCGCGTCTCTTCGCGCAGGGCCACGTCCAGATTCGATAACGGCTCGTCAAATAAGAGCAGCGCGGGTTCGATAGCGATGGCGCGGGCAATCGCCACGCGCTGCTGCTGCCCGCCGGAGAGCGCGTCAACGCGCCGCCGCTCGTAGCCCGGAAGCTGCACCAGCGCGAGCGCGTCCGCCACCTTTCCCGCAATCTCTTCCTTCGGCCTGCGTCGAGCGCGAAGGCCGAAGGCGACGTTCTCAAAGACGTTGAGATGCGGAAAGAGCGCGTAGTTTTGAAAGACCATGCCGAAGCCGCGCCGTTCGGGCGAAAGACCCGTGATGTCGCGCCCGTCAAAGAGAATCTGCCCGGCGTCGGGCGTTTCCAAACCCGCAATCATGCGCAGCGTCGTCGTCTTGCCGCAACCCGAAGGGCCGAGCAGCCCGAAAAACTCGCCGCGCTCAATCAAGAGCGAAAGGTCTGCGACCGCCTTCGTCGTCTCGTAACGCTTGGTGATGTTTTGCAGAGAGAGAAAAGACATGGCGCAACGATGAAAGATATGCTACTGAGGCGTCCGCGTTGAATGAGTTGTTAGATGCCGCCGTTGGCGTTAGCTCACGAGCAATCTCTCTTTCGACTTTTCCAAGACTGCCAAAGCCTGCTCGCGCGTCACGGTCGGAAATTTTTCGAGAAACTGGTCAAGAGATTCTCCTGTTTCCAGACAGTCGAATAAATTTTGAACAGGCACGCGCGTGCCATAGAGCACAGGAGTCCCGCCAAGTTTTTCAATGTCTACTTCAATCAAATTCTTGCCGTTTGACATAGCCAACTCTCCATCCGATGTTGCCGAGACATAATAACAGAGATTGTTTGCCCCATGAGAGAAAGCAGGAATCTGCAATTCAATCTCTCCTCGCGTTCGTGGCTTTCATTTTTTGTTTCTTCCGCGAATCTCTGTGTCCCAGTATTTGAGCCAGTCGCCGCCGTCTTTGCGGAGCAGGTTCCAGTCGAGCGACATGCGGGCGAACGGCTCGTTCATCCATGCGGGCAGTTGCGCGCGGTCGAGGTCTGTGCGGACTGGAAGACGATAGTAAGTTCGCGCGGCATGGACGAGGCTTTCGGGTGTGGTGACAAACTCGTAGAAGCGGCGCGCTTCTTCTTCGTGCTGTGCGCCGCGCACGATGGCGATGCCGTCCGTGATGACGGGCGTGCCGCTCGCGGGCAGCACGTACTTGAGTTGCGGGAAATTCTTCTGCTCCTGATAGAGCCGCGCGTCCGGCATGTTCCAAAGGCTGACGACGCCTTCCTTGTTCGCCAGCTTGCGCATCAGGAGCGTGCCGTCCGCCGTGTACTCGTGGACGTTGGCGTCCAGACGGCGCAGCCAATCGTAGCCGCCCGCGGGCGAGTTCGTCTCTTTGTAAAAGCGCCAAATCATCGCGCCGAAAATCGCGCGCATAGAGTCGGACGGGTTCGGGTTGCGAATCAGGATTTTGTCGCGCCACTTCGGGTCGAGCACGTCGTCCCAATCCTTCGGGGCTTCTTCGGGGCTGACGGCTTCGCTATTGTAGACGATGACTTCGGGCGTCTCGTAAGTTCCGTACCAGCGGTCTTCGGCGTCGCGGGCTTCGGCGGGAACTTTGTCGGCCCACGTCGGGCGATAGGGCGCGAGCAGCCCTTCGTCCGCCCCGTTTTGAAAGGTCGTGTGCGAGGCGCCCCACCAGAGGTCCGCCTGCGGGCGATTGCGTTCGATGCGAAGCCGCTGCAAGACTTCCTGCGCGCCCATGTCGAAGAACTGCACGTCAACTTCCGGGTGAACCTGCTTGTAACGCGCGGCGAAATCCTTGAGCAAGTCCTGACCGTGCGGCGTGTAGATGACGAGCGTCGTGCGGCCCGCTCCGGTGCGCGAAGATTTGCAGGCCAATGCAATGATGACGAGCGAAAGGAGCAGCAGCGCGAGGCTGAAGCGTCGAAGGTTGAAAGGCATCTGTCGGCTCACGTCTGGATGAATACGTCGTTGATAGTTGAACGCCTGCATGCTAACACAAAGCGGCCCGCGACAGTCATTCGTCTTGTGCCGCCTGCGTCGTCAACCTCTTGCGCGCTTGGCGCAGGCGGCGCCTCGAACGTAAAATAAGAGGCAGCTTATTTTTCATGCGGAAGTCTAAAGGGCAGTATGGCGAACATCAAAATGTACACGACGACGCGTTGCGGCGATTGTCACAACGCGAAGCGATTTTTGAAAGAGCGCGGCGTGGCCTTTGTCGAGATTAACATCGAAGAGACGGAGGGAGCCGCGGAGTATGTGATGCGAATCAACGAAGGGAAGCGCAAGGTTCCAACCTTTGAGATTGACGGGCGCACCTTCAACCTATCGCCATACGACGAGCGAAAGCTCCGCACGGAACTCGGCTTAAGCTGAAGGAGCGAGAGCGTGGCAAGCTTCAAACGCAGAATCGTGCGCGCCGGAGGATGGCGCGTCGCCAAACGTCTTATCAAGCCGATTCCCATCGTCGGCTCGCTCATGGCCGCGAGCCTCGCGGGCTACGAGATTAAGAAGAAAGGCTTGCTGCGCGGAGCCGTCCACGTCGGCCTGGATGTCACGCCCATCATCGGCACAGCCAAGAGCCTCGTCGAACTCTTCACAGGCGACTTGATTCCAGACCGCACGCCGCCGCGCCGCATGCCCCAAGCTCGAAAGAAACAATAAAAAATGTCCCATCCGGGCAGTTTCCACCTCGCTTTTCAAAAAACCTCCCGAAATAGGCTGAAATTCCAAGCCAGCGAGCCGAAAATCAGTTGCGATTTGCTGCGAATCCAGATGGAATTACAGCAAATCGAGTTGGATTCGCAGCAAATTTACTTGGAATTTCAGTAAATCTACTTGGATTTGCAGCAATTCCACTTGGATTTGGAGCAAGTCGACTTGGATTTACAGCAAATCGACTTGGATTTATAGCAATTCCATCTGGATTTGCTGCAAATCTATTTGGAATTTCAGCAATTCGTAACCAATTTCTGCCGAGTTGAAGATGAAAAACGGCGCGGCTGTCAGGCTTTAGTCCGTGGCGCGAACGTTCGGTCGCGCGGTGAAGGGTTGGGCTTGTTCGTAGGCGTGGGAGAGTTTGAGCAGCGTGGGTTCGCTCCAATGCGGGCCGAGCAGTTGGAGGCCGATGGGCAAGCCTTCGCCCGTCAGGCCGCAGGGAATCGAGATGCCGGGAATGCCCGCCAGATTCGCCATCACCGTGTAGATGTCGTTGAGGTACATGGCGAGCGGGTCGTTGACCTTTTCGCCGATGGGGAAGGCGGGCGTCGGCGTGGTCGGCGTGGCGATGGCGTCGCACGTCTCGAAAGCCTTGCGAAAATCTTCCTTGATGAGGGCGCGCACCCGCTGAGCCTTGAGATAGTAGGCATCGTAGTAGCCGGAGGAGAGCACGTATGTGCCGAGCATGATGCGGCGTTTGACTTCCGCGCCAAAGCCTTCGTCTCTCGTCTTGCGATACATCTCGCGCAGGTTGGCAGCGTCTTCGGCGCGAAAGCCGTAGCGCACGCCGTCAAAGCGCGCGAGGTTGGAGGAAGCCTCCGCGGTGGCGATGATGTAGTAGACGGCAATCGCGCTTTTCGCGCGCGGCAATTCGACATCGATAATCTCCGCCCCAAGCTCACGATAAACTTCGATAGCCTTCTGAACGCGCACTCGCACTTCCTCGTCCAGGCCTTCGCCAAACATGTCGCGCGAGACGCCGATGCGCGCGTTCTTTAAATCGCCCGACAGTTCGTTCGCGTAATCCGGCACAGGCACGTCCGCGCTCGTCGCGTCGTGCTCGTCGCGTCCGGCGATGACGCTCAGGACGCGGCCCACGTCGCGCGCCCGCTGTCCGAAGACGCCGATTTGGTCTAAGGACGAAGCGAAGGCGACGAGGCCATAGCGCGAGACGCGCCCGTAGGTCGGCTTGAGCCCGACGATGCCGCACAAGCCCGCCGGCTGGCGAATCGAGCCGCCTGTGTCGGAACCGAGCGCGACCGGCACGATGCCAGCCGCGACCGCAGCCGCAGAGCCGCCGCTTGAGCCGCCCGGCACGCGCGTCGTGTCCCAAGGATTTTTGACCGGCCCGTAAGCCGAGTTTTCGTTTGAAGAGCCCATCGCAAACTCGTCGCAGTTGGTCTTGCCGACAATCAACGCCCCGGCGCTTTTCAAACGTTCGATGACCGTCGCGTCGTATGGCGGATGGTAGCCGACGAGGATGCGCGAGCCGCAGGTGGCTTGCAGCCCGCGCACGCAGATGTTGTCCTTGATGGCGATTGGGATTCCTTCAAGCGCAGCCTGCGAAGCGTTCGTCGCCCCGGCAGCGGCATCGTCAATCGCGGCGGCGCTCGCGGACGCGCCCGCGCGGTCGATTTGCAGGAAAGCGTTAAGCGTCTCGTTCAACTTTTCGGCGCCGTCGAGCGACAACTCGACAATCTCTCTCGCCGTCGTTTCGCGCCGCGACTGGCGCGAGCGCAACGTCTCAATGTCTGTGTTGAAAAAGTTCATGGAAAAAGTAATCAATAGCCGTCAGGCAGTTTTCAATTTCGGCAATCAGCAGACTGTAATCAAGAGGCGGACATTTCTACCGATTACGAGCTACTGATTGGCTTGCGATTGTCAGAGAATTTTCGGAACACGGAAATGACCGCTGGCCGGGTCTGGAGCTTCTTCGAGGGCTAGATGTTGGCCTAGACTTGGGCGCGTCACGTCATCGCGCACGGCTTCGGTTCGTTCGCCTTCCGGCGTCAGCCCGCCGGTTGACAGCTCGACCTTGCTCGTGTTGAGTTCGTTGAGTTGCTCTACGTAAGCAACGATGTCGGCGATTTGCGGCGTGAACGCGCGCCGCTCTTCGGGCGTGATTTCTAGGTGCGCCAGCAGCGCGATCTTTTCGATGACGGATTCGTTGATAGGCATAGTTTGATTAAAGGGTCACTTGTCGCTTTCGCGGCGGTCAATGCAACTGCCCGCGGCGAGCAGAAAGCGGCGACGCAGGTCTTCGTCCGTGATGGCTTCGGCGGCGGCGCACACCTGGCCCGAAGCGCTTGCGAGCGCGCGTTGCTCCTGCGTCTTGCGGTCTATCGCTTCGGCTGCCAACTTCGCTCGCGCGGCTTTCACCGTCGCCGGGTCAATTCGAAATTCGATATAAGTGACGACCGCTTGACCGAGCAGCGAGTTGATGCGAAAGAGAAGCTGCCCGCTCTCCTTCTCCAACTGTCTTTGCCATGTCGTGTCCGCGACGGCGACGACCAGCGTCTTGCGATAGAGCCGGAAGGGAACGGCCTGCCCGCGCAAGCCTTCACCCGCGACGCGCTTCCACGCGATCATCGCGGCGACTTCGAGCACCTCTTCGGCCTCGCCCGCCGCGCGCAGGAACTTCGGCAAAACTCTGAGCAGCTCTTCCATTATTCAACTTCGGATTTTAGAGTTCGGATTCGACGAGCGATGACGGCTACGGCTGTTCCATCTGAGTTATCAAGAATGTCGCCGCACGCAAAATCCATCATTCAAAATCTAAAACTACTTGCTTTGCTCCGCCGGTCGCTGCGCCTCCGGTTGCGCTTGCGGTTGCGCTGGCGGCGCGGCCACGGGCGTCTTGCGCGCGGCGTTCTCTCTGGCTCGTTTGCGAATCAGCGGGCCGCTCAGCAACGCCGCCAGCACGAAGATGGCGGTCAGGCCGAGGATGAGATAAGCTTTATTGAGACGAACGCGCATGCGATAAAACGTCAACGGCCTTTGCGAAAAATTCGGGTCAGACGAGCAGGAGTGTAATGGATAAAGAGCGAGAGCGACAAGCGGTTAATGGTCAGTTGAACGAGGCCGGAGTCTTTAGCGAGAGTTTGATTCTGGCTTCGGCCAGCCCGCGCCGCGCCGAGATTCTGCGCGCGGTCGGCTGGCCGTTCGAGGTCGCAGCCGTTGACATAGACGAATCAAAGCGCGCGGGCGAAAGCCCAGTGGCTTACGTCGAGCGGCTGGCGCGCGAGAAGGCCGGGGCCGCCGCCCGCAGCTTTCCCGGCCAACTCGTGCTCGGCGCCGACACCATCGTCTTGATTGATGAGCGCGTGTTGGGGAAACCCTCGGACATGATTGATGCGCGCCGGATGCTCAGGGAGTTGAGCGGCAAGTGGCACGAAGTCTTGACGGGCGTCGCGCTCGTGCGCGGCGGCGAACGGGAGCACGCGGTCGTCGCGCATGAAAGCACGCGCGTCCGCTTTAACCGGATGTCGGACGAAGAGATTGCGTGGCACGCGGCCAACGGCAAGCCGCTCGATAAGGCCGGAGCCTACGCCGTGCAGGGACACGCCGCGCTCTTCATAAGCGAGATTCAGGGCGACTACTGGAACGTCGTCGGCCTGCCCGTGCAGTTGGTCTACAAACTGGCGCGCGAGCTTGGAGCGAATCATAGTTGAACGAGCGACGAGCTTGATTGTCATCGTCGTCGCAGACTAAAAAGAAAGAAGCCGCCTTCAAACTTGGAAGACGGCTTCTCTCTTTTTCGGGTCAGGACAACGGCGTCGGAAATCCGCTGGCGGTTAGAGCTTCGCTTTCATTCTTTTTCCTGCAACACGCGGTCGAGCGTCGGCGCGAGTTGGGCCGCTAGATTGCCTTCAGGGTCAAGCCCGCCGATGGGCGAGCCTGCGGGCAATCCCTGCTTGTTGAGAATAACGATGGCCGGAAGCTGGTCAACATTGAACTGCTTGGAGACTTCGCCGTCGGGGTCGCGCAAGACCGTCACCTTCAAGCCGTACTTGTTCGAGAAGGCGCGAAGCTGTTCGTCAGACGCGAAGTTCTTCGACTTGGAAGACTCCGAATCCGTGCTCACCCAGAAGACGGCGACGCCGCGGTTTGAGTAGTCGTCAGCCAACTTGCGCACGCCCGTCATCTGCTTGCGCGAGAGCGGCAGCCACGAAGCCCCGAAGGCCAGCACCACTACTTCGCCGCGCAAGCTCTCGGACGTGACGGTCTGCCCGTCAATCGAGCGCATAGAGAATTGCACGGGAACGCTCTGTTGAACGCGGCGCGCAGAGGAGGCGTAGAGCGGCAGCACAAAGATAATTGAAAGCGTCGCGGCGATAATAGACCTGCGACTTTTTAATGACATCGAATCTCCTTTGATGCGTTCCCCGCGCTGGCTCCCAGGGCGCGTGGCCTTCGGAGTTGGTCAGCGAACTGCCGGGGAACAATTCGGACAATCAATTAGATGTGTGCCTTGAGATTTCCGTTGGATAGGCGCGCTCAAGTCTCTCTTCGTTTGACTGGATAATCTGCGCCGCAGGGCGGCTCGGCTCCGAAGACTTCACTGTGTAAACGGACGTAATCTTGCCACGTATCCATGTCGCGCGCAACGAAGGGCGAAGCTACGGGAACGCGCCGCGCCTCAACGCGATGAGCATCGAAGAGCGAGCGCAAGCCGCGCAAAGGGTCCAGCCGCCGCAACTCTTCACGAAACCGCAGGTCAATCAAGACCGGATGGCCGCCGCGTCCCTCGAACTCCGGCGCGAGCAACGCCGCGCCCGTTCGCCGCCATTCCTCAATCAGCAGACTGACTACCGCGGGCGGAATCGCCGGTTGGTCGCAGAGCGCGACCAGCATCGCTCCCGCTCCTTCATCCACGCATTCGACGCCGCGCGCGATGGACGCGCTCATCTCGCTGCCTTCTTCATCGTTGACGGCGAATGTGACGCGCCGGCCCGCCAGCCGCTCTCGCATCTCTCCGGCGCGATGACCGACGACGACGACGATGCTTTCAGCGCCGCCCTTGAGAAGATGCTCGATGCAGGCTTCGACAACCGTCTGCGGGCCGAACGGCAGCAGCGGCTTGAACGCGCCCATCCGCCGCGAACGCCCGGCAGCCAACAGGACGGCAGCCACGCCCGTCGCCCGTCGCCCGTCATCCGTCGTTTTCATTTGACGTTCTTCGAGCATCATCGAAAGCCGGTCTCTTGAAAACCAAACACAACCGACCCTTTGACTACTAACGACCGGCTATTGTTGTTGCCGTTGTAATTCTTCGAGCGCGCGCAGGACGTAGGGGCGGGCCATCTGCTTTCGCCAGTTCATCACAAAATCTGTGTTGTCGAGCGGGCGGGCTTTCAGGTAACAGGCTTCCGCCGCCGCCTGCATCTGCTCAGGCGCGAGGCGATGGCCGACGAGGGCGGCTGCCGCCTCTTTGACTTCGACGGGCGCGGGCGCGATGCCGCCGAGTATCAATCTGGCTTCGCTGACTATTCCGTCCTTGTCGAAGTCCAAGCGCGCCGCGACGCCGAGCACGGGGAAATCGAACGCGCCGCGCCGCCGCAGTTTCTTGTAGGTCGCGCGCCAGCCGCCGAGCGGCGGCAGGTGAATCTCCGACAGCAATTCGTCCGGCCTCTTGTGCAGGTAGTCAATGCCGTCGTCGTTGTAGAGTCCAGCCGCCTCCACCAATCGTTCGCCGAGCGTCGAGACGAGTTTGACTTTCGCCCCCATCGCCACCATCAACGGCACGAGGTCTGAAGACTGCACGGCCCAACATTTTGAACTGCCCGGCGCGACCCAACACACATCGCCGTCCTTCTTCAAACAGAAGTTGATGCCGCGCCGCCATTCGTAATTCTGGTCGTAGTAGTTGCAGCGCGTATCGAGCAGCAGGTTGCCGCCAATCGTTCCCATGTTGCGCAAGATCGGCGTCGAAATCAGCCGCGCCGCCTGCGCCACCATCGGGTAATCACGATTAACAATCGGATGCTCGCAAATGTCCGTCAACGAAACCGACGCGCCGATGCTCAAGCCGCTGCGGCCATCGCCCTTGATTTGATTCAACTCCGCGAGCCTCGTGACGGAGATGACAGTCTTCGGCGTCTGTTGTCGCCGCTTCATATTCGGATAAAGGTCTGTGCCGCCCGCCACAAACTGCCCCTCCGGCCCGGCGTCGCCCATCATCTTCACCGCGTCGGAGATTTCGCGGGGAACGTAGTAAACAAATTTCGGAAGCCTCATCATAACGTTATCATCATTCCCATTCTCAAGAATGCACAGCCACGCGCGCTGTCTCTTCGCTTTGCTTCCTTTACACGTGAAAGCTGACACTAGCGCGGGGTGGGACTGGTTGCGCGTTAAGCTCTCTTTTTTTCTTTAATCTTCAACTCAGGGTGACGTTCGAGAAAGCCGCCGCGTCTCATTTTGTAGCGTCTGGGCTTGAGCGTGGCGTCCGTCTCAATCCCGGCCTCCAAGTCTCGCTGGTAGTCCTCTTCCGAGATTTCGATGGTTACGTTCTCGCCATCGTCTTCAACCACGGAGAAGACGAGCGGCCTATCCGTCTTTTGTTCGCTCATAAATTTGTTGCTCCACTTGGGCTGCTTTCCGCGCTGAGTTGCGCGTGGCATCTCGCCCCGTCGCCGCCGTCGGCGGGCGTGTGAATTGCTACTTGTCAGACTTCATGCCGCATCACGTTTGCGATGATAGAGCGGCATTAATTGATCTGAACGCAACGCAACGAACGCATAAGCCTCTCCGGTGTCGTCGCTAAATTCGACTTCATAGGCTCCGTCTTTCCAGCGTTCGACCACTGTGCCAACTTCGCCGCGGCGCAAACCGTGTTCGGGGATGTCTTCAATCACGGCCACTACATCAAGGGTTTTAATTTCATTCATCGCTTCAAATGGTTTATCAGCCATTTCTTTAATTATGAATGCACGGCCACGCGCGGCATCTCGCGCCCGTCGCCGCCGTCGGCGGGTGTTTGCACTTTGAGGGGCTGCGGCCATTCTGTGTCGGGCACGGATTTGGGGCCGAAGCGGCCTTCCTTGCCTTTGGCTTTGTCGCGGATGGCGGTCAGGACTTTCTCCGGCGTAATCGGCACTTCGTCAATGCGGACGCCGACGGCATCGTAGACGGCGTTGGCGACCGCAGGCATGACGGGCAAGAGCGGCCCCTGCCCGACTTCCTTCGCGCCGAAGGGGCCGTTCGGGTCTGCGTCTTCGATGAGATAGGTTTTCACGTCGCACATCTCAAGCGTAGTCGGGCTTTTGTATTCGAGCAGGCTAGGGAATTTGTGAACGACGTTGCGGTTGGCGCGATAGGTCATCTCTTCCATCAGGGCTTCGCCGAGGCCCATGTAGACGCCGCCTTCGACTTGTCCCATGACGAGCATCGGGTTGATGCTCTGGCCGATGTCGTGGCCAATCCAGACGCGCTCGACGGTGACGAAGCCCGTCTCTGCGTCAACGTCAACTTCGGCGATGGCCGCCGAATAACTGTAAGCGGGCGAGGGGCCGACGCCCGCGCCCTTGAACTTGCCGGGAGAGCGCGGCGGCGTGTATGAGCCGACGGTGCCGATGGTGCCGAACTTCGCTTCGGCCAACACGACAGCCTCCGCGAACGTGACTCCAACGTCCGGGTTCTCGACATCGAAGACGCGCCGCTCGGCAAACGAAAGATTCTCAATCGGGACGGAGAGCTTTTCGGCGACGGCCATCGTCAACAGTTCGCGCGCGCGTTCGGCGGCTTGAAGGGCTGCGTTGCCGGTCATCAGGGTGACGCGGCTCGAATAGCTGCCGAGGTCAACGGGCGTCAAATCCGTGTCGGCTGTGACGACGCGAATGTCGAAGGGGTCTATGCCCAGAACTTCGGCGACGATGTAGGCGAGGATGGAATCCGACCCTTGCCCGATGTCGGTCGAGCCACACTGGACACAGACGCCGCCCTGCCGGTCAAGGCGAAGCTGCACGCCGGAGTGCGGCATGTTGTTCCAGTAAATCGGCAGCCCCGCGCCGCAGATGTAAGAACTGCAAGCCAGCCCCACGCCTTTGCCGTAAGGCAGCTTCCGGTGCTTGTTCTTCCAGCCGGAGCCTTCGACTATCTTCTCGATGCAGGCGCGGAGTCCCATGCTGCCGATGCGTAGATAGTTGGCCGTGACGGAGAAGGGTTTGACGAGATGCTGCAAGCGCATCTCAGCCGGGTCGAGCTTGAGTTCTTCGGCAATCTTGTCGAGTTGAATCTCAAGACCGAAGCGCGGCTGCGGCGTGCCGTGTCCACGCTTGGGGCCGCACGGCGGCTTGTTGGTGAAGACGCGCGCGCCGCGAAACTGGTAGCGCGGCACGTCGTAGGTCACGGTCTGAAGCGCGCCTGTGTAGAAGGTCGAGGCGACGCCGTAAGAGCCGTACGCGCCGCCGTCGAGAAAGGTTTGAAAGTCCATCGCGGTAATCGCGCCGTCTTTGCGCACGCCGGTTTTGATTTTCATCAGGACGGGATGGCGCCCGCGATGACAGTAGAAGACTTCTTCGCGCGTCAGGGTGATTTTGACGGGGCGGCCCGTTCTGCGCGATAGCTCGCAGACGGCAATCTCATGATTGAAGGGGTCGGACTTGCCGCCAAAGCCGCCGCCGTTCGGCGTGGCGATGACGCGCACGTGCGCCGCCGGCATCTCAAGGACTTTGCTGAGCGCGCGATGAACGTAGTGCGGCGTCTGCGTCGAACTCCATAAGGTCAGCTTGTTGTCCGTGTCAAAGTAGGCGACCGCCGCGTGCTGCTCCATCGGCAAGTGCGTGTTGCCTTCGTAAAAGAAAATGTCTTCGCGCACGAGGTCTGCTTCGGCAAAGCCCGCATCCAAATCGCCGAATTCGAGATTGACTTTCTTGTGGACGTTGCCGCTCTCGCCGTAATCGTGTATGCGCGGCTCTTCGACGAGCAGAGCCTCTTCGATGCTACTGATGGTTTGCAGCTTTTCATACTCGACTTCGATTAAGTTCATCGCGTCGAAGGCCGTGTCTTCGTCAACGGCGGCGACCGCCGCAACGGGATCGCCGATGAAACGCACGCGGTCAATGCAGAGCGTGTGCTCGTCCTGGCTGACGGGCAGGATGCCGTAAGGGAGCGGCAAATCTTTGCCCGTGATGACGGCATAGACGCCGGGCAGCGCGAGCGCCTTCGAAGTGTCTATGCTCTTGATGACAGCATGCGGCTCAGGCGAGCGCAGGAGCTTGGCGAAGAGCATGCGCGGCAACACGATGTCGTCGGCAAACTTCGTCTGGCCCGCGCACTTGGCCCGCGCGTCAACCTTGCGGAAAGGCTTTCCCACAACTTTCAGCGGCTTTCCGTTGCGCTGCTGTTGTCCGTTGTCGCCTTCGTTCTTATTCGTAGCCATAAACGCTTTCTCGCGGCAGTTCCATCTCTTCGCCGCGCATGCGCGCCGCCGCCAGTTCGACCGCTTCGTAAATTTTGATGTAGCCGGTGCAGCGGCAGAGATTGCCGGAGAGAGCTTCCTTTATCTCTTCGCGCGACGGCCGCGGGTTGGCGGCCAGCAACTCTTTCGCCACCAGCAAAAATCCGGGCGTGCAATAGCCACACTGCGCCGCGCCCGTGTCGGCGAAAGTCTCTTGCAGCGGGTGCAGTTGATTGCCTTCGGACATCCCTTCGATGCTCAAGACCTCGCGCCCTTCCATGTCGAGGCCGAGGACGAGACACGAGAGGACAGCGCGCCCGTCAAGCAGGACGGCGCACGTCCCGCACTCGCCGAGTTCGCAGCCATGCTTCGTGCCCGTCAGGTTGAGGTCTTCCCGCAAGACTTCGAGCGCCGTTTTGTGCGGGGCGAAGGCGACTTCCACCGCTTCGCCGTTCAAGGTGAACTCGATGTGGGCTTTCTGTTTCGTTCGCTGAGTCATGCGACAAAATTAGCAGAAGATGGAGGGAAGGTAAAAGT
>JAWVFT010000047.1:0-77836 GCA_033855775.1 Blastocatellia bacterium | reverse complement strand
CGCGCAAATGTTTTTTGGCATCTTCGGCGTTCGTGAAGTGGCCCGTCGATTCGATGACGATTTCCGCTCCGACCGAAGCCCAGTCAATCGCCGCCGGGTCTCTTTCGGAAAAGACGCGAAACTCATCCGCGCCGACTTTGATGCCGCCCTCGGTCGCCGAAATCTCCTCATCCAGATTGCCGAGCACCGAGTCATACTTGAGCAGATGCGCGAGGGTCTTCGTGTCGGTCAGGTCGTTGACGGCGACGAAATCTATCTCCGCGTCGCCGAGCGCGGTGCGCAGGACGTTGCGCCCGATGCGTCCGAATCCGTTAATGCCAACCTTAACTGCCATGATGTTTGTGGCCTCCTACGGCTTGCTTGCTTGGATAGCGGGCGTTGCCTCAGTCAGGCCCCGAAGAGAGTTCGCACACAAACATCTGCGGCGCTTTCAGTCCGGCAAAATCACCCGGTTAATTTTTTACGGAATCACACGTTACTACAAGAGAAGGGGAAGATAAAGCGGGCCTCGCCGGACTGTCAAGCAACGCGCCCGCGCCGCAAGCCGGAGCAGGCGGCGGCCCTCGCCGGAAAGCGCGCCGCTGCTGCTTGCATCTTTGCGCCCCGGCGTGAGATTGTGCATTTCATTATCGTGGGCTTTGATTTGCTTCCCGGCCCGGTTTTTTGAAACCGACTGCGCGCGAGGCGCGTAGTAACCTTGTGATGTCAGGACGTTCGGGCTGGTCAACGCACTTCGGCCAACGTGCTCAACTCTTAATCTTTCTGTTTCGCAGCTAAGGAGCTTTTGGTTTGATACGGATTGCCTCTCTTAGTCGAGGCGCGCTCGTCTTCGCGCTCTCGTTCGTTATCTACTCTCTTTCTGTCGCAACGGCGTCAGCGCAAACGCCCGCGCCGACGCCCGCGCCGGGGCCGACGATTAGCCCTTCGCAGCGGGATGCGACGCGCCCGCCGGGGACAGAGCAACGCCAGCCCGTGCCGGAACAAGCGCGCCCGACGACGATTGACCCGACCGCGCCTCCCGGCACACAGCGTCCGGCCCCGCAGGCTGCGCCGGGAACCAGCGTCGCCCCGCAAACGGCCACGCCCAACCGGCCCGGAGCAGTTCCGTCAACTTCCGACACGCTGCCGACCGAGCGGCCCGTGCCCACGCCTGCCGACGACATCACCATCGGCCAGGAGTTGCGCGATCCGGTCTTCCCTACGGAGCAGCCCCGGCCCGTTCCGCCTGTCCCCAATCTCTCGCGCCTCGGCGTGACGAGCGACAACACGCTGACGCTGACGCTCAACGAAGCCATCCGTCGTGCCCTTGAAAATAACAACGACATCGAAGTCGCGCGCGACGACGTGCGCTTTGCCGAGACGACGCTGCGCGCGTTTCAAGGCGTCTACGACCCGCTCTTCACTTTCAACCCGCAACTCAACAATCTGGTGCAGGCGCAGCAGAGCACGCTCGGCGGCTCCGCCGACACGGCTGGCACGGTGACGATCACAGACTTGACGAGCAACAACTCGCTCAACAAATTTTTCAGCACCGGCGGCGGCCAGTATAATTTCTTCTTCAACAACAATCGTCGCACGACCAATTCCAGATTCAACACGCTGAATCCCGTCTACTCGGCGAGCCTCGGCGTGACCTTTACGCAACCGCTCTGGCGCGACCGCTCGATTGACAACAACCGCCGCCAGATACGCATCCAGCGCAAGCGGCTCGAACAATCCGACGCAGACTTTCGCCGTCGCACTATTGATGTCATCACGCAGGTGCAGCGCGCTTACTGGGATTTGGTCTTCGCCATGCGCGACCAGCAGAACCAACTCGCCAATCTGAATCTGACGCGCGAGAATCTGCGGCAGGTCGAAGCCCGCGTCGCAGCCGGTTCTTCCGCTCCGCTTGAGCGCGCCGAAGTTCTGACGGAACTCTCCACACGCGAATCCGCTCTGCTGATTGCGACTCAGGGAATTTCGGTGGCCGAGAATTTGCTCAAGCAGTTAATCCTGCGCGACCCGCTCGCGCCCGAATGGTCTGCGCAGTTGACGCCGACCGACCAGCCGACCTTCGACGCCGCGCCCGTCAATCTCAACGATGCGCTGATCGAAGCGCGCGGCAATCGTCCCGAACTGCGCCGCCTTAATCTGCAACGCGACATCAACGGCATCGACATCCAGTACTTCAAAAACCAGACGCGCCCGCGCATTGATTTGGAAGCCACGCTGGCGACGACCGGGCTCTCCGGCTCGCCCATCGGAACAATCGTCACCTCGCCGCTCATCTCCGGCACGCCGGAAGCGAGCACGAGCGCGTTTCTTCTGGACCAAATCAATCAACTGCGCGTTGTTCAAGGCTTGCCGCCAGTCGTCGTGCCGACCATCACGACCGATTCCGGCGTGCCGGCGAATCTCGCCGGCGGCTACGGGCGCACGCTGCGCAATCTGTTCAATCTCAACACGCGCAACGTCGTCGTCGGCGTCAACATACAGTTCCCTTTCCACAATCGCACGGCTGAAGCCAACCTCGCCGGGGCCAACATCCAGCGCACGCAGCTTGAAGCCTCCATGCGTTTGCAGGAGCAGGTGGTCGAAGTCGAAGTGCGCAACGCCGCGCAGGCCGTCGAGACGACGCGCCGCCGTGTCCTCGCCGCTCGCACGGCGCGCGAGAACGCAGAGTTGCTATATCTTGGCGAGCAACGGCTCTATCAGGTCGGACGCTCGACCACCTTCCTGCTCTTCCAAAGACAGAATGACCTGACCAACGCGCAGAATTCAGAACTGCGCGCCGAGACTGACTACAACAAGGCTCTGGCCGACTTGCAACGCGCCACCTCGACGACGCTGCGCGCCAACAACGTCACCGTCGAAACTCCAACTGTCCCGTAAAGAGCGGTCAGCGCTCTGGAGTCTGAAAGTCTGGAAGTCGCGCGAAACAGACTTGCAGGCTCCTGACTTTTGGCTCCCGACTCGCTTGAAGATTACCGCCGCCATCATCACTTTCAACGAAGCGGAGAACATCCGCGCAGCGTGCGAATCCGTCTCCTGGGCAGACGAAGTGCTGGTCGTTGATTCGGAATCAACCGACGCGACGCGCTCGATTGCCGTCGCCTGCGGAGCGCGCGTGATTGAGCGAGCGTGGCCCGGCTTTGCCGCGCAGAAGCAGTTTGCCGTTGACGAAGCCAGCCACGATTGGGTCTTCAGCCTTGACGCAGACGAGCGCGTCTCGCCGCCGCTGCGCGCCGCAATCGAAGACCTGCTCTTTAGCAGCGAAGCTCCGCGGGCCGACGGCTATCGCGTCGCTCGTCGCTCGTTCTACATGAATCGCTGGATACGCGGCGGCGGCTGGTACCCGGATTATCAACTGCGCCTTTTCAATCGCGGGCGCGGGCGTTGGAAGGGAGCCTACATACACGAATCCTTCAAGATGAACGAGGGCGCGCGTGTTGAAATCTTGAAAGGCGACCTCCTGCACTACAGCGTCCGCGGCGTGGCCGAGCATCATCGCATGATTGGCGAGCGTTACGCGCCGCTGGCCGCCCGCCAGATGTACGAGCAAGGCCGCCGCACTTCCATCTTGAAAATCGCCACTGCCGCTCCCGTCACCTTCACCCGCAGCTTCATTCTCAAAGGCGGCTTCCGCGACGGCCTCGCAGGCTACAGCATCGCAAAGTTTGCCGCCCACCACGCCTTCCTCAAGCACCTGCTTCTCTGGGAAATGCAGAAGAACAGTAACAAGTGACGAGTGACAAGTGACGAGCAAGAAGTAAGAAGCGATGAGTGATGAATGACGAGCTAAGACCCGTCTGCTTCTACTCATCACTCATTACTCATTACTCATCGCTCTTGCTCGTCACTTGTCACTCGTCACTCGTCACTGTTTTTGAATATTCGCGGATGGGAGTAGTCGTCTTGGCGTCGGGCCGGTGATGGCTTGGGGAGTGGTCTGTCCGGCGATGGCTTCGATGAGCAGGGCTTCTTCGAGTTGGCGGTTGTCCCAGATGCGATTGCCTTGGTCGAGGATGGCGAAGACGAGCGGGCCGTCCGTGGTGTAGACGATGCCTGCGAGGCTCGCCATGCCGCCGTCAACTTCGGCGGTCAGCGTCCCTGTCTTGCCGACCACGGCTCGCTCTAGGCTTGTGCCGACGAAACGACGGCGCAGCGTTCCGGCGTCGTCGCTGCCGACCGGCAGAATGTCCGCCGGTTCAAGCCCCTGCCGTTTCCCTTCTTCGATGAGAGCGCGAATCACGGTTAAGACTCCGCGCGGAGTCAGCAGATTATGTTCGCGCCCGGTGACAGTCGCAATCTTCACCTGCGCAGGCGGGAGTTTCAGTTGCGCGGTTAGATATTGCTCGACGGCGTTGGGGCCGCCGATGAGGCCGCCGATTTTTTCGGCGATGAAGTTGCTTGAGCGCGCGTTCATGTAGAGTAGTACGTCGCGCAGCGGGTTGGAGTTTAAAGTCAAGAGCGGCTCGCCGCCCGTCTCCGCGCCAATTTGGACCGGCGGCGGCTTGCTCATCTTCAAAGCCTTGCTCAAACGCTCGCCGGAGTCTTCCGGTTTGTCGCTGAAGTTGAAGATGAAATCGGGCGAGACGACGAGCGCCTCCGAGATGCTCTTGATGCCGCGCGAGCGCAGTTCTTCGGCAATCAGGTTGGCCCCGTAATCTCCGAACGTAGGGTCGTGGCCCGCGACATAGAGCCGCCCCTGCAAGGCTCCCTTGCCGTCAACTTTGCCGTCAACGAAGACGCGCGTTTGAAAACGAAAGTCTGCGCCGAGCGTCTTCAACGCGACGAGCGAAGTGGCGAGTTTGATGAGCGAGGCGGGATTGAACGCGGCGTCCGCGTTGTGCGCGGCGAAGACGCGCCGCCCGTCGAAGCTTTCAATCAGGACGCCATGCTCTTCCGCTCTTTCGTCGCGCGAGGCGTACCACGCGGCGACATCGAAAGCGGGCGCGGGCGGCTGCGGCGACGGCGCGGACACCAACGGCTCCGGCTGCGCTTGGATAGTAAACGCGCTGACGACTTGCTGCTTCAGCCTTTGCAGGCCGAGCGAGTAAGGAACGAGCGACAGCGTGGCGACGATGACGAAGCCGATGGCGAGCAGCACGTAGATTGGCTTGCGGCTGTTCAAATGTTTCCCCTCAATCATTTACTTCTTTCGCAAACAGACCACGAGGCCGTATCATGCTTAAAGGTGGCGGGGCGCGTCAAGCAAGAGCGCAAGCGAACGGTTGAAGACCAACGCGCGCCGACGCCGTAGGACACGTCTTCAGATGAAACTTAACCTGTGCTTCTTTCTCACTGATTCGCTGCTCGGGTTGCCGCTGCCGCTGGCGGGCGCGTTCGTGGCCGTGCTCGGCGCAATCATCGGTAGCTTTCTCAACGTCGTCATCCATCGCGTGCCGCGCGAAGAGTCCATCGTCTTTCCCAACTCGCGTTGCCCCGCTTGCGCGACGGCAATTCATCCGCTCGACAACCTGCCAATCATCAGTTACCTGATACTGCGCGGACGCTGCCGCCATTGCGGAATCGGAATCTCTGCGCGTTATCCGGCGGTCGAGTTGCTGACGGGCCTGCTCTACGCGGCTGTCTTTCTCTGCCACGTCTACCTGCGCAACGAAGTGACGCCGCTCCTGGCCTTCGATTTAGTCTTCGTCACGGGCCTCGTCGCGCTCGTCTTCATAGACGCCGAGCACATGCTCTTGCCGAACGTCATTACCTATCCCGGCATCGTCTTTGCTGTCATCGCACGCCTCGTCGGTCCTTACCTGGCGGGGCCGCAGGCGTTCGATGATTTGGGCGGACTGATGACGGGATTGCTGGCTGGCTGGCCGATGTGGGCGGCGGCTCTGGCGAGCGCGGGACTGGGCGCGCTGGCGGGCGGCGGCTCGCTGTGGCTGATTGGCTGGATTTGGGAAAAGCTTCGCGGCGTGGAAGCGATGGGCCTCGGCGACGTGAAAATGATGTTCATGGTCGGAGCTTACCTTGGCTGGCGTTTGACGGTGGTGACGATTTTTCTGGCCGTGCTGTCAGGCTCGCTGGCGGGCATCCTGCTGATGATTCGCAACCGCGAGCGAAACTTGCAGATGTTGCTGCCCTTCGGCATCTTTCTAGGCACGGGCGCCATCATCGCCCTGCTCGTCGGCTCACGCATCGTCGCCTGGTACGTCGGGCGATTCATGCCCTGAAAACAGTGACGAGTGACGAGCAGCAAGTGACGAGCAAGGAATCAACTAACGAAAGTCTGAAGTGATAGCGAGCAAAGCGATGACCAGCAACAATCTTCTGCTTTTATCTCGTCACTTGCTGCTCGTCACTCATCACTGCTCTTATGCTTTACGGTAGGCGTATCCAATGGGCGCTGGTTGCGTTGGGCGTGGTGTCGCTCATCGGCACGCTGTTGGTCGTGACGCTGGTGTGGCGCGCGCCCGCCGCCTCGAACACGCGCGGGCTGTTGTTGCTCTCGGTCTTCGTCGTCACGCTCTGCGTCTCTGTGCTCTCGATTTTCCTGTTGCTGCGCTGGCTGCGCCGCCCGCTTCGTCAACTCGTCGGCGAAGCCGAACGCGCGCCGGTCGCGGCCCGCGCTGGCAAGCCGCGCGACGAAGCGCAGTTTGTCCTTGAGACTTTTCAGTCCGTCGTCGCGCAACTGCAAGAGCAACAGCGCGAGTTGGAAAAACTGAGCGCGCAGCAGAGCGCGCGGGCCGATTCGGCTGAGAAGTTTAGCGAGCGGATTGTCGCCAGCGTTCCCTCCGGCCTCGTCGCCTTCGACGCTCGTTGTCAAGCCACGCTGCTCAACGCCCCTGCGCGCGCGCTGCTCGAAACAGACGGCGCGGCTGAAGGCTCGCACGTCCGCACGCTGTTGCGCGCGGCCCCTGACCTGGCCGAACTGGTCGAGCGTTGCATTCAGACCGGCGAGCTTTACCGGCGCGAAGAGATTATGGCGACGAACGCCGACGGTCGCCTCAGACGACTCGGAGCCACCGTCGCCCCGATTGACCCCGCGCCCGGACACGGAGCGCGCGGCGCGCTCTGCCTTTTGACGGACATCACCGAAGTCGTCGAGTTGCGCGAGCAAGTGGCTTTGAAAAGAAATCTCGAAAGCCTCGGCGAGATGTCCGCGGGGCTGTCGCACGAATTTAAGAACGCGCTCGCCACGCTGCACGGCTATGCGCAATTGCTGCAAACTCTCAGCCAAGACGAGCGCGGGCAAGCCGCCGCCGCCGCGCTCTTGCAGGAAGTCCGCAGCCTCACTGCGATGGTCACGTCCTTTCTCAACTTCGCGCGCCCGCAGCCGCTCGACCTCGCGCCCGTTTCGCTCAGCGAACTCATCAATGACTGCGCCACGGAATTGCAGCCCTTGTTCACGGAGCGGCGCGTCGAGTTGAAATGCGACGGCGATTTTCCAGACACACGCGCGGACGAGCGCATGCTCCGGCAGGCTTTGCTCAATCTCATGCGCAACGCGGCGGAAGCCGTCGGCGCGGAGAGTTTGCAGCGGCGCGTTCATGTGCGCGGCTCGATTGAACGCGAGCCGGCGCAGCAAGCCTGGGCCGTCATCGAAATCGCGGACACAGGCGAAGGCATCGCCGCCTCCGACCTGCAACGCATCTTCATTCCCTTCTTCACCACCAAATCAAAGGGTCACGGCGTCGGCCTCGCCCTCGCACATCGCGTCATCACGGAACACAACGGCACGCTCGTCGCCGGTAATTCAAACGACGACGGCGGAGCGGTCTTTACCGTTCGCTTGCCGCTGAAAAATCTTTAAAGACTAAAGCTGCTCGGATTGTTCTTAGCTCGATTAAGACTATGAAACAAAGCATCGCCCACATCGCTCTGGTCGTTAACGACTACGACGAAGCCATCAAATTCTATACTGAGAAATTAGATTTCACGCTTATCGAAGACACGCCGCAAAGCGACACCAAGCGATGGGTTTTAGTCGCCCCGAAGGGAGCGGAAGAATGTTGCTTGCTGCTGGCGAAAGGAGTCGGCGAAGAGCAAAGAAGCCGCATTGGAAACCAGACGGGCGGGCGAGTTTTTTTGTTTTTGCGGACAGATGATTTCCAGCGAGACTATCAGAACATGCTGGCGCGCGGCGTCAAATTTGTGAGAGAGCCGAAAACGGAGGACTACGGAACGGTCGCGGTCTTTGCAGACTTGTACGGCAACCTCTGGGATTTAGTCGAGTTCAAAAAGCAAAGGTAGGTTGACTGTATCGCTGCGCGCTTTTTCAGGCTCACGCTTACTGCCAGCGGAAAATCTTCAACGCCACGGCGAAGCTCAGCAGACACCAGACGAGCAGCACGACGAGCGCGCCCCAGTTTGAAGCGAGCGATGCTCCGTCGTTCATCACAGAGCGCAGGGAATCATTGAGCGCGGTCAACGGCAGAGCCTTGATGAAGGGCTGAAAAAATTCCGGGAAGCGCGCCGAAGAGAAGAACGTCCCAGACAGCAGCCACATCGGCAGCATCACGAAGTTCATCAATCCTGAGACGCCCTCAATCGTCTCCGGCCGCGCCGCCACCAGCATTCCCAACCCGGAAAAGGTCAGCCCGCCGAGCAACGAAATCAGCGCGACACTCAACACGGAGCCGCGCACGGCCACGCCGAATACCAGCCACCCGAACGCAACCAGCGCGATGACTTCGAGCGACAGAAAGATGAGACGCGAGAACATGAACGACAGCAGGTAATGCGAGCGACGCATCGGCGTGGCGGCAAAACGCTTGAGCAACTTTCGCCCGCGCGCCTGCACGACCGCGAACCCCAAGCCCCACATGCCGCTGCCGAGCAAGTTCAAACCAATCAACCCCGGAATCAGAAAGTCTATATAACGCGCTCCCGGCTCCGTTGTTTTCTGGTCGCGCGCAATCATCACGTCCGTGCGACCGAGCGCGCGTTGCAGCGCATCGTCAACCGCCATCCGCGCCACTTTGCTTTCGGGCCGCGTCGGGTCGTACTGGTAATCAAGCTCGCCCGTCAGAGCGCTCGTCGCAGCAGAGCCGCCGCGCGCCTGCGCTTCAGCAGTTGCGCCACCGGCAGTTCCCTGCTCGTTGTTCTCGCGCCCCTGATTCGCCTCAGACGCGGCGGCGCGCGGTCGCACAATCATGGAGACTTTGCCGCTATGAAGTTGCTGCCGCGCTTCGGCGGGCGAGAGCAACAACGGCTCGACTTCGCTCGAAGCCGCGAGCACGCGGAAGACTTCGCTGGCGGTCGCATCCGCCGCGCCCGCGCCGCTCTTTTCCACGGCGATGCGTTGCTTTTCCGGCGGCGTATTGCGAAAGGCGATGCCGAGCGCGAAGGCCAGCAACACCGGAAAGACGAAGACCCAGAAGACTGCTTCCTTCTCGCGCAGAAATTCGCGCAAGCGCGTCAGCGTCAGTTCGACGAGCGGATGATGGCCGCGCCCCGTCGCTTCGTCATCACGCCGCGGCGCAGGGCGCGCTTCGGCAGCGCCGCTTTCATCGCTGCCCGCGTTTACTTCGGAGAGATGTCGGCCCGTCGCTTCATCCATCGCGCAGCATCCTTCCAGTCAGGCTGACGAAGACATCTTCGAGCGTCGCCTGATGCGTCGTGAGACTGATGAGCTTGACGCGCTGGCTCTCCAACTCGTCGAGCAGGGCGGGCAGCGCGCGGCTGATGTCCGTCACCGTCAGAGAATAAGCTTCACCGTTGCCGCTTTGACGAACGCGGCGGACTCCCGGCAATTGCTCAAGCGCGGCCGCCGCCAACTCGCTCGTCGCGCTGAACTCGACAATCTGTTCGGCCTCCAACGACGCGATTAATTCCAGCGGCGTGCCGAGCGCAATCATCCGCCCGTGATCCATAATCGCCACGCGGTCGCACAAACGCGTCGCCTCTTCCATGTAATGCGTCGTCAGAAGAATCGTTCCGCCGCCGCTCTTAAACTTCTCTATGATGTCCCACAACTTCAAGCGCGCCTGCGGGTCAAGCCCCGTCGTCGGCTCGTCAAGAAACAGGAGTTCGGGGTCGCCGACCAGCGCGCAGGCAATCGCAAGGCGTTGTCGCTGCCCGCCCGAAAGTTTGCCGACACGCGCGTTGCGTTTCTCGTTCAACTCGACGCTGTTGATAATCGCGTCAACGCTCTGCCCGCGCTGGTAAAAGCTGTGAAACAGCCTGACCGTCTCCTCTACCGTGACCTTCTCGGCCAGTTGCGTCTCCTGTAGCTGGACGCCGATGCGATTGCGCAGCGCGCGGTCGTCGCCTGCGCCCCAACTCTGGCCCAGGACTTCGACCGTCCCGCCGTCGGCTGGCGTCAGCCCTTCCAGAATCTCAACGGTCGTCGTCTTGCCCGCGCCGTTCGGCCCTAACAAGCCGAAGCACTCGCCTGCGCGCACTTCGAGGTCTAAGCCGTCAACCGCCGTCACGTCTGCGAATTGTTTGACGAGGGCGCGGCAGTGTAGAGCCAGTTGATGATTTTTCGTCGAAGCGGCCAGCGTCCCGGCGGGCAGACGCGCAGGCTGTTCTTCGTTGGCTTGCATGATGAATTGTCTTGTCGGAATTGAACCGCAGCGTCAGGCGAAGGCCGCCATCACCTCGTCGGCATGAGCTTCGACGTTCACCTTGTCGAAGACCTTCTTGATTTTGCCTTCTTCGTCAATCAGGAAAGTCTTGCGCGCGAGGCCCATGTAGTTGCGCCCCGCGTAGCTCTGCTCGCCATAGACGCCGTAGAGTTCGGAGACGCTGTGGTCTGTGTCGCTCAAGAGCGTGAACGGCAGTTGATACTTGCTGGCGAACTGCTGGTGCGACTCTTCCGAATCGAGCGAGACGCCGAGCACCTTGATGCCTTTGCCCGCCAATTCCGAATCGGCATCACGAAACGAGCAAGCCTGTTTCGTGCAACCGGGCGTGTCGTCCTTCGGGTAAAAATAGAGCGCAACTTTCTGGCCGCGAAAATCCGCCAGACTAACTTGATTGCCCTGACTATCGCGCGTCGTAAAGTCGGGCGCGGCATCGCCTTCTTTAAGCATGAGTGCCTCCGAAAAACTGTTGTTGGAATTTAATTTCGCCTCGCATTCTAGCATCAGCAGTCAGAGGAAGGCTAACGAGGCAGGCTTTCGGCAGCAGCACAAATTGAGAATCGAACGAGCGACGATGAATGACAGCTTAGCTGTCATCCGTCGCTCGATGTTCTGCGATAGTCGGTCGCGTAAGCGGGCGGCTCGATGTCCGGCGGCAGGCGCGGGTCGTTGATTGGCGTCCCGGCGCGCGTGCTCAAAGGCACGACTCCGGCCCAGACCGTCATCTCATAATCTTCCTCGTCGTCCAGTGGCGGCCCCGTCCGCACTTTGGCCGAAGCCTCGGAGAGCGGCACGGCCAACACCAGCGTCGCCTTCATCTCGCTCTCGTTGGGCCAGCGCACGTCGTCCCAACGGCCACGCACGACATGCTCCGTGAATAAACGCAGAGCCTCCATCTTCTCCGTCGCATCGTCAACGACTCTCGCCTGCCCGAAGACGACGACCGAGCGATAGTTCATCGAATGATGAAAGGCCGAGCGCGCCAGCACGAGCCCGTCAACCAGCGTGACGGTGACGCAAACGTTGATGCCGCCGCGCAGTTGGCGCAGCATCCGGCTGGCCTGCGAGCCATGTATGTAGAGTTGGTCGCGGACGCGCCCGTAGCCCATCGGAATCACGAAGGGCTGCCCCTCGACCGCGAAGCCCACATGACAGATGAAGCCTTCGTCTAAAATCTCATAGACGGCGGCGCGGTCATATTCCGCGCGCTTCGGCAATCGCTTCAAAGTAGTTCTTTCGGTCGGCTCGAATCTTTCCATCAGTTCTGCTCCATGGCTAACGCCGAAGCGCGCCGGTTAGGTTATGAATTATTGAGTCGCTTTGCGGCCAGTTCCAGCAGCTTGTTTACCAGCAAGTCGAAATCCTCGCGGCGGCTGCGATGATTGGTAATCGCCACGCGCAGCGCGTACTTGCCGTCGAGCATCGTGCTTGACGGAGCGGCGATGCCGCGTTCCTGTAACTCGGCCAGCAACTCCGCGTTCAAGTCGTTCAGTTCGGCCTCGCTCAAGCGTTTGTCAACGTAGCGAAAGCAGACTATGTTGAGCGGCACGGGCGCGAGAAGTTCAAGCTCCGTTCGCGCTTCTACCAGCCCGGCCAGATAGCGCGCCTGCTCTACGTTCTGTTGAATGATTCGGCCGTACTTCGCAAGCCCGTGCTCCTTCATCGACATCCAGATTTTCAACGCGCGAAAGCTTCTGGACAGTTGCACGCCGTACTCGCTGAACCACATCGCGCCGCCCGAAAGGCCGCGCTGCGCGTGCGACAGATACGCGCCAGCGGTATTGAACGTGCGGTGATGCGCTTCGGCGTGGCGCACCAGAATGCAGCCCGCTTCAAAAGGCATGTACATCCACTTGTGCAGGTCGAAGGCCAACGAGTCTGCGCGCTCCATGCCTTTGAGCCTTGGCCGCAACTCAGGCGCGAGCGCGGCCAGCGCGCCGAACGCGCCGTCAACGTGCAGCCATAAATTTTCGTCACGGCAGAGGTCGGCCAGCTTCTCAAGGTCATCAATCGCGCCCGTGTTGACCGTTCCGGCATTGCCCACGACGCAGCACGGCTGAAAGCCCCGCGCGCGGTCTTCGGCGATGGCAGAGGCGAGCGCGGCCAGGTCAATCTGAAACTCCGGGTTGACCGGAATTTGCCGCAAGCCTTCGCTGCCGAGTCCTAGCAGTTGCGCGGCCTTCGGCAACGAACTGTGCATCTCTGTCGAGCCGTACATCGTCAACTTTCGCGGCGCAGCCTGCACGCCCTCGCGCGCGACATCAAAGCCAGCCTTCGCGTTGCGCGCCACGGTCAGCCCGACGAGATTCGCCATCGAACCGCCGCTCACCAGCAATCCGCTCGCCTCCATCGAATAGCCGAGCATCTCTTTACACCAATCTAGAACCTGTTGTTCGACGTAGACGGCTCCCTGGTCTGCGCCGCCGACGTTCGGATTCATCGTCGCCGCCAGCATCTCTGCGAGCGCGCCGTAGAACGTGCCTGTGCCGATGACCCAACCCCAGAAGCGCGGGTGTATGTTGCCCATCGGATGCGGCAAAACGTGCTGCCGGAAATCTTCGTAGGCTTTTTCTATTCCTTCCGGATTGCGCGGCAAAGGCTGTCGCAAATGCTCTTTCGTTTCCGGCGGTATCGGCTGCCAGACCGGACGCTCGCGCACCGTGCGTTGATAGTCGAGCATCTCGTCCACCATTCGATGACCAAGAGCGCGCAACGCTTCCCAATCGTCAGGGTCAAGCGTCTCTTCCCTTTTCATAGCCTCGCGCTCATCCATGTTTCAGTCTCCGCGTCACAATCAATCCGATGCCCGACATCATCACCAGCCCGCCGACGGCGATGCGCCACGTCAGGCTCTCGCCCAACACAATCATCCCCAACACGACGGCAATCATCGGCGTCGCCAGCGGTATCAACATCGTGTTCGTCACTTTGATATTTTTGACCAGCCAGTAGTAGAGCAGAAAAGCTATGACCGAGCCGACCAGCGCGAGATAAAAGAGAGAGATGAGAGCTAGCCAGGTCCAACGCAGCTTGAAAGGATTTCCTTCGGTCGTGATGCCGATAATCAAGAGCGGAATCAACCCGCAAATCATCTGCCCCAACACGAGCGTCGCGGAGTCTATCCTGCCTCCACGCGCCTTCACCAACACGCTGGCGTAGGCCACGCTGAACGCGCCGACAACAATCGCCACGCTGCCCCACAAAGCCGCAGGACCTTCGTGCGTCATCTGGTTGGAAAAGATGAGAGCGACGCCAGCGATGCCAAGCAGCACGCCGCAGAGCTTCAACACGGTGATGCGCTCTTCCGGCAAGTAGTAGTGCGCGATGACCAGACCGAAGACCGGAATGATGGTTTGAAGAATCGCCGCCAGCCCCGAAGAGATTCGCGTCTCGCTCCAGAAGACCACGCCGTAGTTGATGCTGAACGACAAGACGCCCGTGATGACAATCAAGCTCCATTCATTTCGCCCGCGCGGCAAAGGGCGTCGTCGCCACAAGACCACCACTGCCAGAATCAAAGCCGCGATGATAAAGCGGATGCCTGCGAACGTGAAGGGCGGCAAATCCTGTAGGCCGAGCTTGATGAAGAGCCACGTCGAACCCCAAATCAAACAGAGCAGCAACCAGACCACCAACGGCACATTCAAACGCCGCAGGATGCCTCTCTGCTGCCACGGAATCGCCTGCGCAATCCGTCCCCCGGCGGGCAGCAGCATCTCGTCCGCCCCGGTAATTGCAATTTTATTTTCAAGTCTCTCGTGGCCGATTGTGGACATAGTAAATGCGCCAGTCTTCAAAGTCTTCTCGAAATCGTCATACGTCACATTCAAGACATTGTTCAAAATAATCATTGACACAATCAATGTCAATTACTATATTGTCACTATGACAATCTGGTCGCCTGAATTAAAGAATCGCAGCCAGCCGCTCGCTCAAGCAATCGTCGAAGCATTGGCTGACGACATAGAGACGGGGCAGTTAAAGCCGGGAGCGCGGCTGCCGACGCATCGCGAATTGGCCGACAAAATCGGCGTGGCGATTGGCACCGTGACGCGCGCTTACATGCTGGCGCAACGCCGTGGCTTGATTAACGGCGAAGTCGGGCGCGGCACATTCGTCCGCGCAAACGGCGACTCAATCAATGCGAGCGGCCTCGAAGGCGAGGAAACGCCCGTCATTGACCTCAGCAAAAATCGCGTCATACGCGACCAGCGCGACCCCTTGATTGCCGAGATGCTTTCGTCAATCAGCAAGGCCAACAATCTCAACCCGCTGATGGATTATTACCAACCGGCGGAAGGCTCGATGCGCCACCGCGCCGCCGGGGCCGCGTGGCTCAGCCGCGACAACTTCAACGTGCGGCCCGAACAGATTCTAGTGTGCAGCGGAGCGCAGCACGCGATGTTCGTCGCGCTCTCGACCTTGACCGAACCCGGCGATACTGTGTTGACCGAAGAGGTTAGCTATCCCGGCATCAAGGCTCTCGCCAACCTGCTCCGCCTGCAACTGCAAGGCTTGCCCGTTGACGAGCAAGGGCTGCAACCCGAAGCCTTCGCCGCCGCCTGTCGCGCGCGTCAAAGCAAAGTCTTGTACTGCATTCCGACCATCCAGAATCCAACGGCCACTGTCATGCCTTTGAAGCGACGCAAAGAGATTGCGAGGCTGGCGCGCGAGCACGACATCGCCATCATCGAAGACGACGTATACGGCTTTCTTGATGAAGCCGCGCCGCCGCCGATTGCCGCCTTCGCTCCCGAACAGTGTTACTACATCAACAGTTCTTCCAAGAGCATCGCGCCGGGGCTTCGCATCGGCTACATGGTCGCGCCCGCTCAAGCCGTCAATCGCACGGCTTCGGCCATCAGCAGCAGCATGTGGGAAGCGGCGCCGCTGATGGCCGAGATGGTCACGCGCTGGATTGAGGACGGCACGCTTGAGCGTGTCATCAACTGGAAGCGACGCGAGACGCAGGCGCGGCAAACGATGGCCCGCGAAATTTTGAGCGACTACCTTCACGGCTCGCATCCGTCGAGTTGTCATCTCTGGTTGCAGATGCCTGAGCCCTGGCGCGGCGCGGATTTCAGCGAACGCGCGGCGGCGCGCAACGTCAGCGTCATGCCCGCCGAAGCCTTCGTCACGGGACGCGGCGCGGCGCCTCATGCCGTGCGGATTTGCCTGCTCTCAACTCAAGACCGCGCTCAACTCGAAAAGGGCTTGGGCGTCCTGCAAGAGATTCTACACACGGCTCCCGAACCGGCTCTCACCTTTGTCTAAATAAAGTTGCTGCGGTCGAAAGTATAAACCTGCCGCGCTTGAAAATCATGAAGCAGGAAGAGGCTTGGCCGTTGGCCCGATGAGGCCGACTGCTCTCAAGTCTTGCGGTGTCGGGATGTCTTCCTTTTCGAGCGTGGACAGCGTTTCTTCGTTGATGTTGGGCAGCGAGACGATGCGGTTGGCCTGCTTGCTGATAGTCGTCTCGAACAGGTTGCGCGCCAGCCGCGCGTTGCCGAACGCTTCATCGCGGCCTTGATAAAGAACGAAGAAGAGGCTCGACAATTCTTCTTCGGCGGCGGTGGTCAGCTTGAAGTCCGACTTCTTGCAGAAGCTCTTGAAGATGGCGACCAACTGCTGGTCTGTGTAATCGTCGAAGTGTATAAATTTGCTGAAGCGCGAGCGAAGCCCCGGATTGGATGAGAGAAACTCTTCCATCTTCCCTGTGTATCCGGCGACCACGACGATGAGGTCGTGGCGATTGTCTTCCATCATCTTGAGCAGCGTCTCGACGGCTTCCTGCCCGAAATCATTTCCGCCGCCCGCGGGCGTCAGGGCGTAGGCTTCATCTATGAAGAGCACGCCGCCCAGAGCGCGGCTGACTGCTTCCTTGACCTTCAAAGCCGTCTGCCCGACGTATCCGGCGACCAGCCCGGCGCGGTCTGTTTCCGTCAAATGTCCTTTGCTCAAAATGTCGAGCGTCCTGTAAAACTGCGCGAGCAAGCGCGCGATGGTCGTCTTGCCCGTCCCCGGATTGCCGCTGAAGACCAGATGACGCGAAACTGGAAGCTGCGCCATCCCGCGCTCCTGCCGCATCTGTTGCACCTTGAGAAAATTGACGAGTTGCTTGACATCGCCTTTGACGACATCAAGCCCGACCAGTTCATTCAACTCCGCGAATAAATCTTCGAGACTGCGCGGCGGTTTCTCTTCGATGATTTCCGTCTTCGGCTCGGCCTTCGTCTCAACAGTCGCGCCCTTGCTCTGCTGTTTGTCATCCTCCTTCGTTGACGACTCAGCCGCGCCCACGCTCAAAGGATACAGCGACTCCTTGAACGTTTGCAGGGCAGCTTCCTCAACTGGCGTCACCGTGCCGTCCGACTTGATGACGAGATTGGCGAATTGAAAGAGCAAGGAGCGCGCTCTGGCCGATTGATTCGTCCCGTGTCTTGAATCGTACTCCTCAAGATAAGAGACGACGACGGGCGTGCGGTCCAGCTTCTGCATAATCTTCGGGCTGAAGGGTTGCGCGTCCGGCAGCGGAAAAGCGTCGGGCGCGCAAGGCAATCCGAAGTGACGACAGACCAGAGCGAAGTAGCTTTGCTTCTCTTCCTCAGGGCATTGCCGTAGATTGACGAAACGCTTGGCGGTGGCAATCAGTTGATTGTCGAGCACCGTCTTCGCATCCGGCGGCGCGGTCTTTCCGCGCCACACCTTCTTGATGCTGAAATCGAGCGGGGCGTAAAGCTCGCTCATCGTTTTAGTCAGTGAAGAAATCAGCGATTGGTTATCTACAAAGAAAGACACGAAGGCTTAGCGGCTCCTCATCCGGCACATTCTCAAGAGCGTTCAGGCGCGAGCTGGATTATAGCATTGACGATTGAACTTCTCTGATCTGGATTGGCTACGCAGGATAGACACAACTCAGCGCCCCTTCAAAATTGCTTTACGAAGGAGCGCTGATGTTGTGGACGTACCTTGCCCCGTTTGGGACAGGCGTCTCTGAGAAGCCAGCCGGCCCGTTGACGTGCGCGACTGGCGTTCTAAAGTTGAACTAAGAAATATCTCTGCTTAGCAAGACTGCCGTTCGAGTTGCCCGTTAGACCGTGCGACGGCCTGTCAGCAGGTTAATCACCAAAACGACCAGCGCGACCACGAGCAGCAAGTGAATCATGCTACCGCCGATTCCACCGATAGCGCCGATCAACCACAAAACCAACAAGACCACGAGAATTGTCCACAACATGATATTCGTCTCCTTTTGTCAGCTAAAGACCTTTTGTTTTGTTCCTCAATCCGCGCCTCAATCGCGCGCCGTCCTGCTCTTACACATGGCAATGCTCGTGCCAGTTCATCGCCGTATCGCGGTGAAAACGGCTAAACGTTTTGCTTTGGAACTTTAAGTCTTGATGAGCAGAATTTTCGAGCGACGATTGAAAGAGCGAAGGGCAACAATCTGTACTGAAACAAGCGCGGCTTTGCAGACGCTCATGTTTTATTTTGAATCGTTCACCTCTTGAAGCTGACTGGCGCACGCGCGCTTTCATCATCTTCATCCATCATGGCGGCAGGCTCGTTCATCTTCTCTGCCCTCGTTTCATGGTTGGAGATTTTCCGTCGCCGGACTTTTTCGATTTTGGGATTCGACGATTCCATAAACGAACGCGAGCGCGTTTTGTTTTCAAATAATCAACGAAAACGCTTGCCAATTTTACGCTTGGACGAACAAGTTGAGGTGGCACGAGAGTTGAAAAGAATAGCGCGGAAGTCTGATTCGACGCGGGCCGCCGCAGCGAAAGCATGAGAGACGAGCAGTTGTCGGTCGCGGCGTAGTTTAAAAGATGAAGAAGCAACTAAGCGAGGCTCTGCCACAACCGTTGATGCGACTGGCGGGCGTGACCAAGATTTTCTTTACGGATGAAGTCGAGGCGCACGCTCTCTCAGGCGTTCACCTTGAGATTATGCGCGGCGAGCACGTCGCCATCGCGGGGCCTTCGGGTTGCGGCAAGTCAACGCTGCTCTCGATTCTCGGACTGCTCGACACGCCGACCGAAGGCGACTACTGGCTCGCGGGCCAAGCAATCGAGAGCTTGTCGCCGACCAAGCGAGCGCGCCTTCGTAATCTGGAAATCGGTTTCATCTTTCAAAGCTTCAATCTCATCAGCGACCTGACCGTTTATGAAAACGTCGAACTGCCGCTCACTTATCGCGGCATGAAGGCGTCGGAGCGAAAGCGACTGGCGCAGGCCGCGCTCGAAAAAGTCGGGATGGCGCGACGCGCCAAACATCTGCCGAGCCAACTCTCCGGCGGACAGCAGCAGCGCGTGGCGGTCGCCCGCGCCGTCGCCGGACAGCCCGCGATTATTCTCGCGGACGAGCCGACCGGCAATCTCGATTCGCAAAGCGGGCAGGCCGTGATGGAGTTGCTGCGCGACCTGCACCGGCAGGGCGCAACCGTCTGCATGGTGACGCACGATCCGGCCTACGCGCGCTATGCGGACCGCACCATACATCTCTTCGATGGTCGCATCACGAAAGAAGAAGGCGTCAAGGTGGCTTGATGAACACGTTGGCCGAAAGCGTTGAGCCGGGAGATAGAGGCAGAGAAACTCCGGGGTGAATTTCTCTTCGCTTCGCTCATAGACTTTAACTTCGCCATGCTCATGCGCTTCAACTTCGCTGACTCCGTAGCTCTGAATTTTAATGTCGAACTTTAATGCCCCGTTCCGCGAAAGGATGACAGCTATGCTTCGTTTAATGACCTCGTGTGTTTTGTTGTTGCTGAGCCTGACAATGTGCGCGGCGCAGACTGGGCCGATGCCCTTGCAGAGTCCTACCGTCAGCCGTTCGCAGATTGCGTTCGTCTACGCCGGAAGCGTTTGGATAGTCGAGCGCGCGGGCGGCGATGCGCGACGTTTGACGAGCGCGCCGGGAGACGAAACGGCGCCCGCGTTTTCGCCAGACGGCGCGCAGGTGGCTTTCTCGAAGAACGTCGGCGGCAACTTAGACGTGTACGTGATGCAAGCCGCGGGCGGCGAGATGCGCCGTTTGACGTATCATCCGAAGCCGGATTTTGTCGCCGGTTGGACGCCGGACGGCAAAGGCGTGCTCTTCAGTTCGCAGCGCACCTCGGACGCGTTCAGTCGTCTCTACCGGATTCCCGCCGCCGGAGGATTCGAGACTGACTTGCCGTTTCCGATGGGCGTCGCCGTCGCGCTTTCGCCGGACGGCTCGCGCGCCGCTCTCTCGCAAAGACGCGCGCCGCAAAGCTGGCGCAACTATCGCGGCGGCGCGACGAGCCCGATACAGATTGTCAGGCTCAGCGACAGCCAGATTGAAGGAAGCGTGCCGCGCGTTGATTCCAACGACGCCGCGCCGATGTGGCTGGGCAATAGCATCTACTTCATCTCCGACCGCACGGGCACGGCCAACCTTTTTTCTTACGACACCGCGACCAAAAAGGTCGGGCAGTTGACCAAATTTGAGAAGACGGATGTGAAGGCGGCGGCGGCGACCGATGACGCCATCGTCTTCACGCAGGGCGGGCAGCTTCAGTTGTTCGATTTGAAAAGCAATCAAGCGCGCGTGGTTCCCGTTCGCGTCGCGGGCGAGTTTACGGAGACGCAGCCGCGCTCCGTGAAGGCCGCGCGATGGATTCGTTCATCCAACATTTCGCCAGATGGCGCGGAGGTCTTGTTCGGGGCGCGCGGCGAGATTCTCGTGCTCAACGTCTCGAAGAAGGAAGCGCGCAACCTGACGCAGACACCCGGCGTGGCCGAGCGTTTCCCGGTCTTCTCTCCTGACGGAAAATCTATCGCTTACTTCTCCGACGAGTCCGGCGAATACGAGTTGCACATACGCCCCGCGAGCGGCGAAGGCGCTCCGCGCAAAATCAGCGTCGAGCGCAATCCGTCTTTCTACAGCGAGCCTGTCTGGTCGCCCGACTCTAAAAAAGTCGCTTTTTCCGACAAGCGTTTGTCGCTCTGGTACGTTGACATAGAGCGCGGCGCGGCGCAGAAGGTTGACACGTCATCCTTCGCCGGTCAGGGAAACTTTTCCGTCGCATGGTCGCCCGATAGCCGTTGGCTGGCCTACGCCAAGTTTCTCGCCACGCGCCAGCGCGGGCTGTTCCTCTACTCGCTCGACACGGGCAAGGCGACGACCGTCAGCGCCAATCGCTTAGACGCAGACAGCCCGGCCTTTGACCGCGGCGGCAAGTATCTATACTTTCTATCGAGCATCAACGCAGGGCCGGGCCGCGCCTTTGGCATGTCCGCTTTCCCGTTCGAGCCCGTCATCACCAGCAACATCAACATCGTCGTCCTGCGCGCGGACGAGCCTTCGCCCGCGTTGCCTCAGCCGCCGCGCAACGAGAATGAAACGCAGCCATCAACAGCCGCCGCGTTTCGCATTGATTTGGAGAACATCGGCGGGCGCATCTTGCCGTTGCCGGGGCCGCCGCTCGACTACACAACGCTCGCTGCCGGACGCGCGGGCGTGCTCTTCGCAGCCGCCAACGATTGGAGCAACTTCACGGGCGGCGAAGGCCCGCCGCAGACTCTCTACAGGCTCGACCTCAACAATCGCAAGTCGGACAAATTCCTCGAAGGCATCACGAACGCCGCCATCTCGGACGACGGCAGCCGTCTTGTTTACCAGAAGCGCGGCAACTGGTCTGTCGTCGGCACGGACGCGCCGCCGAAGCCCGACGAAGGAAAGCTCGACCTCGATAAAGTTGAAATCAAGATTGAGCCGCGCGCCGAATGGCAGCAGATGTACAACGAGGCTTGGCGCGTCGTCCGCGACTATTTCTACGACCCGAAGGTTCACGGCCAGAATCTCGCGGAATTGAAGAAGAGCTATGCCGCGTACTTGCCGAACATCGTGACGCGCGCCGACTTGAACGCGCTGTTCAGAGATATGCTGTCGAACCTTGCCATCAGCCACATGGCGATTGGCGGCGGCGACGCGCCAAACGCTGGCGGCGACGCCAACGTCGGGATGCTCGGCGCAGACTTCACCATCGAGAATAATCGCTACCGCATCGCGCGCATTTATCGCGGCGACAATTCGCAACCGCTGTTGACATCGCCGCTCACGCAACCCGGCGTGAACGCTCACGAGGGCGACTATCTCATCAGCGTGGACGGCAAAGAGATTACCGCCGACACGAATTTGTACAGCTACTTTCAAGGCAAGGCGCGTCGCCCCGCGCAGCTTAAAGTCGGAGCTAAAGCGGACGGCAGCGATGCGCGCACAATCACTGTGATTCCGCTGCTCGGCGAAAACACTTTGCGTAGTTTCGCATGGACGGAAAACAATCGTCGCCGCGTCGAAGAGTTGTCCGGCGGCAAGCTGGCTTACATCTACCTGCCGAACACGGGCACGCCCGGCTATCAGGCTTTCAACCGCGACTACTACGGGCAACTCGACAAGCAGGGCTTGATAATTGACGAGCGGTTCAATTCGGGCGGCGCTCCGGCAGACTATTTCATAGACGTGTTGCGCCGCTCTCCGCTCTCTTACTACGCGTTCCGCGAAGGCGACGATTTGCCGTTTCCGGCTAACGCCATGCCCGGCCCGCGCGTGATGATTATTAACGAGTTTGCTGGTTCGGGCGGCGACACGCTGCCTTGGATGTTCCGTCAGGCGGGCATCGGCGCGCTGGTCGGCCAACGCACTTACGGCGCGGGCATCGGCGGTTATGTGTCCATTCCCGAACTGCTCGACGGCGGCGGCATCAGCGCGCCCAATCGCGCTTTCTACAATCCGAAGAAAGGAATTTTAGACATCGAGAACAACGGCGTCGCGCCCGACATCGCCGTCGAGATAACGCCCGCGGACTGGCGCGCGGGCCGCGACCCGCAACTGGAAAAAGCCGTGCAGGTCGCGCTCGAAGCTTTGCAGAAGAGCCCGCCCGTCGCTCCGAAACGACCGCAATATCCGTCGTATAAATAAGCTCTTGGGCGAAGGATAAAAAAGGCGCACATGAATGACGGGCGAAGCAGTGGCAAGGCTGCGGCTTCGTCTGTCATCATCGTTCGCGGAATCACAGTTTTGGAAAAGCTCGCACAAGATATTCAATACGGACTCCGCACGCTCTGGAAGAGTCCGGGCTTCACGGTCACAGCCCTTTTATCGCTGGCCCTGGCGATTGGAGCGAGCACGACCGTCTTCAGCTTCGTCAACTCCGTGCTGCTGCGCCCGCTGCCTTACGCTGAGCCGCAGCGTCTCGTCGTCGTCTGGGAGACGGTCAAGCGGAAAGAGGTCGAACAGCGCGGCGTCTCTTATCCGGACTATCTGGACTGGCGCGCGCAGAATCAATCCTTCACAGACATTGCAGCAGTCAAGCTCTCGTCCTTCAATCTCTCCGGCGGCGGCGCAGCCGAACGCGTCGCGGGCGAGTATGTCACGGCCAGCTACTTTCCCGTCCTCGGCGTGACGGTCGAGCGCGGGCGCGCGTTTCTGCCCGAAGAAGATAACTTTGACAATCCACGCAGGGTCGCCATCATCAGCCATCAACTCTGGCAACGACGCTTCGGCTCCGACCCGAATCTGGTCAATCGAACTATCAAGCTCAACGAAGAAAGCTACGCGGTCGTCGGCATCATGCCCGAAAATTTTCGCGGCACGATTCAAGGCACGGAAGTCTGGGCGCTTTTGTCCAACTCGTTCAACGACCCCGTGCGCGGCACGGTGGAGCGAGAGAATTTGCGTATGCGCGGCGCTCGTGGCCTGGCCACGATTGCGCGCTTGAAGCCGAACGTCACCCTCGCGCAGGCGCAGGCCGAGATGGACGCCGTTTCGCAGCGGCTCGCACAAGCCTATCCGCTCTCAAACACTAATCGCGGCGCGTCGGTCATTACGCTTGCCGACGAATGGCTCGGCAACGCTCGCGCCACGCTCGTGCTGTTCATCGTGGCAGTCGGCTGCGTGCTGTTGATTGCGTGCGTCAACGTCGCCAACCTGCAACTCGTGCGGGCTTCGAAGCGGCAGAAGGAGATGGCGATTCGCGCCGCGCTCGGCGCGAGCCGCGCGCGTTTGATGACGCAGATGTTGACGGAGAGTTTGCTGTTGTCGCTCGGCGGCGGAATGCTCGGACTGTTGCTGTCGATGTGGGGCATCGACCTCGTTGTCGGCTTGAGCCCGTTCACGATTCCGTGGTTCGTCCGCGTTCACCTGGACGCGCGCGTCTTCGCCTTCGCGTTCGCCGTTTCAATCATGACGGGAGCGCTGTTCGGGCTGCTTCCGGCTCTGCAAGCTTCGCGGCAAGACCTCAACTGTAGCTTGAAGGAAGGGCGCGCGATGTGGCGGCTCGGCGGTCGAAGCTTTTTACGGCTGCGGGCGCGCGGGCTGCTCGTCGTGTTGGAAACCGCGCTGGCGGTCGTGCTCTTAATCGGCGCGGGCCTGATGATTAAGAGCTTCAAGCAACTCTACCGCATTGACCTCGGCTTCGACCCCGAACGACTGGTGACGATGAGAGTCGAGCTTCCGGCGCGACGCTACACGGAGGCGGACATCGTTGCTTTCGCAGACGCCTTGAGCCAGCGCGCGCATCAACTGCCGCACCTGCTGCGAAGCAGCCTGACGAGCGACATCCCGCTCGGCGAAGGCTCGTCCGCGACCGTCATCGCCGTTGAAGGACAACCGACCGCCGCGCCCGGCAAGGAGAACAGAGTCTATACTCATCACGTCGGCCCGCAGTATTTCGAGACTCTGGGGATTCGCATCCTGCGCGGGCGCGAGTTTCGAGCGGAAGACCGGATTGAAGCGCCGAAGGTCGTCGTTATCAGCCAGACTTTGGCCGAGCGTCTCTGGCCCGGTCAAGACCCGATTAGCAAACAAATCAAGGAAGGCTCCGACCCGGACTCTGAGCGCGCGTGGCACATGGTTGTCGGCGTCGCCGCCAACGTGCGCCAGCGCAACATGCGAGAGACGCCAAACGATGACCCGGATATTTACTTCAGTTTGCTACAGCATCCCGTTTATGATTTGGGTCTTGTCGCGCGCACGGACGGCGAGATGGCAGAAGCGCAGGACGCGCTCAGCCGCTCTGTGCGAAGCATAGATGCGGAGTTGCCCGTCTACGCGGCGCTGACGATGCAGCAACGCATCGCGGCCCGCACGGCTTGGTTTCGCACGGGCGCGTGGCTGATGTCCGCGTTCGCCTTCATGGCTCTACTGTTGGCGCTGGTCGGCATCGGCGGCATGATGAACTACGTGGTGACGCTCAGAACGCACGAGATTGGCATCCGCATGGCGGTCGGAGCATCGGAGCGCGATATTCTGAAACTGGTGTTGGGAGAGAGCATGCTGCTCGTCGGAACGGGCGTCTTGATGGGAATCGTCGCGGCGTTCGCAGGCACACGCTTGCTCTCAAATTTCCTCTACGGAGTGAGCGCGACTGACCGCGGCATCTTCACGGGCATCACTTTATTGCTCGTCGGGCTGTCGCTTCTGGCCAGCTATTTTCCAGCGCGGCGCGCGATGAAGATGAACCCGATGAACGCCCTGCGACAGGAATGAAAAGCTCCATGGCTTCGACTCCTAAAATCTTAATCGCTGACGACCAGCCGGACGTGCTTGAGGCGCTGCGGCTGCTGCTCAAGAGCGAGGGCTATCAACTTGAGTCTGCGGCTTCGCCCGCGAAAGTCCTGACGGCTCTCAGGGCTGAGGATTTCGATGTCGTGTTGATGGACTTGAACTATGCGCGCGATACCACTTCGGGACAGGAAGGTCTTGATTTGCTGCGCGAGATACAGACGCTCGACGCGACGCTGCCCGTCGTCGTCATGACAGCGTGGGGCAGCGTCGAAGTGGCGGTCGAAGCCATCCGGCGCGGGGCGCGCGACTTTGTGCAGAAGCCATGGGAGAACGAGCGGTTGCTGACCATCCTGCGCACGCAGGTTGAGCTTGGCCGCGCTCTCAGGCAGGGGCGTCGGCTCGAAGCCGAGAATCAATTGCTGCGCGACGGCAGCCGCGCGAGCCTGCCTCCGCTGATTGGCGAATCAAGAGCCATGCAGCCCGTCAAGCAGTTGCTCGCGCGCATCGGGCCGTCGGACGCCAACGTCCTCATCACAGGCGAGAACGGCACGGGCAAGGAAATCGTCGCGCGCCACTTGCACGCGCTGTCGGAACGCGCGACGAAGCCATTGATAACGGTCAACGCGGGCGCGCTCTCCGAAGGCGTCTTCGAGAGCGAGCTCTTCGGGCATGTGCGCGGGGCGTACACGGACGCGCGCGCGGATCGCGTCGGGCGCTTTGAGTTGGCCGACGGCGGCACGCTCTTTCTGGACGAGATTGCGACCGTTCCGTTGAACTTGCAGCCGAAGCTGTTGCGCGTTTTGGAGACGGGCGAGTTTGAGCCTGTCGGCTCGTCGAAGACGCGGCGCGCAAGCGTTCGCGTGCTGTCGGCGACGAACGCGAATCTTCATGAAGAAGTGGCGGCGGGCCGTTTTCGTCAAGACCTGCTCTTTCGTCTTAACACGGTGGAGATGCATTTGCCGCCGCTGCGTGAGCGGCGCGAAGACATCCCGCTGCTCGCGGCGCATTTCCTGCGCCCGCACGCCGCGCGTTATCGCAAGCAGTTGGACGGCTTCGAGCAGGCGGCGATTGAGGCTCTGATGAATCGCGCGTGGCCGGGCAACATACGCGAGTTGCAACACGCCGTCGAACGCGCGTCGCTGATGGCGCAAGGCAATCTGGTGAGCGTCGCCGACCTCGGCTTACAATCAATCGCGGACAACGCGCGCCGTCTTGAAGAGATGAGCCTCGAAGAGGTCGAGAGCCTTTTGATACGCAAGGCTCTGGCGCGTTTTGAAGGCAACGTCAATCAAGCCGCCTCGGCTCTCGGCTTGAGCCGCAGCGCGCTCTATCGTCGCATCAACAAATATGGCCTCTGAACGAGCGAGCATCGAAGAGCCGCGACCGCAGCCGCCGGAGTCAATCGTCACGCGGCGGCGCAAGCCCGCGACTTCCCGCTTGCCAACGCTCTCGATCTTCCGTCGTCTCAATCATCAGAATCAAATTTTCGGGCTGGCGTTGTTGGCCGGATTGCCCGCGTCAATCGTCGCGCTCGTCTTGCTGTGGGGCGACGGCTATTCGTCCAAGGTGAGATGGACGCTGACCGCGCTCGTGCTCTTTGCATGGCTCGGCTGCGCGCTCGCGCTCAGGGAACGAGTGATGCGACCGCTGCAAACGATGAGCAATCTGCTGGCGGCGTTGCGCGAAGGCGACTATTCGATTCGCGCTCGCGGAGCAAAGCCTTTGGACGCGCTCGGCGAAGTTATCATTGAAGTCAACGCGCTCGGCGAAACGTTGCGCGAGCAAAGGCTCGGCGCGCTCGAAGCGACGGCGTTGCTGCGAACGGTGATGGCGGAGATTGACGTAGCCATTTTCGCTTTCGATGCGGGCGAGCGATTGCGGCTTGTCAATCGCGCAGGCGAGCGATTGCTGCGGCAACCCGGCGAGCGTCTGGCGGGCATGAGCGCGACGGAGTTGAAGCTCGCGGATTACCTGCGCGGCGATGCGTTGCGCGTTGTCGAAGCGGAGTTTCCGGCGGGCAGCGCGCGTTGGGAAATCAGGCGCAGCCAGTTTCGCGAACACGGGATGCCCGTTCAACTGCTGGTCGTCGCCAATCTCAGCCGCGCCCTACGCGAAGAGGAACGCGCCGCATGGCAACGCCTCGTGCGCGTCCTCGGCCATGAGTTGAACAACTCGCTGACGCCGATTAAATCAATCGCCGGAAGTCTTGAAAGCTTGCTCTCGCGCGAGCCGCAGCCGCCCGACTGGCGCGAAGATGTCCGGCAGGGTTTGGCCATCATCGCCAAGCGCTCCGAAGCCCTGAGCCGTTTCATGAACGCTTACGCGAGGCTCGCGCGCCTGCCCGCGCCAGTGCTTCGTCCCGTTGATGTCGCCCCGCTGATTCGTCGCGCTGCGAGTCTGGAAACGCGCTTGAGCATCAAGCTTCAGGACGGCCCCGCGCTCGTCGTTGAGGCCGACGAAGACCAGCTTGAACAACTGCTCATCAATCTGCTCCGCAACGCCGTTGACGCCGCGCTCGAAACCAGCGGCCATGTTCATCTCGCCTGGCGACAGAGAGCGAGCGTCCTTGAAATCATCATCGAAGACGACGGGCCGGGATTGTCGAACACGTCGAACCTGTTCGTTCCCTTCTTCACCACGAAGCCGAACGGCTCAGGCATCGGCCTGGTCTTAAGCCGACAGATAGCCGAAGCGCACGGCGGCTCGCTGACGCTGCAAGACCGCCCGCACAAGCAAGGCTGCGAAGCAAGGCTAACGCTTCCGCTGAAGCAGGCTTGATTGAACGCTCGCCTCCGCGCTTGCTTTCGCTTCTCAGACTTTAAGGATTGAGCCTGTATTTCTCGGTCAGGCTGCCGTACATCTTATCCAGTTGCGCGAAGGAATGTTTGGCCCGCATATTTTTCCACCAGGCGGCGTGGGTCAGCTTGCCTGCGCGCGCGCCGCTGAGCCGGTTAATTCGCTGCACGCCGCCAGCCTGTTCAATGTAAGAATCAACCACCTGATAAGTGAGCGTCAGCGGCTCGCCTTTGTGCAGGGCCAGAAAATAGTCCAGGCCGGGCGAGCCTATGAAGTAAGAATCTTCCTTGCCGCTCTGAAGCTTGATGACTGCATGCATATAATCGCCGACCTCGAAACCCTTGAGCGAGCCTTTCACGGTTCGGGTTGAGATAACCCTGTCTCGATGCTGCTGCGCGGAGCGAGCTTTGGCGTGTCGCGTCGCGCCGATGTTGGAAGCGGCTGCGCTGACACAGGCGCAGAGCAGCAGGAAGAAGGCCGTTGATTTTAAGAGTCGCATGAAAGAGTGTCTCCGTTGATGATAGTTTCGTTTGTGCTTCACGAGAGCCTATAACATGATTCAAGGTTGGTTGTCATTCGTTAGGGAGCGGCCTCCGCCGTCAGCGTCAGCAGAGAGATTTCCGGCGGGACGCGGAAGCGAACGGCGATGATGCTCGTGCCGACGCCGGGCGTGACGAAGAGATGACGGCTCTCTTCGACAACGTGGCCGATGGCATAGCGTTGACCGTATTCGGAAGGCACTTTCAAGCGACCGACGAAAGGGATGTTGACCTGACCGCCGTGCGTGTGTCCGGCCAGGGTCAGGCTCACTCTGGCCGGAACGTTCGGGAAGATGTCAGGGTTATGAGTCAGGATGATGACGGGGCCGTCGTCCGTCACCTTTCGCAACGTGCCTTCGATGTCGGGCTTGCGTGTCCATGCGTCAGCGATTCCGGCCAGCCAGAGCGACTGTCCTTCGTGTTGAATTTGCGCCACATCATTTTCAAGGACGCGAATGCCTGCGCCTTCAAAGGCTGCGCGAACGCGCTCGCCGTCGTACCACCAATCGTGATTGCCGAGAACTGTGTAGACCCCGAAACGAGCGCGCAGGTTCTTCAGTTCTCCCGCGATGACTTCCGGCTCGACGGCTTGATGAATGCGGCTCGTCACCATGAAATCTCCGGCGAGAAGCGTTAAGTCGGGCTGCGCCGCGTTGGTCATCTCAACGACGCGCCGCAACTTCGCCACGTCAATGTGCGGCGAGCCGACGTGCAAATCCGAGATGAGCGCGACGCGCAGGCCCGCGAAGGCCGGCGGCCAACGCGGCAGCTTGATGGACACTTCGTTGACCGTCAAACGATTCGGCTCGATGACGAAAGCCCACACTCCGAGCAGCACGCCGATGAGCAACAGGCTGCCAGTCGTGATGAGAGCGTACTTCTTCTTGCGCCTTGAGATTTTCATCGCTTCCCTGTTCAGTCCGCTTTGCCCAGGCCTTCGGGGAAATAGTCGCGCCAGCGTCTTTCGACCAGCGCGCCGATGTCCGGGCGCACGATGAGTTCCGCCGGATAGCCGGGCTTCATGCGCGCGTCAATGACGACGGGCGGGCGATAAGAAAGATGATGACGCCGCACGATTGTCGCGGCGGCGTAGATGTCCGAGGCAGGCTCAAAGCGCGTCCAGGTGGCCCACAGAAAATCAGCCGTGTTGAGAGCCACGCTTGCATCGTCGTGCAGGATGACGAGCGGCCATTCTTTAAAAGCCTCGTCTTGAGCGAGACGCGCGGCTTGCCCTTCGTCTTCCGCGTATGATGCGCCTTCGACGACGAGACAGCCGCCGCAGAAGACTTCCGCGCGCTTGACCTTTGGCGGCAGCGGAGCGCGAAACTCGCGCGGCAAGTCGCGCACGGCTTCGCCCAAGCCGAGCAAGATGGCCTTGCTGCCTTCGTTGACCTTGCCGCTCGTGTAGTCGAGCGTGTCCATCGAGACGTTGGAAAAGATGAAGAGGTCGCTTTCCCAACGAGTGCGCGCGAGAATGTGCTCGAAAAGGCTGCGAAAGTCCTTCAAGTCTTGCGGCGTGTCCGTGAGCAGCAGAAACTTGGTCAAAGAGAGTTGGCCTTCGCCGAGAATGCGAAAGCCTGAGACTAAAGCTTCGCGGCTGTAGCGTTCGCGCACGACCGCCGCGCAGAGCGAATGAAAGCCCGTCTCGCCGTACGTCCATAAGTCGCGGACGCTCGGCATCACGAGCGGAAAGAGCGGCGAAAGCAACTTTTGCAAGTAGTCGCCGATGAAGAAATCTTCCTGTCGCGGCTTGCCCACAACCGTCGCCGGATAGATGGCGTCGCGGCGATGAAAGACGGCCTCGACGTTGAAGACAGGATAATCATGTTGCAGCGAATAGTAGCCGTAGTGGTCGCCGAACGGCCCTTCGGGCCGACGCTCGCGCGCAGGCACTTGGCCGACCAACGCAAACTCCGCTTCGGCGACGAGGCGATGACGATTCTCTCCGAGCGGGTTCTTCGTCATGCGCACTCTCTCGCCTGCCAGCACGGAGGCCAGCACCAACTCCGGCACGTCTTCCGGCAGCGGCGCGATGGCCGCGAGAATCAAAGCGGGCGGGCCGCCAAGAAACATCGTCACAGGCAAGGGCTGCCCCAAGGCTTCCGCTTCGTGATAATGAAAGCCGCCGCCTTTGTGTATCTGCCAGTGGAGGCCCGTCGTCTGCGCGTCGTAACGCTGCATGCGATACATGCCAAGATTATGCTTGCGCGTCGCGGGATGCTCGGTGTAGACGAGCGGCAGCGTGAAGAACGGCCCGCCGTCTTCCTGCCAAGTCGTTAGCACGGGCAATTCTTCTAGCCGCGCAGGCTTGTCCATGACTTGCGCGACGGGCGCGCGGCGCGTGTTGCGCGTGCCGAGCTTCAGGGCTTCGAGGGCCAGCGAGCGGTGCTGCCAGAGTTCCGAGGGGCGCGGCGGCAAGAGCGACTCGGCCACATGCACGACACGAGAGACGAGGGCTTCGGGTTTCGGGCCGAAGGCCAACTCGATGCGGCGGGCCGTGCCGAAGAGATTGGTGACGACCGGATAACGGCTGCCCTTGACGCGCTCGAAGAGCAGGGCCGGGCCGCCGCGCTCGATGACGCGACGATGAACTTCGGCCAGTTCGAGATACGGGTCAACCTCTGTTCTGATTCGGATGAGTTCGCGCTCGCGCACGAGCAGGTCTAGAAATGAGCGTAGGTTTGGGTGCATAGGTTTCAGGCTTCAAGTTTCAATCTTCAGGTTCTCCGGTTGTCAACTTGAAGGCTGAATTTTGAAAGTGGAAACCCGATTAGTATAGCGTAAAGCGAACGGGAGCGAGTCGGATGATTCGCTCCCGTTGTGATTGTTGCGCTCGACTTGCGAGTTCAGGGCGTTGCTTCGACGGTTTGGCCGACGGTGCGCGGGCGCGTGGGCTGCTGCGCTTCGGCGGGCGTCTGCGCGATGCGCGTGTTGATTAGCTCTGTGGCCTGCTCGGCGGCGACGGCAACCGCTGGCTCAAAGGATTCGAGCAAGGGCTTGATGCGTTCGAGCGTTTCGGCGTCGCCGATTGCGCCCAACACTTCGAGCAGCCGCGCCTGCGCCGCGCGCTTCGTCTGGCCCAGAAAAATGTAGAGCGGGTGCGGGCTTTCGAGTTGCTTGAGATACGCGGACGCCTGTTCGGCTTGAGATGAATCGAGAGCGCGCACCAGCGAAAAGAGCGTCGCGCTCTTGCCCATTCGATAAAGCGCCCAATCGAGAGCCAGCTTGACCTGCGCGTTCTTCTCTTGCAGACGATAGCCCTCGATTAATTTCAAGTGGTCTGTGTCGGCGCGGCGGGCCAACTCTTCCGCCGCCTGCCGGCGCACAAACGGCTCGCTGCTGCCGAGTTCGCTGATGAAAACGGCTGTCTCTTCGCGCGGCTGTGTGGCTATGGTTTCGCTGCCCTGCGCCAGCGCGAAGCTGTTGGCGGTCGCGGCCAGCAGCGCGAGACTGAAGAAGCAACATGACAGTCTGGCTAAACGTCGCATGAGCTTTCGTTCTCCTTAAGACTTCTTACTCCGGCTCGAAAAGGCGCGGGCGCGATCACTGCGTACGCGTCACGGCTTGGTCGCGCCGGATGTTGCGGCTCGCCGCAACGTGGCACCGTTCAATTCAAGGTCTGCGACCGGGATGACTTCAACGTTCGGGAACTGCTTGCGCAGAGCGTCCAGAAACGCGCTGGCTTTGCCGACGATGATGATGGAAGCGTCGTCTGCGACGAGCCTTGCGCCTGCAAACTTCTGCACGTCGGCGGCGGTGACGGACTGCACGTTGTTGATGTAGCTGTTTATCTCGCTCAGGTTGATGCCGTAGAGCGCTAGATTGCTGATTTGATTAACGAGATCGTCGTTGGTTTCCAAACCGCGACCGAAGCCGCCGATGATGACGGACTTGCGCGGCAGCAGTTCGGCGTCGGCGACCGCCTCGCTCGATAAACGCTTAATCTCGCCGATGATGAGCGACGCGACCTCCGCGCCCGATTCGTTCTTGGTCTGCGTTTCAGCGGTGAACGGCCCCGTCTCGCGGCGCGCGTCGAGGCTGCTGCGCGCGCCATAGCTCAGGCCGCGCTTGATGCGAATCTCTTGATTGAGCCGACCGGAATAGCCGCTCAAGACGGAGTTGGTGACGATGCCGCGAAAGAAGTCTGGGTCGGTGCGCTTCAAGCCGCTGCGCACGAAGACGACCGCAGCCTGCCCCGCGTCAGGCTTGTCAATCACCAGCACGCGCTGCTTCGCGGCGCTCGGCTTCGCATTATTGCTTATGACCACCAATAGCGAGGTCGGCTTCTGCCAGTCGCCGAAAAGTTTTTCCGCGAGAGCGAAAGCCTGCTGCGGCTTGATGTCGCCGCCGATGACGAGGACCGCATTGTCCGGCCTGTAATAAGTTTGATGAAACTTAACCAAGTCATCGCGCTTGATGAGAGCGAGGCTTTCGGGCGTGCCGCTGAGCATGTGGCCGTAGGGCGTCGTGCCGTAGAGGACGCGCGCGGCGACGGCGCGGGCAATCGTTCCCGGCTGGCTGAGCCTGACGCTCAAGTCGTCAATCGCTTGCTGGCGCTGGCGCTCAATCTCTTCGTCCTTGAAGGCCGGATTGCGTATCACGTCGGCCAGAATGTTCATCGCCGGGGCGACGCGCTCTGACATAACGTTGACGCTCGCCCCGGAAGCGTCCCAACCGGCGCGCGAGTTGAGGCTGCCGCCGAGAGCTTCTATCTCTTCGGCAATCTGCGGAGCGGTGCGCGTCGCGGTGCCTTCGGTCAACAGCGTCGCCGTCATGTTGGCCACGCCGGGCAGAGTTTCCGGGTCAACCTCGCCGCCGTTCTTCACCAGCAGTTGCGCGCTGACGAGCGGCATCCCGCTGCGTTCGACGACGATGACGCGCAACCCGTTCTTCAATGTCTTCTCGACCGGCTGCGGCAGTTTGACCGAGCGCGGAGCGGAAGGCTGCGGCGGCTGCTCCTGTTGGGCGTGTGTGTTAATTGACATCATAGCGATAATCAACGCTGCGAGCGCCGATAGCGTAAGAGAACGTTGGATGAAGCTTTTGCTGATGGTCATCTATTCTCACCTCAATTCTTTGTGGCGGCGTTTTGCGTGGCGCGCGCGGATTCCGGCAGATAGTAGATGACGACGCGGTTGGTGTCCGTGAAGTACTGGCGCATGACGCGCTGCACGTCCGCCGCCGTGACCGACTGAAGCCGCTCAACGTCCGTGTTGATGCGGTTCGGGTCGCCGAGCAGGACGGCGGCTTCGCCGAGAGCTTGAGCCTTGCCGTTGTTCGTCTCGCGTTCGCGCAACTTGGAAGTCACCAACTGGTTCTTCGCTTTCTCCAACTCAGCCGCGCTGACGGGCGCGTCCTGTATCCGCTTGAGTTCGGCCAGCAAAGAGCGCTCCGCCTCCTCCGGCTTCTTGTCGCTGGCGAGGACGGCTTTGAAGAGAAAGAGGCCGGGGTCTTCGCGCAAGTCTGCGTCTGCGTCCGCCTCCTGCGCGACCTGCTGCTCATAGACGAGAGCGCGATAGAGGCGCGAAGAATTGCCCGACGAAAGGATGGCTTCGGCGACGCGCAGGGCGACGGCATCGCTGCTCGCCGCGGGCGGCGCGAGATACGTGATAACGACCGCCGGGAGCGGGACGTTCTGGCCGTACTCTACGAAGCGTTGCTCGGCTGTGCGCGCAGGCTCTTTGACTTCGACGCGCGGCAGCGGCGCGCTCGGCTTCGACAGGCGAGCGAAATACTTGTCAACCCAAGCGTCGAGTTGCTTCGGGTCAAAGTCTCCGGCGACGACCATCGTGGCGTTGTCCGGGCGATAGTAAGTTCCGTGAAAGGCTCGCACGTTTTCCAGCGTCGCCGCGTCCAACTCTTCGATGTTGCCGATGCCGGGTCGCTGGTACGGATGCTTCGTCCACGACTTTTGCTGAATCAACAATTCGAGCTTGCCGTAAGGCGGGGCCAGATAACTCTGGCGAAACTCTTCCTCGACGACCGCGCGCTCGGATTTAAAATTCGGCTCGTCAACATTCAAGCCGCCGAGGCGGTCGCTTTCGGCCCAGAGCAAAGTCTCAAGATAATTCGACGGCACGACTTCGTAATAGACCGTCACGTCGTCGGCGGTGAACGCGTTGTTGTAGCCGCCGACATCTTCCGTCAAACGGTCGAGCATCTCGGATTTCATGTTCTTCGTGCTCTTGAACATGATGTGCTCGAAGAGATGCGCGAAGCCGCTGCGCCCGTTGGGGTCGTCCTTCGAGCCGACGTGATACCAGACCTGTATAGAGACGGTCGGGCTGGAATGGTCTTCGACGCTGAGGACACGCAAGCCGTTCTTGAGCGTGCGTTCCTGATAATTTATTTTCGGAATTTTCGTTGGCATGCTGCTTTTTTGCGCGGAGGCTGTGGCGACAAAGAGCGCGGCTGAAAGAAGCGCGACGGCGCAGACGACGAGCGCAGACAATTTAGACGGACGCATTGTTTGATGACTCCATGATTGTGTGTGAACCGAGCGCTTGAACTTCCGCAGTTTGCCGGGCAAGCTGTCGTTCGGGCGTTTGGATGCCGCCTGCCGTGCAAGCTGTTGCACATCGGTTCTTACTTTACGCATCCGGTAAAAATTTGTTTCACCCGATGGATTCGCCCGCCCGCGCGCACTGGTCTTAGTCAACGTCGAGCGGGTTGATGTAAGGCTTGTCCTTATCCTTCTCCGCGCGCTTCATCGCCGCTTGGAATTTTTCTTCGAGCAGTCGCTCGCGGTCTTTCTGCGAACCCAACTCTTGCTGGAAGAGTTGGTCGCGCAGCTGCTTCTGCTTGTCCAAACCCTTGAGCATCTCGTCGAAGGAAGCGACTGGTTTCGACTTCTCTTCGTGGGAGATGAGCGCGCCCGTTTGCGCGTCAATCGTCAGGGCAGACTCGCAGCACGGGCATAAAATTGTAAAGCGTGTCGCATCGGCCATTCTCTTGCTCCATTCTTTTACGGGTTAGCGTGGCCCGCCGAAATTGGGAACGCTGTCGGCAGGGAACCTTTAGTATAGCATTCGGCGGCATCATTGGTCTTCGACGGCGAGTTGGTCAGGACAAGCGCGAACGCTTCACGAAGACGAACGGCTTCGACCGACGCGCGACAAACAAGAGGGCAGCCGTCATCTGACGACTGCCCTCTCATGTTTGAACTCACTGCCCTGCGGTGTTTGAACTAGACGCTTCCGCCCTGAGCTTCGTTAAGGCGTCACGGCGTCTTTAATCTTGCCGCCGACTTTCTTCGCGCCTTCTCCGGCTTTCTTCGCGCCCTCGACTGTTTTCTCGCCGACAGTCTTTGCGCCCTCGGCAGTCTTGCTGCCAACCGTCTTGGCTCCCTCAGCCGTCTTTTCGCCGACGGTCTTCGCGCCTTCGACAGTCTTCTCGCCAACGACCTTTGCGCCTTCCTTCGTCGCCGAGGCGGCGTCCTTCGTCTTGTCTACGACGAAACCGGCGGCGTCTGCGAGCGTGTCGCCCGTCGCCTGCAAAGCGCTCTCAACTTTATTCTCCGGCAAGTCGCGCGCCGCGCCGCCGTCGCGCGGGTAAACCTTCGCCGTGCGCGTGCCTGACTTGGTTGTCGTCACGACAACTTTGGAGACGTGCGTGTCATTCCTGAACGTGCGTGTCTGAACTCTGGAACCTGTGGCGTCCGTCGTCTCCGTCACTTCGGAGTCGGCGGCGTCGGAGACTTTAGATTCGGTGGCGTTCATGTTCGACTCGGTTGTGGTCGTGGTCGCCACCGTGTTGGTCGTAGCGGTGTTGCTATTGGCTGTGTTGCTGTTGTCGGAGCATCCGGCGGCCAGCGCCGACAGCGCCAGCAGGCTGAAGCCCACAATAAATTTGATACGCAAGATATGTCGTCCTCCTGTCTGGATTAACGCTGCAAGCTGATTCTTCATCGCAACCATTGTGCCAGTCGCCGCGCGCTCTAAAAGCCGAGACGAACGCAGCCAGCCGCGCTCAAGTTGTGAGCAAAGCATACGCTTCGCTCTTCGGCGGCGCTCATTAACGATACGTCCCGCCAGGCACATATCCGGCTGAAAGCCCGCCGGAAGAGTTGTTTGCTCAGATATGATAAAAGCGGGCGACGAGGATCGAACTCGCAACTTTCAGCTTGGGAAGCTGACACTCTACCATTGAGTTACGCCCGCACAAGAACAAGCCGGAAGGATGAAGGACGAGCAAGGCTTTCATCGTTCGGCTTCATCCAACTTGGTTGCCAGTTAAGATAATCAAGCCCTGAACGACTGTCAAATCAATCGTGTCGAGAGCGGGCGCAAGCGTTTAGCCGCGCGCTGTCTCTTCGATTAACCGGCGGGCAATCTCGCCGAGGCGCGGCGTGTCTTCGGGCTTGCGCAGGCAGCCTTGCGCCCCTGCCTTCTCGGCCTCTTCAAGGTCGAGCAGTTCGGCGAAGGCCGTGTAGAAGAGAATCGGCGTTTGCTGGTCGAAGAGGCGTATGTCGCGGCAGAGTTCGAGGCCGTCTTTGTCGGGCAATCCGATGTCGAGCAGAATCAGCGCGAACGATTTCTCGCGCGCCAGCCGCAAGCCCTCGTTGGCGGTCTGCGCGCTGGTGACTTCAAAGCCGTCCTGCTTCAAGCTGAACTCCACAAGGTCGCGCGTGTCGGAAGTGTCCTCGACGAACAGGACGTGTTTAGCGGTTTCCACCTTTTGTTCTCTCCCCACTTGAAAATTGAATCACAGCATGCTGCTTGCGACGGATGAAAGTCAAACTCGCGCGCTCTCAAGCTTAGCGCTCGCGCGCGTCCTTCAAGGCCAACGCTAGCGCCCGCGTTCACTTGATGTACTTGCGCATCAACTCGGCCCAACGACCCTGCGCTTTGAGAATCAAGTCCGTGACCTCGCGCACGGCCCCGAAGCCGCCCGGCAGTTGCGTGACATAGTGCGCGGCGGCGCGTGTCTCTTCGGTCGCGTCCGCCACAGCCACAGCCAAGCCGACTCTCTGCATCAACGGAATATCGGTCACGTCGTCGCCGATGAAAGCCGTCTCGCTTTCGTCAACTCCGGCTTCCGCGAGCGTCTCTTCAAACTCGACTATCTTGTCCCAAGTTCCCTGCCGGACGTAGCGGATACCTAAGTCGCTGGCGCGGCGCGTGACGGATGAAGAAGTGCGCCCGGAGATGATGCCCGAACTGAGGCCCGCGCGATGAAGGAGCACGAGGCCGTGGCCGTCGCGCGTGTGAAAGCTTTTCTGTTCGTCGCCGTCGGGCAACAAAGTGATACGCCCGTCGGTCAACACGCCGTCGCAATCCATCAGCAGCAACTTCACGCGCGCGGCGCGCTTTTCAAGTTCGGCCCAAGTGTCCATCAATCCTTAACGCACCTCGAAAAATTCTATCCCGGCCAGCTTCCAAACGTTGTTCACGCGCGCGAGCACGAGCACAGCCGTGCCTGCTTGATCTCGCCCCAACTGCCGCGCGGTGATGCTCACGTCAGCCGCCAAGCGGTTGGCGTCCAACGTCTCCGTGCGCAGCACGCGCGTCGCCCAAGCCTCCGGCTGGCTGGCGGTAATGCCTCTGACAAAGCTCGTCAATTCGCCGGGCATAATCATGGCTTCAAGCTCGGCCTTCCTGCCGCTCTTGATGGCTTGGTCTAGTTGAGCGATGAAAGCGCGCGCGGCTTCATCGGGCGGCGGCGCGGCGTTGGCTGCCGTCTCGGCCTTGATGCGCCCGGCGCGAGCGGCTAAGGTCGAAGCATACTCTGCATCGGCGCGCACCGCTTCATTGAAACGACGCGCGGCATCAGCCGCCTGCCCTTTACGCAAACTGATTTCGCCGAGCCCGATGTTGGCCCACGCGAGCGTGGACGGGGCGGGGGCGGTCGTGTCCAACGCCGCGCGAAATTCTTTCTCCGCTTCGTCCACCTTGTTCTGCGCCAGAAGAGCGCGCGCCAGCAGCACGCGCGCCTCCGTGATGCCAGCGGCGAGCGTCAGGACTTCGCGCGTGATGGCTTCGACGCGCGGATAGTTTTGCTGCGCGAACAGAGTAGTCGCTTCGGCGAGGGCTTCCTCGCTCAAGCGCGTGCGCGGCGCAACGTCGTTGGTGTAGTCAAGCTGCGGGTAAAACTTGTCTGGGTCAATTTCGACGCGCGCCGGTTGCGCCGTCGTGTTGAAGACAGCCTCGCCGAAACCGCGCGCAGGGATGTTCGTCTCGACGCTCAAGCGTTGGCCGCTTGCGGTTGTCGCCTGCACCGTCACAGCCGCGTCAAAAGCGCCCGTGTTGCGCACGGCGGCGACCCATTGCGCGCCTCTCTGCTGCGGCAGCCCGACCATCAAATCCATGTCGGTCGGTTGGTCAAACTCCTGATCGAGCGCGCTCTTCAAAGCCGCGTTGCCGCGCTCGACGAAAGCCTGACGCAAGGTGGCAAGTGTCAGCCCGCCAGCGTCTCCGGCCTTCGCTTGCAGTTGCGAGCGCAACGCTTCCATGAACGCTTCGCGTCCGAGCGCTCGGTCAACCTGTCGCCAAATCATCGCGCCCTTGTTTGTGACGGAGACGTAGTAACCGCTGTCGAGCGGCGTTGCGAGCGTTAGCGGGGTGTCGCGTTTGGCGATGCCCGCGTAGGCGATGCGTTCGCGCAAACGTTCTGCCTCGGCTGTCTCGCGCCCGAACTGCTTCTCCAGAAAGAGCGTCGCCAGATAGCGCGTCAGCCCTTCGCGCACGGAGCCCAAGCCCTCGCCGCGAATCGCCGTCTTGCCGCCAATCCACAAGTGAGCGACGGCTTCGGCCACCAGCAGAGCCGTCGCCGCGTCAATCTTCGTGCGGCGAAAAGCGGCTGCGTCGAGCAGGAGCGTTCCGGTGTCTGTAAAGCCCGCGCCCCTTGTGACGGCGATGAGACGAACGGGCGCTTCCGGCGCGGGGCCGAGCAGCGTAGCAAAGTAAGAGCGCGCGGCTCCGGCCAGAGCGATGATTGCTTCGGCCTGCTTGCGCTCGTCCGCGCTCGCGCCCTTCGGTAGCAAAGCGTTGATGCCGCGAGCATCGGCTCCTGTGGCTTCGACGCTCTCCCATTGTCCCTCTATGAAAAATGGTTGAGCATGCAACGCTTGCTCATACTGCCCGTTGCTGCTCTGAACGCCGGACGAGACGACGTTTGCGCCGCTGACTTTCAAACTAAAAGGCGCTGTGTCAGGGCCGCGCAAGGCGAACTGCGTATTGGCGGTCGGGTACCAAGTTGAGAGCGGAAGAAACTGGCTGCTGCTTGGAGCGATGGCGGCCAGCCCGGAATTTTCCGCGACGTTCAAACGATACGAGATGACGACTTCGACCGTCGCGTTCGGGGCGACCGGCGACGGCAGGTTGACCGTCAAGCGTTGCAGGTTGCCGCGCGCTTCGATAGCGGAACGAAAGGTCGCCGCCGCTCCGCCCACGCTGACATCTTTGACTTCCGCTTTCGGATTCAGGCGCAGTCCGGGCTGGCTGCCCGCTCCCTTGCCGACGTTGCGGAGCGTGAGGCGCGCGGTCGCTCTTAAATCACGGTCGGCGTTGAGCGCGTCCACGCTGATGTCGAAGCGCGTCACCTGCCAAGCGGCTAGCGGCACGTCCTGAGCCCTGACCGCCGGCGTCATTGCCCACACGAGAACAGAGAGACAGAGCAATAAAAAAGTGTTGATGATTTTCATGCTTCCAACAAACGTCTGGGATTTTTTAATGTGGAACGAAGACGCTCTTAACCTAGAGTCAATCAGCGTGCGCTGATTCCGCAGCGCTACGCCCGACCAGTTCGTGTATCTCGCGCAGCATCTTCAAGAGCGCGCCGAGCCGCGCCAGCGGCAACATGTTCGGGCCGTCCGAAGGCGCGACTTCGGGCCGGTCGTGGACTTCCATGAAGACGGCATCCACGCCGCAAGCGACGCCCGCGCGAGCGAGCGGTTCGATGAACTTCGGCTGGCCGCCGGTTGCATGGCCGAGGCCGCCCGGCAGTTGCAGAGAGTGAGTGACATCGAAGACGACGGGAGCGCCAAACTCGCGCATGATGGGAAACGAGCGCATGTCAACCACCAGATTATGATAGCCGAAGCTCGCGCCTCTCTCAGTCAGCAACAATTTTTCGCAGCCCGCGCCCCGCGCCTTCAAGACGATATTGCGCGCGTCCTCCGGCGCTAGAAACTGTCCCTTCTTGACGTTGACGGCCCGCCCCGTCTGCGCCGCCGCCGTGATTAAATCGGTCTGGCGACACAGGAAGGCGGGTATCTGCAAGATGTCAACGACTTCCGCCACCGCTTCGACCTGCGCCGCGTCGTGCACGTCCGTCACGACCGCGAGGCCCAACTCTTCCTTGACGCGCTTGAGCACATCAAGCCCCGCTTTCATGCCTAACCCGCGAAAGCTTTCGATTGAAGAGCGGTTGGCTTTGTCGAACGACGATTTGAAAACGAAGTCGAGTCCGGCATCGCTGGCGCGCGCCGCGCATTCGCGGGCCATCATCATCGCGTGCTCTTGCGACTCGATGACGCACGGCCCTGCAATCAACGTCAAACGTCCGTCGCCGAACGTCGCCGGGCCGACACTGAATGGTTGTTTCTGCAATCTAAGGCTTCCTCCCGCCGCTTTAGCTTAAAACGGATTCTTGAAAATCTTCTTAATCTTCTTCGCCCCGCTCTTTAATTTATCCGCGCTCTTTTCAAGGATGTTCTTGTCGTTCTTCTTGTCCTGATTGTTGCTCACGGTTTTGTTCGACTGTTCATGACGCGAAGACTGGTTCGTCGTCTTGTGTTCATCGGGCGACGCCTCGCTTTCAGGCGACGGCGTGGCTTGCTGCGGCGACGCGGTTTCCGACGGCGTGGGCGCGGATTCTATCGCCGCGTTGGTGTTCGCAGACGGAGCGCGCGAAGACCTGAGGGCGAGGGCCGACGCCACGACGATGACGAAGAATAAAGCGATGACGCTCGCCAGCACGCGCGGCTGTTTTAATAAAGGCTTCTTCTGCTCGAAGAAGACTCTGATGCGCGCGATGTCCAACGGCTTGGTCGAACGCGCGGGCGAAGCAGCGGGAGCGGCAGCGACCGAAGCAACATCTGCGACCGGAGCAACGTCTTCGACCGGAGCGATGGCGGCGACGTTTGGCTCTTTAACTATGCTCTGCGTTCGCGCGGCCTTCATCTCGGAGGTCGCGGCAGCTTCCGCTTTGCCGTCGCCGCCGCTTGAAGCCAAGGCACGTTGTTCGCGTAGCCGCCCGATGTCAATCACCAATCTGCCGGAAGGCGTTTCGGTTCCCGCGCTGCGCAACGTTTCCAGCGACGGCACGCTCAGGTTCGCGGAATGCTCAAGCCCGAGACGCTCTGCGGTCGCGTACAACTCGCGGCGAAACTCCGCGGCGTTCTGCGGTCGCGCCAGCGGATTCTTTTCCAGAGCCTTGAGCACGAGTTCTTCAATCGCAGGCGGAATCGTGACGACCCATTCGCGCGGCGGGCGCGGCTCTTCGGTCGAATGCTTGAGAGCGATGGCGAGCGGGCTGGTTCCGGTGAAGGGCGTCGTGCCGGTCAGCATTTCATAAAGGATGATGCCGAGGCTGTAAACATCGGAGGCGGGCGAGAGCGGGCCGCCGTCGCATTGTTCCGGCGACATGTACTTGGGCGTGCCAATCATGACGCCGACCGCCGTTAAAGTTTTCGGGTCTTCGTCGTCGATTGATTCGGCGGCCAGCTTGGCGATGCCGAAGTCTAGCACCTTGACGAAGGGCGGCGCGTCCTTGCGTTGAACGATGAAGATATTGGCGGGCTTCAAATCACGATGAATGATTCCGGCTTCGTGGGCCGCGGCGACCGCCGCAGAGATTTGCAGCATCATCGAGACGGAGCGCGCCGTGTCGAGCGGAGCCTCGCGCGCCAGCACGTCGCGCAGCGTGCGGCCCTCAAGCAGTTCCATCACGATGTAGACGTAGCCGTCCGAGGTGCGACCGAAATCCGTGACGGCGACGGCGTTCGAGTGCTGCAAGCGCCCCGCGGCTCGCGCTTCACGACGAAAGCGCGCCTGCGCCGCTTCGTCTTCGACGAAACGCGGGTTGAGCAACTTGACGGCGACGGGTCTATCAATCAGCAAGTGCGTCGCGCGATAGACGGTTCCCATGCCGCCCGTGCCGAGCCGTTCGTCAAGACGATACTTCTCGTCCAGCGTGCGCCCGACTAAAGGGTCTATGGGAATGTTGCCCGCGACGGTCGAGTCGGCGCGCAAGGGCGTTCCGTCCGAAGGACAGAATTGCGCGTCGTCAGCGAAAGTTCGACCGCATGTGGGACAGTGAAGCATAAACTCAGTGACAAGCAGCGAATGACCGGCGACAAGTCAGAACAAGATTTTAACTTGTCACTCGTCAACTGTCACTTGCCACTGCTCTCTTAATCGTCGCCCGCGACGCCCGCGCGCTCGTGCTCATGCGCGATTGTGTCCGAAGCGGCGTGCGGCTCGACCGCCGCTTCGTTGCGCAAGCGATTCTCATAAGCCGCGCGGACGAAGCCTGCGAAGAGCGGGTGCGCGCTGAGCGGTTTCGATTTGTATTCGGGATGAAACTGGCAGCCGAGAAACCACGGATGAGCTTCGCGCGGCAGTTCGACCATCTCGACGAATTTCTTGTCCGGCGAGATGCCCGTGACGCGCAGGCCCGCGCGTTCCAGCGTCTCACGAAACTCCGGGTTGAACTCGTAACGATGACGATGACGCTCGCTGATTTCGGCGGCCCCGCCATAGACTTCGCGCGCCAGCGAGCCTTCCGACAATTCGCAAGGGCAAGCGCCGAGACGCATCGTGCCACCGTATTCTTCGACGCCCACGAGGTCGCGCAGTTTGAAGATGACGGGATACGGCGTGTTCTTGTCAAACTCGGTCGAGTCTGCGTCCTTCAGGCCGCACATGCTGCGCGCGTATTCGATGCAGGCCGTCTGCATGCCCAGACAGATGCCGAAGTAGGGCGTGCGCGTCTTGCGCGCGTAGGTGATGGCTTTAATCATTCCGGCCACGCCGCGCTTGCCGAAGCCGCCGGGAACGAGGATAGCGTCAAAGTCGCGCAGGCGCGTTTCGGCGTCCTCCTCCATCAAATCTTCCGACTCAATCCAGCGCACGTTGACGCGCAGGTTGTTGGCGACGCCGCCGTGCGTCAGGGCTTCACGCAGCGACTTGTAGGAATCCTCCAACTCGACATACTTGCCGACGATGGCGATGGTCGTTTCAGCCGCAGGCTCTCTGACCGTGTTGACCAGTTCGCGCCAGCTTGAAAGGTCTGTGTGCGCGGCGCGGTCGGTCAGGTGCAGCAAGCTGATAATCAGTTCGTCCAAGCCTTGCTCATGAAAGGCGAGCGGGACTTCGTAAATCGTGTCAACGTCCTGCGCCGTGATGACGGCTGACTCTTTGACGTTACAAAAGAGCGCAATCTTGGAACGCAGGTCGCGCGGCAGCGTGCGGTCTGAGCGGCAAAGCAAGATGTCCGGCGCGATTCCAATCTGCATCAAGTCGCGCACGGAATGCTGCGTCGGCTTGGTCTTCAACTCTCCGGCGGCGGCGATATACGGCACGAGCGTCAGATGTATGAAGATGGCATTCTCGCGCCCCTCTTCGTTGCCCATCTGTCGAATCGCTTCGAGGAAAGGCAGGCTCTCGATGTCGCCGACGGTGCCGCCGATTTCGACAATCACAACGTCCGGCTGGCCTTTAGTGGCGACGCCGCGCACGGCATCCTTAATCTCGTTGGTGATGTGCGGAATGACTTGAATGGTCTTGCCGAGGTAATCGCCGCGCCGCTCTTTTTCGATGACGGAGAGATAGATGCGCCCGGTCGTCCAGTTGTTGGCCTGCGAGAGTTGGGCGTGCGTGAAGCGTTCGTAGTGGCCGAGGTCCAAATCGGTTTCGGCCCCGTCGTCCGTGACGAAGACTTCGCCGTGCTGGAAGGGCGACATCGTGCCGGGGTCAACGTTGATGTAAGGGTCGAGCTTAATCAGCGCGACGCGCAGGCCGCGCGCTTCCAGCAGGCAGCCGATGGAAGATGCCGCCAGCCCCTTGCCCAGACTCGAAACCACGCCGCCCGTCACGAAGATATATTTAGGCATCCTCTTCCTCTTTGATGTTTGAGTTCAACTTCTCTTTATCGTTTGAGTTCAATTCGTCAGCGGCAGCCGGAGGCGTCGTATCGTTATCGTCGCCCGATTCCTGCTCGCCGTCCAGATAGCCCTGCCGCATGTCCTGCACGGCGGCGACGGCTTTGTCCGCCGCCGGGTCCAGAATCTTCTGCAATCCCATCACGCCCGCGCTCATCAGGCTCGGAGACTCCGCCGCGCGCTTTTCAAATTCTTCCTGCGTCACAGGCTTCGCGGGCCGCGCCAGCAAATATAGCCCGCCGAAGACAACCAACAAGATAAAGCCGAGTCCAATCCAGTCGCTCATAATAATTCAGTGACAAGTGACGAGTTAAGAATAACGAGTCTGTTAAGAATAACAATTCTGTTTGCCGTCGTGCTTGCCGGCTTTGCTTGTCACTCGTCACTTGTCACTCATCACTGCTCTTACGCGCTCTAAATCTTCCACCGTATCTACGCCGATTGAGGGTTCGTTGGTTTCAACGACGCGGATAATCGCGCCGCGTTCGAGGGCGCGCAGTTGTTCGAGAGCTTCGACGCATTCCAACTTCGACGGCGGCCAACTCGTGTATTCTAACAAAAAGCTGCGACGATAAGCGTAAAGCCCCGTGTGCTTGCGAAAGAGTTTGAGCAGTTCAGGCTCCTGGTCGAGCGCGGCGCGGAGCGTGCCGTGACGCCGCACGGCCTCGCGCGGCAGCGGCAGCGGAGAGCGCGAAAAATAGAGAGCGCGCCCCGCGCTGTCCGTGACGACTTTAACCACGTCTTCGCTCAACACGTCAGCCGCCAACGTTATTCGTTCGGAGGTCGTGACAATCATCGCTTCGTCGTCATTCGCCAGTTGGTCAACCGCGCGTTCGATTGTGCGCGGCGAAATCAAAGGCTCGTCGCCCTGCACGTTGACTATCATCGCGGCTTCGTCGAGCGAGGCCGCGACTTCGGCCAGACGGTCGCTGCCGCTCTGGTGCGTCCCGGCGGTCATGACCGCTTCGTGACCGGCGGCGCGCACCGCTTCAAGAATCCGCTGGTCGTCGGTCGCAACGATGGCGCGGCTCACGTTGCGCGCAGCGAGAGCGCGTTCCAGCGTCCACAGAATCATGGGCCGCCCGCTGATTTCGAGCAGAGCTTTGCCGGGCAGTCGAGTCGAAGCGTAGCGTGCGGGAATGATGGCGACGGCGGATTGTTGAGGGTCTGAAGCCGTGTAGTTCACGGGCCAACACGATACCCCGCCGCGAGCGGCAGTGTCAATGAAGGGAAGCGGCGTGGCTGCTTCCCTTCCTTAATTTGACCTTTCAGCCATTTGCGGGCTACCATGCGTTTTCCATTAAGTGTCAGCTTATGAAGGCTCTGGCAATCTACTTTTGCGATGATTATTGGTTGAAAAGTTAATGCCGCTTGGGACGACTGAGAACATCATTGAGTTGGTTGGCCGAACTCCGTTGCTCCATCTCTCGCGTTTTGCCGGACCGCCGCTGGCGGATATTTACGCTAAACTCGAATACATGAATCCGGGCGGGTCCGTGAAAGACCGCGCCGCTCTGGGCATGATTCTGGACGCCGAACGGCGCGGGCTGCTCGGCCCCGGCTCGACCATCATCGAACCGACCGCGGGCAATACGGGCATCGGGCTGGCCCTCGTCGGCGTGCAGCGCGGCTATCGCGTCATCCTCTGCGTGCCCGAAGGCTACTCGCAAGAGAAGATGAAAATCATGGAAGCCCTCGGCGGCGAGATAGAATATGTGACGAAGGAAGAAGGGATGGCCGGAGCCGTCAGGCGCGCGGGCGAACTGGCCGGACAGATTCCCAATAGCTTCGTCCCGCAGCAGTTCGAGAATCCGTCCAACCCTTGCTTTCATGAACAAACGACCGCGCGCGAGATTATCGAACAGATGCAGGGACGCATCGACGCCCTCGTCATCGGCGCAGGCACAGCCGGAACTTTCACAGGCGTCTCGCGCGCCGTCAGGAAAATGAAGCCTGACGTGCTCTGCGTTCTGGTCGAACCCGAAGGCTCGATTATCGGCGGCGGACAACCCGGCGAGCACAAGGTCGAAGGCATCGGTCAGGCGCAGTTTATCCCGAAGAACTGCGAGCTATCGCTCGCCGATGAAACGATGATGATTTACGATACGGAGGCGTTTGCGACCGTTCGCAAGCTGGCGGAGACTGAAGGCGTGCTGGCCGGTGGCTCTTCCGGTGCCGCCGCCGCCGCAGCTTATCGCATCGCCGAACGCCTCGGCGCGGGCCGTCGCATCGTCACGCTTTTTCCAGACGGCGCGGAACGCTACATGAGTCAGGGAATTTTCGATTAGTGACAACTGATGAAGGACGAGCGACAAGCTTTAAGACTTGCCTTCAACTCGTCGCTCATCATGCGCCACTCGTCACCGAGTTAATTATGGGATTCGCAACAACAGCAATTCATGGCGGGCAGGAAGCAGACCCGACGACCGGCTCTGTGACCGTGCCGATTTATCAAACCTCGACTTACCAGCAGGACGGTCTGGGCAAGCACAAGGGCTACGAGTACGCGCGGACGCAGAACCCGACGCGGGCGGCGCTTGAACGCAACATCGCGGCCCTCGAAGGAGCGCGTTTCGGCTACGCTTTCGCTTCCGGCATGGCGGCCATTGACGCGACAATGCGGCTCGTCAAAGCGGGCGAGCACGTCATCGTCTCCGACAATACTTACGGCGGCACGTTTCGCCTCTTCAGCCGCATCCTCGCCAACTACAACATCGAGTTTGATTTTGTTGACACATCGGACGTGACGAACGTTGAAGCCGCCATCAAAGAGAACACGAAGATGGTCTTCATCGAGACGCCGACCAATCCGGTGATGATTGTCACGGACTTGCAAGCCGTCTCGGACGCGGCGCACGCCGCAGGGGCGCGCGTCGTCTGCGACAATACTTTCATGTCGCCCTACTTGCAGCGACCGCTCGATTTCGGCGTTGACATCGTTGTGCATTCCACGACTAAATATCTGAACGGGCATTCGGACGGCATTGGCGGCATCGTCGTCCTAAGCAACGAAGAGGACGCCGAATGGATTGGCTTTGTGCAGAACAGCGTCGGAGCTATTCTGTCGCCGTTCGATTCCTTTCTGGTGCTGCGCGGAACGAAGACGCTGGCATTGCGGATGGAACAGCACGACCGTTCGGGCCGCGCCGTCGCGCAGTTTCTCGAAGAGCATCCGAAGGTGCAGAAGATTTACTATCCCGGCTCGCTCTCGCATCGCCAGCACGATTTGGCCAAGCGACAGCAAAAAGGTTTCGGCGGGATGGTCGCTTTCGATGTCGGCTCGTTGGAAGCGGCGCGCGTTGTGCTAGAATCTGTTAAGCTCTGTACGCTGGCGGAAAGCCTCGGTGGTGTCGAAACTTTGATCTCACATCCGGCCACGATGACGCACGCTTCCGTGCTGCCCGAAACGCGCGAGCGTCTCGGCATCACGGACGGACTGGTGCGCATCTCCGTGGGCATCGAAGACACAGACGACATTATCGCCGACTTGGATCAAGCATTAAAAGCAGTGACGAGTGACAAGTGACGAACGACAAGTTATCATCTTGTCCGCTCTTGTCACTTGTCACTTGTCGCTTATCGCTTGTCACTTAATTTATGAATGTAGACCTTCACGCAAAATCCGACGTTGGTCGTGTACGGCGTGGTAACGAAGACAATTTTCTCCTGCTCGATTTATCAACGGGCAAGAGTTGGACGTGCACGGACGAAGGCGAGCCGCCGGTCGAATTGCGCCAGTTTGAGATTGGCGAAAAGGGCTTGATTCTGGTCGTGTCCGATGGGATGGGCGGCGCGCTGGCGGGCGATGTGGCCAGCCGCATGGCCGTCGAAGAAGTGCGCGAGATGATTGTCGGCAGCGACACGGAAGAGGCCATCGCGGGCGAAGACGAGCAATCGCTCGGCCACTATCTGCGCAACGCCACCATCTACGCCAACCTGAAAATCCATCACAAAAGTCAGGAAGACTCGCGCTACAGCGGCATGGGCGCGACCTTCACGGGCGCCGCCGTCCGCGACGACATGCTCGACCTTGTGCAGGTCGGCGATAGCCGCGCCTACATCATTCGCGGCGAGACAATCAAGCTGGCGACCAAAGACCAATCGCTCGTCCAACAGCTTGTCGATGTCGGGCAAATCAGCGAGGCCGAAGCCGAAACGCACATGTTCCGCAACGTCATTCTGCAAGCCCTCGGCGCGCAGAGCGAGTTGGCTCCCGTCACGGGCCGCCTGCGGATTCGTCGCGGCGACATGCTGCTGCTGTGCAGCGACGGATTGTCCGGCAAACTGCGCGCGGAAGACATGCGGCGCATCGTCCTGGACGCGCACGGCGACCTGAGCGCGGCCTGCGCCGGGCTTGTCGAAGAGGCCAACAATCGCGGCGGCGAAGACAACATCACTGTCGTCCTCGCGCGTTTCAGCGGCGACGACCTACAGGAAGCGGCGAGCGAAAAGATAACCATCGAACTGCCGCCGCTCGAAGAAGACACAACGCTCAACGACACAGAGCCTACGACGGAAGACCCCGGCAGAAGAACCTAGCTGCCTGCGCGGGCCTCGTTCGTCGCGCGAGCGATGGAGACGCCGCGACGCTTTCTCTCGATTCATCTCAGACCTAAACCGCCTCTCGCATGGCTCGCGCCTCTCCGCATGAGCCATGCGACACAAGCGCCGTCGAATATCTTCAAGGCCGCGAGCCGTCAAGCTTCATCCTGGCCGCGAGCCTCGCCGTCATGCTCGCTTGAGCCTGCTTCCGGCTCCGCGAATAATTTTCGCTTCGTTGTGATTTACTTCAAGCGGCGTTTCCGCGTTAGTACATGAAAGGAGCAAACGGCGCGAGCTTCTCGGCCATTATACTGGATGAACTATAAGTCGCTCTTCGCAGCAGATAATTCATTGACATCCGGCGCGTCCATCGGTAACATCCGCGCGGTCATTTTCAACAGCGTCGAATCAAGCCGCTTCTTGCTCTGCTCGCAAAAACTGCCCGCCGTGGTAGTCAATACTAGCGTGCTTTCAAGTACTTTTCTTCCAGAGGCTCAGTCCCTAAGCCCTCTGGCCCACCGCGCGCGTCGTGCCTGCTCGCCAGTTCGAGCAGCCCGGATGGCGCCGCATCTAAATTTCTGAGGAGGAATGCCCTACCATGTTACGAAGCATCTTGAGAACCAAGTTTTTAGTTTTTGCCGCTTGCCTCTTGGCGGTCGGCGCCCTGACGATTCCGGCGACGACGCGCCCGGCTGCCGCCGACGATTTGACGGGACGCGAGCTATTGAGCGTCACGCGCGTCGCGCAGGGCGGAGCCGAATACAGAGGCTTGCAGTATGTCACGGCCCGCAGTCAGGGCTTTGTCAACGCGGCGGCCTTCGCGGCCAGCGGCGCATCGATGCTGGCCGGAGCGGTCGAAGTCAAAGTCAACATCACGGACTATCAAGACCGCGACATGCGCCGTCGTCTTGACATCAGCCCGACGGGCGGCATGATTGTCGGCCCAACCTTTCTGGTCTACACGGGAACGACCGGCGGCGGCATGATTGCGGGCAACGAAGTTCGCGTCTCGGAAGTGGCCGCCTCGCGCCAGTGGGCGATGATGGGCTTCAACACTCTGAACCGCGCCATTGACGGCTCGCTCGTCACCGTTCGCCAGCGCGACGAAGCCAACAACTACGTCGTCGAAGTCAAGTTCAGCCAGCAGGACACCGTTCGCTACTACATTAACAAAAGCACGTTTCTGATTGACCGCGTAGTGACGCGCTACAACAGTCAGGTGTTGATTGAAGAAGAGCGCAGCGACTATCGCCGCGTCAGTTGCATGATGCTGCCCTTCCGCGTCGTCACGAAGTTGGGCGGCCAGCGTCTCGCAGACCTGACGATTGACAACTATGATCTTCAGACGGTCGTGCCTTCCGCCATCTTTACCATGTCGGCGCAGCACGGCGAATAGCTTTACAGTCTCTTTCAGGGAAAACAAAAAGAGAGCGAGGCGGCGCGCAAGACATTCGCGCCGCCTCGCCCTTTTTCTTTCCTCATCGCTGCGGCTTCACGTCTCGCAGACTCTTCTGCCGCCCGCCGCGATGTGCTATTAATTAAGTTAAAAGCCCCCGCCGAATTAACCGCAGCGATAAAGAGATTGCTGAACCGGCATTGACGTTGTTCAGAGTCTAGCGTCATCGAACATGGGAGGTTAAAGCAATGAGCAGAACGGCCACGGCGAGCAAGACCTCGCGGGGCGAACAAACATCGGCAGGCGCGCAAAACTGCCGTCGCAAGTTCCTACGGTTTTTCCCGAAAGGGTTTCAGGACGAAAAGTACGTCGCATGGGAACGCGGCTATAAATGGGAGGCGCACGAGCGTTGGCAGGAGACGCTCGACCGGAACACTTACCAGCGGCTTCTCGGCGCAGGCGAATTTGCCGACATCGCCGCGCGCGCCGTCCGCATTGAATCGCGCACGAATCTTCTCTTCTCCTTCGAAAAGATGGCCCTGCGCGATGCCGTTAAAACAACAGACGGCGCGCGTCTCTTTGCCGAAGGGCTTTATGATTTCCTTCACGACGCGGGACAAATTGAGCGCAAGTTTGAGCGTTGGTGCGAGGTGGTCGCAGCCCTGCCACGCAAGCAGACGCGAGTGTTGACGTGGCCGCTGGTGACGATTTTCGGATTCATCGCGCAACCCGGCGCGCACATCTTCCTCAAGCCGAACGTGACGCGCATCGCCGCGCGTCACTACAGCTTCGACTTTCAATACAAGTCAAGGCCGTCCTGGGAAACCTACGCGGGCCTGCTTGAGTTCGCCGCCACCTTGCGCCGCGACCTGAGCGATTTGCAGCCGCGCGACATGATGGACATTCAATCTTTCATCTGGGTTCAGGGTTCAAGCGAATATGATGAATAAAGGGCTGGCGCAAACTCAACGCCCGCGCGGCAGTGACAACGCCGCGTGAAGAGTCGCGCTGATGAGATGAGGAAACCGAACGCTGTAGTCAAGCTCTGAGCAAAGTTCTGCGACGGAGAATCAGAAACGCTCTTCCGTTTTTTCCGGCAGCGCGGGCGCGCGCCAATCGCGCCCCGTCTCGACGCGGCGAACGTAGATGGATGCGCCCTGCACTCTCTCGACCGCGACGCGCTCTCCGGCTTCGAGCGGCTCTTCGCCCTCCGCCGGATACGCCGTCCAGGTCGAGCCGAAGACTTTAACCGCGCCTTCGTTGAGCGCCCCGCGGCTCGAAGAAACGACGATGCCCGTCTGGCCCGGCAAAGAATCCACGCCCGACTTCAAATCCGTGCCGCTCTTTTCGCGCGAAAAGTAGTTGACGAAGATGGTGCGCGAGGCGGCTGTGAGGGCCGTCGAAACGATTGCGAAAATCAGGAATTGGAGCGGCAGGCTGTTCACGCCGACGAGTCCGGCAAAGGCCGCGACCAGCGCGCCGATGCCGAACCACAGCAGCACGAATCCCGGCGTGAAGATTTCCGCGACGATTAAGACCACGCCGAATATCGTCCAGAGAATCCATGCATATTCGCTGTTCATCTTTAACTCTCTACTCGCCCGCCCGCGCTTCCGCCGCCCTTTAACCCTTCAACATATTCTTCATCACGAACCAGATGTTGGCGGGCCGCTCGGCCAGTCGCCGCATGAAGTACGGATACCAATGTTTGCCGTACGGCACGTAGACGCGGACGTTGTAGCCGTCGCGCGCCAGTTGCTCCTGCAAGTCGCGGCGCACGCCGTAGAGCATTTGAAACTCGAAGGCTTCTTTGCTGATGCTTTCGCGCTGCATGTGCTCGATGGTCGCGTCAATCATCTTCGGGTCGTGCGTCGCAATCCCGTGATACGTGCCGCTCGACAGCAGCAGCTTCATCACGCGGACGTAGTTGTCGTCAACATCCTTCTTGTCTGGAAAGGCGACCTCCGGCGGCTCGTTGTACGCGCCCTTGCAGATGCGTATGCGCGCCGGGATTTTCAACAATTCCTGCGCGTCCTCATACGTTCGCCGCAGGTAGGATTGCAGGACGATGCCGACATCGTTCAAGCCGAACTCCGCGCGCAGCCGCTTGAAAATATCAATCGTCACCTGCGTCACGCTCGATTGCTCCATATCAACGCGGACGAAGTTTTCGCGCCGCGCCGCATCCGCGACGACTGAGCGGGCGTTCCTGTAAGCCAACTCCGGGTCGATGTCGAGGCCGAACTGCGTGAGCTTGATGGAGACGTTGGAGCGGATGCCCGTCTCGTCAATGCGCGCCAGAATGTTGAGATACTCTTTGACTTCCCCTTCCGTCTCGGCCTGATTCGCCACCGACTCGTTCAGATGGTCGAAGGAGGCCGCGCAGTTAAGCTTGTTGATGTCGCGGATGGCGACGATGGCTTCCTCTATGTCCTCGCCCGCCACAAAGCGCGTCGTCATTTTTTTGAATGGGCGAAAACGAACCGCGAAATCTTTCAGCCCCTCTTGTCGCGCCAGATAAAGGAGTGCGTTTCTTGTGAGCATAATCGGCATGCGAACGATGAGCGATGAGCGATGCGTTGTCAATTATAACAACGACTGCGATTGCTCGTCACTCATCGTTCATCACTTTTCCCCCGTTGCTATGATATTCTTGACGGCGCAGTTTGCCGCCTCTCTTTAGCGCGACTTGTGAGCAGCCGGACGGTTCCGCGACCCATGTCAAAAAAGGACGATAACGGATGCGTTGGAAGTTGGTAGTGATCGCTTCGCTGCTGGCGACAATCGTGGGCGCAGGCTCGGCCCTCGGACTCATCTTCGGCCTGACGCTGACGGCTGAAAATCTCTCCCGGCCAACGCTCTTCGCCTTCGGCGCGCTGCTCGTCCCCATTGCCGCCGTCGTCGCGGCCTCCGTCTTCGTCTATCGCCATACGGCGCGTCGTCGCCGCCTGCAAGCGATGCTGACCGCGCTCTTAGCCAGCATCCTGACCCTCACCATCTTGCTGCTCAATTCCGTATTCTACACGAAGCCCGCGCCCGCGACGCCGCCCGTCCCCGTCCCGCGCAACTTGGGCTAAACGCTCCGGCCACGCTGCGCACTCTCTCTCTCGTCGTCAAGCTTTATTCAGAGCGCGGCCCCAATCCAATCTCCGCTTGATGAGGCCGCAGGGCGTCAATGACGAAGCGTATGTGCTCGTCCAAGGCGACTCCGAGTTCCGTTGCTCCCTGATAAATATCATCACGATTGACGGAACGAGCGAAGGCTTTGTCCTTCAACTTTTTCTTGACCGAAGAGACTTCCAAATCGTCTAGGCTGCGCGACGGGCGCACCAGCGCGCAGGCCACCAGAAAGCCACACAACTCGTCGGTCGCGAACAAAGCCCGCGCCATCACCGTATCGCGCGGCACGCCCGTGTAAGTCGCGTGGCCCATAATCGCACGTATCATCCGGTCGGGATAGCCACGACCGCACATAATCGTCGCGCCCTTGAACGGATGCTCGTCAGCCGTCGGAAACATCTCGTAATCAAAGTCGTGCAGGAGTCCGACCATGCCCCACTCTTCCACGTCGGCTTCAGCCTCGCCGTAACGCGCGGCGCAAGCGCGCATCGCAAGCTCGACCGCCCGCCCATGCTTGCGCAGGCTGTCGCCCTTCGTGTACTCGCACAGCAACTCCCAGGCTTCGGTTCTCTCAGCCAATTTCTTAACGGATGACGAGCGGCAGCGCGTGAAGGATGAAAGCAGTCGAATGCTTGATTCAACCGCGCCGTTGACGAGCAATCAGTTATCGCTCATCTTTCATCCCTCACGCGCTGTCGTTCGTCATCCTTCATCCCTTCTTTAAGATTTCCCGCGAGATGACGATGCGTTGAATCTCGCTGGTTCCTTCGTAGATGGTGGTGACGCGCGCGTCGCGGTACATGCGTTCGACCGGATAGTCGCGCGAGTAGCCGTTGCCGCCGTGAATCTGCACGGCGTCTGCGCAGACGCGGTTGGCCGCCTCCGAGGCGAACAGCTTGGCCATCGCCGCGTAGAAGCCTGACTGCTTGCCTCCGGCGTCCTTCATGGCGGCGGCGCGCAGCGTCAGCAATCTGGCGGCGTCAATCTCCGTCGCCATGTTGGCGAGCTTAAATTGGATAGCTTGAAACTCCGCAATCGGCTGGCCGAACGCCTGCCGCTCTTTTGAATATTTCAGCGACTCTTCAAACGCGCCCTGCGCGATGCCTGTCGAGAGCGCGCCGATGCCGATGCGCCCGTTGTCCAGACTGTTGAAGGCGACGCGCAGCCCGTTGCCCTCGCCGCCGAGAACGTTTGCGGCAGGCACGCGCACGTCCGTGAAACTCATCTCGGCGGTCTGCGAGGCGCGCTGTCCCATCTTGTGCTCAATCGAGGAGACGCTCAGGCCCGGACTATCGCCTTCGACGATAAACGTCGTCACGCCGTTCTTCCCCGCCTCACGATTCGTCACGGCCATGACGATGTAAACCTGCGCTTCGCCGCCGCTCGTGACCCACGACTTCGTGCCGTTGATAACGTAAGCGTCGCCGTCGCGCACGGCGCGCGTCCGCAAGGCAGTCGCGTCCGACCCGGCTTGCGGCTCTGATAAGCAGAACGCGCCGAGCATCTCTCCCTTCGCCAGCGGCTTTAGATATTTATGCTTCTGCTCTTCAGTCCCGAAACTCAGCAGCGGGTAGCAGCAGACGGAGTTGGTGACGCCGACGATGACGCAGACGGAAGCGTCGGCCCGCGCAATCTCTTCGAGGGCCAGCGCGTAAGCCACCGTGTCGAAGCCCGCCCCGCCCCACTCTTCAGGAATAATCATTCCGAGCAAGCCAAGCTCCGCCAGTCCTTTCAACTGCTCGCGCGGAAAACGCGCCTGCTCGTCGTATTCCTTGGCGCGCGGCGCAATCTCGCCCGCCACAAATTCGCGGACAGACGTTTGCGCCATTCGCTGCTCTTCCGTCAGTTCAAAATCCACTGCCTTTGGACTCCTTACTTTTTCCTTCTAAACTAGCACGGGACGCGCATCCGAAGCGAGAGCAGAAGATGATTTCCGCCGCTTCGAAACTAATGACGATGAAAGACTGTTTCACGCAAAGGCGCAAAGAACAACAAGGCAGAAGCTCGCAAAGAGTTGACTGCTTCTTTGCGGGCTTATGTTTTTCTTTACCTTTGCGCCTTTGCGCGAAACTTCCGTCTGCGGTTTAAGATGAAAGGCAGCGCGGAGGAAGGCTTCGGCTTGCCGCCTCTTTCCGTCATCAATTACAATAAGCTCTCGTGCTCATCCGAGTTTTGTAGCCATCAATGAAGCCTCTCTTACTTACGGTTTTATCAGCTTACGTCGTCGCGGCGATTCACGCGATTCTGGCCTTCGTCAACAAGCGGCGGACGTTGGAGCGCATTTCGATATTGTCGCTCGCCGCCGGTTTCGTCCTGCACACCGTCGCGCTGCTCGCGGACTGGATTGCGGACGGGCATTACCCGCTGTTCGGCCTGCGCGAGACGCTCTCTTTTCTGGCGTGGACGCTGGCCGCGACCTACGGGTTCATCCTCTATCGCTATCGCACGCAAGCCCTGGGCAGTTTCACTCTGCCGCTCATCGCCGTGCTTGTCTTCATCGCCAGCGTCGAGCGCGACACCGGCAACGCCGTCAGCGGCACGGTCGAGAGCAACGGCGCCACATGGCTCGTTCCCTTTCACGCGACGCTGCTGATTTTCGCTTACGCCGCCTTCTTCGTGGTCTTCGTGGCGAGCATCATGTACTTGCTGCAAGAGCGCGAGTTGAAGTTAAAAACGTTCGGCGCGATTTTTCATCGCCTGCCTTCGCTGACGACGATTAACGACATCGCCACCACGACGGCTGGCACGGGCCTGACGCTGCTGACGCTCGGCATTATCAGCGGCATGCTCTGGTCTTCGTCGCGCGACGGTCGGCTCTGGCGCAACGACCCGAAGGAGATTTTCGCGGCCCTGACGTGGCTGCTCTATTCGATGTTGATTCTCTATCGCGCCACCGCCGGATGGCGCGGGCGGCGGGCGGCGTGGCTCGGCGTCGTAGGCTTTGCGCTCGTGCTCTGCACGTTCATCGGCACGCGCTTGATGGGCGGCTATCACGTTTTTGAATAAGCCGGTCAAGCCGCAGCAGTCAACGCTCAGTCATCAGCCGAAAGCTTTGACTGGCGACTGATTACTAACTGCTGCCGGCTGACGGCTACTGATTTTCATGTCAATCATCCTCGTCGGACTCAATCATAAAACGGCGCCGGTGGCCGTGCGCGAGCGTCTGGCTTTCACGGACGAAGCCTGCGCCACAGGACTTCGCGCGCTCGTTGACGGCGAGATAGTGCGCGAAGGCTTGATTGTCTCGACGTGTAACCGCGTCGAAGTCCTGACGACGACCGCCAGCGCGCAGACGGCAGACGGCGTGAGCCGGATTATCAACTTCCTGAGCGATATTCGCGCTATCCCGCGCGAAGAGTTCAGCGGTCATCTCTATCATCACGAGGACGACGCAGCCGTGCGCCATGTGTTCCGCGTCGCCTCGTCGCTCGATTCGCTGGTCGTCGGCGAGCCGCAGGTGCTCGGACAAGTGCGGCGCGCGTATTCGATGGCGGTCACAGCCGGGACAGCGGGGCGCGTCCTCAATCGTCTCGTGCATCAAGCCCTGCACGTCGCCAAGCGCGTGCGAACGGAGACGGGCATCGCTGCTTCCGCCGTCTCAATCAGCTACATGGCCGTCGAGCTTGGGCGCAAAATCTTCGGCTCGCTCGCGGGGCGCACGGTGTTGCTCATCGGGGCTGGCGAGATGGCAGAGTTATCCGCGCGTCATCTGGTCAACGCCGGAGTCGCGCGCGTGCTCATCGCCAATCGCACGAACGAGACGGCGCGCAAAGTGGCCGCGGAGTTTGGCGGCGAGCCGGTTGACTTCGCTCAACTCTCAAAACATCTGGCCGAAGCGGACATCGTTATCTGCTCGACCGGCGCGAGCAACTACGTTCTGACGCCCGCGATTGCGCGCGAAGCTCTTGAACTCAGACGCAATCGCCCGTCCTTCTTCATAGACATCTCCGTCCCGCGCAACATAGACCCGGCGGTCGGCGAGATACCGAACCTCTTCGTCTTCGACATGGACGACCTCGAAGCGGTCGTGGCTTCAAACATCCGCGAGCGCGAGCGCGAGGCCGAGCGCGCCGAACTCATTGTCGAATCCGAAGTGATGCAGTTTCAGCAATCGTTGCGCGCGCAGAGCATCGGCCCGACGCTCGGCGCGTTGCGTCGTAAATTTCAGGATGTGGCCCGCGACGAGATGACGCGCCAACGAACGCGACTCGGCTCGCTCACGCCCGAACAGGAACGCGCCGTCGAAGCCTTGCTCTTGTCCACGGTCAACAAGATTTCCCATCCGATTATTCATCACCTGCGCCACACCCTGGACGCGGGCGAAGAGGACGCCATGCGAGCCTGGCGCGAAGTCTTCCAACTGGAAGAACCCGAAGCCGCGCGACCGTCGCCGGAAGCTGCCGACGAAAGTTCCAACTAATCTTCAAGCATTGTTCTTTGACCTGCGCCGCGCCAAGCTTATGGACATCTTAGACACCCTGACGAAGCTCTTCATCAACTACGGCTACTGGACTGTCTTCGTCGGCGTGATGTTGGAGAACGCGGGCTTGCCCATTCCGGGCGAGACGATTTTGCTGGCCGCCGGCTTCTTCGCTGCGGGCGGCCATTTCTCTCTGCCGCTGGTGATGCTGGTCGCGGCGACGGGCGCAGTGGTTGGCGATAACATAGGCTTTGCCGTCGGCCATCATTACGGGCGCGGCTTCCTCCTGCGCTACGGCAAGTTCATCCTGCTGACGCCGCGCCGGCTGGTTCGCATCAACAACTTTTTCGAGAAGCACGGCGAGAAGACGATTCTGGTGGCGCGTTTCATCACGGGCCTGCGCGTCTTCGCGGCCATCTTCGCGGGCGCGTCCGACATGCGCTGGCGCGTCTTCCTCGTCTACAATATCGCGGGCGCGTTGCTGTGGGCCACAGTCATCACGCTGCTCGGCTATCTCTTCGGCCATAGCTGGCCGCTGCTGGAAAGATGGGTCGGGCGCACGGGGCTGTTCATGTTGCTGGCGGGCATCGTCATCGTCGTTGTGCTCTGGCGCGTGCGCGCGCATCGCAAGGCCAACAGGAAAGAGGCGCGGCTGGCTCCGTCAACAAGATGAAAGAATCTCTCGTCATCGGTTCGCGCGGCTCAAAGCTGGCGCTCTGGCAATCCGAATGGGTCAGAGCCAGACTCGGCGCGCTCTATCCGCAGCTTGCGGTCACAATCGAAATCATCAAGACCTCCGGCGATGTCTTGAAGGACGCGCCGCTCTCCCTCATCGGCGGCAAGGGCGTCTTCACCAAAGAGCTTGAGGAAGCCCTGCTCGACCACCGCATTGATTTGGCCGTCCACTCTCTGAAAGATTTGCCGACCGTGTTGCCCGACAACTTGACCATCGCCGTCATCACCGAACGCGAAGACACGCGCGACGCACTCGTGCTCCGCGCAGGCTTCTCTCTTCCGACGCCTTCGCTCGGCGCCTTGCCCGAAGGCTCAATCGTCGGCACGTCCAGCCTGCGCCGCCTCGCGCAGTTGAAACACTTGAGAACAGACCTCGGCATCAAAGACTTGCGCGGCAACGTTGACACGCGATTGCGCAAGCTCGATGCGGGCGACTACGACGCTGTGATTCTGGCGACGGCTGGCCTGCGACGCCTTGGCCTGGCCGAACGCATCAGCGCGCCCATCCCGACCGCAGAGATGCTCCCGGCAGTCGGGCAAGGCGCGCTCGCCATCGAAACGCGGATGGATGACAGCGCGGCTCTTCAACTGCTCGCTCCGCTTGAGCACACGCCAACACGTCTTGCCTGCACGGCTGAACGCTCTTTGCTGCGCTCGCTCGGCGGCGGCTGCCAGTTGCCCATCGCCGCGCACGCTGTCGTCGAAGAGAATCGTTTACGGATGGAAGGCTTGGTCGCGGGGCTCTCCGGCGATGTTGTTATCCGCGACTCGCTCGAAGGCGCGGCGACTGAGGCCGCAGAGTTGGGCGAGACGTTGGGCCAACGGCTGCTCAAACGCGGCGCAGATTCTTTGCTCTCCGGGCTGATTGCTTAAGCGCATGAGTTCTTCAACTGAGACACAACTCACGGCAACGCAGCCGCTCGCTGGCCGCACCGTCATCATCACACGCGCGGCGGCGCAGGCGGCGGAGTTTAGCGCCGAGCTTGAACGCTACGGGGCGCGCGTCGTCGCTTGCCCGACCATTGAGATTGCCGCGCCCGAATCTTACGCTCCGCTCGACGAAGCGATTGAAAATCTTTACGGCTATGATTGGATTATTTTCACGAGCGTCAACGGCGTTGACTATTTCCTGAAACGTCTCAACGAGATGGGCCGCGACGCGAGCGAGTTGGACGATCTGCGCGTCTGCTCGATTGGCGAGGCGACCGCCGTGCGGCTGCGCGACGCGCAGATTCATGTTGATGTCGTGCCTGAACAGTTCAAGGCCGAAGGAGTGTTTGAGGCTTTGACGGATTATCTGGGCGGGACGCAGGGCTTGTACGCGCTCAACTTTTTGATACCGCGCGCGGCTGTGGCGCGCGACTATTTGCCGCTGGCCCTGGAAGGCGCTGGCGCGCGTGTTGATGTCGTCGCGGTCTATCGCACCGTCCGCCCGCAGACGCAGGAGCGTGGCCGCATAGAGGCGTTGCTCGCCGGAGGCGGCGTCGATTGCATCACCTTCACAAGCTCTTCGACCGTCCACAACTTCGCCCACCTGTTCGACACGGGCGACCTCAGCCAACTGCTCGACGGCGTTAAGATAGCCTGCATCGGCGACATCACGGCCAGCAGCGCAGCCGAACACAACCTGCGCGTTGACATCCAACCAACCGAATACACCACGCCCGCGCTCGCCCGCGCCATCGCCGCTTACTACGCGGGCTTGAACGATTGACCGCCGCCTTTCAGCGAGCGTTAGTAAGGATAGAAGTTGCGCTCGATTTGAATAAACTGCGACACGGCTCGCCCGTCTTTCATCGCAGGCTCAAACTTAATCAACGCGGCTGTCGAAAAATAAAACCCGTCCTTGTGTGCTACACTTTCGAGCATGGCGAAGGGGCGTGTGCTCATTGTTGACGACGACCAAGCGGTGGCGGAAAGCCTGCGCGAGTTGATAACGTCGTGGGGCTATGAGACGGCAGCCGAAGCGGACGGGCTGGCGGGACTCGCGCGCGCCGAAGAGTTTCGCCCGGCGGCTGTCATCGCAGACATCATGATGCCGCGTCTTGATGGCTTCGGATTGCTGCGCGAGTTGCGCGGGCGTTACCCGGAAGTCGCCGTCATCCTCCTGACCGGGCAAGGCTCAATCGAGATGGCGATTCGCGCCATACAGGAAGAGGGCGCGTACCAGTACATCGAGAAGCCGCCCGACCTGCCGAAGCTGCGCGTCATCATCGAACGCGCCGTCGAACACTGCGAGGCGCGGCGCGAGAACGAAGCCCTGCGGCGGCAACTGCGCGACCGCGGCGCGTTCGGCGAACTGGTCGGCGACTCAGAGCCGATGCGACAGATTTACGCGCTCATCGAACAGGTCGCGCCCTCTTCCGCTTCCGTCCTCATCACGGGCGAATCAGGCACCGGCAAGGAACTCGTCGCGCGCACTATTCATAATTTAAGCCCGCGCAAGAGCGCGCCCTTCATCGCCATCAATTGCTCTGCGATTCCAGAGACGCTGATGGAGTCCGAACTCTTCGGGCATGAGAAGGGAGCCTTCACGGGCGCGGCGGCGCGGCGACAAGGTTGCTTTGAACTGGCGAACGGCGGAACGCTGTTGCTCGACGAGATAGCCGAGATGCCGACGCTCTTGCAGGCCAAGCTGCTGCGCGTCCTCGAAGAGCGCGCTCTCAGGCGGCTCGGCAGCACGCACGAAATCAAAGTTGACGTGCGACTGCTGGCCGCGACCAACAAGAACCCGCTCGATGCGGTTGAGGCTGGAACCTTCCGCGAAGATTTGCTCTATCGCCTCAACGTCATCGCGCTTGAATTGCCGCCGCTTCGCCAGCGCACCGAAGACTTGCCGCTGCTGGCTCAACACCTCGTCACGCAACTGTCCGAAAGACATCATCGCCCCGCGCGCGTGCTCAGCCCGGCGGCCATCGAAGCTCTGCAAACGCACACGTGGCCGGGCAACGTGCGCGAGTTGCGCAACGCCGTCGAGCGCGCCGTCATTCTCTGTTCCGGCGAAGTCATCGAGAGACATCATCTCGCGCCTTACTCCGTCGAACAACGCACGCGCGCCCGCAGCGACGACACGCTCACGCTGCCCATCGGCACGCCCCTCGAAGAGATGGAGCGACACATGATTCTCCGCACGCTGCAAAAGATGGAGAACAACAAGACGCGCGCCGCAGCCATGCTCGGCATCAGCCTCAAGACGCTGCACAACAAACTGCGCCTCTACCGCGACCGCGGACTGCTTCCCGAAACGGGCGAACTGCCGCCCGCGCCCACAGACTCCGGCAAAGCTCCCGCCAACTTCAACTCTTAACTTCCGGCTCGCCGCCATAGCTTTGCCGCTGGCCGCGACTCCCTGCAAATTTTCAGAGCCACGCTTTCATCCACGGCAACGAAGCTTGCATCATGACAACGAAGCTTGCGCCATTGATAATCGCCGGATAGCTTTTTCTTCTTGCGTTGCGGCGGCAGTGAGTGTTATTCATCGCGGGCATGCCTGTGCTTCTCTTTTTCATTGATGGCCTCGGCATCGGCGCGCGTGGGGCGTCGAATCCCTTCGACGGACTCGAAGGGGCGGCGCCGCTCGCCGTCTTTCAAGACGAAGAGCCGTCGCTCCCTTTTGACGGCGCGCTCGTTCGCACCGACGCCACGCTCGGCGTGCCGGGTCGCCCGCAAAGCGCGTCCGGCCAGACCACGATTCTGACAGGCATCAACGCGCCCATGACGCTCGGCTATCACAAGCAGGGCTTTCCCAATCAAGCCTTGCGCGACATCATCAACGAGCATTCGATTTTCCTTCAACTCAAGCGCGCCCGCATCCTTCCCAACACTTTCGCCAACGCCTACACGCCGCTTTTTTTCCAGACGCGCCCGCGTTGGGTTTCGGCCACCACGACAGCCGTCGAAGCCGCCGGGATGAGCTTTCGCAACTTAGACGATTTGCAGGCCGGACGCGCGGTCTTTCAAGACTACACCAACCGGATGCTCATCGAGCGCGGGCTGGACATTGCGCCCGGCACACACGAACAAGCGGCGACGACGCTGGCCGCGCTCGCGTGCGAGCATCGCTTTACGCTCTACGAATATTTCATCACGGACAAAATCGGCCACGCGCAGGACACGCCGCGAGCGCGCGTTGTGCTCGCGGACCTCGCGCGCCTCGTCCGCGCCTTACTCGCGCGCGTTGACCTACGGCGCACGACCGTCGTGCTGACCAGCGACCACGGCAACATCGAAGACCTTTCGACGCGCAATCACACGCTCAATCAAGTCCCGACGCTCATCTGGGGCGTGGCCCGCGAACTGTTTCGCCAGCGTGTCCGCAGCCTCGCGGACATTACTCCAACTATCGTCGAAGTCTTGACGGAGGAAGACGGAAGAGCTTGATGGACGACCACCCGACGCGGGCTTCCGCCGGCACATCGCGGCCCGCCACAACCAACAACGCCGCCGCCGCCGGCATTCAGGTTCCGCGCTATTCCTACTACGCGCTGGCGATTCTCTCGCTCGTCAATTTCTTAAACTACATTGACCGACAGGTCTTGCCAGCCGTCGCGCCCTCTATGCTCAACGACCCGGAGTTGAAGCTGACGCACGCCGAGTTAGGTTACATAGAGGCTGCGCTGTTGCTCTCCTTCACAGTGCTCGCGCCGCTCTTCGGGCGTCTCGGCGACAGGCGTTCGAGAACGAAATTGATGGCGACCGCCGCCGTCATCTGGAGCGTGGCGACAGGCTTCTCCGGCATCGTTGACAGGCTGCCGTTCCTGCCCGCTTCGATTCAGCTTCACCTGCCCATCATCAACTTCACGCTCATGATGTCTGGCGCCGCTCTCGCGCTCTGCTTCGTGAGAGCCATCGTCGGCGTCGGCGAGTCGTCCTACTCGACGATTACGCCGAGCCTCATCGCGGATTATTTTCCGCCGCAGCGACGCGCCACCGCGCTCGGCGTCTTTCAAGCGGCGATTCCGATGGGCTTCGCCCTTGGCTTTGTCATCGGCGGCGTGCTGGCCAGCTTTTTCGGCTGGCGCATGGCCTTCATGATTGTCGGCGTGCCGGGACTCGTCGCCGCCGTGCTGGTCTGGCGGCTGCGCGAACCCGTGCGCGGCGCGACCGACGCGCATCCGCCAGCCTCGACCGCGCTCGAAGAGATGGTTGAAAGCGCCGCTGAAACTTCAAAGGCGCTCGCGCACAAGGACGCGCAGGAATCATTGTGGCGCACGTCATGGAGAATCCTGCGGACGCGCGACTGGCTGCTCTCGACCGCGGGCTACACGGCTCTCACGTTCGCCCTCGGAACGTTTGCCACGTGGGCCGTCGTGTTGATGGTGGAAGACAAAGGAATGAGCGAGGCCAACGCCGCCGTGACGCTCGGCGTCGTGACGCTGCTCGGCGGCGCCGCCGGAACTTTCGGCGGTGGATGGCTGGCCGACCGCGTGGCCGCGAAACGTCACAACGCTTACTTTCTGGTCTGCGCCGTCAGCACCTTGCTCGGCATCTTCCCGACACTGCTCGGACTGACTTCGAACAACCCATGGATTTATCTTCCGGCGATTTTTCTTTCGGTCATGCTGCTCTTCGTCAGCAACGCGCCCTTTCACGCCATTCTGGTCAGCAGCGTGCCGACGATTGTGCGCGCCACCGCCGTCGCTCTCAACATCGTCGTCATACACATTTTCGGAGACATGATTTCCCGTCCCGCCGTCGGCATCCTGTCCGACTCTTTGAAGGGCGGCGGATCGCGCTTCCTCGCCTCGCTCGCCGCCATGCTCGGCATTGACCCGAACCGCGAGTTTCTCTCCGCGGCGCTGCTGCTCGCCCCGGCGGCTCTCTTCATCTCCACCTTACTCTTCTTTCTCGGCGCGAGCAGGCAGAAAAAGGAATTGTCAGGGACGACTCCACCGTTGAAGTTTTAAGGAAGATGAAGGACCGGCGAAATGAGGACAGCGCGGGGGCTGCTCCTCTCAACGGCGGCCAGCGGAATCTCGAACCCGACCGTGCCGGGAGCGTTGCTCAAGACACGCAGCGCTTCTCTGCTGGAAGAGCGCGTGTCGAGCACACAGAAGCGCGTCGTGCTCATGATTTTCCCACTCTCCCGGCAGTTAATCTCTCTACACAACTATGATCGGAGATGAAATTCTGTTTCGGGCCGTCAAGAAGAATCTTTGTTGATTCGTGTTAAGGGATATGAGGAAACTGTAGAAGCAGCGGGCGGGCCTTCATCATTTTGTCACCTGGAAGAGATAGGAGCTAATCTCCCGGCTCGCTCCCTCAGGGGCAACGCCGCTGAGGACTGAGCTATACCTCGCTTGCCGGAACACAGACGCAGGGATGTGGACGGAGACAATGTTGCCCGTCTCTCCGGGCTTGGACTTCAGCCCTGTCCAGTTACGGACTATTTTTTGTCGTCGGTTTGGAGCGCCACGCTGTAGCTCTTATATGCCGTCTCTTCAATCAAAGGCAGATGAAAAGCTGCGACGCTATCTTTACCGGGAAGGCGAATTGTTTTGATTGCCCCTTCGCTCCTGACCAACCCGACCGGAACGAGCAGAAACGAATAGACCGTCGCCTTTGGTCAAGTTGTGCGGCCCGATTTTTTCATGTTTGCCGGTGAAGCCGGACGAACTGTGTGCGTTAATCGTTATCACACCGTCGCTCACCGTTTGTGGTGGGTTGGGGGAATGTTCAGTTGACGCCTCTTTGTCCATGTGATGGATGATTCCCACTTTCCTTTGCACTCGTTCATGCCATTCTCCTTCTCTGAATAGTTATGTTGATACAGCAGGCTAACGCGGCGGCTGATTAAACCATAATTACTCAAGGCAGCACAGAGCTATTTTTCGTCCGGCTCCGGCAGGCCTCCGCTTAACTTTTGAAGGCGTAGTTACAGGTCAAACTAGACACGGCTCTGCGCTTGTGGCAGTCCTTCGCGCCAGCCTCTATCTCTCATGCTTGAGTGTTGACGATTGCCCGGCGAGTCTTAGCCTACCGTCTTGCGTTTGCTGCTTCCGGCGGCGGAAGCTTCCATGCAGGCGTGCGAGCAATATGTCGCAGGTGAAGAACGCAACTTGATGGCGCGCGAGGCCGGAGTCCAGATGCCGCAGGCGGCGCAGCGAAGAAGCTTATTGTCGGTCGCCGTCTCAGACCGCAAGGGCTGCACCGGTTCGTTCCGGCTCATCTGGCGCACGTCGCGCGCGATGCCGAACATTCGCCGCGCCATCTTGATGTAAGGCCGCAAACGAAAATAGAGCAGCGTGATAAAGAGAGAGAGCAGGATGAGAATAACGAAGAACTTCAAAGCTTGCTCCTGTGCAAAGCCTGTAGTGTAACAAAACGGAGGGTAAAAAACGACGAGCGCCGCTCCACGGTTTGGAGCGGCGCTTCGATTGTGGCTTCAACTTCGGGAGCGCTGATGGGCCGCAGAGCGAAAGCGACGTTTGACACGTCAAGCTCGCTCATCCTGCGCGGTCCGCCTGGTTAGACTAACGGCAGCCCGGCCCTACTCTTCGCCGTTCGTCTGCTCCGAAGCGCTGTATTGCGCGTCGCCATCGCGGCGGCGCGGAGCCGGGTCAGTCGTGCGACGGCGCGGCCCGGATTCGGGCGCGCGGCGGTCAATAAATCCCGGCGGCAGCCTGCGCCCCTTGATTGCCTCTTCCAAAATTCTCGTTATTTCCTGCGAGAGCGTGCGGTGCTCGGCTTTCGCGCGTATTTGCAGGGCTTCCTTGAGTTGATTCGGCACGTAAGCCCCGATAAAAACCCCTTTCCGGTTCGCCATCTCTCTGTTGCCTCTTTGGTTGAATTAATTTCCGCAGCCGGACGGTCAGAAGTCGCGGCTCGTCTCTTGAATAAAGACGCCGTGCATGATGAGAGCAGGTCTGTAAGCCGAATTCTGTCCTTTGACTTTGCAGCCAAAGCAGCGATCATTCATCTAGGCCAACCGTTGCCAGTTGGCTCAAGCGACCTACCCGGAGGTCGTAGCAAATTTTCTTGCGAAAACTCGCTTCGGGCGGGCAGCCCTGTTTGACGCCTCCCTATTTGGTCTTGCACTACGAGGAGTTTGCCTAGCCGCGCGTGTCGCCACGCCGCGCTGGTGCGCTCTTACATTAAGCCCTTGAGGGGCCGCACCGTTTCACCCATCACCTGCAACCGCCGCTGCTCCGAAGAGCAACAAGGCGGCCCGCTGGCTGGTCTGTTCTCTGTTGCACTTGTCGTCGCCAGACTCTTCGCTGCCGTCAAGAAGAGCGATTTCTCGCAGACTTTTCGACAACTCCGAGCCGGACGCCCAGCCGTTAGCTGGCTCGTTGCCCTATAGTGTTCGGACTTTCCTCCCCCTCGCAAAACGAGTTTTGCGAAGCGGCGACCGCCCGACCTGCTCTCATGCAAGGCAGGCTGATTATAGCAACAGACGTTCAACACGTACAGCACAAACTTTCTTCATGTTGAAACCAGCGCGCTCAATTTATGGAGGAGCGCAGGAAAGTTTTTTTGCTACGACAATGCAATGAGACTGCAACCAAGCCGCGCCGATAGTCTGTAGAATCCTTTGTCAGGCAGGCAACATTCCTTTCAGAGAAGTAGGGGCAAACGAAAACGCCGGGCTTGGGGGAGTCCGGCGTTTTCGTGTTCACGCATTCCACCCGCCCGCAAACTCAAGCAAAATAGTTGAAGCCGACGCGCAAGCCGCTCAGGGCCGTGGCGGGCAGCGTCCAGATGAGCACGAGCGTCATCAGGCTGTGCGACAAGGCCAGAGCCGGAATGTTCGGAGCGCGCTGGTAGACCCAGGCCCAGATGACGCCCCCTGCGAAGGTTGCGAGCGAGAGCCAGGGGTTCGGAAAGTGAAGCACAGCGAAGACTGCGGCCACCAGCAACACGCTCGGCCAGCCGCGCCCCATAGCAACCTGTGCGCGGCGATTGACGAAGGCTTGCAACACGTGCTGCTGCAAGAGTCCCCACAAGATTCCCCAAGCTGGAAGCCACATCAAAGAACGCCCGCCCGCCCGCGCCAGCAGATTGTTATTCAATCCGTTCGTCAACCAGCCGACAATGACGAGCAGCACGCTCGTCAAAATCATCGGCAACGCGAGCAGCCGCGCGGCCTTAAGAAAATTATCGAACCGCCAGCCTAACTCTCGCGCGTTCTCCTTGCGCAAGCGTTGCGAGTAGAACATCAACGTGAAGGCGAGCAGCACTGGAATCGCGCCAATCCATTTTTCCTGACCGGCGAAAGGCAGAATCGTCCACTCTGCTATCAACGCGGACGAAACGATGGAAGCAATCTCCCACAGCGCGAGCCGCCGCCCTTCGATGATGGACGCGCGAGCCGCTCCGCTCTGTTGAGCCGCGCCGTTCTGCTGCTGCTGCGTTGAACTCAAGGCTTTACTGCTCCCACAGTTGACATTGAAGCGGGCGCGCTCTTCGCTTCGTTCGCTGCGACGACAAACTTGATGCTGTAGCCGATTTGCTGAAGCGTCCGCCGGGTTGCGTTTCGCCCTGCGTAGACGGCATAGACGCGCGCCTCGTGCTCGCCGGGATTGAGGGCCGGAGTGTTGAAGCTGAATCCGTGCAGTTCATCTGCGGCACGACCGGCGGCCAGCACGTCTGGGCGCGCGAGGTCAGCCGTCGTCGCTCCACTGAAACGCCCGTCAATGTAAAGCTGCACTTCGACGCGCGCGGCGGGCGCAGCTTCATCCACAGCCCATCCGTAAACATGCTGCGGCGTCGCTTCGTCGAGCGCGCCGCGAAAGAAGGGATTGAAGGCCATCAGGTAAAAAGCGACGGCGAGCGCGCCGACGAGCAAAGCTTCGGCGATTGATTTTGCGATTAGAAAATTTGTCAGCCGTGCCGCGTCAAACGGCTCAACGGGTCGCTGCTGGCTCAACTTAGATTTCTCACAAGAGAAAGGGGCGGCCAATGTGCGCCGCCCCATCAGTTCGATTACACCGCCGGAGACGAAGCTCTGCTACTGGCCCGTGTAGCCGTTGCCGTTCGTGTCCTGATAGTTGAGTGAATGGCTGGTGCGCAGGTTGGTGTCGGCCTGCAAGTTCTGGCGCAGGCGCACGGCGATGCGCAGGATGGTCGTATCGCCGGGAGCGAGTTCCGGCACGCGCCAGGTGAAGCGTTGCGCGGAGCCGGGCGCGTCCTGCGGATTCAACGAAGGGTCGGAACTGACGAACTCTAAAGCGTCCGGCAAGAGTTCCGAGACGACCAGGTTCTTCGCCAGACCGCTGCCTTCGTTGACGAGCACCAGACGATAGAAGACTGTCTCGCCGGGCGCGGGCGCGTCCGAAGCAAACTCCGTGCGAACGTGGACGCGCGGCGTCGCCACACGCAGCACCGTGTTGGCTTCAGATGCCGCGCGATTGCTCAACTGCGAACGCGCGACGACGCTGTAGGAATACTGCTGGCCGTCGGGCGTGCTGGCCGGAATCTGCACTCGCAGGAGCATCGGAAACTGTCCGCCCTGCGGGTCGAGCGCGGCTGTTTGCGTGACGACAGATTCCGAGTCCTGATGCTGGCCGTCGCCGTTGTTGTCTGCGTAGATGGTGGCGGCGGGCGCGTTCGGCGCCGTTATCAAAAGATCGTAAGCGTCGCGGCTGTTGCCCGGATTCCTGACGATGAACGGAACGTACATGGTGTCGCCCGGCGTCGTCGTCAGGCCGATGGAAACGGCGTCGATGCGAGCGCGCGGGACTTTGCCGACGGTGATGGACGGGCTATCGAAGTTTGAGCCGAGCGGCAAAGATTGTGTGCGGACTGCGCCGCGTCCGAGCGAAGAGGTGGCGGCCAGCGCGTTCGGAACGGCGCGCAAGACGACGTTGATGTCGCGCGTGTCGCGCGCCCCGACATCGCCGAGACTCCAGATGGCTGTCCGCGATGAGCGGTCGTAGTTAATCGGGCTAGGACTGGCGCTGACCAATTCGAAGTTTGGGTTGAAGACGAAATCGGCGCGTGTGCCGCGCGCGGGCGCGCTGCCTTGATTGCGCACGGTGATGGTCTGCGTAAAGGTGTCGCCGGGCATGACGGATGTTTGCGAAGCGGCGGAGTTTGCGCCGAGCGCTGCGGCGACGATGTTAATCGTGCCGTCCGCGACTTTCAAAATCTGGTAGTCGGCCTGCGACGCTGCGCGCACGAAGAAGCCGCGCTGCTGGCCGTCGGTCGCCGTCTCAGGAATGCGTAGATTAAGGATGACATCGACGCTGGCTCCGCGCGCCAGTTGCGGCGTGACGAGAATCGGCAGGCCCGTGTCGCCGCCGCCCTGCGCGAGACTGAAGCTCGGCTGAAACTCTGCGGGCAAATCCGTCTCAAGGCGAAACTGGTCTTCCTTGTTGCCTGTGTTCTGCACGGTGAGCGGCAGTTGCACGGGCTGGCCGGGCGACGCCGTTTCCGCCGGACGACGCAGCGCGAGCAAGAGATTCGGAACTTGCTTGACGGTCAAGACAAGGCTGTCCGTGCTCTGCGCCGAGGTTGTCGCCGGAGCCGGGACGAATGACGGCTGCGTGGTCGGGCGAGCAGTCGGCGTGACGATGCTCGCGCTGCTCTGCGACGAATTATAGTTGACGGGGCCAGCCGTCAGTTCGGCGGAGCTATTGCTGTTGCCGCTGTTGTTCACGCGATTGCTTGAGACGGGAGAAGCCGTCGTCGTCCGCGTGGTGGACGGCATCGAAGGGCGTTGCGGCCCGCCGGAGTTGTTAACGTTGACCGGCCTGTTACTGGCGATCACGGACGGAGCCGAAGGCTTCGTCACGGGCTGCGATTGATTGGCGTTGGCGTTGGCGTTAACGTTTGCCGCGGCGGTAGACGGCGCAGTCGTTCTGCGGCTGCCACGGCGTCCACCGACGAAGCGCCCGCGGCTTGTGCTATTAGCGTTGACAGGCGGCGTGGCTTCGCTCGACGCAGGGGTCGCGGCAATCAAGCGCGGCACGGCAGTGTTTTTAGCGACTGTGGTTGCGGTGGGCGTCGGCGTCGGGGTTGGTTTCGAGCGCGCCGCGACTCCCGTATTTTGTGGAGTCTTGTTATTGATGTTCAAGCCAGTGCGCGACGGCTCAGGCGTTGGCGTGGCGGTGGCGACGGGCTGAGTCGTCGTGGTCGCGTTTCGATTGGTGGGCGGCTTCGATTCGATTCTTCTGGCTACGGGCTGAGCGTTGGTATTGGCAGTATTGCGCGCGGTCGTGTTTGTGGAAACGGCTCGCCCGGCATTCTCACGCCGCGCCGTCGCCAACTCGCCTTCGTAGATTTCTGAAAAGGGAGTGTCCTTGATGGAACGCAAGCGCTCGCCGACCTGTTCGGCTTCGGCAATCTTGCCGAGTTGCATGTAGGAACGTCCAAGCCAGAGCAGCGTCAGGTCTGTGATGATGCTGTTCGGATACGACTTGAGAAACTCGGAAAGCGCGGCGGCGGCCTGATCGTAGTGGCCCTGATTATATAAGTTCTGCCCTTTCGTGAAGAGAGCCTGCTCGGCGTCGCTCGGCACGTCTTCCTGAATTGAGCGAGCGGCGACGCTCATTGTGATGATGGGCGTGAAGGGAGCAAAAAGCAGCGCCAAGGCGAGCGCGGAAGCGCCGAGTTTGTTTCGATTGAGCAAGATAGTAAACCTCCGGCAGGATGGGGCGATAAAGTTTTGCAGCAAGATGTTCTAAGCTATCGGTGCTGGCAAGGCATGGCCGCAGGGCTCTCACAAGCGTCCGCAGTCCAATGCGCTGCATGATACCTTTTCAGCTACGCGCGGACAAGGCAAATGAAGCAGAAAGCGAAAGGCAAAAGCAAAACGTAAGGAGCGAGCCTTTGGTAACTTCTTATCGTCGCCTTTTGCCTTTTCGCTGGCGCCTTTCCTTTACCAGCCTCCGCGACTGACTTCGAGGCGGTCGCCCGGTTGCAGCACTGGGTCAGGAACTTTGCCGCTCTCAATCTGTTTGAGATTGTGCTCGGTCGAAACCAGACGACCATCCGCGCCGAGGCGCGAGATTTTCACTTTGCTTCCGGCAAAGCGCGTCACGCCGCCCGCCGCGAGCACGGCCTGCGTCAACGTTATGCCCGGATGAAAATCTTTTTGGCCGGGGACAACGACCGGCCCACCGACGTAGAAGAATTGCGGGGGAGCGGGCGGCGGAGCCGACAAGGTAATCACGTCGCCGGGGAAAACGAGCATCGCCGTGGCCTTCGCGTCCGTTAAGTCAACGGTCATGTTCTGGTCGCCGGAACGAAGCACAAGAGCGCGGCCCGCTTCCGGTCGCGGCTGCGCTTCGGCCAGCACGACGTACAAAGGGACGGCCTCGCGCCGCAAGATTCTCCGGCCCGGCTCATTCACAAGACCCGCGATAATCACGCTATGGCTCACGTAGTCGCGGACGCTGACGAGCAGTTGCGGCTTGTCGTAAATCTTAATCTTCGTCGTCAGCCGCGCGTTAATCTCTTCGACCGTGAGGCCGCCGACCTGTAGCGGCTCTCCGGCCAGGGGATATTCCAGCAGGCCGCCGGACATGATGGTGAAGAGCGTTGACTCGCGCGTTTGAGAGTTGAGCAAGCGAATGTCGAGCACATCGCCCGCCCCGACGCGATAGACTGTTTCGGGCGCGGGGGCTTTAACAACTGGCGCGGCGGCGCTCGTATTCTGAGCGGCTGTAACGCCCGGCCCGGACGCGCCCGGCACAGTGGTCAAAGTCTTCCCCGGCGCATCGCTCGTCGCGGAGTTGGCTCCGGCGTCAAGGAGCGGCGTCGCCGCTGCGGTGACGGGCGTGCCGTTGAGATTCCCTGCCGGGTTGGTCTGTGGATTAGTGGCGTTGGCGGGCGTGGGCTGAGCCACTTTTTCCGTCGAAGCCGTGACGGCGCGGACATCATTGGTCTGCGCCTGCGCGGCCAAGACCTGCGCGCCGATGAGCAGCGCAAAGCTTAATGCAGAAACAACTTTCTTCATGATGCACTCTAAATCCAAACTCAAGTTTGTAGGGCGGCGAGCAGTACGCGCCGGGCAATGGCGTGTGTCGCTGACCGCGCAAAGTCGGTTTTCGCTGTTCGTTAGAACGGGCGACCGCGCGCTTCGTTGCGGCGACCGAGTTCAAAAACCAGCGAAAGACGATTGGTATTAAAAGTCAGGACGGGAATCGTCGAATCCCGCCTTGAGAAACTATACACTAAACGAGACAGCAAGAGGTCGCTCCAACGATAGGAGGCTTCCAGATTAAATCCGTAGAGATGGTCTGTCCGCCGCTCGCCCGCGAAGTCGCCGACGAAGAGGCCGCCGCTCGCGGTCGAGGTCGGAACAATCGCCACGGGGAAGCCTAAGCGTTGATAATAAAGGCTCAAAGCCAATCTGACAGTCTCCCTTGCCGCCGTCTCAAGGCGTGCCGACCCGCCCGTCGTGACGAGCCGCGCGTTGCCTCCTTCTAGATTAAACGTCGAAACCTGCGTTTTTCGCAGAGCCGCGAACTGTAAATTTGTTTTTTCCGTCAAATCGCTGCGATAGAGCAGGTCGAAGACGAGGCTGTTGAAGTCGTTCTGGTCCGGCGCGTTGCGATAATCGCTGCGCTCGTAGCCCGCGCGCAGGGCCAGGCCGCTCGTCTCGGTCACCTTCGTGCGCCCGCCGATTTCAAGGGCGTAGCGGCGATGGTCGCTCAGGCCGTTAAACTGCGGGCGCAGCGGCGCGCTCGTATTCGTGTCTGTGAAGCTGAAGGAGAGCGTGGCCGTCGTCTCTTCGGAGATGTCGCGTTCGAAGGAGAGCGCGGCGTTGATGTCTTCGTAGTCTATGAAGAGCGGGGCCGAGTCGATGTGCGACTTGCTCCAGCGCACGATGTTGGAGCCGAGGTCGAGGCCGATGCGGTTGCGCTGTCCGACGGCGAAATCGAAGCGCGCGTCGAAATCGTTGCGCGAGAAAGTGTCGCCGACGATGTAGACTTCGCCCGCCGGGTCGTACTCGCGCGGGTCGAGCGCGGAGCGCACAAAATGGTCGCGCACGCCGAGACGAATGGAGGAAGTCAAATCCGCTCGCATGTCAAAGTCGAACAGATGGCCGTTGGCCCACTTGCCGTTCGACAGCTTTCGCAGCCTCGCTTCATAGGCAAGGCGCAGGGCGCGCTCTTCGCCCGGTATCTCATATTCAATGCGCGGGGCGAAAGTAAAGACGCCCATGTTTCGCCCTTCGGTCGAGCGATAAAAATAGTTATCGTTGAAGAGAGCGCCGAAGAGAAACGACGGTCGCAGGACGCCCGCCCCGAAGGCTCGCCCGCCGATGTTGTCCTCGGTGGCAGTCGTCGTCCCCGGAACCCATGCGCCGCGAGTCGCGCCCGGAGCTTCAATCGTCATCGGAACGAAGTTAAGGATGGACGGCTCGGCTGACGGCACGGAGGCGTCCAACATGAGCGGAGAGTCTTCCGCGCGGCTCAGATTATTTTCGTTCCTGAGTCGAAGCGGCGAGTTGGGCAGCCTGTTCCAGAGTGGGCGGCTGCGCAGCGAAGCTTTCGGAATGCTGGCTAAGACGGGCGTGTAGCTGACCGTTGAAGACGAATCGAGTTGAATTAAAGGATTGACGTTCGCCGCCTCGCTCGGCTTCGCGCTCGCGGGCGCAGGAGGCGGCTCGGCTGCGCGAGCGACGAAAGCGTTGCTCTCAAGGGCGCGCGGCGTTTTCGTTTCCCTGCGCGCGAGTTCCGCGCCGCCGCTGCCTGCTCCTGTGGGCGCGCGTCGTCGCAGGCGCGCGAAGTCTGTGGCGATGCCGATGATGAGACGATTGAAGCTTCGCTTTTGAGCGAGCGTCGCGCCGTTGCCAAGCGAGATGGAGACATCCACGTACGGCTCGCCGTCGCGTTCGCCGGAATGAACTCTAACGCCGCCCGCCAGTTCGTCGTTAATCGCATAGCTCGGGCGCAGCAGCGAGCGAGCGCCGCGAATGCGAATCACAGTCTCGCGCCCGCGCGATAGCTGCTCGACTACGGCGTCGCCAAACGAGCCGTCAGCGGTAATCTCGATTCGCACCATGCCCGACTCTTCGGCGACGTTCAGGCGCACCAACTGCATCGGCGTGGCGGCGGCGGATGTTTGAAAGCCGTCGTTCAGCACAGCGAAGCCGAGCGCGAAAAACAGCAGCGCCGCTACGGCGTAAGCCGCGCCAATTCTTCTGCGCCGGGACAACTGCCGCACGTTCGTAGCGCTCAAGCGATTACGCATCGCTACTCTCCGATGTTAAAAAGATTGGAAGTTCAGCCCCGGTTCGCCGACGCCCGAAGAGCGCGCCCAGAGCCATGTCATGATGAGCCGTCAGGTCGGCTTGCTTCGATTAAATTTTTCGCGCTGACTGAAGTTGAAGCCGCGTTGGATTTTACTCTCGACTTCTTAATGCTGGCAAGGATTTTGGCGGAAAAAGCTGCGGCCAGAGAGAACTGAAACGCGCCCTCACCAATTCTTCAACCTCGTCCGCCGTCGCGCAGTCGAGACACTCGGCGGCGATGGCGCGCGCATCCGTCGCGGCGATTCCCGCGAGCGTGCGGCGAACGCGCGGAATCGAAGATGAAGTCATGCTGAAATCGGTCGCGCCGAGGCCGAGCAGGACGACAGTATAAACGGGCGTCGCAGCCATCTCGCCGCACACGCTGGCCGGAATCCCCGCGTCGCGCGCCGCGTCGAGCGTGCGCTTGACCGACTGCAACACAGCCGGATGCAGCGAGCGAAACCAGTCGGCGACTTCCTCATTGCCGCGGTCAACGGCCAACAGATATTGCACCAGGTCGTTTGTCCCAAGGCTGAAGAAATCAACTTCACGCGCAAGCTTGTCGGCAGTGAAAACAGCGGACGGCACTTCAATCATCGCTCCGATTCTGACGGCCCCAATCGCCGCGCCTTCATCTTCCAGCCGCGCTCGCTCCTCGTCAATTATCCGCCGCGCGCGCCGCACGTCCGAGACATCCGAAACCATTGGCAACACAATGTCGAGCGACCCTTCGACGGCGGCTCGCAAGACGGCGCGCGTTTGCGTGCGCAGCACATCTTCACGAAGCAGGCTGAAGCGAATCGCGCGCAAGCCCAGAGCCGGGTTGCGTTCCGTCTCAACTGAACTGCCCGCCGTCTTGTCGCCGCCGAGGTCAAACAAACGAATCGTCGCGCCGTCGTCGCCTGCGAGGCGCGCAATCTCCACGTAAGCTTGCCGCTGCGCGTCTTCATCCGGCATCGCGCCGCGATGCGACAACAAGAACTCGGAGCGATACAGCCCGATGCCGCGCGCTCCGAAGCGACGCACGCCTTCATACTCGGCCGGCAGTTCGACGTTGGCCCGCAAGGTGACTTCAACGCCGTCGAGCGTCAGCAAAGGCCCGCGCCCCGCTTCGGTTGCCGCCTGCCGCGAGACTGAAGCCGGGGCGGAGTTGGCGCGATAGTGTTCGATTGTCTCCGGCGCGGGATGCAGTATCACTTCGCCCTTGAGAGCGTCTATCACAATCTCGTCGCCGGTGCGCGCCTGCCAATGCAAATCGCGCAAGCCGACGACCGCCGGAATCCCAAGCGCGCGGGCGATGATGGCCGTGTGCGAAGTCCAGCCTCCGGCGTCCGTCGCGATGGCGCGCGCGTGGTCGAAGTCCAACTCGGCGACCGTCGAGGGCAACAAGTCTTCGGCAACGATGATGGCGGCTTCCGTCAATTGACGATGAAGCGGCGGCTCGCCGCTCAGGGCGACGAGAATGCGCTGCATGACATCCTCAATGTCCGAGCCGCGCTCGCGCAGGTAGTCGTCCTTGATTTCCGAGTAGACGGCGAGCAAGCGGTCGGCCGCGACCTTGACGGCCCATTCGGCATTGGCGCGCTCCACACGAATGTAGCTCTCTATGTCTTCGAGCAGCTTGCGGTCTTCGAGCATCAGCAAGTGCGCGTCGAAGATGTAGGCGTGCTCCGCGCCCAACTCTACTTCGGCGCGCGCTTTGACGGCCAACAACTGTCGGCGCGCGAGACGCACGGCGGCGCGCAAACGGCGCATCTCTCGCTCAATGTCCGCCTCTTCCAGCGTCGCGCGATAGACCTGCCGCGCGCCGTTGAAAATCCGCAGCACGCGCCCGACGACCACGCCGTCCGAGACACCAAGGCCCGTCCACTTCGTCTCTCTTCTTTGACGACGCCCGCTCACTGCTCGTTCTCTCCGAAGCCGTCACTGAAAAGACGACACAGCGCGCCCATCGCTTCCCCTTCGTCCGCGCCCTCAGCGACGGCTCGCAACTCCGTGCCGCGCGCCGCCGCCAGCATCAAAACGCTCAGGATTGACTTGGCATCAGCCGCCGCCGTGCCGTCCAATCGCTCCAGGCGCAGCGCGCTCTGAAAGCATGAAGCCGTTCGCACCAAAAGGGCAGCGGCGCGCGCATGCAGGCCGAGACGATTGGTGACGACCACGCGTTGTTCGACCATTGCGGCCTCAGCCCTTCTTCTGCGGCGCGAGCAAATCGCCCGCCAGATAGATGCCTTCCTGCCCCTGGTCGCGCACGCGCCGCGCGACCGCCGCCAGCGATTCTTCCTCCGGCTGGCTGGCCAGCTTGATGACCATCGGCAGATTGACGCCCGTGACGACTTCAACTTCATCTTCGGCCAGAAACATGGAAGCGATGTTGGTCGGCGTGCCGCCGAACATGTCGGTCAGGAGCAGCACGCCGCGCCCCTGCGAGACACGGGAGATGGCGCGTTCGACTTCGTTATGCGCCGCCTCAACGTCGTCGTGCCAGCCGATTGAGACAGCCGTGATGTGCGAGACGGAGCCGATTATCATTTCGGCTGCCGCCAGCAACTCGCCCGCCAACTGGCCGTGCGAGACGATGACGCCCGCCACCTTGCGCTCGCCCGCAGCGCGCCCGCCCGCGCCGGATTTTTCAATTTGCTCCGCCATAATTTTCCCGTCGCCGCCTTCGCTCACACAAATGGATTGCCGGACAAGCGCGATTATGAATGATGAAGGCGCAGCGATTCAACTTTCAACGGTCGCGCCGTCATCATTCGTTAATCATCAATCGTCGCTCATCTCTCATCAATCACGTCTCATCATTCATCAATAATGTGAATCAAGAGTTGAAAGTTAAGAGTAAACAAGCCGCAGCCAGTTTGCCGTAACAATGAATGAATAGACCTTCAGTCGAACGCACCTGCGATGCGTTCTGAATATTGGTTCTTTGAATCAAC
>JAWVFT010000046.1:0-5728 GCA_033855775.1 Blastocatellia bacterium | reverse complement strand
AGTCTTCCCGCGCGTGGATGGCACCGGCCTTCCCACTGTCGGTTGGGGAGACGGCGGCTATCCTACGCTATGGCACCAGGCGCCGTGGGCTAATCATCAAGACCTCTTTATCTGGAAGGACGACCTCTCTAAGGTCATCGGTTCCCACACCGCCAAATTCGGCGCGCTCGTCAGCCACAACATCAAGAACGAGCAGCCGAACGGCGGCAGCGGACTCTACACCATCCAGTCAACCGGCGGACGCACGGGCAATGCTATCTCCGAACTGCTGCTCCGTGGCCTGCCGCTGCTTGAATACACCGAGTACAAGAATCAAGACACGACGTTGGGCCGCTGGCATGACTTCGAGATTTACGCGACCGACACATGGAAGGTGCGTTCCAACCTGACGCTGACATTAGGGCTGCGATATTCGCTCTTCCCGCCGGCCTTCTCAGCCGACGACCGTATAACCAACTGGATACCGGAGCGATTCAACGGAACGACCCTCAGCAGCGGATTCGTCCAGGCGAATCAGTCCGGCGACCTGCCGCGCGCTCTGGTCAATACAAACAAGGCCGGGTTCCAGCCCCGAGTGGGCTTGGCCTGGGACATCAAAGGCGACGGCAAGACCGCGTTGCGGTTAGGGTTCGGACGCTATCTCAGTCGCTCGAATGTCATCGCGTCGCTGCTCAGAATGTCGAATAACCCACCATGGAATACCGTTGTGGATTCGGGTTGGAATCCCAGCGCCGTTTCTTTGGCCGACTGCCCGACTTGTCGCACGCTGGACACCATCAGTCCGGGGCTGAGCAATTCGGCGGCGGGGCTTGGGGGCATCAATTCGGTTGACCCCAACTTCAAGCAGCCTGAGAGTTGGCAGTGGAACCTGACCGTCTCCCGCGAAGTCATGAAGAACACAGTGGCGGAAGTCTCTTACGTCGGCAATCACGGCCTGCACATCTGGCGGCTCATCAACGGCAACTACAATCAGGTGTTGCCGCAATACCGCGCGGCGGTCGCCGCAGGGACAAGAGCGGCGGATGCTTCGCGCAGGTTCGGTTTCGCCAACGCCGTGACGAGGGACGAGTCAACGGGTGATTCCAACTATCACGCGCTTCAGGTCTGGATTGACCGTCGCTTCTCTAATCAGCTCGCTTTCCAGACCGCTTACACGTGGGCGCACGCCATCAGCAACGTCCCAACGCAGTCGTTCATCAGCCAGACGACCGATGTCTTCGACTACAATCTGGACAGGGGCGACTCAGACCTTGACCGGAGGCACTCGCTCGTTTTCAACGCGGTCTACGTCCTGCCGCAGTTCAAGCATCTGGGGGCGGTCTGGAGCGCTGTTCTCGGAGACTGGCAACTCAATACTATCGCCTCTTTCTACAGCGGCACGCCGCTCAATATCTTTTCCGGCGTGGACACAGCCGGACTCGGAGGAGCCGGCAGCCAGCGGCCTGATTTGGTTCCGGGCGTGCCAATCGAAGCCAACGGCAGCGACCCGCTACAGATTATCAACCCGGCGGCGTTCAGAATCCCGGCTCAGGGAAGAATCGGCAGTCTGGGGCGCGGCTCCGTTCGCGGCCCCGGCAGCAAGAACGTTGATTTCTCCGTCGCAAAGAACTGGAAGGTGCGCGAGCGTGTCGGCCTACAGTTCCGCGCGGAGATGTTCAATGTCTTCAACACCGTCAACTTCAGAGGACATAATCTGAGCGTCGCCGGTGGCGGCATTGAGAACAACTTCAGCAACGGAGGCTTCGGGCGGGCCAACTCCACGCGCGGCCCGCGTGAAATTCAGTTCGGCCTGAAACTCAGCTTCTGATATAGTACGCGCAGGCTGAAACTGTGGACGGAGGGGTGAATGATTTAACTCAGCCCTCCGTCCAGTTTTTTGCCGAGTCCGTCAAGCAATCAAGGTAGCGATGTATTTTCGTTTAGCCTTCCTCCCGCTGCTCGTCCTGCTCATCCACTTCCAGGTTGCCGGTGATTTATACCGGAAACATTATGAGGCGGCGGAGGCGCAACGGCGCGCAGGCAATCTGGCCGCGGCGGAGGCCGAGCACAAAGAAATTCTCGCCCTCGCGTATCCCGCGTTGGGGAGAATTTATATCGCGCAGGCTAAGTATCGCGATGCGGTCGCGGCCCTGGAGGCGGCGGGCGCGTACCACTCTGACTCAACGGAGTCGCTCGTCGAACTCTCAATCGCATACTTCTACACGGGGCAATACCCGAAGGCGACCGAGCTTTTGAGCCGCGCCCTCGCGCGCGACCCTCAGAGCGCGCCCGCGCATCACATGATGGGGAAGACCCGCTTCATGATGGGCGAGTTTGAAAAGGCCGCGCACGAACTCGAAGCCGCGCTTGAACTCGTGCCTGACGATTACGATGTCGCCTACACGCTCGGTCTGGCTTATCTCAAGCAACATCAACTTCCTCAGGCCAAGCGGATTTACGAGCGCATGGTTTCACAACTCGGCGACCGGCCTCAGCTTCGCGTGCTCACGGGCCGCGCGTACAGGGAGACTGGATTTCCATCCGAAGCCATAGAGGAATTTCAAAGGGCAGTTGCTCTCGATTCTCATTTCCCGCGCGTCCATTATTATCTGGGCCTGACATATCTGCTCAAGGACGGGGCAAGCAAACTCAATGAGGCGATGAAAGAGTTGCAGCTAGAGTTGGCTGCTCATCCTGACGATTTCTTCGCCAACTATTATCTGGGCGTTGTCTATCTCAGCGATGGACGATGGGATGCGGCCCTCGCGCCTTTGGAGAAGTCCGCGCGCCTCCAGCCTAAAAATCCAGACCCATACTTTTTCCTCGGTCAGGCGTACCAGAGTTTAGGGAAGTACGAACAGGCCATCGCGGCGCTCAGGCAGACAATCGCCCTGAACCCCGGCTTAAGCTATAACGATTATCAGGTGACGAATGCGCACTACAGGCTCGGGCAGTCGTTGCTGAAGGCGGGCCGCGCCGCGGAGGGCGAGCGCGAGTTGCAACTCGCCGCCGAGCTTAAATCGAAAGCCTTCAAGCGGGACGAAGCGAAGTTGGACGCCTTCCTCAACGCCGCCAATGGGGACGAGCAAAGCAAGTTCCCTGAGTTGGTTTCGGCGCAGGGATTAGTCGTCGGGTCGAACGCGCCCGACGCGCGGGCGAGCGAAGCCCTCGAAAAGGACGCGGACTTTCATGCGAAGGTCATCGCCGCGGCTCATAATAATATCGGCCTTCTGCGTGCGGAGCGCGCAGACTTTCGCGCCGCCGTAGACCACTTCAACGAGGCCGCGAAATGGAATCCGCGACACGACGGGCTTGATTACAATCTGGGTCTGGCCTACTTCAAGATTGAATCGTACAGGGAAGCAATCGCGCCGCTCGAACGCGAGGTGAAAGCGCGCCCCGTCAACCTTCAAGTCAAACAGTTGTTAGGTATGAGCTATTTCATGGTGGAAGACTACGCCAAAGCCTCCTCGTTATTGCTCGAAGTTGTGGCTGCAAGGCCAAACGAGGTGACGCTCTATTACCCGCTCGCCATCTCGCTCGACAAGACGGGGAAGACGGAGGCGGCCAATCGAATTACCAAGCAGATGGTGGCCATGGGCGGCAACAGCCCGCAGGTTCACATCCTGCTGAGCCGCGCGTATTACGAACAGAACGACATGGCCAAAGCCCTTGAAGAGTTGCAGACAGCGCTCCGGCTTGACCCTCAAGTGCGCCTCGCGCATTCCTACGCCGGTTTGATTTATGTGAAGACGGGAAAGCTCGACGAGGCAGCCAGCGAGTTTGCAGCCGAGTTGGCCTTAAACCCGGCGGACGTTCAAGCCAAGTATCACCTCGGCTATGTCGCGCTGGCGCGACAGGAAACCGAGCGGGGCATCAGCTTGATGCGAGAGGTCATCCGTGACAGGCCCGATTTCGTCAACGCGCGCATCGAACTGGGCAACGCGCTCTTGAAGCGAGGGGACGCACGGGGCGCAATCGAGAGCCTTGAAGTGGCCGCGAAGCTGACGCCCGGTCAGGCGCACATTCATTATCAACTGGGTCGCGCTTACATTGCGGCGGGGCGTCAGGCGGAAGGCGAGAGCCAACTCGAAATCTCCCGGCAACTGAAGGATAAGGCGCTGCGCCAGGCCAATCAATAAACTCAAACCAGAGGTATCCCCAAGTTTGCCATCAAGGATAACAAGTCTGCTTGCGGCGTTAATGCTCTTGCTCATTTCATTGCCTCCGCGCGCAACCGGCAATCAAGCTGCCACGGTGCGATTCACAGATGTGACGGAACAGGCGGGCATCACCTTCAAGCATGTCTCCACGCCCGAAAAAAGATATATCGTCGAATCCATGAGCGGCGGCGTGGCCCTGATTGATTACGACTCGGACGGCTATCCGGACATCTACTTTGTCAACGCCCTGACCGTCGATTTGGTGAAGGCTAAGGGGAAGACTAAAAGCGCGCTTTACCGCAACCGTGGCGACGGCACGTTCACGGACGTGACGGATAAGGCGGGCGTCGGCGACATCGGTTGGGGAATGGGCGCGGCAGTCGCCGACTACAACAACGACGGCTTCGACGACATCTATGTCACCTGCGTCGGGCCGAATCACTTGCTCAAAAATAATGGCAACGGCACGTTCACGGACGTGACGGAGAAGGCGGGCGTCGGCGATGCGCGTTGGTCTGCGGGCGCGTCCTTCGTGGACTACGACTCGGACGGTTGGGTTGACCTCTTCGTCGCCAACTACGTCTCCTTCGACTTCAACAACCTGCCTGAGTTTGGCAAGGACAAGACCTGCCAGTTCAAGGGCGTCGCGGTGCAGTGCGGCCCCAGAGGGATGCCCGGCGACGGCGACTCGCTCTACCACAACAACGGCGACGGCACCTTCACAGACGTGACGAAAAAGGCCGGAGTCTCAGACCCGGACGGCTACTACGGGATGGGCGTCATCAGCAGCGACTTTGATGAGGACGGACTTGTGGACATCTTCGTCGCTAACGACTCGACGCCGAACTACCTCTACCATAACAATGGCGACGGCACGTTCAAAGAGATAGGTTTTCTTTCGGGAACCGCGCTCAACGAGAACGGCGCAGCGCAAGGGAGCATGGGCGTGACGGTGGCCGACTACAACCACGATGGGAAGTTGGACTTGTTCGTCACCAACTTTGACGACGACTACAACACGCTCTATCGCAACGAAGGGCGCAACTCATTCACGGACATCTCATACGCGGCCAAAATCGCCGCGCCAAGTCTCTCTTACGTCGGATGGGGAACAAAATTCTTCGACTACGACTCGGACGGTTGGGTTGATCTCTTTGTCGCCAACGGTCACGTCTATCCGCAGATAAAAAACTTTCACCAGCGCAACTTCGTCCACCGCAACCTGCGCGACGGGACGTTCGCGGAAGTCGCGGAGCAAATGGGCGTGCCGTTCGCGGAGAAGCGGGCGGGGCGCGGCGTCGCGTTTGGCGACCTTGACCTGGACGGCGATGTCGATATCGTCATCAACAATCTGGACGGAGGCGCGCAAGTCCTTCGCAACGACGGCGGCAACATTAACAATTCCGTGCTGATTAAAACCATCGGCGTGCGCTCGAACCGCGACGGCATCGGGGCGCGAGTGAAAGTCGTCTCCGGCGACCTCGTGCAGAAGGACGAAGTTCGCAGCGGCGACAGCTATCTCTCGCAAAGCGATTTGAGGCTGCATTTCGGTTTGGAGAAGCGGACGAAGATTGACCTGATAGAGA
>JAWVFT010000045.1:0-32124 GCA_033855775.1 Blastocatellia bacterium | reverse complement strand
GATTCAAACAACGGATTTACAGAACGCCTCGCGCGTTCGTTCGAGTCAGGGGCTGAAGGTGCATTGCTACGGCAAACTCGCCGTCGCCTGTTTGTTGCTCACTTTCTACTCCTGATTCGCATAATCTGTGTGAACCATCAAGAGCGCGCTGGCGCGCGGCCACGCCGTTTCGCTTTGAGCGACGGCAAAAGTTTCGCGCCGCTCGACGTTGAAGCGCGGCGCAGGCGTTCAAGGATAGCCTCGCGCGCTCGCGCAAAAGCTTGCCTGTCGCCGTAAAGTTGGAAAGCCCAGTTGGCTCCCAGTTCGAGGGCGTTGAACTCGAAAGCGAGTTGAGTCGGGTCAACCGAAGTGTCCATCTGCCCTGCCTCCTGCGCCGCGACCACCGCGCGCCGGAGTGTCGAGAGCCACTCTTTCATGATGGCGGCGATGCGGTCGCGCACTGGCCCCGGACGGCTGTCAAACTCGGCGGCGGCGGCGGCAAAGAAACAACCACCGCGAAAGACTCCGCCCTGCACATAGTCGAGCCAAATCTCGCACAGCTTCCAGAGGCGCGGCATCGCGTTCTCAGCCTCGAAGGCCGGGCCGACGACCTCCCGTATAAAGATTGCGCGCGCCGCCTCGACCGTCGCCAGTTGCAAATCCTCTTTTGAGCCGAAGTGAGCGAACAGCCCGCTCTTGCTCAAGGAGAGTTCCGTGGCGAGACGCCCGATGGTCAAGCCCTCCAAGCCTTCCGCCGAAGCCACATCGACGGCAGTTTCCAGAATCGCCTGACGCGTGCGCGCCCCCTGCGCCTTGCGCCCCGTCGCCGCCGGTTTTGTCTCTTTAATAGTTTCCAAAAAAGCCTCTTTAATTTAGCTCGCAAGTATATAGCACGAACGTTCGTTTTAAATCAAGACTTTTGCGAGCCTCGCTCTTGCGCGCCGCGGAGCGGGCCGCTTCAGCCGCCGCGCTGTGGCCGCGCAACCTGGCGGCGACTTGCCGGAAGCGAAACCGCGCCGAAAATCGAATGCGGTCTGCTACAAAATGTTGTATATTGCCTTGCTTGTCGGCGCGATATGTAGACTAAAATCGTCACGGCCTAAAATATGGCCTGAACAAAATATGCGCGGCATCTCGCGCGCCGCGAACGAATCTGGAAGCCCGTCAGATGTCCCGAAAAATCTACTCACTTGGATTGATTGGCCTGCTGCTGTTAGCCGTCATCGGTTTCGCGGTCGGCTTTTTCATCTCCACAAAATGGACGCAGCCGAATCCCGCTGCCGCTGCGCAGCCAGTCTCCGCAATCGCACAGCCGGGCAACGACAAAGAGCGCGACGGGCTAAGTGGCCCGGTCAATCGTGTGCGGGCGGAGATAGCAAAGTTGTTGCCCAATGCGGGCAAGCTCATCGAAGGGCCGCGCCAGTTGTTAGAACTGACGAGCTATGACCGTCAGGGCCAGAGAGTCGAGAATACGTTTTACATGGTTCCCATCAACGCGCAGGTCGGCGAAGAGGAATACACGTACGATGACAAGGGCAACATCAGCGAGATGACGCTGCGCGGAGATAACAGGGACATCCTGCGGAAGGAACTCTATACATACGAGTATGACTCGGTGGGCAACTGGGTCAAGATGATTGCTTCCACGCTCGTCTATCAGGGGAACAAGCTGGCCCAACAGCCTACGGAAGTCACCTACCGGAACATCACTTATTATTACGACCAGAGTATCGAAGAGATAGTTAAAGCGAATCCCTCGAAGCCGGACCTTCCTTCGAGCGTGCAGGTTGCGGCAGGCGACTTTGCGTCTCTGCGCGGCGCGTTCGACGGCTGGCTTGCCGCTGCCAACGCGCGCGACCTCGAAGCGTTGTTGAAGTTTTATAGCTTGAAGCTGGACGCGTTCTATCGCGCCCGGAATGTTTCTCAGGAAGTTGTGCGGGCTGACCGTGCGCGCTTGTTCGAGCGCTCGGAGGCCATCGAAGTGAGGGCGGGCGCGCCGGAAATCACGCTGAGCGGTGACGGGCGCGCGGCCACTATGTTGTTCAATAAAGAGTATGTGATGAAGGTGAACGGTCGCGAGCGTCGCGGCAAAGTCATGCAACAACTGGGCTGGCAATTGACGGGCGACGGTTGGAAGATTGTCAGCGAACGCGACATCAAAATGCTGCTCAGAGGTTGAAGAGAGACGGGATGCAAAGCGCGAGTTTTATAGCCTTGACGGGCCACCTGAACGAGTATCCGCTGGCGGACTTGATTAGCATTCTGCGCCGCCAGCGCAAGACAGGGCGTTTGTTGATTGAATATGCAATCAGCCCTTGCTCGCTCTATTTTTGGGAAGGAAATCTGGTGGACGCGCAACTCAACAGCATGGGCGGCTTGCAGGCCGTGCTGGTCGCGCTCTCGCAACCGAACGCTTCGTTCAACTTCAACCCCTTGATTCCGCCGCCGCGCCGTTCCATTAACGAGTCGTCGCAAAAAGTGATTTTAGAATTGCTCGGCTGTTGGGAAGAGAAGACCGTCGAGGTTGACGCTGCGCCGTCAAATGGCGCGGCGGTCGCGGAGGCTTCAAAGCCCGCGACTGTGATGACCGTTGAAATCGAGCCCGAAGCTTTGCCGGCGGCGAGGGAAGTTCTGGCTCTGCCGCCTTCGTCTTTGGAGCGCGCCAGCCGCCGCCGCAACCGCCGCGTCTTAATCGCCAGCGCCATCATCTCTTTGTTAGTGAGCTTAGCAACCGTGGTCCTGGTGACGCGCTGGCTGATTCGCAGGGACATCACCGCCGCGCTGTCGGAGATAGGCCAGAAGAGCAATGCTGTCAGCAGCAGCGGCGGAAGCGATGTGGCGGGCGCGGGCGCGCAGACGATAAAGGTCGCGGTGCGCCTTGAGCGGGGGCGCGTGACGCAGGCGTTCGTCGCGGAGCATCGTCCCGGCATGGAAGCTTACGAGGCTCTGGCCTTGAGGCTGGCGCGCTCGCGTCGCTACGCCGCGACGGCAACAGGGCAGGAGACTGTGATGGTCAGGATTAACGCGCCCGAATGATTCGACGTGTGACGCAAAGCTAGAAAGAGCGGCGCGCGGGCGCAAGATGAGTTGACGGCGATGATGGGAGGCGGATGAGAGAGATGCTATTCCTCGCTAGTAGAATTTTGGAGCATCAGCCGGACGACGAAGCGCGCCTGCGTTTGTTGTCCAAGTTGCAGGAGAGGCAGTTCGTTCCGCTCATCCGCTCGACGCGCTTGAGTTGCTACAGCCAATCGTTGCCGGACCCTGAGCGGGCCGCGGAGATGGAGCGTCTCATAGCCGCGCTCGTTCATGCAGATGGGCCGAACCAGTACGTTCAGGGCGACCTCTTCTGCTTTGCAGACCATGTGCTGTTCCTCTTGTTCGAAGGCTTGGCGTCAACGTCGAAGGGAATGCGCGCAGGGATAGTTTATGAGCGACAAACGGCGGAGCCTTTGCGCAAGCTCGACGCTTTTTGTCAGGCGATTAGCCTGACACTGGCGGAGGCGGGCGACGCGGCCAGCAGCAGCGGCAGCAGGCGCGAAGATGACGCGACGAAGTTGACGCTCTGGCGGCAAAATAATTCTTCGATTCATCAAGGCTTTCTGCGCTTCATCGCCAGACAGGATGCAGATGCTTTGTCAACGATAGTTTGCAGGGAGAATGATGCGGAGCGTGTGCGCGCGGCTGAATCGCTGGACGATGATTACAACCGATTGTTTTTGCGCCGCGCCAAGGAAGCATACGCCGAGGGCTTTCCGCTGAATCCTGCGTCGGGCGAGTTGAACGCGCCGTCTGAATTTACTGCGAACAAACTGTTGGAAGTCGGGTTGCTGCGACGCGAGGTGCTGGTCAATTGTCGCACGTCCGGCCACACTTTGTTCAGCCTTCCTTCGGCGGATGCGTTGGCCGTCATGACCATCAGCCATGCATGGTGCAGCGTGTGCGGCGCGGCCATCGCAGATGAGAAGATTGAAGAGGTCTTCGCCCCGACGCGGCTGGCGTCCGCTCTGCTGGACGACGGGGCTTGGCTGGTCAATCGCCTGCATGCCGTGCTGCGCGGCTTCGGCATCCCGGAAAGCGAAATCGTCGTGGAGCCTCCGGCGGGCGACGGCGAGGCGCGGATGATGGTGCGCGTCTGCGAAGAGATGTTCCTCATCGTGTTGCGGGACGGGAATCTAACTCCGGCCTTTGCGCGCCGCGCGATAAGCACAAAGATTGAGACGGAAGCGCGCCATCTGGTCGTCGTCGTCACCGGCACGATTCATAACGAAGGGCGCATGAGCTTGCTCAATTTCACGAAACGATTGGAGCGCGGCGGCAACGATTTCGAGATGATAATAGCCGAAGGAGCGACGGCGGCGGCGTTCGAACTCCAACGCGCTTTCGGTCGCGTCTCGCAAAGAGCGCTGGCCGAGCAGTTGTGCGAGTTGGACGCCAGTCTAGGCGTCAACGTCGCGCGCTTCATCACCGCGCGCTTCCAAATGCTTCATCCTTCGAGCGACTCCGAACAAAACAGATTGCCTTTCTCTCTCGAAGATATTCCAACAAAGTTGCTGACCTAGATTGGCGCGCAGAGCTTTGAGCCGGGCCGTCTTGCCGGACGGCGAATAGCTGCGCCCCGCCGCCACGCTTTCTTCTTGCTGCCGCTGAGGGCAAGGAATAAGATAGCGCCTGAATTTTTAAACTGGATTGCTCCTGGAGGTCTTTATGCAGAAAGCTTCGCGTTCCTTTATCCTGATTTTGGTGTGCGCCATGTTGCTTGCCTGCGCGCAGAATGCTGTGGCGCAGCAAGCGCAGCCGACGCCAGCCGTGTCCGCTGTGCAAAGCGTGGAACTGACTCCGGCGGGGGCTGAAGCAGAAGTCGGCAAGCCGCTCAAATTCACGGCCATCGCCAAGGACGCTAACGGCAATCCGCTTAATATCAAACCCACCGCATGGTTCGCCGCGCCGTTTGATTTGGCGGTGTCGGACGACACCGGGACGGTCAACTTTTTTCAGCCGGGCGAAGTGATGGTCGGCGCGCTGGTCGGAGGCAAAGCCGGATTCACCAAAGTGTTCGTCAAGGCCACGCCCGTCGCGCGCATTGACGTGGAACAGATGAGCCGTCCCATCGTCGTCGGCGGAACAACCAAGCTCGTCGCGATGGCCCGCACGTCAAACGGCAACCCGCGCAGCGACGCCGTTATCAGTTGGACTTCGGATAATCCGGCGGTCGCCAGCGTCGATGCGGCGGGCGTTGTGATGGGCATCGCGCCGGGACGCGCCACGCTGCGCGCCGCTTCCGGCAGCGGCAGCGGCAACGTCACGATAACGGTAGTCAAGAGCACGATAACCGGCCTGAGCATCGAGCCGCGCGCGACGAACGCGCGGACGGGCGATGTCGTGCGCTTCAACGCGCGAGCGCAAGGGACTGGCGATCAGGTTAATAATTTCGTGGCGCGTTGGGCCGTCAGCGGCGAAGGCGCGACGATAGACCCGGACGGCGGCTTTGTCGCGGAGCGTCCGGGGACTTACGTTGTCACGGCCAACAGCGGAGCGCAGCAGGCTGTCGCCTCCGTCGTCGTCGCCCCGCGCAATGCCGAGCGCGAGATAGAGATTGTCGGACACGCCTTGTCGAAAAATATGCTGGACGGCAACGGCGTCGTCATACAGACCGCCGAGCAATGGATTTTCGGCAACTACGCTTACGTCTCAACCATCTCGGACAAGCTTTTGGTCTATGACATCACAGACCCCGCGCACCCTAAATTGACGGACACAGTGAAGGTGGATGCGCGCACCGTCAACGATGTCAGCACAACCGCCGACGGCAAAGTCGCCGTCATCACGCGCGAGGGAGCATCGAACAGAAAGAACGGCATCGTCTTTCTTGATAGCTCCGACATGGCTCATCCGAAAGTCGTCTCAGAGTATACGGCGACGGTGACGGGCGGCGTCCACAGCGCGTTCATTGATGGTCATTACGTTTACCTGACGGACGACGCGACCGGCTCTATGCGCGTGATAGATTTCGCGGATGTCAGGAATCCGAAGGAGGTGGCGCGTTGGGAAGTGCAGAGCGACGTGGCGACGACGACGCGCACCAAAGAGGGCGAAGAAGTTCATGGCCGCTACCTGCACGACCTACAGGTCAAAGACGGGCTGGCCTATCTGGCTTACTGGCGCGACGGCCTCGTCATCCTAGATGTCGGCAAAGGCATCAAGGGCGGCAGCCCCGAAAAGCCGCAACTCGTCAGTCGCTTGCCCTTCAATCACTACGAGCTCTACGGCAACGGCTGGCTCGCAGGCACGCACTCCGTCTTCCGCTATAAGAACTACGTCTTCGTCGGCGATGAAGTCTTTCCCCCGGTCTTCGACATCACCAGCAAGCGGCGCATTCCCGTGCGCGGCATCATTCACGTCGTCGATGTCTCAGACCTTGAGCATCCGCGCAAGGTGGCCGAATATCCCGTGCCGGAGGCAGGGGCGCACAACATGTGGGTCGAAGACGATTTGATGTACATGGGTTACTACAACGGCGGCGGGCGCGTCGTCGATGTGTCGGGCGAACTGCGCGGCGACCTCTACCGGCAGGGACGCGAAATCGCGCACCTCTGGGCGGGCGACCCCGAAGGCTATCGTCCCAACCTGCCCTTCACATGGGGCGCGCAGCCGCACAACGGGCTCATCTACTTCAACGACATTAACAGCGGCCTCTGGGTCGTCAAACTCGCCGGGCCGAAGGTCAAAGGCTCAACGACCGAGCCGGGCAAATAACAGGCAGTTGATTGCGCGAGCAGTCGTCTGCTTAGACAAAGAGAGAAGGCAGCGAGCCAATGTGCGTCGCTGCCTTCTCTTTATGCTCGTCTGCTTTCTCTGGTTACAGGGGCCTTGAAAGCCATGAACAGCTAAAAGAATCGCAAATGGAGCCTCCCCCAAGCCTTAAAGCGTCTCCCCCAAAGCTTATGGAGTCTCCCCCAATACTTTTACTTGCTCCCCCAATATTTATATCGTCTCCCCCAAGATTATTATTTGCTCCCCCAATGTTTACATCGTCTCCCCCAAGACTTTTATCACGTCCCCCAAGACTTTTATCATCTCCCCCAAAGATAATATTGTCTCCCCCAAAGATTGTGTCGCGTCCCCCAAGATTTGTCTCGTCTCCCCCAAAGATTATGTTGCCTCCCCCAAATTGGGGGGCGATGTGCTCCGGCTTGTGTTGACGCTGCGTCACTTCTTTATGGCGGCGGGCGTTTCCATCCTGAGAAAATCTATCCCCGCCGCCACTTCGCCGACATCGACGGTGGCGACTGTCTTCAAGGCTTCGAGGTCTATGATTTCGACCGTGCCGGGTTCGCTGCCGATGCCTTCGACGGAGATGAAGGCGTAGCGATTGTCGGGCGAGACGACCGCGCCGTGCAAGACCTTGCGCCTGGTCGGCAGCCGCGCCAACTCGTTGCCCGTCTTCAAGTCGTAGATGGAGACGGACTGGTCGCGCTTGTTCGTCGCAATCAGGCGATTGTCTTTCGTCACCGCCAGATTGTAGACGCCGGGCCGCGCCTGTAGACGCCGCTTGACCTTCCAGCTTTGCGCGTCCACTTCGACAATCTCGCTCGACTTGTTGCAGGCGACGTAGACCGAAGAGCCGTCTGTCGAAGGCTGCGCCCAGGTGGGCGAGCAGGAGATGTCGCCCGGCTTCGGCGGCTCCATGCCGTGGCCGCCCGTGTCGCGCATCTGTCCCGTCGCGCTGTTTGTTGTGCCGTTCGTTGCGCCGCTCATCTCCATGCCCGGCATGCCTGCGTGCGGCGCTCCGGTCATGCCCATCTCGTGGCCTTTGGTGAGCAGGAAGTGGCGCGCGACGCGCAGTGTCGCGGTGTCAACTTCGACGAGCATATCGTCCATCATGCAAGCGGAATATTGCTTCGTCCCCTGCGGGTTGAGACGCGAGCCGTGCGGCATCGTGCAGGTCTTGATGCGGGCTATCTCCAACATCAAATCGGTGGCCACGACGGAGACGGAAGAGGGAACCATGTCGCCGTGCAGATTGAAGTTGACGACGTACAGAAACTTGCCGTCGGGCGTCAAGTCCATCGTCGCCGGGAAGAGGCCGAGCGCGACGCGGCCCACCACGGAGTCGTCCGCCGTCCTGTATTTCCAGACGGAGCCGTTGGGCCGCCCGTGCGCCAGCGAGACATAGTAAAACTGCTTGTCCGGCGAGACGGCGATGCCATGCGGCCCGTCTATGTCCGTCGGCATGCTGCCCGTCTCAAAGTCGCGCTCGACGCGCGCGCCCTGCGGCCCAAAGCGCACCAGCGCGATTCTATCCGCCGACTCCGAAAGCACGTAGACCAGATAATCCTGTTCGGGCGCGCGTTGCGCCCACGCCTGTTGATTCGATGCCCCGCACAAGAAGAAGACGAACAGCGCGATTCTCAGAACGGACGAAAAAGAGGTCTTCCGTCGTCGCTGCCGGTATAAAATATTGCTGCCTGACATCATTGCTCATCCTTACTCGTCAACGCTTCGGCCCGCTCGTCAACTGCGCTCTCTCAACTTCCTTTGAAGCTCTCGCCCGCGACTTGAAGACACATCTTAGCGCACACGGCGCGCGCAGCAGAAGCAGCCGCCGAAAGCGTCCACGCCGCCGCTTGCGCGCCGTGTGCTTGCAGCCGCAGCCTCATTCGATTATGCTGGCCTCTCTCGTCTCTCCCCGACTTCGTAAGCGCAACCCATTCACGGAAAAATTTCATCCGCTCAAGCGATGAAAGCTCATGCTTCATCGTCGCTCTGCGCGGCTCATGCCTGCCACTTTTAGCGAGAGAGGTTCTGGATGCGAAAGAGAAATCTGACATTGCTGCTGGCGTCCCTGTTGATTCTGACGACGGCTTGGAGCAGGCCGCTCCTGGCGTTGCATGACGAAGAGGACGGCGACCACGTTGGCGACGGCACCAACGGTCAACCGAACAACCAGCCGATGTTCGCTCTGGCCGCGACGCCCTGCGTCAACGGGCTGGCGGGCAGCTTCCCCTGCAACAACATAGACCTCGCCGCGTTCATGCCGCTCGCAGACATCGGCGGCGGCTCCGGCAGCGACCTCTGGGGCTGGACCGACACGGCGACGGGCAGAGAGTATGCCTTGATGGGACGCTCGACCGGGACATCTTTCATAGACATCACCAACCCGCAGTCGCCAGTCTATCTCGGCAACCTCCCGCCGCACAGCGTCAGTTCCGCATGGCGCAGCATCAAGGTCTACAACAACTACGCTTTCATCGTCAGCGAAGCCATCGGCCACGGCATGCAGGTCTTCGACCTGACGCAGTTGCGCAACGTTCCTTCGCCGCCCGTCACCTTCACGGAGACGGCGCACTACAACGGCTTCAGCCGCGCGCACACGCTTGCCATCAACGAGCAGACCGGCTTCGCCTACGCCGCCGGCAGCCGCGACACCTGTTCGGGCGGCCTGCACATGGTCAACGTGCAGAACCCGCTCGCGCCCGTCTTCGCCGGTTGCGTGGATCAGGACGGCTACACGCACGAAACCGAGTGCGTCATCTATCACGGGCCGGACGCGACCTATCAGGGACACGAACTCTGCTTCAGCGCCAACGAAGACACGCTGACCATCGTTGACGTGACGAACAAGAGCGCGCCCGCGCAGTTGTCGCGGACAGGCTACGACGGCAGAGGCTACACGCATCAAGGCTGGCTAACGGACGACCACGCGCAGTTTTTGCTCGACGACGAATTGGACGAGCGCGACTTCGGCGGCAACTCGCGCACCTACATCTGGAATCTCTCAAACCTCGCAGCCCCTTCCGTCGCTAGTGTCTACAACGGCCCAAGCTCGTCAATCGACCACAATCTCTACGTGCGCGGTCGCTACGCTTACGAGGCCAACTATCGCAGCGGCCTGCGCATCCTCGACGCCGCCAATACATCCTTGTTCAGCCTCAACGAGCGAGCCTTCTTCGACATCTATCCGCTCAACGACGACGCGGCCTTCAACGGCGCTTGGGGCAACTATCCATACTTTCGCAGCGGCACGGTCATCGTCAGCGGTATAGAGCAAGGGCTCTTCGTGCTGCGGCCCAACCTGCCGCACCGCAGCTATATTGACGACGCCTCGTTCTTCGTCCGCCAGCAGTACAAAGACTTTCTCAACCGCGAGCCTGACACCTCCGGCCTCGGCTACTGGACAAGCGAGCTAACGCGCTGCCACGCCGACGAGACTTGCATCAACGGGCGACGCGCAGCCGTCAGCGCGGCTTTCTTCGTCGAAGCGGAGTTTCAGCGCACAGGCTCTTTTCTCTATCGCTTCTATCGCGCGAGCCTGGGACGAAGGCCCGGCTATCAGGAGTACAGCGCAGACCGCGGCCTGATTGTCGAAGGGCCGCAACTGGAACAGACCAAGCAGGCGTTCGCCGGCCAGTGGATTCAGCGCGCGGAATTTTTACAAAAGTATCCGTCGTCGCTCTCACCCGAACAGCTCGTTGACGCGCTCTTGCAGACCGTGCAGCAAACGACCGGAGTTAATCTTTCATCGCAGCGCGCGGCCTTGCTGAGTGAGTATCAATCGAACGGCGGGCGGGCGCGCGTCGTCAGGCTCCTGTCCGACGACGCGGCGGTGCAGAACGCGGAATACAATCGCGCCTTTGTGCTCATGCAATACTTCGGCTACTTGCAGCGCAACCCGGACGAGGGCGGCTATCAATTCTGGCTCGACGTGGTTGACAACCGCGTCCCCGGAAACTATCGCGCGATGGTCTGCGCCTTTCTGACTTCGACTGAATATCAACAACGCTTCGGCCCCATCGTCTCGCGCGCCAACTCAGATTGCGCGGGCGTCAGCCAGTGACGCCAACGTAGCTGTTCAGGAAGCAGACCTCCAGAGATGTTAGTATGATGTTGAGTTAGAAAGTTCTGCTCGATAAGGGGGGCTGTGTGAAATCGGAAGTATGGGTTTCATTGCTGAGCTTCGGCGGGACACTCCTGCTGGTTATCACTGGTCTACTGAATTTCTCTATTTTCCGTAGACAACTTCGCGCTGCACAGGAGCAAATGGAGACGGCCCGAAAGCAGCTTGAGAATGCTCAAAAGCAGCCTGAAATCCAACTCATCCAGCGGGCCATGACAGAAATGTCTGAACACCTGCCGATCCTCATCGAAAGACCGTACCTGCGGCCCTACTTTTACGAGAGCAAACTTTGGAAAGAGGGAGACAAGGCGAACCGGGATGAGCTAAAAGCAATGGCGGAACTGCTCCTCGATAATTTCGCGTCAGCAATTATTCATTCCGCTTCCTTCCCTCAGTACCCGATTCGAGGTGTCGAACAATCAATCAGATTCCACCTGCAAAACAGTCCTGCTTTGCGCGAATTTCTGATGGAGAACTTCGACCGCTTTCAACTGGCCGGCCTGGCCTTACTGCGCCTCAAGAATGAAACGGTTGCCGAGACTGAAGACGATCTGCGCAAGCTGCTCAATGAAGCAGGGACTGACGAGAGAGAGAAAGCGCGGCGTGAAAGGCTGCTTGGCCATTTGCAGAGAACCGGCGATGTCGAACCTTTAGAGTTAGCGAAGCACAGTATCCAAAGGCGCACAGGCGTGGGGAGCGAGCAACTTGTAGAAAAAGAATGATCCTCATTAAACCTGTGCCGGACGGTTTCGACGCCACGACGAGCGTCCGATAAGATTCACCTTTATTCTCCGGCTGCGCTCATGCGGTTGCGCTCCGGTCTTGCTCATAAAGTTGATAGTCTGCTTGCGCAAGATATTGTGGCAGCGTCGCTGCGTTATGCAACATCAAGGGCTCGTTTTGATTTGAGAGATACAGCCGTTAACGGCGGAAAGAGTTGTTCGGATGGAGGGGAGAGAGGTGGAGAGCGGCGAGATGATTGTGCTGCCGGAAGCGGATGAAGATTTGCTGCGAGAGTGCGAGGTTGACACCTTTCGTTCGAGCAGCCCCGGCGGCCAGCACGTGAATAAGACGGAGAGCGCAGTCAGGCTCAGGCATCTGCCGACGGGTGTTGTCGTCTCCGCCCAACAAGAGCGCAGCCAACGCCAGAACAAAATGCTCTGCCTGCGAAAGCTGCGCGAGAAGATAGAGCGTTTGAATCATCGCCCGGCCAAGCGTGTGCCGACGCGCGTGCCGCGCAGCGCGAAGAATCGCACGCTCGAAGAGAAGTCGCGCCGCTCGCAAATCAAGCGTCTGCGCTCTAAGCCGACAGGCGACGAATGAGCTTCCGGCCTCGCTCACTGATGACAATTATCTCGCGCCGGTTTTATAATCAAAGCCTCCCCTTCAGAAATCATGACAGCAATCTTCGCGGAGCAGCGATAATAAAATTGTCTTTCTCGATTCATCTTCCAAACGCCGTCAAGTTTTTTCGCAGCGTCGCGTTGTTCTCTGCGCTGCTGCTATCGTGTTTCCTCTTCGCGCTTGGAGCCGACGACGCAACGCGCTGGTCTGCGAAGTTGGACGCGCCCGTCAGTTTTTACCAGACGACCGAACTCGGCGTGCTCGTCGTCGGGACAACAAAGTCTCTCTACTGCATTGACGCCGAATCCGGCGAAACGCTCTGGCGGCGCAAGAACACGCGGCTCGACGAAACGGATGTCGCTGCTGTTCCCGGCACAGACATCCTGCTCCTGAGTTTGGAGAGCGGCGACAAGTCCAGACTGGAAGCCGCAGATTTGATGACGGGCGACACGCTCTGGCGCAGCGAGAAGACGCGCGGCAGCGTGATGCAGATGGCCTTAGACCAGAACACGAATCTGCTCGCCGTCGTCATGGCGCGGGATGCGCGCGGGCGTGCGCGCGAAGGATTCAAGCGGCGCGCAATCGTTCACATGTTTGATTTGAGCGCGGGCCGCGAAGTCTGGCAACACGAGCTTGAGAGCGACATAGAGATGATGCCCGCGCGTTGGGACGACGCCACGGAAGTCTCTTACACGCTCGACAACTATCGCCCGCCAGCTTTTCTGGATGGCCGCCTGTATCTCTTCTACGAAGGCGTGACATCGCTCGACGAGCGGACGGGCAAAGAGCGGCGGCGCGAGAAATTTCGCGTCAACGAGGAAGGCTTGGCCCTGACCGAAGCAGACCCCGTGATGGATGAGCGCAACGTCTACGTTTCGGGCCGTGGCCACGTGCGGGCCATCTCGCGCGCTAGCGGCGAGGCCGTCTGGGAGTCGAAAGATGTGGGACTCGCGCCGGAGATGATTCTCACGCGCGAAGCGCTCTACGTCCGCACGGGCGGGCAGTTCACGCGGCTTGAGAACGGCGAACAAACGAAGCGCGGCCCCTACGGCGTCAGCGCGATTGATGTCGAGACGGGCAAAATTCTCTGGCGTTACAAAGGGGCCGACAAGGGCATCACCAACATCGCTCTGCCTGATTCAACGACAATCGCCATCGCTGACAGCGACGACCTCATCATGCTCGACGCGCAGACGGGCAAGCGTCGCGCGAAGGCTTCGCATGAAGTTGACAGAGCCGCCTTCGTTCTGCTGAACGAGCGCGGCCAACTCGTGGTCGGCGGCGACAACGAAGTCGCCGCTTTCAACGTCGCCGGAGAGAAGGCTGTCTGGCGTTCGCGTCATAATCCGCCCGGTCGCGGCTTTCTACGGACGGTCGCCGCCGTCGCCGCGCGCGCCGCCTCGCTCTACTTCCGCTACGGCGGCGCGGCCACCACCGTTTTTCGCGGCGCGCAACTGCTCAACGCCGCCAGCACGCTGCGCTGGTCTGGGCTCGCGGCCCACGCCACGCTGCCCAACCTGACGAGCCTCGCGGAAAACTACGCGCGCGAGTATGCGCGTGAGCGGTTCAGCTCCTTCGGCGTGCTGTCCAGAGTCTCAAGCGCGCGTCAACTTTCAAGCGCGCGCCCGCCGACCAACTTGCGCTTGCCCGTCCACGCGCCCTCCGCAGCCGAAGCGGAAACCAGATTGCTCGACCGCCTTGATCCCGCGTCGCAACTCGAACGACTCTCGCGCTTTCTCTGGCGTCGTAAAAAACTGGCGGCCCTACGCGGCCAATGGATGTACTTCTACACAGACCTCAAGGGCCGCGACGCGGGCCACGGGCTGCTCGGCGTCAACCTGAACAACGGCACACCTGAGCGAGCCGTCAAGCTCAACGACCCGGACGAGCGATTCATCAGCGACGACGCGACGAACCTCCTCTACGTCTCACGCGACGACCGCCTCTTCGCCTACGACTTAGCCCCGCAATAGCTCGCCTCTCATCGCTCTTCCATCCTCACAAAAATGATGAGCTAATATGACAAGCAAGCTCTACGGGCAAAGTCAAAATGGACTCAAGATAGTGTGCTTCAAGCAAGCCGCTACCCCTACATCATGCGCTTGACGCTGCTGTCGCAAAGCCTGAAAAGCATAAGGTTCGTTATCGGACTCCGGCGCAGTGGCGCGTATCATGTTCAAGGCTTCAAGCGCGCGTTCTGCTGCCTGAGATGACGCCGTTGCTGTCCGGCTTTTTAATGACGCTGCCCGGCTTTTTCCAGAGCATTGCTCAAGCCCTGTTTCAACTTGAGCACGGGTTTGAAGAGGTCGCCCTTTTTCGCCAGCCGCGCTCTCATGTTCTTGATGTTGAAATCCTGCGGAGTAATCTCTTTGCCTTCGACTTCGCTCCATTCCAGCGGAGCCGAAACGGTGGCTCCGGGGCGCGGGCGCACGGAGTAAGGCGAGACGACCGATTTGCCGCGCGCGTTCTGCATGTGGTCAACGTAAATCTGCCCGCGCCGTCGCTTCTTCAAAGAACGCTCGACGGTGGCTATCGCCGGATTCTGCGTGGCCACCATCGTCGCCACTCGCTCGGCAAACGCGGCTGCCGCTTCGTAATCGTGAACCGGCTGCAACGGAACGTAAACGTGCAAGCCTCTTGAGCCGGAAGTCTTCGGATAACCTTTCAGCCCAAGCTCTTCGATGACTTCCTTCAAGGCCATCGCCAGTTCGCAGATTGTTTTGTACGTGACGCCTTCGCCGGGGTCCATGTCGAAGACGAGCCAGTCCGGATAATCCAGATGACGAACGCGCGAGTGCCACGGATGACGCTCGATGGCGCCTAGGTTCGCCATGTAGAGCAACGTCTGAAGATTGTCGCCCAGAATGTAATCGACGACATGACCGCCGCCGTCTTCGACTTCCAGCGAGGCCGTAGGCACAAAGTCAGGGGCATCATCGACATCATGTTGATGAAAGTATTTTCCGTCTATCCCGTTCGGATAGCGCTTCATGATGAGCGGCCTGCCCGCGAGATACGGCAGAATATATTTGGAGACTTCGTAGTAGTACTTGATTAGGTCGCCTTTCGTGTAGCCGTCTTCGGGCCAGTACACTTTGTCCAGATTGGAGAGCGCGAGAGCTTCGCTTCCAACCTTAACGTTGATGTCTCCGGCGAGCGCGCCTGCCGTGAAAGCGCGCCTCGCTGAAACAACTTTGCCGTGGCTCTTCTTCGCTGTGCGTTGTCTCAACTCTTCCCCGTTCGTCCGTTTGCGTTTTATCTTTGTCCGCGTTAGAAGCTTGCAGAGATGTTAGCTCAACAGCGAAGCTAACAAAAGGCGAAGGCAACCCGTCACAGGAAACTTATCTTCATCACAGGAAACTTATCTTTATGCTGCCCACACTTCCAACGTCATGGCGTCGAGCGCTGGCCGGAGAACTGGACAAGCCTTACTTTCGCAACCTACGGCAGTTTCTCGAAAAGGAACAACAGTCGCACATTATTTACCCGCCGGAGAAGGACATCTTCACGGCCTTGACGTTGACGCCGTACGAGAACGTCAACGTGCTGCTGCTAGGGCAAGACCCGTATCCCGGCAAGAATCAGGCGCACGGATTGTGCTTTTCCGTGCGGCCCGGCATCAAGCCTCCCGCGTCGCTCAGAAACATCTACAAAGAGTTGCAGGCGGATGTCGGCTTCCGCATCCCCAACAACGGTTATTTGGCTCGTTGGGCGGAGCAAGGCATCTTGATGATTAACGCCGTGCTGACCGTTCGCGCGGGCGAGCCGAACTCGCATCAGGGCATGGGTTGGGAGCAGTTCACGGACGCCATCATCAGCCGCGTCAACGAGCGCGAGAGCGCGGTCGTGTTCGTGCTGTGGGGAGCGTATGCCCAGAAAAAGATTAAGCTGATTGACACGGAGCGACACGTGATTATCAAATCGGCGCATCCTTCGCCGCTCTCGGCTCGCCACGGATTCTTCGGCAGCAAGCCGTTCTCCGCCATCAATCGAGCTTTGAAGGCGGCGGGCAAGCCGCAGATTGACTGGCAGATTCCAGACCTCTGACGAGTTTAAAGCTGTAGCGTTGATGAAGCTCTACGTTGAGCCGCAGCATCCTCAATCTCTCCTCCTTCCGCGCCACGACCCCGAATTGACGAGTTAAACTACGAGGCTTGGTAGTAACTCTCGCACGCCCGTACAATTTGCGGTTTCAGAAGGCCCTGGCGAGCAGCTATCGCGCCAATCCAGACCATCGGCCTGTGGGCCAGCGCCGATGTCACTAACTACATTCCAAACCGACGAGGTAATAAAATGCGACCCAAGAATCGTTTGCGCCTGCCGCTGCTTCTGCTTGCGCTCTGTGCCTTCATGGCGGCCCCTGTCGCCGCTCAGTCTCCCAACACGGCGTCAATGATAGTCGTGGTGGTTGACCAAAGCGGCGCCGTTGTGCCGGACGCCAAAGTTTCAGTTGTGAACAACGCGACCGGCGCCGTGCGTGAAGCCGTCTCCGGCAGCGACGGCAGCGCCAGCATTCAAGCCCTGCCGCTGACGGGAACCTACACGGTCAGCGTCTCCAAGGAAGGCTTCGGCAACGAAGAGCAGAAGGACATCGCGCTGCGCTCCGGCGAAACCGCGACCTTGAAGGTGAAGCTCCTCGTCGGCTCCGAGAAAGCGGAGGTCACAGTCTACGGCACCACCGAAGGCGTCCGCGCCGACGCGCAGATTGGCCTCAGGCTCGACAGCAAGACCATTGACGAGACGCCGATTCCCGGTCGCAAATCGACGACCTTGCCCTTGCTCAATTCGGCGTTCCGGCAAGGGAAAGGCACCGGCGACCTCTTCGTCAATGCGACGTACTTCATCACCGGCGTCGGCTCGCGCCGTGCGACCACGTTCACGCTCGACGGCGCGAACAACGATGAAGGATGGGGACGCCAGACGGCGATTGCCACCGTGCCGCTCGGCGCCATCCAGGAGATAGCGATTCTCTCGAATGCGTTCTCTTCCGAATACGGCTGGACTTCCGGCCCCGCCCTGAACATCGTCACCAAGTCCGGCACGAACGAATTTCACGGCGAGGGAATATTGCTCATCCGTCCCGGCGGCAACTGGCAGGCGAAGACTTTTTCGACCAACGGCTTCTGCCCTCCGTCCGTGGCGAGTTGCGTTACGCCCACGACGCTTCAAGCCATCAATCCGGTAGACATTCCAGACACGCTCAACCAGTATTCCGGCTCAATCGGCGGGCCGCTCGTCAAGGACAAGACCTTCTTCTTCGCTACCACCGACTACACGCGGCAGAATCGCACGACGTTTCTCTCGACCACGCTGCCCGCCTTCGTGTTGCCTGCGGACGGCAGCCTCGACTATACGGGCCACTATCGCCAGTTTCTCTTCGACGGGCGCGTAGACCACAAGCTCACTTCGAACCAGACGCTCATGTTCCGGCTCAACGTTGACCGCTTTTCCGACGACAACCCGCAAGACGCCGTTGGCGGCACGAGCGCGCCGAGCGTCGCGCGCAGGTATTCGCGGCGGTCTTGGACGGCTCAGGCCAATCACACGGCGGTCTTCAGCCCGACGCTTCTCAACGAAGCGCGCTTCGCCTACCTGCACGGCGATCCCATCACGCTCTGGGAAGCTCAGAATCTTTCGACCACTTACACACGCGCCGGAAACGTGCCGTTCACCATCGGACAGTCCAGAGCCTCCGACATCTTCAGTCATCAAGTGCAGCTTTCCGACACGCTCTCATGGTCGCTTGGCAAGCACTACCTGCGCTTCGGCGGCAGCGTCATTCATCACACTTCGGGCGGCACGGGCAGCGAGCCCGGCACAGCGATTCTAGGCACGTTCACCTTCAGGAACACGACGACCGCGCCCTTCGGTTCCCTGACGCTGGCCGACGTGCAAAACTACACGCAGCCGATTGACTTCGGCATTAACAGCTACGACTTGCCGCAGTGGCTCCTGACCGGATTCGTGCAGGACAGCATACATTTGCGCAGCGACCTTACCGTTGACCTCGGCCTCCGCTACGACCGCCAGACCTTGACCGACGCGAATAATAACTTCGCGCCGCGCCTCGGCTTCGGCTGGCATCCGGGCGGCGATGCGCGCACCTCCATTCGCGGCGGCTACGGCATGTACTACACGCAGATTCGCGCTAACGCGGTCGCGGGCTACCTGGTCAACGGCTTGGACGGATTGACGACCTACACGGCGACTTCGGGGCAACTCGGCTTCCCGACCTGCCTGACAGGCTCATGCCTCCCGGTGGACGTTAATCCGAGAACACTGCTGCCTTCGCAAATTCCTGCGCGCGACATCACAATCAGAGCGGGCCGTCATGACTTTTATCAAGAGCAGTTCGCGCGGTTCGGGTTGAACTTCGACCGGCTGCCGAATTACCCGAACAAGTTGGTGAACCCGCGCAGCCAAGTCATCTCCATCGGCGCGGAGCGCGAGGTGGTCAAAGGATTGTTCGTCGGTGGAGACTACGTTCATCAACACTTGTCCAACATTGACCGCACGTTTGACTTGAACGCTCCGGCGCCCTTCGACCGCACGGCGCCCGGACAGTTTCGCTGTCCCGTCGGCGCCACGCCGCCCTGCAACGCTGCCCAAGCCGTCGCGGCTGCCAACGCCACACGTCCAATCGTGCCAGCCGCCAGCGGCGTGCGCCAGGTCAACGTGCTGGCGAATCTGGGCGTCGCCGATTACGACGGCTTGCAGACGCAAATCACCTATCGCGGCAACAGGAAGATGTTCGCCTCCCTGAGCTACACGCTGTCAAAGGCGACCAACACCACAGAGCCGGACGGCAACGGCATCGGGCCGAACGAGCCCAACATCACGCGGCTCGGCGAGGTTGAGCGCGGGCCGAGCGTGGTTGACCAGCGTCATCGCGCGGTCATCAACTTCAGCTACCGTTTCCCTTTCAACTTCACAGCCGGGACACTGACTCAACTCGCGTCGGCGCGTCCGTTCAACTCGACGACCGGCGTTGACAACAACGGCGACGGCGCCAACAACGACCGCCCCGTCGTCAACGGCAGCATCATCGCCAAGTCTGCGTTTCGCGGCACGCCGACCTCCGACGTGGCCATCTTTATCGAGAACCGCATCCGGCTTTCGGAACGCGCTGCGCTCCTGCTCCGCCTGGAGGGCTTCAACATCTTCAACCACGGAAACTATCTGGGACGCGGGCAAACAATCTACGGCGACACGCTGACGCCGAGCCCGACGTTCGGTCAACTGGTGGCCGTCGGCTCCGCCACCAACGCCATCCCGGCGTTCGCCAACGTTGACCCGCCGCGTTTGTTCCAACTGCAAGCGCGTTTCATTTTCTAAGTGAAAGCGGCTGAAGTCTGAAAGAAAAAAGAGCGTCGAAGCCTCGGCGCTCTTTTTTCTTTCAAGCTTCAACACTCTTAATTCATCCGCTTTGCGCCACGATGACGGCCCGCGTGCGCCTGCCTTCATGAGCCGTTGCAAAAATCCTTGCTCAACTTTTACTTCTATGTTACCTTGCGCCGCATCCGTTAAAGGTCAAAAGGGCCATCAGCGATGAAGGCCCCCCGTTAGATGAATTTCGATAGGCCGCCCCGCAGAGTTAGTTGACATCTCGCTTCTGGCGTTCCGACCTTTAACCAATCAGTTGCTATAAACCGACCGCTTTCGTTATCGCCGCTCTCCCTCGCAAAGAGAGCGCCCGCTAAGACTTCTTTGCCCAAAAAGGATGTTTGCCAAATGAAATCATTTACCCCCAACCCCCGATTCAGCAATTCCAGAGTTTTAACTGCTCTCTTCATCTCTTTCTTAGTTCTCGCATCGCCGCTGATGCCCCTTGCGTCCGTCATGGCGCGCGAAGCGGGCCAGGCCAAACTAAATTCATCAAACACAGCTATTCAAAACGCATCCGCTAGAGCGCGCCGGATGAGAAGTCCGCTCCACCCGTTTGCGCCGCCCAGCGCCATCATCACAGCCACCAAGACAGACTCTTTCCCAGACCCCAACAGCGACGGTCAAGCCGAACCCGGCGACACCATCACTTACAATCTCAACGTCTCTAACACGGGCGCGACCGACGCCACCGGCGTCACCTTCAACGACACCATTGACGCGAACACCACGTTCGTCCCCGGCTCATTGAAAGTCTCGCCGCTGGCCTTCGCCGATAGCTACAACGCGACGAAGGATGTCGCCCTGAGCATCGCCGCCCCCGGCGTGCTCGCCAACGACACAGGCACGCCGTCGCCCACCGCGCAGCCCATCGCGGGCGGCGCGACCACGCAGGGCGGCACGGTCACGCTCAACGCCGACGGCAGCTTCAACTACACGCCGCCCGCCGGTTTTGAAGGAGCCGACACATTCAACTACACTGCGACCAACGGCCAGTCGCCGAACGACGCCGCCACCGTCACCATCAACGTTGACGCTGGCCCGGTCGTCACCAACACGACGCCCGCGAATGGCGCGAACGGCGTCTCCACCACTTCGAACATCACCGTCACCTTCAGCGAGCCGGTCAACGCCACCGCCGCTTCTTTCAACATCGAATGCCCGACGGGTTCGCCTCAAGCTTTCACTTTGAGCGCTTCGCCCGCCAGCCTTTTCACGCTCGACCCGACGGCAGACCTGCCAGCCGGAACGACCTGCACCGTCACGGTCATCGCCAGCCAGATAACGGACGCGGACACCAACGACCCACCGGACAATCTCGCGGCCAACTACGTTTTCAGCTTCGGCGTCTCGCCGCTGGCGGTTGACGACATGCATTCCGTGACCGGCAACGTGCGCATAGACACCGCCGCCTCCGGCTACAGCGTGCTGACGAACGACCTCGGCCCCGGCGCCACCATCACCGCCTTCGATGCGACCAGCGCGCACGGCGGCAGCGTCAACATGAACACGGGAACAGGCACCTTCGCCTACAACCCGCCGCGCGGCTTCACAGGCACGGACAGCTTTAACTACACCCTCACTAACGCCGGCGGCAGCGACCAGGGAACGGTCGTGCTCACCGTCAGCGATATGGTCTGGTTCATCAACAACGCGCCCGGCGCCTGCGCTTCCGACTGTGACGGTCGCCTGACGAACCCGTTCACCAGCCTGACGGCGTTTGAAGCCGTCAACGGCAACGGCACGACGAGCGGCGGCGCCGTCATTGACCCCGAAGCGGGCGACAACATTTTCATCTACACAGGCGCGGGCAGCTACAACGGCCCGCTCACGCTTGAGAACGCGCAGCGCGTCATCGGCCAAGGCGCAACGGCTTCCATCGAAGCGATAGCGGGCTTCGCGCTCGCGCCCGACAGCAACCCGCTGCCTTCGACCAATGGAGCCAAGCCAGTCATCACCAGTTCCGCCAACGGCATCAACCTCGCGCAGAACGACTCGCTCTACGGCCTTGCTCTCAACGACACCACGGCCACGGCCATCAGCGGCGCCGCCAACGTCGGCAGCTTCCTGATGAGCGACGTTGACATCAGCAACACGGCGACGGGCGGCGCAGGTCTTCGCCTGATTGGCGGCGGAACCGCGGCGGCCACAGGCATCAACAACATCAGCACGACCACAGGGACAGCCCTCGAAGTCCTGAACACAAACATCGACGCCTTCGGCTTCAGCTTCCGCAGCATCAGCGCGACGGCGAGCAGCGGCAACGCTGGCATCATTCTCAACAACACGGGCGCGCTCGGCGGCCTGACCGTCACCGGCACGGGCGCGGCCAACTCCGGCGGCACGATTGCCAACAAGACCGGCGCGGACGTGACCGCAGGCGCTCCGCTGGCTCCGACCGGCGCGACGAGCGGCGTCGGCATCTTTCTCAGCAACACCTCAAGCGTGTCGCTAGCCTCGATGCATCTACAGAACTTCAGCAACTTCGCAATTCTCGGCAGCAACGTCAACGGCTTTACGCTGGCTTCGTCCACGGTTGACGGCGTGAACGGCAACAACCCGGCAGCCGACGACGCGAGCGTCGCTTTCTACGGCTTGACCGGCTCGGCCAGCATCACCAACACGTCCGTGCAGGGCGGCATCGAAGATAACCTGCGCGTCATCAACTCCGCGGGCTCGCTCAACCGCATCACGCTCGATGGCTTCACGCTCGGCCCGAACGATGCCGCCAGCGGCGACAACGGCGTCTTTCTACAGGCCCTCAACAGCGCCACGCTCAACGCCACCGTGCAGAACAGCATCTTCAACTCTGCGCGCGGCGACATCTTCCAGCTTGACCTTGCGAACACGGCGCAGGGCGACCTCGTTTTCCAGAACAACACGCTCAACAACCAGCACCCGACAATCGTTACGGGCGGCGGCGGCGTGACGCTCTCCGGCGGCGGCTCGCTCGCCTCGAACGTCTCGCTGACCTACGACATCAACGGCAACACGTTTCGCGGAGCCAGAGGCGACGCACTGCTGCTCGCCCTGCAAGTGGGCGGCGGTTCCTACGCGGGCAAGATTAGGAACAACACCTTCGGCCTTGCCGCGACCGACCTCTCCGGCTCAAGAGAAGCCAACGACATAGACATTCGAACAGTCGGCAGCGGCAACCAGACCGTGACGATTGATAACAACCAGATTTTCCAGTACGGCAACTTCGGCATCCTGCTGCAAGTCGGCGGCCAACTTGCGAGCGGCAATGGCTCGACCGGCGCGATGAACGCCACCGTCACCAACAACACCATCAACACTCCGTCCACATTCTTCTTCCTCAAGAACGGATTTCAGTTGAACTCCGGCACGAACACGGGCGACGCCTTCCAAGTCTGTCTGAATCTGAGCAGCAACACGCTCGGCGGCAGCGGACAGAACGGCGGCAACGACTTCCAACTGCGCCAGCGCATGGCAACCACCGTCAAGTTGCCCGGATACGGCGGCGCGAACAACAACAACGCGGCGGTGGTCGCCTTCATTCAGGGACAGAACACCGGAGCCGAAACGGGCAACGCCAGCAACACTGTCTCAACCGTCGGCGGCGGCTTCGTCGGCGGCGCGGCCTGCGTGCAGGTGGCCCTGCTTGTGACCAATCAACCAGACACTCTCGCCTGGCTCAATCCCCTGCTCCGGCTCAAGAGCAACGAGCAGGATGCGTCCGCCACAGCGAAATCAACCGAGCCTTCAAGCGAAGCCTTCACGGCTCACTTCAGCCGCCGCGCAGTCAAGTCAAACGAGCGTGACGCAAGCAACACGTTTGCCAGCCGCAAGACCGGCGGCGCGCTACGCAACAATCACAACAGCACAGTCCGCGCGGCGAGCATCGCTCCAATGATGCCGCCACCGCCGACGACGCTTAACGCCAGCATCGGCACGCTGCCCGCTGGCAAGTCCGTGACCATCTCCTTCCAGGTGACGGTCAACAACCCGTTCGGTGGCACGAATCAAGTCTCCAATCAGGGAACCATCTCCGGCGATAACTTCGCGGATGTCTTGACGGACGACCCGACAGTCGGCGGCTCAACCGACCCGACCGTCACGCCCATCCTGACGCCGCCCGACATCGCCATTAAGGACGCTTCGACTTCAGAGCCTTCAACCGGCTCCGCCCCGGCGGCCTTCGCGGTCACGCTCTCGCACGCCTACTCGCAGCCCGTCACCGTCAGCTACGCCACGGCGAACGACACGGGCGGAGCCAACCCCGCGACCGCAGGCACGGATTACGCTGTGTCCAGCGGCTCGATTACCTTCAATCCCGGCGAGACTTTGCAGACCATCTCCGTCGCCGTCTTGGCGGACGCGAGCGCAGGCGAGACGGACGAGACGTTCCTCGTCAATCTCACCGGAACAAACGTCGGCACAATCACAGACAATCAAGCCGTCGGCACAATCACGGCCAACAGCGCCGCGGGCACAGTCGTCATCAGCGAACTGCGCTCCTCCGGCCCCGCTGGCCCGGACGACGATTTCGTCGAACTGCTCAACAACACCGACACGGACATCACCGTGCAGGCTTCCGATAGCTCCACGGGTTGGGCCCTGGCGAAGGTCGGCAACGATTGCTCCGCGACGCCCATCGTCGTCGCCGTTATTCCGAACGGCACAGTGATTCCGGCGCGCGGCAACTACCTGCTGGTCGGCTCGGCCTACAGCCTCGGCGTGTATGCCACTGGCGACCAGACCTTGACGCTTAACATCGAGGACGACCGCAACGTCGCTCTCTTCAACACGGCTGACCTGTCCAACTTCCAGAGCGCGACGCGCCTCGATGCCGTCGGCTTCGGAGCCAACGCGGGCAATAACTGCGACCTGTTCAGAGAAGGCGCGACGCTGCAACCGGCGAGCGGCAGCACGTCCGAGTACAGCTTCGTGCGCCAGGTGGACAAGGGCGAGACGAAGGACACCAACGATAACGCGGCGGACTTCATCGTCGTCACGACCACTCCGGCGGCTCCCGTCGGCGGCAACACAACGCCGACGCTCGGCGCTCCCGGCCCTGAGAACTCAACCAGCCCGCGCGGGCCTGTGCCTTGCAGCAGCGCGACCGGCACAACGAAGATTGAGCGTGCGCGACTCGATGCGTCGCAAGCGGTCGGCTCCGCGCCGAACACCGTCCGCGACACAACCTCCGACGTGCCGAACAACAGCACGTACGGCACGCTCGATTTCCGCCGCAGGTTCACCAACAACTCCGGCGGCAGCGTGACACGCCTGCGCTACCGCGTTGTGGACATGACCACCAACCCGGCTGCCCCCGGCGCAGCCGACCTGCGGGCGCGCACTTCTTCGCCCATCAACGTGGCCGGAGTCAACGACGCGACAACCTGCAACGGCTCTGCGCCGTGCAGCGTCATCGTCAACGGCACAACGCTTGAGATGCCTCCCGCGCAAACGCTCGGCGGCGGCGTCAATTCGTCGCTCGCCGCAGGCACAGTCACGCTTGGGACGCCGCTCGCCAGCGGCGCTTCCATCAACCTGCGCTTCCTCTTCGGCGTGCAACAGGAAGGCAATTACCACATCGGCATCGTCATCGAGACGCTGACGACCGGCAGCCTCGGCAAGGACATCTGGGAACTGCGCGGTAACACACAGACCGGCGGCCATACGGACGGCGACTGCAACACGGCGCCCGTCGCCAATGCCGGGGCGGACCAGACAATCGAATGCGGCGGCGGCACGACCAACGTGACGCTCGACGGCTCTGCTTCCACAGACCCGGACGGCGACACGCCGCTCACTTATGAGTGGAGAGAAGGCGCGACCGTGCTCGGCACGGGAGCGACGCTCAACACTTCGCTTGCCTTCGGCTCGCACACCATCACGCTCAAGGTCACAGACCCAAGCGGAGCCTTCAGCGAAGACACCGTTATCGTCAACGTCGTTGACACCACAGACCCGTCCATCACCGCCCCGCCGAACGTCAGCGTTTCAACCGGGCCGGGAGCGACGACCTGCGGCGCCGTCGTCAGCAACGCCACTCTCGGCAACGCGACGGCCAGCGACGGCTGCTCCGCCAGCGTCACAGTGACGCGCACGGGCGTGCCTGCCGGAAACGTCTTCCCCGTCGGCACGACCATCGTCACCTACACGGCGGACGACGGCCACGGCCACACCAAGAGCGCCATGCAGAGCGTCACCGTCACGGACAACACTCCGCCGACGCTCAGCGTTCCGCCCAACCAGACAGTCAACGCGCCTGCCAATTCTTGCAGCGCCATCGTCAATCCGGGAACGGCGACGGGCAACGACAATTGCCCCGGCGTCACCATCACCGGCACACGCAGCGACAGCCAGCCGCTCAATGCCCCGTATCCAGTCGGCACGACCACCATCACTTGGAAGGCCAAGGATGCGGCCAACAACACAACGACCGGCACACAGACCATCACGGTCAAGGATGCGCAGGCTCCCGTTATCGTGCTCACTTCAGGCACGCTCTCGATGAGCCCGCCCAACCACTCCTACCACACCTTCACGCTGGCCAGTCTGGTCGCCAGCGTCAGCGACCTCTGCGACGGCGGCGTTGACATCAACGACGTGGTGATTTCCCAGGTCACCAGCGACGAGGTTGAGAACGGCAACGGCGATGGCAATACCATGAACGACATCGTTATCGCCCCTGACTGCAAATCCGTCCAACTGCGTTCGGAACGCGAAGGCGGCGGCAACGGTCGCGTCTACAAAATCACGCTGAAGGTCAAAGACTCAAGCGGCAATGTGACGACGGCTGTGCGCCAGGTGATAGTTCCACACTCCGGCAGTTCGGCCACGGACAGCGGAGCGCACTACACAGTCAACGGCTGCAACCCGTAAGACGACCAGCGATGGAACAGCAGTCCTAAACAAAGCAAGCGGCCTTTGACGTAATCGTCAAAGGCCGCTTGCTTTGTCTTTCATGTTCAGGCTTCGCCGGAGAGCGACAATTCCTGTGGCCAGCGAATTTTTTTGCGTTCAGAAACGTTGCGGAACGCCGTGTATGACGCGCACAGTGTCGCGCGCAATCAGTAGTTCTTCATTCGTCGGAATGACGTAAGCCGCGAGCCGCGAGGCGTCACGGCTTATCAAGCCTTCGCGCCCGCCAATGATTTGCTCGTTGCGCTCTTCGTCGAGTTCAAGCCCGTGCCAACTCAATCCATCGCAAATCTTCGCGCGCACTTCGGCAGAGTTTTCGCCGATGCCGCCGGCGAAGACAATTGCCTCGGCTCCGTTCATCGCGGCCAGATATGAGCCGATGTATTTACGCACGCGGTAACAGAAAATCTCGACGGCGAGGCGAGCGCGCCGGTCATCATTTTCGCGCGCTTCATCGAGCAACTCGCGCATGTCGTTCGTCAAGCCGGAGATGCCCAGCAGGCCCGATTGCTTGTTCAATAACGTCTCGACCTCCTGCGCCGATAGACCTTCTTTCGCCGCGATGAACTCGATAATCGCCGGGTCAATATCGCCGGAGCGACTGCCCATCACCAACCCTTCGAGCGGTGTCAAGCCCATCGAAGTGTCTATGGAATCGCCGCCTTTAATCGCCGCCGCCGAACAACCGTTGCCCAGATGCAGGGTGATGATACTGGTCTGGTCGCGCGGGATGTTTCGCAGTTGGCGATAGCGATAGGCGACATAGCGATGCGACGTGCCGTGAAAGCCGTAGCGTCGAACGCGGTGGCGACGGTAAAGCTGATACGGCAGCGCGTAGAGATAGGCGTAGTCGGGCAAGGTTTGATGAAAGGCCGTGTCGAAGACGGCGACCTGCGGCAGTCCCTTGCCGAAGACTTCGCGCGCGGCGTTGATGCCTTTGATGTTCGCCGGATTATGTAGCGGCGCGAGGTCAATGCAATCTTCTATGCCGCGCAACACTTCGTCCGTGATGAGAACCGATTGCTTGAACTGCTCTCCGCCATGAACAACGCGATGCCCGACGGCGTGTATGTCCGCGACAGACTTGACTTCGCTGATGCCGGACTCTTCCGCGCAGGCCCAACGCAACACGAGTTCGACCGCCGCTCGCATATCCCTGAGCGGCGCGGTCGAGCGTTGCGGCGATTTGCCTTCCGCCTGCAACGTGATGATGCTCTCGCCGCCGACGCGCTCAAGATAGCCGCGCGCTAGCCGCTCGTCCGTGTTCCGCTCGATGCGCTCGACATCCGTAGCGATGAGTTGAAATCTCACGGAAGAGCTGCCGCAGTTGAGGACAAGAATGTTCATCGGAAATAATGATAGCACGATAAAATTTGGCGGCTGCGGAATAGTAATGCGTCTATATGTTTCTTGCGCCGGAACACGTATAATCAGGCGTCGGTTTATAGTTAAGAGGTTCCAGATTAAAGCGCCATCAAATTCTTAAGGATGCTTATCTCCCCGCTCCTTCGTGAATCCGAAGGGCTTGCCGATTGCCCGACCATTGCCCGTTAAGTCTACGAGCAGAGGAACAATTCTCTGCCCCTGCACATCTCCAGCGAGGCTCGTTCAAATGCTCCTGCAAGACAACATCAAGTCGCGTTCCCTTTTGTCAGCGGTCGCTCTCTGCTTCTTTCTCTGCGCTGTGGCTCAAGCACAGCGGCAGCAGCAATCGCGGCCCACTGCGCCGGAGCAGGCGGACGAGATAGTCCGTATCACGACGGAACTGGTGCAGACGGACGTGGCGGTCTTTGATAAGCAAGGTCGCTTTGTTGATAACCTGCGTCCCGAACAGTTTGAGTTGCAGGCGGGAGGCAAGACGCAGTTAATCTCCTTCTTCGAGCGCGTCACGGCGGGCAGCCGCAACGAGGAAGCGCAACTGGCGGCGGCAGCGCGGAGCGGCAGCGCAAGCAATACGCTCAAACCGAACAACGCCGTCGGCCCTGACACGCCGGAGCGCGGGCGGCTCATCTTCTTTTTCCTTGACGACCTGCATCTGAGCGGCGCCAGCATCATCCGAGCGCGCGAAGCTTTGCAGCGCTTCATTGACAATGGCATGAACCCGAACGATCAGGTCGCAATCGTCTCGACGAGCGGGCAGATCGGATTCCTGCAACAGTTGACGGACAATCAAGCGGTTCTGCGCGCGGCCGTCAAGCGGCTCGGCTATAAACAGAACCCGGAGGCTTACACCGGCAAGACACAGATTAGCGAGTACATGGCGAGCCAGGTGCTCGACTCAGGGAACCGCGAGTTGTACGCGTACCTGCTGGAATCCATCAAGATAGAACAACAGATGGGGCCGGGCAGCCGTCATGGCGACCATGGTTTGGCGTCCTCCTATTCGGCTGCGCCCTACCTGCGCAATCGGCTGCGGCAAGCGCGCACGCAGGGCCGTATAACCACCGCCGATACGCTCAGTTCGCTCCGCAGCCTGATGCTGTCGGCCAACGTTATTCCCGGTCGTAAGCTGGTCTTCTTTCTCTCGGACGGCTTCATCATCAACGAACGCGGCACGGGCGCGCTCGAAGCGCTGGAAAGCATCACGGAGACGGCGGCGCGCGCTGGAGCCGTCGTCTACACGATGGATTTGCGCGGAACGCTCTTCGGGCTAGGCTCAGGCGTTGACGCCTCCACAAACGATTACATAGACCTCTCAGCGCGCCGCACAGGGGTCGCCTTCGGCGAAATCGCGGCTACCAGAGAACCGCTTCAGCTAATCGCGGAACAGACCGGCGGTCGCGCCATCTTCAACTCAAGCTCGATAGAAGATGCCGTGCAGCAAGCCATCCGTGAGACTGCCGACTATTACCTGCTCGCCTGGCGTCCAGACACTTCGGAACTGCGCGAGGGCAGAGCGCGCCTGAAAGTCTCCATCAAGGGACACCCCGAATTGCGCGCGCGACTGAGGGCCAACTCTTTCAACTTTCCCACTGCCCCGAAAAAACAATCTGAGCCAGCGGCCAGACCAGACCATGCGCGAGAGCCGCAAGCCGGAACAATAGTGAGCGGAGTCGAAGCCAAAGAAACCAACGCCGGGAGCAGCGGCGCGAAGGCCAACGAAGCGCAGGCGCGCGAAAATGAGTTGCTGGCGGCGCTCGGTTCTCTCTATCCGCAACGTGGTCTGCCCGTCGCGCTTTCGGTCGGCTATCTCAACACAAGCGAGCAAGGCACGACGCTAAAAGTCTCTATGCAATTGGCGCGGACGGCCTTCGACTTTGAGGCGGCGGGCGGCACGCGCAAGGCTCTGGTGGATGTGGCGGGCGTCGCCATAGATGATCGCGGGCAGTTCGGCAGCTTCAAGCAACTGCTAACCATCACGCCTGACCCGACCAACGCCGACACCTCGCAACCCGTCATCTGGCATCAACAACTACGGCTCAAGCCGGGTCTTTATCAAGTGCGCGTCGCTCTGCGCGACCGCGCTACAGGTCGCATCGGAAGCTCTATGCAGTGGATTGAAATCCCTGACCTCTCGAAAGGCAGCTTTGCCTTGAGCAGCATCTTTCTCGGCGAACGCAATGTCGAGCCGGTTCCCGTTGAACGAGAACCAGGCAAACCGCGCGCGGTCATCGTTGACGTTGACCATCGCTTTGCGCGAGCCAGCGTCTTGCGCTTCCAGACTTACGTCTACAACGCTGCGCGCGCCAGCGGCGCGGACGGCCCGGACGTGCAGGTTCACGCACAGGTTTTTCGCGGGGCGACACCGCTAATTACTACCCAGCCGACCAAAGCGCCGCTGGCCGCCGACCCCGCGCGCCTGCCCTTCTGGTCAGAGCTTTCGCTGGAGCAACTGCCGCCCGGACGCTACGTTCTACAGGTGACGGCCACAGACCGAACGACTAATCGCGCCGCCGTCGAACGAGTCAGCATCTTCGTGGAATAAGGCATTCAGGCATTCGCCCTTAATCTCAAAGAGACAAACCTACGGCTGCCCTGTTGTCTCATCTACTCGATATAATTCCGGCCCCAATAGCAGACAAGATAGCGCGAATTTATCTCAGCCCTTAATCTCAATCTACGAGAAACATCTCCAATATTTGCGCCACCCGCATCCCTAGAGCGGTTTGCGAATCAACGTAAGGCATAGCCACAATGTTTGAACCAAGCTCGCGCATCCCACTCGGTAACGGTGGCGAGCGCCTGCTTGATGGCTGCTTCCAGCGCCTCGCGGGTGCGCGCCTTGGCCGCACGCAAAGCAGTCTTAATCTTTGACCAGCATCGCTCAATCGGGTTCAGGTCAGGCGAGTATGGCGGCAAGTAGATGAGCGTTGCGCCTCTCGCCTCAATCGCCTCGCGCACGCCTGCCACCTTGTGCGCGCCCAGGTTGTCGAGCACTACGATGTCACCTTTGGAGAGCGTTGGGGCAAGTGCCTCGCCGACGTAAGTCCGAAAGACATCACCATCGGTCGCCCCTTCGACTGTCATTACGGCCTCGACGCCTGTTGCTGACAGTGAAGCCAGCAGCGTGATGTTCTGGCCGTAGTTCTGCGGAGTGCTCCCAACGACTCTCTGGCCGCGCGGTGCCCGGCCATAAAGGCGCGTCATGGCGATATTGACGCCCGATTCGTCAATGAACTTGAGGCATCCCCAATCAAGCGGCTCAATCACCTCGTGGTACTCCTGACGCGCTGCTTGGACGCGCGGCGTGTCTCGCTCACTGGCGTGGAGAGACTTTTTTTACGCGGCAGTCCGAGCCGCTTGAGAAGGCGGCTCGTCGCCGAGTGGCTGATCGAAGTGCCGTGCTCCTGATGATCTGTGTGACATACCTCTGAGAGCGTCGCGTCGGGTTGCTCTTTGATGTGCTGCTGCACCAGCCTGATGTCGCGGGTCTTGCACTGTGGCTGGCGTCCACCACCGTGCGGCAGCGGGGCGATCTCCCCGGTTGAGCGACGGCGTGCGAGCAGCTTTTCAACAAACGAGCGGGAGACGCCGAACAGTTCGGCAATAGCGCGTTGCGAGCCGAGTTGCTCGTCATAGGCACGCACGATCTTTTCACGCAGGTCAATGGAGTAAGGCATTGTTGGATGCTACTCCTTGCGCTCCATACATTCAATCACAAACCGCTCTACGCCACCAGTAAAGACGAGTGAGATGCTCATTGGATAGCACCTCCTTCATAGGAGTTTGAAAGTCTGCACGTTCTGCTCTTTCCTCATCGCCACAGCTTGCAGGAAGGTTTTCCACTCCCTTTCCTTACCCATTTACACAACATTCGTGAGAGCCCACAACTGAGAGGTTTGTGAAAACGCTCATGCAGTCAACTTATATTTGCTTATTCTATGTGTAAATTAAGAGTGTGAAACGTCGCCTTAGGTTAATTTAAAAAAGCGTTAAAGTTTCCGCAAATGAGATGTGAAGGTATGCTTTGATGGTCGGTAAGGAGCGATAACAGACTGCTACCGTCGATATATTCGCGTTCATTTTGATGAGGCGCATTCTGCCCGACCATTTCTACACATGGGATTGAATATTTGTGAAACACGCGCTTTGACAGCATAAATTCCCTATGGTGTCTCTGCCTTGGGGTCGAGACGGGCGTGTTTGCATTTGGCTACGCCCTTCCCTTCTCCTTCCGGATACCACCAGCC
>JAWVFT010000044.1:0-27169 GCA_033855775.1 Blastocatellia bacterium | reverse complement strand
CGATTCCATGCTTCGGAGTTGCAACTCCGAAGCATGGAATCGCAACTCCGAAGGCCGGAATCGCAACTCCGAAGCATGGAGTTGCAAGTCCAAGGCTTGGACTTGCAAGTCCGAAGCATGGAGTTGTAAGTCCGAAGCATGGAGTTGCGACTCCAAGGCATGGAGTTGCAACTCCGAAGGATGAAGTTGCGACTCCGAAGGGTGGAATCGCAGTTCCGGGGCATGGAATTGCGTGGTTGGAGATGTCAAGTCAGCCTCTCAAGCTTTCAAATCAAACACGCGAGCTTTCAAGCCAGACACGCGAGCCGTGGCGCGCGTGTCTGGTTGAGGCGGGGTAAACAGTCGCTAGCGGAGGCGGCGTTTGACTTGGACCGAAGAAGCTCGAACTTGAATCGAACAAGCTCGAACTTGAATCAAACAAGCTCGAACTTGTCGCCGTACTGGGGGACTTCGACGCGCCAGCCGAAGCGTTCGTGGATGTGGTCGCGCATGGCGTGGGCGGCGTCGGGTTCGCCGTGTGTGTTGAAGGCGCAGCGGGGGGCGGCGGGCAAGCCTTCGAGCCAGCGCAGGACTTCTTTCCAGTCGGCGTGGGCGGAGAAGCCACCGATGCGCTCGATGCGACAACGAACGGGGACGAACTGGCCGTAGAGTTTGACTTCGTGCTCGCCGCTGATGATGCGACGCCCGGTCGTCCCCGCGGCCTGGTAGCCGACGAAGACGATGGTCGCGTTCTTGTCGGGCAGGATGCGGCGCGCGTGATGCATGACGCGCCCGCCCGTCATCATTCCCGAAGCGCTGATGATGACGCGAGCGCCTTCTTCATCGTTGAGCCGCTTTGATTCCTCGCGCGAGGAGGCCGTCAACATAGAGTGCGTCCGCAAGGGGTGCTGGCGACGCGCGAGCACAGAGGCGTAGTCGGCGTCCTGCTCCTCCGTCCGGTGACTGTAAACCTGTGTCGCGGCGGCGGCCATAGGCGAATCGACGCGCACGGGCAGGATTGGTATCAGCTTCTCTTCTTCAAGCTCGCGGATGAGATATATCAACTCCTGCGTGCGCCCTATGGCGAAGGCCGGAATCAAGACCGGGCCACGCCGCGCCGCCGCGTCGTTGATGATGCGCGCCAGAGCATCCTTTGGCTTCTCTGTGTCGTGCAGGCGGTCGCCGTAGGTTGACTCGACCAGCAGGTAGTCGCAGGCGGGCGGCGACACGGGGTCATGGATAATCGGCTGGTCGTAGTGTCCGAGGTCGCCTGAGAAGAGGACGCGACGGCCTTGCTTATCATCGCCCGCGCCTTCGAGTTCGACGAGGACGAGGCTTGAGCCTAAGATGTGGCCCGCGATGCGAAACGATGCGCGGATGCCGGGGGCGACTTCCACAGGCTCGCCGTTGTTCTCGACCGGAACCATCAATTCCAGAGCCGTGCGCGCGTCATCTTCCGTGTAGAGCGGCAGGGCCGGTTGGTGCTTCGTCAGGTTGTGGCGGTTGCGATAGTCCGCGTCCTCTTCCTGCAAGCGCGCGGCGTCGGGCAGCAGTATCTTCAGCAAGTCGGCTGTGCCGCGCGAGCAGTAGACAGGATTGCGAAACCCCTGCGCGACGAGGCGCGGCAGGTAGCCCGTGTGGTCTATGTGCGCGTGCGTGATGAGCACGGCATCGAGCGACTGCGGGTCGAACGGCGGAGCCTGCCAGTTGCGGTCACGCAGTTCCTTCAAGCCCTGAAACATCCCGCAATCAACCAGCACACGCCCGCGCTCGCCTTCGACCAGATACTTCGAGCCGGTCACGGTTCCCACCCCGCCCCAAAATGATATGGACGCCATCACACGCACCTCCGCTTTAAAAAGAATTAAAAGATTGCCCGCCAATTCTACACGCAAGCCCGCAGGAATCGTGAACCCTAAATCGCGCGCGACGAAAGAACGCAACCGCCATCTCATCCCAGTCAGACGCGAAACGGCTGCGCCTTGAGCAACGACGAGGCGCGCTCTCGCAGTCTTTCGTCCAGGTTGTTTGCTTCGCTTCCGCATCGCCGAAGCGGCGAGCAAAAGCATCGAGCCGCTGCGTCATTGACTGCGGAGGCCGCGAGCATCTGTGAGAAATACGGCGACTGCGTTATCATGTGCGAGCCACGCGCAGGCGCCACCGAAACTCAAGGCTTCCAGCCCGACGGCTTGAAACAGAAACAGGAGAAAGACACAATGGGAACGCTTCCCCCGCTTCGCAAACGCATCAACGCTTCTGCTCTCAGCATCGCCCTGCTGCTCGCCTGCGGCTTGACGATTAGCGCGCAAAGTCGCAGCCAGCAATCCGAACAACCATCAATCGAAAAGACGCTCTCGTCCGTCGTCACGCTCGGCTCGGCCCTGCTCAACTCGACCGCCAGCAACTTCAGCGAAGACCCCTACGCGCAGTTTCGTGACACGCGCTACTCAAACGCAGGGCTGATTAACGAGCGCGACGAGATTAAGCTCGGCAATCAATTGAACGTCGAAGTCGGCAAGAAGTACACGCTCGTCCGCGAAGGGCAGATGCGCGCCAACCGCATCGGCCAGCGCGTCGCCCGCGCCAGCCTGCGCCCCAATCTCCCTTACAGCTTTCACGTCATCCACGACGAACAAATCAACGCCTTCTCCGGCCCCGGCGGACACATCTACGTCACGGACGCATTGATGAATCGCGCCAACGATGCGGAGTTGGCCTCCGTCCTCTCGCACGAAGTCGGACACGTCGTCGCCCGCCACAGCTTGAAGACCATCCAGCAATCGAGCACGCTCGGCGGGCTGGCCGACCTCTTCGGCTCCATCACGGGCGTTGCGGGCGATGCCGCGGGCGACCTCGGCAAAGCCGCCGCGCAAATCGTCGCCGGAGGATTGCTCGCCGTACACAACCGCGAAGAAGAACGCGAAGCAGACTTTCTAGGACTGCGCGGCATGGTCAAAGCAGGCTTCGACCCCGAAGGCATGGTCACGATGTTCCAGCAACTCCAAAACATCAGCAAGACCGACTCAAGCCTCCTCGGCTCCCTCTTCAACGACCACCCGGACGTGCAGGAACGCATCGACAACACACGCTACGAAATCAACCACCTCCGCACCGAACCGCGCGGCAAACGTAGATAAAAGCCAGTCCAAAGTCCAAAGTCTAAAACCCGAGAGCCGAAGGTTCAAAGATTAAAGTCCAAGGTCAAGAGCGATACGTCTTGACCTTGGACTTTGGACTTTAGACCTTGGACTTTGTTTAGTTAGACCTTGAACTGTTTTTATGGTTCTTGACTTTGGACCTTGGACCTTGGACTTTGGACTGTTTTTAGCGGGAGGCCGAAGACGACGAGGGCGGCGGGGATGAGCAGGGCCAGATTTCTGAGGGCCGTCGTCACGCCCAACTGGCTGCCGATGATGCCGCCGAAGCAGCCGCACTCAAGCCCTTCCGCGTTCCCCATGCCGTAGCGATAGTAGAGCGCGTAAGAGGCGAAGCCGAGCAGCAGCAACGCCGCCCACATGCCACCCAAGCGCGCCGTGCGCGGCCACAACAACAGCACGGCGGCGGCCAACTCCGCGCAGATGACCGCTATCGCCACCGGCATCGCCCAACGCGCCCCGACCAGAGCAGGCATGTTCGAGAAGAAACTCTCCGCCGGGTCGTTGCGCATGTACAGCTTTGCCCCGACCGCGAACAGAAACAACGCCGCCAGCCCGTAGCGACTCACTTGAACGAGGATGTTGAAGAGCCTGTGACGATTCATCAGATTAAGAGATGCCGTTACAAAGGACGCGGAGACGCGGAGACAAAGAAAGAGCTATCAATTTATCCAACTGCTTCTTCACCGCGTCTCCGTGTCTCCTTGGTCTCCGCGTCTCGCTTCTTCGCCGCGTCGCTCTTCATTGTCCGGCTAAAGAGACGACCTTTTCGGCTGCGTCCTGCATGCCGCTGGCGACTGTGAAGTTGAGTCCCGATTCGCGTATGACGCGCTGGCCTTCTTCGACGTTGGTGCCTTCGAGACGGACGACGACCGGCACGCTGATGCCAAGGTTGTTTGCCGCCCCGACCACTCCGCGCGCCACCATGTCGCAGCGCACGATGCCGCCGAAGATATTTATCAACACGGCCCGCACGTTTTCGTCAGCCAGCAAAATCTTGAACGCCGCCTCGACGCGCTCCTGCGACGCGCCGCCGCCGACATCCAGAAAGTTTGCAGGCTCGCCGCCCGCCAGCTTGATGATGTCCATCGTCGCCATCGCGAGGCCCGCGCCGTTGACCATGCAGGCGATGTTGCCGTCGAGCTTGATGTAGTTCAAGTCGAACTTGGAAGCCTCAATCTCCAAAGGCTCCTCCTCGTTCAAGTCGCGCAAGCTGGAAAACTCTTTATGACGAAAGAGCGCGTTGTCGTCGAAGTTCACCTTCGCGTCGAGCGCGATTAAACGCTTGTCTTTCGTTAACAGGAAAGGATTGATTTCAAGAAGCGTAGCGTCCATCTGCTCGTAAGCCGTGTAGAGCGATTGCATGAACTTCACAGCCTGCCCGATTAACTCCGCGGGGAGGCCGAGCTTGAACGCAAGCTTGCGCGCCTGAAACGGGCGAAAGCCGACCGCCGGGTCAATCGTCTCTTTGAAAATCTGCTCAGGCGTCTTCGCCGCCACCTCTTCGATGTCCATGCCGCCCGCCGCCGAAGCCATGAAGACGGGCCGACCCGTCGCTCTGTCAAGCACGATGCCCAGGTAGAACTCTTTATCAATCGGCAAGCCTTCTTCGACGAGCAGCACGCGCACTTCCCTGCCTTCCGGCCCGGTCTGGTGCGTGACCAGATTCATGCCGAGCATCTGCCCTGCCAACTCGCGCGCCTCTTCCGCGCTCTTCGCCAGCTTGACGCCGCCGCCAAGCCCGCGCCCGCCCGCGTGAATCTGCGCCTTGACGACCACCACATCCGTGCCTAATTCCGTGGCCGCTTGAAAAGCTTCGTCGGCTGAGCGCGCCACTATCCCGCGCGGCACCGGAACGCCGTACTGGCGCAAAAGCTCCTTGCCCTGATACTCGTGAATTTTCATCGCTCTCCTCGCTCTGCTCTTGTTATCTTGTCCGGCATTGAGAATGAAACACCCACGGAGTTTAGCCGCACGCGGGCGCGCCCGGCAAGCCGCCCCGACTTTCGCTATTGAAGAGAACGCGGAAACAGGCTAACTTGAGGCCGGACGCAAACTCGCCGCACGGCGTTCGGGCCACGTTCTTTACGCAATTCTTTCGCGGGAGCAATTCCGATGAGCGAAGTCACAGTCACGTCACTCGGCAACATGCAGAACGAGGTCAGCTACGACGGCCACACGTTTCTGGTGGACGAACCGGCCAGCCTCGGCGGCGACGGCGCGGGGCCAGACCCTTACACGCTGCTGCTCGCGGCCCTCGGCAGTTGCATCTCGCTGACCGTCAGGATGTACGCGCGCCGCAAGAGTTGGCCGCTCACGCGCGTCCGTGTGCGCCTGCGCCAGCAACGCATACACGTTAAAGACTGCGCCGAATGTGAAAGCAACACGGAGGGCTTCGTTCATCGCATCGAACGAAGCGTGACGCTCGAAGGCGACCTGACCGAAGAGCAACGCGCGCGGCTGCAAGAAATCTCGCACAAGTGTCCTGTGCATAAAACGCTGACATCTCAAATCGTCGTCGTCGAGATGAAGGAGTAACTACTGCCTCGCGCGGGCTGCGACACGCGCGTCTACACAATACTCTTGAACGGAGGCCGAAAAGAAGATGACTATCAATTGCGCAAACTGCGGGGCGATGCTGATGAACGAAGCGACCGTCTGCCCCGTCTGCCGCCAGCCCATCCCGCCCGCGCAGGGAAGCGCCGCCTGGCCGCAACCCAACCAGCCCTCCGGCCCGACATGGCAACAACCCGCCGGTCAACCATCTTTCGGCCCGCCGCCGCTCGCTGGCGGCACAGACCGTAGCCTCAACGTCGTCTGGCTGGTCGCAATCGTTGCCATACTGCTCCTGATGGTCGGCGGCATCTTCGGCGCGCTCGTTTATTTCAAATCGCAACGCTCAACGAAGACGACGCGCGCTAACGACAACTACAATCGCTACTCAGGCGTCGAGCCGATTCCCTATACTGAGCCGCCGCCACCGCCGCCTGCTCCTCCGTTCAACGGCAATGGCGGCGGCGGCACACGACGCGCCCCGATTAGCGGCGGTGTCCTGAACGGCAAGGCCATCAGCCTGCCGAAGCCTGTCTACCCGCCCGTTGCCAGAGCAGCCAATGCGAGCGGCGCGGTTATCGTGCAGATAACGATTGACGAGACGGGCAAGGTGATTTCGGCCCGCGCCGTCTCCGGCCACCCGCTCCTGCAAGCGTCAGCCGTGCAGGCGGCCTATCAGGCGCGCTTCTCTCCGACACAGCTTTCAGGCCAGCCCGTGAAGGTCACGGGGACGCTCAGTTATAACTTTACGCTGGAATAGCGACGCCGGAAATTCTTTCGATAAAAGCGAAAGGCTTCCGACTTGAAAAAGTCGGAAGCCTTTAACTTATCGGGACGGCGAGATTCGAACTCACGGCCTCTTCCACCCCAAGGAAGCGCGCTACCAGGCTGCGCCACGTCCCGCGAACAGTCTTTAGTATCTCTGGAAAATTATTTTTGTCAAATCGCGCGGCCTGTTTCGGCGCAGGCGAAGTGAAGGATGAGAGACGAGCTATTTGCCTTGCGGTCTTAAATCGGATTCGCCCGCGTCGAGCGTAGCCAGCAAGTCCATCAACTGTCGCGCCAGATGTCGCACAGCGTCTCGCTGCTCCGTGTTCAGGGCTTTCACCTTTGACGAAGCGGGCTCGTAAGCTTGTCTTGACTCAGGCGCGCTCGCGCTCTCCGGCGCGAAGCTCGGTGGAGCGACCGCCACGGGCTGCGGCTGCGTTTGCGGCGCGCTCATCTCCGGCGTCACGACCTTGAGCTTGCTGGCTCCGCGCAACTCTCCCGACAGCTTCTTCTTCGCCCCGGCAATCGTGTACTGGTCTTCGTAAAGCAGTTCCTTGATGCGCAGGGCCATCTCCACGTCGCGCTTGCGATAGGTGCGTTGCCCGGCGCGATTCTTTTGCGGGGCGAGCATCGGAAACTCCGACTCCCAGTAGCGCAACACGTGCGCCTGCACGCCCGTCAGGTCGCACACTTCGCCTATCTTGAAAAAGAGTTTTTCAGGAATGGCAACGGCGGCACGGTTCATAACTGGCTGAAGACCTCGCCGGAAAAGCGTCTGGCTTCTTCGTTTGACGTTAAGGTAAATTCCGTGGGCGCGGCTCAGGATGAGTCCCCAATCGCCCCGACTGGCGTCATGTTACTCGCGCCCTACAACTGTGTCAATGCTTATATTTAAGCCGCTCAAGCTCAAGCAAGAGGTCAGCGGCGAACGGCTAAAGGCAAGTCAGGACAATTTCTTTCCGTCATTGCTAACCTCAAACCTCCGCATCGTTCGCTCCAAATCTTTGGCTGTTGCCCTTTTGCTTCCGCCTCCGGCGCACGTTATAATCCGGCGTCCCCAACGCGTCCTTAAAATTTTTCGGAGGTCAGCGCCTATCGTGTCAACAGAGAAAACGCTCTTGCGCCTTGCCAGGCGGCTTGATGATGTCGGCTTTTCCGACATCGTTAATCTTCGCAACAAGATTATGGAACTGCGCGCGGCTGGCTCAAGCGTTTACCAGTTCGAGGGCGGCGAACCCTACAGCGAGACGCCCGCTTACATTAAAGAAGCGATGACGCGCGCCCTCGTTGAGAACAAGACGCGCTATGCCCCTTCGTCAGGGATTCCAGAACTGCGCGCCGCCATCGCCGACAAGCTGCGCGAGCGCAATCGCATCCCCGCGCGCGATGAGGATGTCATCGTCTTGAACGGCGGCATGCAGGGACTCTTCGGCGCGTTTCAATCGGTGGTCAATCCCGGCGACGAGGCTCTCGTCTTCTCGCCCTACTGGACGCCGATTAAAGACCTCATCGCGCATTGTCAGGCCGCGCCCGTGCTCGTGCCGACCGATGAAGCGCGCCGCGACGGATTTCTCCCGACCCTCAAGCGATACATGACAGAGCGCACGCGAGCCGTCTACTTCAACACGCCCGCCAATCCGTCCGGCATCGTCTTCACGCTCGCGGAAGCGCAGGAGGTCGCGCGCTTTGCGCAGGAGCAAGACCTTGTGGTCATCGCAGACGAAGCCTACGAGGATTTGGTTTACGACGGCGAGCACATCTCCATCGCCTCGCTCGATGGAATGATGGAGCGCACGATTACCTGCTTCACGCTCTCGAAGTCTTACGCGATGACGGGCTGGCGTTTGGGCTATGCAGTGGCGACGGAGCCATGGATGACGGGCCTGCGCAAGACCGCGCTCTATTCGACCAACGGCGTCTCGACGCCCTCGCAGTGGGCCGCGCTCGCGGCCTTCACGACGCCCTCCGATTTCCTGCAAACGAATCTCGCGGCCTATCGCCAGCGGCGCGATTTGCTGCTGGCCGGCTTAAACGAATTGGGCCTCGCGTGCGGCAGCCCCGCCGGAGCCTTCTACGCTTTCCCGGACACGACGCGCATCAGCCCGGACAGCCGCCACGCTGCGCAACTCCTGCTCGAACGCGCGCAGGTTGCCGCCGTCCCCGGCTCCGTCTTCGGCCCGCACGGCGAAGGCCATTGCCGCTTCTCCTTCTCCACTTCTCTCGAAACCATCGAAGCCGGGCTTGATTCCCTGCGCCGCAACCTGTAAGGGATGAGGCATGAGGCATGACGACGACGCGCGTGCGGCACAGCGCAAGGCCAAGCGCGCTGAGATGCACAAACGCGTCAACGCGAAGACGCCAAGCTGGCGCAGCGAGTTCGACTTCATCGAACAGCTTCGCCAACGCGCGCTCGACAGCAGGCGCATAGCTCAAGCCTCATCTTCATCATTCATCACTCATCGCTCATCATTCATCGCTTCTCCTTCGTCACTGCGCCTTGGCATCGGCGACGACGCGGCGGTCATCGGCCACAGCGGTTTGAGCGAAACCGTCATCACGACAGACCTGCTCGTCGAAGAGATAGACTTTCGCCGCGACACGATTCCGCCCGGCTTGCTCGGCCACAAAGCCCTGGCAGTTTCGCTCTCCGACATCGCGGCGATGGGCGCGCGTCCACGCTGGTCTTTGCTCTCCATCGGAGTCCCGCGCGAGATTTGGGACTCGCGCTTCTTAGATGATTTTTACGAAGGCTTCTTCGCGCTGGCCGAACGCTTTGGCGTCACGCTCATCGGCGGCGATGTCTCGCGCACGCCGGAGCGCATCGTCGTCGATTCGATTCTGCTCGGAGAGACGGCGCACGGGCGCGCAGCGCTTCGCTCAACGGCGCGTCCGGGCGACCACATCTTCGTCACAGGCGTGCTTGGCGGGGCGGCTGCTGGCCTTCGCTTACTGGAACGCGGGGCGCGTTTGAAAAAGAGCAACCGGCGCGGAGCGGAGAGAGAGTTGGCAGTCGAGCGATTGCTGCTCAGGCAGTTGCGCCCTGAGCCGCGCGTCGGGTGGGGAGCCGTGCTCGGCGCGGAGCGACTGGCGAGCGCGATGATTGACCTCAGCGACGGGCTCTCTTCCGACCTCGCTCATCTCTGCCGCGAGAGCCGCGCCGGGGCGAGGATTGATGCGCGACGGCTGCCCATCAATCCGGCGGTCGCAATTGTCTGCGGGCGACGCGCTTCAGAGGCTCTCGCTCTGGCCCTTCACGGCGGCGAGGATTTCGAGTTGCTGTTCACCGTTCACCCGCGCGACCTGCGCCGCCTGCCGCGCAGAGTTGACGGCGTGCCTGCGACCTACATCGGCGATGTGACGAGCGACGCGGGGCGAGCGTTGATTTCAGATGGTCGTCACGAATGGAGTTTGAAGACGGCGGGCTTCACACACTTTCCGGGCTGACGCGCCGCGCCCGAAAGTTACGCCGCGCAAACTTTTACCAGCCGGGTTTTGTTGCCATCAATCGCTGCAAAGCAGTAAGTTATTAAACGAAGGGAGGCGGCCATGAAGAATCTTTTCGCAGGCTCGCTGTTGTTTGCGCTCATATTCGGCTTTTCTGCCAGCGGCGAGGGATTTCAGAAGAAACGGCACGCGCGGAAAAGGAGCGCGACGCTGACACGCCCGCCGATAGAACTTACGACGCCGCCTTTGCGTTCATCCATTGATGAAATTCGGCAGGAGATTGAAAAGGCGGTCGAGGTCATCGAGCCTGCGAATAAGGCGGAGGCCGAGCTTAGCTCCTTCATCGTAACTTTCGATTCTTTCACGAAGCAGCTAGCCGGAAAGATTATTGCTGCCGACAAACCTTTGGAGGGCGCGACGCAGGCGCAGGAATTTCTCGATGCGCAAAAGGCTGAGATGAAAGCCAGGTTCGCCGCCGTGTCATGCACTTCCTCATCGAAGGTCAGCCGGAAATTTAAGGAAGAGATGTCAACGCATTTTTTCAACAACGGCGTGTTAATCGGCAGGCTGATAAGCATCTATGGCTCGGATTATTCCGTCAAGCTTCAGCTTCTAAGGTTGACAAAAGATTTTGTGGGGCTGCTTGAGATTAAGCCACCTTGTCCGACCGAAACCCTTGCGGCCCGTTGATGCTTTAGAAAATTCGCCTTCATAATTCAGAGCTACGCGCTTAAAGTTGTAAACACATGCTGAGACTTCACAACACACTATCGGGACGGCTGGAAGAGTTTCGCCCGCTCGTCGAGGGTCAGGTGCGGATGTACTACTGCGGCCCGACCGTCTGGGATTACGCAACCATCGGCAATTTCCGCTCGAACATTTTCACGGACTTGCTGCGCCGTTATCTCAAGTTCAAGGGCTACGCGGTGACGCACGTGATGAACATCACGGATGTCGAAGACCGCATCATCGGGCTGTCGCAGAAGAACGGCGTGACGATTGACGACTACACGGCGAAGTATATCGAAGCGTTGTGGCAGGATTTCGACGCGCTCGGCTGCGCGCGCCCGGACATCGTGCCGCGCGCGACGCGCCACATTCCCGAAATGGTCGCGCTCATCCAGCGGCTCGAAGCACGCGGCCACGCCTATCGCTCCGAAGGCTCAATCTATTATCGCATCAGTTCGTTTCCAGAGTACGGCAAGCTCTCGAAGATTAACTTCGCGGGCAACATCGCGGGCGCGAGCGAGCGCGTTGACACGGACAAGTATGAGAAGGAAGACGCGCGCGACTTCGCTCTCTGGAAGATGTCCGCGCCGGATGAGGAACCGGCTTGGGACACTTCAATCGGTCGCGGTCGTCCCGGCTGGCACATCGAATGCTCGGCGATGTCAATGAAGTATTTGGGCGAGACGTTTGACATTCACGCGGGCGGCATCGACCTCGTTTTTCCGCATCACGAAAACGAGGTGGCGCAGAGCGAGGGCGCGACCGGCAAGCAGTTTGCGAAATACTGGATACACTACGAGCACTTGAAGGTTGACGGCGAATCGATGTCCAAGTCGAAGGGCAACTACTACACGTTCCGCGACATCGCGGCCAAAGGTTATTCGCCCGTCGCGGTGCGCTACTTTCTCCTGAGCGTGCCTTATCGCAAGCAACTCAACTTTACGTTCGAGGGCTTGAACGCCGCCACCAAGACCGTCGAAGGCTTGCGCGATTTCCGCTCTCGTCTGATGGAAGCCCGCGCTGAGGCGGGCAGCAATCCGCGTCTCGCTGAGACGGCGCAGCGCGCCCTCGAAGGCTTCGAGGCAGGGCTTGACGACGACCTCAACACTTCGGTCGCGCTCGCGGCCCTGCACAATCTGGCGCGCGAGGTCAACACGGCTTTGGCCGACCACGCCCTGCGCGAAGACAACCGGCGCGAGTTGCTGCAACTGCTGGAACGCTTCAACACAGTGCTCAACATCTTCGACGACGCGCAGCCCTTGATGCTCGACGCAGAAGTTCAAGCCTTGATAGACGAGCGGCAGGAAGCGCGCCGCCGCCGCGATTTCTCGCGCGCAGACCAAATCCGCGACCAGCTTTCCGAGCGCGGCATCACGCTCGAAGACACGAAGGACGGCGTGCGCTGGAAACGACGTTGACGGCGATGGAGTTCGACGTTGACAACGATGGAGGCCGGATGCTAGATGTTAGCTGTCAGTCGAACGACAGTTGAATCAACATCCGGCTCGTCCAACACCCGAACGCGGTTCCGCCATGTTTCATCTACGCCACGAACATCTTCGCCCGCTCGACACGCGGGCCAATCTCTTCGCAGACTAGCCAAGCGCGCCCCTTCACGTTTATCGCGCGCACATTCCATAATCTTTCATCACTCAACCTTCGCTTTCCATTAAAGGAGAAAGATGATGTCTACTATCGCTCCGCCGAAAAGACCGGAGATTAAGACCGCTCTGCCCGGCCCCATCGGCCAGAAAATCGTCGAAGCCGACGCTCAATACGTTAATCCATCTTACCCGCGCCCTTCTTTCAAGCTCGTCGCAGACTACGCGGAAGGCGTCTGGGTGACGGACGTTGACGGCAACGTCTTTTTGGACTGCAACGCAGGCGTCGCCGTCTGCTCGACCGGCCATTGTCACCCGGAAATCGTCAAGGCCATTCAGGAACAGGCGGCCAAACTGATTCACATGTGCGGCACCGATTATTACTACCGGCAGATGCCGGACCTCGCGAAGAAGCTGGACGAGATAACGCCCGTCCCAAGCCCGACGCGCACGCACTTTGCCAACAGCGGAACGGAAGCGGTCGAGACTGCGCTGAAGCTGGCGATGCACGCTACGGGTCGTGAAAAGTTCATAGCCTTCTTCAACAGCTTTCACGGTCGCACGCTCGGCTCGCTCTCGCTCACTTCATCGAAGGTCGCGCAGCGCAAAGGCTTCAAGCGTCAAGCTCTGGACGTTGTGCATGTGCCTTACCCGAACGCCTTCCGTCATCCCTTCACGGGCGAACAATCGGACGCGGCGACGGTCAGCCGCGCCAGCCTTGAATGGATTGAGGGGCGTCTCTTCAAGACCACGACGCCGCCCGAAGAGGTGGCCGGAATCGTCGTTGAAGTGGTGCAGGGCGAAGGCGGCTACGTGCCTGCGCCGACGGAGTTCCTGCAAGGCTTGCGCCGCATTTGCGACGAGCACAAAATCCTGTTGATTGTTGATGAGGTGCAATCCGGCATGGGCCGCACGGGCAAGATGTTCGCCTCGGAGTATCACGACCTCAAGCCGGACATCATCTGCATTGCGAAAGGCATCGGCTCCGGCCTGCCCATCGGGGCGACCGTCGCCCGCGCAGACTTGATGGACTGGAAGCCCGGCGCGCATGCCTCGACCTTCGGCGGCAATCCGGTCTGCATCGCCTCTGCTTTGAAGACCATTGAACTTTTGGAACGCGAACTCGTCGCCAACAGCGCGTCGGTCGGCGCATACCTTGAGCAGGGGTTGCGACGGCTGATGCAGAAGCACGACTGCATTGGCGACGTGCGCGGCTATGGGTTGATGCTCGGCGTCGAATTTGTCGAAGACCGCGCTTCTATGAAGCCCGCGCCCGCGTTGCGCGACCGCGTTGAGATGGCCTGCTTCGAGCGCGGCCTGATTATTCTCGGCGCAGGCTTCAACACGATTCGCTGGTCGCCGCCCCTCATCCTCTCGCGCGAAAACGTAGATGTCGCGCTTGAGATTTTCGACGAAGCGATTGCCGCTTCCTGTCAAACTGCCTGAAGGCCATTGACCGCGACCTAACGAAAGACCGGGGAATACTCCAGGATACTGTCTGGATGATTCCCCGGTCTTTTATTGTGACAGCAGCCGAATCAAGAATCAGAGCTTGCCGACCCAGATGCTCCAATTCGCCTCGCTCTTCTTGGTGGTCGCGTAGGGAAATTGCGAAGCGACCCAAATCGCTGTATCGTCCGACGGGTCAACGCAGGAGGCGGTCGTCTCTCCGTAGAAGTTGTAGGGGCGGCCTGAGCCTTCGAAGTAGGGCGAGCCGCCCGCCTGTAGTTGCATGCTGGAACGCAGGTCAGCTTCGGCGGCGTAATAGACGCTCAGCCGCGCCTCTGGATAACTGGTCGCGCTCGTGCGCGTCGTTGAAAGAACCATGTCGCCTTTCTTGTTCACTTCGACGCTCGGCCAGGCGTAGTGGAAGACCTTCCCTTTGGAGTCTGTCTCGGCTGCGGCGCCGAAGGTGCGGTCAATCTCAACGGTGACGGACGGAAATTTGGCGACGTTCACACGGATGAGCCGCCCGGAGGCGAAGTTTCCGCTGCCGTCCCAATTCTTGGAATTGTTCGCCGTGAAATAGAGCTTGTTGTTTCTATAAACCGCTTTGAGGAAGGCGTCGCCGATTTGCGGCCCCATAGCAATCGGCGGCGGATTAGCCACCAACTTGCCCTTCTGCGGCCCATCCACGAGCCCGCCCGAAACGCCGGTCAGCGACACGTCCGCGCGCGCGTAGCTCTGTTGCGGCGTCAACGGATTGCTGATGGCCCAGACCTCCGCATTGTTGCCCCACTTGTTGACGAGGTAGATGCGCTCGCTAGGGCCGTGATGCACCGCGGGCTGTATGATGTAGGTCTTCTTGCCGTCCGGATTGTTCCAGCCCCACCATTCCCAACCATCAATCTGCGAGCCGCTTAGCCCCTGCGCCATCTTATCGGCGTTGCGCAGGACAACGCGCCAGTGTTTGTAGTTGGCGCCCGCCACTTTGTTGGTTTGAATGAAGACGTGCGGCGCAATGCCGATGCATGGATAGTCGGAGCTATCCCCGGCTTGATAGCCGGAGCCCGCCGATGTCGGCACAGAGTTCCACCAGTACAGATAAAAGCCGTCGAGCGGATTCTGCGTTTTGGAGACGGCGCATAAGAAAGATGGAACAGTGCTGCCCGGCCCCGGCTTGCCCGTCAACGCGCAGACCCAGAATCGCTTTCGATACTCGTCGAAAATCATGCGCAGGTCGTAGATGCCGTAGCCGCCTGAGAGGCTCGGCAACCCTTGCGCGATGAAAAAGGCTTCGGCTCCGGTGACGCCGTACACCTTCGCGCCAGCCTTGGTGTAGAAGGCGAGCACCGCGCGCCCGCTGACGCCGACGTGTGTGCTGCTGACGGCAATCTGCTGGTCTGAGCCTTCGCCGCCCTTATTCAATCCGCCGGATGCTTCCCAACTAACAGACGGGGCCGGAGTAATCATGGCTTCTCCTTTTCGTCTTTGTGGGGCCGATGATGCTGCTCCTCCGCGTCAGGCGGCGGAACAGAGCCGGGCGGGATGACGCCGTTCGTCCTTGCCATATGCTCGGCCTTCAACTCATGAAACCCTTGCGTGTGGCTAGGGGCGCCCGCATCGCCAATCTTCTTTTCGCGCTTATCCATGTTGTCTCCTTAGGTTGGACGTTCAGGATTCGTTGGATGGAGCCGGAGAAATGCTTGCTTGGGCGGAATACTATCACGCGGCCTTTTACGACCACAATCAAAAATTTGTTAATGAGGAAAGCGAGACTGTCAGCCTGACAACGGCTCGTCGTCACATCGGCCCGTCGGCTATGAACTCGCCACGCCACGAGAAGTTGCGCCAGCCTTTTATCAACGCCGCGCAGCGATGCGACGATGATAAATCAGGAGCAGTATCAACAGTGAACCCCAACACAGAATCATCACCCAGAGCGCCGTGTCGCGTTCCAGACAGAAATGCGGCGGCGCGTCGCGCAAGCCCCAACAGGTGTAACCCATCAATTGATAGACGCTGGCCGTGAGATAGAAAAACACGGTCGGCCACACGTCCAGAGCGATGACCAGCGGGACGAGCCATGACAAATATTGAATGCCGAAGCCCGGCGTCAGAAACAGAAAGAGCGTCACGATAAAGCCACACTGCAAGATGAGCGGCGGCTTCGTTGCGCGACGGTTCATCCAGTAGGACGCGCCGGCGATTGACAGCAGCATCACCCATTTGCCAATCGACGCGAAGACCGCGTGAATGCCGACGACATCATGCGGCGGATTCAAAAATCGCGGCGCTTCCCAGTACCAACGCTCCAACAGCGCAGACCAGCCCCACTGCCCGTACAGGCTGCTGTAGCCGAAAACATTTTTGAGAATCAATGGGTCTGACAGAATGTACGGCACAGAACTGCTGATGAAGACAACAGCCGCCGCGCCAAAGTATTGCAGGCGCGCTCTCGTCCCCGGCAAATAAAAGCAGATGGCCGGAGCCAAAATCAAGGGCGCGACTTTAATGTCTAGAGCCAGCCCGAACACCAATCCCGCCAGCCACCAACGCTCGCCGCGCTCTATGAAATAGATGGCGAGCAGGGCCAGAAAAACCATCAAAGGGTCTGTGTTGCCGTGATAACCCGAAACCATGATTGAGATTGGACAGAGAGCCAGCAGCAAGTGCAGCACGGGCGAGCGCGGCAACAACGCAGGCTTTTGATTAAGAATTTTCCAGACGACAAACAGGCTGCCAATGTCGGCCAGTATCGCGGGCAGGCGCAGCCAGAAGGAAAACTTGAGCGGCGTCGAGTCCGCCAGAAAGCCCAGGGCTCTGAGCGCGTGAACGATGAAGGGCGGACTGTTGAAGGGATTGTTGAATGGGCCTTTGACATAGTAGACGCCCGTGCCGCCGAGTTCGCGTATCTTCGCCAGATGGTCTGCGAAGCCTATGACATCAGCCGAGCCTTCGCTCGTCAAAGCCAAGTACAGTTTGACAAACAGAGCGAGACTCGCCGCCGCGGCGATGCTGACTAACCAAGCGCGTGTCATGGCGGCGCGTTTGTCTGCGGTCATCGTGGGCAATGTTTTATAGCTTCGCTCTCAACGTTGTTCCACAGCTTTGCTCTCAACGTTCTTCGCTTTCGTTAGCGAGCCGCCTTCTTTCGTTCACTTCAATTGCCGGACGCTCGCGTTTCAACTACTCCCGCCGACCTTTTCCGCAATCTCCGCGAGGCGCGCATGAAAGCGTTGCTCGTCAACATTGAGAGCGCGCCCGTCGCGGTAGATTTCTTTTCCGGCGACGACTGTGAGCAGCACGTCGCGCCCGCTTGAAGCGAAGACGAGAGCCGCCGCCGGGTCGTAGACGGGCAATTGATGCGCGCCGTCCAGAGAGACGATGGTTAAGTCCGCTTGCTTTCCAATCTCAAGACTTCCGATGTCGGATTCGAGGCCAAGCGCGAGCGCGCCGCCGAGCGTGGCGAGAGTTAAAGCTTCATCCGCGCTCGTCGTCTCGAACGAGAGAGAGCGTTCGGCGGCGCGAGAGAGCAGCGCGGCGAAGCGCGCTTCCTCAAGCAAGTCGCACGTGTTGTTGCTGGCGACGGAATCGCTGCCGAGCCCGACCTTCAAGCCGCCCGCGACGAACCGGGCGAGCGGCGCGCGACCATGGCCGAGCTTCGCGTTCGACTTCGGACAATGAGCGACGCGCGCGTCCCATTGCTTGATGGTCAGGATGTCCGCTTCGTCAACGCGTATGCAATGGGCCAGCAGAGGCCGCGCGCGGAGCAAGCCGAGCGCGGCTAGATATTGAATCGTCGAGACGCCGGGAGCATTCCACTCTATGCCGCGCGCCGCGAAGCCGTCGGCAAACGGCCCGCGCCCTTTCAACATCAACTCGCTTTCAGCTTCCGACTCCGCCGCGTGCATCATCAACGGCAAGCCTTCGCTGATGGCAAACTCCGCGATGAACTCTAAGAGCGGCGCGCTGACCGTGTAAGGCGCGTGGGGCGAGACGCCGAGCCGCGCGAGCGCGCCTTCGTCAGAGCGCAGGCCCGCCGTCTTCTCGCGCAAGGCTTTGAATTGTTCGCGCGCCAATCTTGAGTCCGGGCCGAACGCTTCCTGATAAACGATTCCGCGCAGGCCCACGTCCGACAATGCGCGCAGGCTCGCGCTCGCTGCATCGCTCGCGTCCGCGACGCAGGTGATGCCCGCGCGAGCCGCTTCGATTGCGCCCCACGCCGCAGAGACGTAAAGGTCATCCGGCGTCATACGCTCGCGGCGCGCGACGGTCAGCTTCCTGAGCCAGGCGAAAAAGTCTCGCTCTTCGCGCTCAAGGTAGCCGCGCATCGCCGTCAGTTCCAGATGCGAATGCGCGTTGACGAAGCCGGGCAGAAGCGCAGCCTGTCCGAACTCTTCCGTCGCTGCTTCTGGAAATTCGACTGCGAGCTTTGCGCGCTTTCCCACAGCGACGATGCGCGCGTCTTCGACTAAGACCGCACCGTCATCAATCACGGCGGAAGTAATCGGCAACACATAGCGCGCCGTGTAGAGCTTCGCCGTCATCAGTCCGTCCCCTCATGGCTGGCTATCGCCAGCAACATCTTGAGCCCAATGAGCACAATGGTCGGCAACTCAATCAAGATGAAACTCCTCTGCGCTTGCGGCGACTTGCTCGCGCTGTTGATAGCGCGTCCGGCGCCGGAGCGCGAACCAGAGCAGGCCGGAGAGAGCGATGACCGCGCCGCCCGTCGCAGCGACAGGTCGAATCCCGTAGCTGTCGGCGGCCAGCCCCGAAGCCATCATCGAGCCGACCATCATCAATGTCGTCAAAGTCTCGTAAGACGCGAAGACGCGCCCCGCGTAGCGGTCGTCAGTTGCGCTCATGATAATCGTCTGTTGCGCCGTCCACCAGATGGCAAAGTTGATTTCACGCGCGACGAGAACCGCGCACGCGACCCACAGGTTCGGCATCAGGCTGAAGAGAGCCAGCCCGCACCCGTCGAAAATCATCGAGCGACCCATCCGCGCGCCCAGGCTCGCGCCCGACCCTGAGTTAAAGCGGCGCGCAATCGGAGCGCCGAGCACGCCGCCAAAACCCATCGCCACGAACAGCACGGAGATGCCGAAGTCCATCGGACGCGCCACGAGTCCTGCCGCCGCCGCCAGGCCGAGCCGCGCCCCGAAGACGCTGTACAGCGCGCGCGCCACGCCGTTTCCCAATCCCCAACCCGCCGCCACCACGAAGACCGCCGACAGCACAACATGACGACGAACATAGCGCAAGCCCTCGCGGAAGTCTGACACGGCCCCGCGTCGCTGCGTCGGCGCGTCTATGTGTTGCCGCGTCTCGCTCTTGATGTGGCGAATCATGGCGGCGGAGAAGAGGAACGTCGCGGCGTTGAGGATGAAGACGATTTCGCGGCTGACGAAGGTGGCGACGAGGCCGCCGAGAGCCGAGCCGACGGCGATGGTGGCGGCAGTGGTCGAGGCGGAGAGAGAGTTGGCGGCGAGGAGTTGTTCGGGGCCGCGCACGAGGTTTGGAATGGAGGCGCGCTTGGCCGCGTTGAAGAAGGATGAGACGCAGAAGAGCGATGCCCCGACGACGTAGATGACGGGCAGCGCGGCGAAGCGAGTCGCCAGCAGGAAACCGAGAGCCAGCACGGCCCGCGCAACGTCCGCCGCAATCATCACGCGCCGCCTGTCCTGACGGTCAACGACGACTCCGGCCAGCGGGCCAAACAGAAACAAGGGAACGTGGCGCGCGAGAGCGTAGAAGGCGACGGCGCGCGCGACCATGTTCGGGCCTGCGAGTTCAATCGTCAGAGCAAGCGCCGCGACGTTGTTGAGCCAATCGCCGATTTCGGAGACGACCTGACCAATCCATAAACGACGAAAGTCCGCGTTCGAGGCCAGCAGTTGCCGGTAGGTCAACGGCCCGCCCCCGCCGTGGCATTGCGATTCGGAGTCGCCGTCGCGCCTCCGCGCTGCTGTTTCAATTTGCGGTAGCGTTCGAGGATTGACGTGACGTAGGCGCGCGTGGAAGGAATGTCTATGCGCCCGACGAACTGCTCGACCGTGAGCGGCTGCGCGCCTTCTTCCGTCTGATTCCACTCGACGGCGCGGCTCGGCCCGGCGTTATAGCCCGCGACCATGCGCGCTTCGACGCCCGGCAAATCTCTGAACTCTTCATACAATTTTTCGAGATACCAGCAGCCAATCTGGATATTCTTTTCCGGGTCGCGCAGGACGCTCTGCGGGTCGCGCTCCATCTGTCGCGCGAGGTCGCGCATGCCCGTCTCCGCCGCCCACTCGCGCCCGACCGCCGGAGTCACCTGCATCAGCCCGACCTCGCCCTTGCTTCCCTTCTTCCAGGGGCTGAAGTACGTCTCTTCGTAGATGATGCTCCACACGAGGTCCGGGTCGAGACGATAGATGCTCGCCTGCCGCGCAATCATCGCGTCGTAGCGGTGAATCCAGTATTGATTGAAGTAGTAGGCACCGACCACGGCGAGGACGATGAGGACGACGAGCGCGATGACGAGACGTTTCATAAACAAAGAGGCCGGAGGCGAGAGTTCTGGCAACAGCGAAACGAACCTCTGACCTCCGGCCGCTGCTGTTTAATTTCTCCGGCGTAGAGACGACCAGAAATCCGTGCTGGTGTAGGCGCGGTCAACGCCTTCGTAGCGCGAGCGCAGCGCGCGTTCGTCGAGGACGTGGCCTTGCAGCCAGACCTCCGCTTGCAGCAAAGAGCCGACGGTCAAGCGGCGTCCGCGCAAGGCCCTGCGATTAATCAACACTTCGAGCTTGAGACAGTTGAGGTCAAGATAAACCCAGTACAGTTCGCTGCCGGAGAGCGGATTGCGCAGCGGCTTGAAGGCGACGACGCGACCGCACAGGCTCCAATCGTTTTCGTGCGCGGCGCGCGACGGCGCGGCCTTCTCCAAAGGCTCCCAACGCGCAGGCATCGGGCGTTCGCAGACGCGCGCGCGATACGCCAGCCCGCACAAGCCGACGTGCAACTCCTGCGCGCGAAAACCCGCCGGGCCAACCTCCGTCAAATTCTGCAACTCGAAGAGCACTTCCGTCTCCGTCCCATCGCAATAACCATGGATGACGGCCTCGCCCTCTTCATCGTATTCGGTCAAAGCCCAAGGGCTAATGCGCTGCGTGTAGCGAGCGCGAAAGCCGGGCCGACAGTCCGCGTAAAAAATGTCGCCGGTGCCGGACTCGTACAGCACAGTCCAGACTTCCAGGCCCTCGCCCAGTTTCCAGCAACGCCCGTGCAAGACCGCGCCGCGCCGCGACAACTGCGTCGGCTCGCCCTGATCCCCGGCCCGCTCGGCGAGATAATTGAAAGCCTTCTCGCTCTGCACTTCCAGCCCGATAGTCTCGAATGTCACATCCATAAAAATTCAATCAGAGTGATAAGTGATAGGTGACAAGTTGAAGCCAAAAGCTTTTGGCTCGTCACTCGCCGCTCATCTTTTTACTCTTGCTCGCTGCTTGTCACTCTTCACTCATCACTGTCTTTACATCATCGCGTGGCGCGTTTGCGTCGCTCGCGTGTGGGCGTCTCGGCGGCGGCTTCCGCTTCGAGGCGCGCGGCGCGGCTCTTGTAGCCGCGAATATTGCGCTCCGCTCCGTGAGTGGGTCGCGCGCCCGAACGAACCATCTCGGTGAAGAGGTCTACATCGTAATCAGCATCGCGCGACATCTCTTCGCGTATCGCGTGCAGCATTTCAAGGAATCTCGGTTTGCGGTACATATCATAAACGATGAACGCCGAATGCGGAACGCTGAGCGGAAAGATTGGCTCTTATCTTTTCAGCGCGCCCGCGGCGGCGTTCACACTTTCTCCGTGGCTTCTGAAACTAAAAACTCCGGCGTCACAATCATCGGCACAAAGAAACCGGCGGCGGCGTTGAAGAGTCGAATCCGCGCCTGTCGCCGGACGTTGGCGAGATGGCCGAAGTTCCACGTCACCAGATAATCTATCTTATGAAACGAAGCGACGGCGACGTGCAGCGCGTCCGCGATATACTTGCGATGAAAGATGCCGCGCGCGATGTAGCCTTCGGCTAAGATGGCCGCCTCTTCCGTTAGCTCAAGCTGTTCGAGCGGCTCGACCAGTTTGAGATAGCCCGTGCGATGCGGCTCCGGCACGCGCTCCAATTCGCGCGGGACAAGCAGGGAGATGACGGCGCGATACTCCGGCAGTTCGTGCTCCCACCAGCGAATCGTCAGGTCGCGACGAAACGGCTCGCCGTTATCCAGATAAGCGCCGACGACGGATGTTTCCAAATACAAGCTTTGCTTCATAGTGACTAATACTACAACAATCGCGGCTACTGCGCCGCGCCGCCCGCGCCCATGCGCGTCGGCCCGCTCGCGTCTCCGCCGAGCGCGGTCAAAGGGTCGAAGCGCACGATGGCGCGACGAAAATCGAAGGTGACGCGAAAGTGGCGCAGGTAATTGCCGCCGATGATGCCGGATTGCACGAAGCCCGTCGTCTCGTTAATCGGGTCCAGGTCGAGCACCGCCGCGTCCAGCTTTTCGCGCACGGTCGAGCCGAGCAAGAGGCGCGGCAGGATGAGCGTTTTAACGTTGTCCTCGATTCCGGCGGCGCCGTAGACGCGCATTCGCGTGTCCTGCGAAAAGCGGCTCAACTCTTCGTTAATCATCAATCTTGAAGAGACGACGGAGATGGTCGCGCCCGTGTCGATGATAAAGTTGAGCGGCTTGACGACGCCTTCGAGTTGAACTTCGCCGCTCAGGAAACCGCTCGAAGTCGTGCGTATCGGAATCTCTATGGAAGACGAAACGGGCGCGCTCTGCACGACGGGCGCGGGCGCGTCCGGCTCAATCGCCGAGTGGTCGCGCGCCAGCGCAAAAGTCCGCGCGCCGTAATCCACCGTCACCAAATATTGATTAATCAAAGAGAGGCCGATGTAGCCGTCAACCGGATTCTCATCGTAGAAACGACGAACGTAAACCGGCACGTTGTCCACGTGCGCCTCGCCAATCTCCATCGAAGGCACAAAGCCATAGACGATTTCAAAGCGACCGAGGCCGCCGATGGCCCGCGCGTTGCCGCCGCGCGCGACGGGACGCAAGTTCAAACGCTTTGCCGTCGCTTCTGAAATCACGCACATGCCGGAACCTGTGTCGAGCACAAAGCGCAGCGGCTCTTTTGAATTGTTGACGCGCACCTTGATGACCGGGCGATTGTTGACCAACTCGAACGGCACGACGACGCGACTCGCCCCGCTGATGCTGTAGAGATTATTCTGCGCGCCGAGATAGCGCAGGAAATCTATCAGGCCGCGAATGCGCTCGCGCCGGTCTGCGTCCGTGCGCGGAGCGATTACCAGAAAACGCTCGTAAGCATCGGCGGCTTCCTTGTAACGCTCGTTGCGCGCCGCCGCCTGCGCGAGGTTGAAAACAAAGTCAGGCTCATCTGAATCCAGAAAGACGGCGCGGCGCAAACCGCTGACGCTGGCGCTCAAACGGTTCTCATAAAAATCAACCATCGCCAGCCCCGCGACCGCCAGCGGCTCGTCCTCCTTCAAACTCAAAGCGGTGCGAAACTCTTCGACCGAGAGACGAAAGTCGCCGGACGCGAGCACGACCGTGCCGAGCAGAGCGTGCGCCCGCGCCGACAGCGGCTCGATGGCGATGACGCGCGCCGCGTGGTCGTAAGCGTCAGTCAAGTTCCGCAGCTTGTAGAGCGCGTAGCTCAAGCCCAGACGCGCCGCCGTGTCGTGCGCGTCCTTCGTCAAAACTTCGCGGAAGAGTTTCTCCGCCGTCTCATACTCGCCGCCGCGCAAAGCCTTCTCAGCACGGCTGCGCGTCTTGTCCGAGCCGGAGGCTCTGGCCGTCAGCGTCATCGCAGAGAAAGCGACACAAACGGCAAAGGCGGCCAAACTTCCGACCGCCAACCCGCGCAAGCTATGTTTTGCAGAACTTCTTATCATGGGGGAACACCTCTGAAAAAAGATGAACGATGAAGTCAAGTACGACGTTCCTCCGTCCATCGTTCATCTTTCATTTCAATATCTCTCCCGTCTTCATAGACCAGAGCACGAGGTCCAGCTCATCGAAGTCAATGCGGATGTCGCGGGCAAAGCGGCGCAGGCTTTCTTCCGTCTCAAGATAACGCTTGCGTGTCGTCGGCGGTTGCGCCGATTCGATGACGCCTAGTTCGGCCAGGCTGCGCAGAATGTGCTTGTCGAGAATCGCGTAGCCGCTCAAGCCGACGTTGCGCAGGAAGTGGCTCGCTTCCTTATAGCCGAGTCCTTTGACGCGCTTCTCTCTGGCGAGCCAGTCGCGCCGCTCAAGCGCGTCGTCGAAGCCCGCAAGTCGTTCGCGCAAACGCAGCCCGCAGTCTTCCAGCAAATAGTCGCGCGTGACAATGATGTAGCCGGGACGCGCCGCCGGATAACGATGCGCGCGTTGCTCAACAAGCGCTCGCGTCATCTCTTCATGCGTGCCTGCAAAGAGCAACGGCCTGACGGCTTCGACGGCCCGCAAGCCCATTCGCGCCGACGCTCCGGCGGTGAAAATACAATAGACCAACTCTTCCCACAGCCGCTCGTCCGTGCCTGTCTTCCAGACCTGGCGGAACTCTGCGAGCCGCGCGCTAATCTGCGGCCCGCGCTGGCGGTGCGTGGCACGAATCTTTTCAATGGTGACGGGGAGGTGGTCGCGTCGCACGATGCGTTTAATCTACGAGAAAGATTTTAGGCGCCCGCTCGCGGCCTTGTCAACGCGCTTTTGGAAGAAGCCGTCGAACCATCCTTTAATAAATGCGCATGGTCAGGGCTGACTTCCATCTCATCTATCGTGATGTCATAGACTTCAGCTATTTCTCTGAACATCTGCTCGACTCTTTCTCTCAGCACGCCTGTCAGAATGTGCTTGCGGTACTTCGGAGACCAGACCAAGTAAAAAGTCGCAACCCCCTCACCGGAGCTAACCGCAATGTCTAACCCCGAACGTCTTGAGATTCTTAAAGTTGTCAACAAAAGAGCACATCTAATCATTATGTGTCTTCTATCGTAGACAACCCAATCTCATGTTTTCATCTTAGAGCACAGGAACTTCTTGCATAATTACTCATTTCGCAGCAGCCGAAGAGCTGGCACGTCAGTTGCCACCACTAATCCCGCCTCTTTTGAAGTCTGCTTACGAGGTTTTTTATCCTAAGCAGGAATACACCTTGAACTCATGGAGCAAACCAACATCGGTTATCTCTTCTGAGTTTACTCACTTGGTAACACGATAAGGACAAACCTGATGAGTGTAAATGGATGGAGCGGCCAGCAATCTCTCGGCGGTGCAGCCAAAGATATAATAGCGGCAAGTAATAAAGATGGCCGGTTGGAGATTTTCTACATTGGCATGGACAATAACATTTACCACAACTGGCAGGACCCTAAAAGCGCAAACGGTTGGGGCGGCCAACAGCCTCTCACCGGGCAAGCAAAGAAACTGGTAGCGGCAAGCAATACAGATGGACGGTTAGAGCTTATTTATATTGGCATGGACAATAACATCTACCACAACTGGCAAGTGTAACGCTTAACCCTTAACGCGCCGTTAGAGCGCTTCGCATGCAGCTTTAGTCATGTTGGTTACACACCAGCGGCGCGATAATCACTCCCTTAATAGCTTTCAGAGACCGTGAAATATCGCAAGAGGCAATCGCCTGCCTGATTTGGTTTCACCATCTTGAATGCTCCAATCACTTCGCCCCTTTACCACACTCCCGCCTCAAGTATTCCATCTAAACATTTCGAGTTGCTGCGGATTTATCCCCGTCATGAATGGCGCGGCCTTCTACGAGCAAAGAATAAAATTTGACGGGCGAGCGATAAAAATTGGAAGGTGCATCCCGACGCTCGCCTGCGCGCATCTTAACGGGTCGCGCCGCGAGGGGCTTTACAAAGGCGCGAATTTTTTTGGAAGTCAGCCAACGCGAGTTCGTGCTATCATGCGCCACTCGATACCCGATGACGAGCGATGGAGCAAAGAATGATGAAGCAAGCAATTTCCAGGACGGCGACGCTGGCCTTCGGCCTGTTGCTGTTTGTCTCTCTCCTGCCAGCCGTCGCGTCGGCTCAACAAACGACGACGGAGCAAGCGCCGACAACCTACACGCGCCCGACGGTGATGACACGGCCCGCGCCTGCCAACCCGGCACAGCCAAACGCCGCGCCCATCGCGCCCGACATCGCGCCGCCCGTTTATGAAACAAGAACGCAGGGCGTGCTCGTCGAAACGATTGACGGGCAAAAGGTGATGGAGCAAGCGGCGGACGTGACATTCAATCCGGCCTCCGCCGTCAAGCTGGCGACAGCCCTCAACGCCTTGCACAACTTCGGGCCGAGCCATCGCTTCTCCACGGGCGTGTGGACGAACGGCACGCTCGACCCCGCGACCGGCGTGCTGACCGGCGACCTCATCATCTCCGGGCGCGACCCTTCGCTGCACTACGAGCACGCGATTCAGATGGCGCACGAATTAAACGAGCTTGGGATTCGGACAGTGACGGGCGATTTGATTGTCGCCCCGCGTTTCACTATGAACTTCGATTGGTCTGCCCAACGCTCCGGCGATGCGTTCTATGACACGCTCGATACGACGCGGCGTCCGGCGGCAGCCGTGCGCGCATGGAATGAAGAGCGCGCGGTCTTCGCAGACTACGCGGCTTATCCGACCGTGCCGAGCGTGGCCGTGATGGGCGCCGTCTATGTCAACTCGGTGCCGGAGGGCGCGCGCCTGTTGATTGACCATCGCTCAAGCAAGCTCGTTGACATCCTGAAAGTGTTGCTCTGCTACTCGAACAACTTCATGGCCGAGCGCATCGGCGATAACCTGGGCGGAGCGGTCGGCGTCGAGCAGTTCATCCAGCAGACGCTCGACTTGCAGCCGTCGGAAGTCAAGCTGGCTTCGACCAGCGGCCTCGGCGTCAATCGCGTCACGCCGCGCGCGATGATGAAAATCCTGCGCGCATTGCGCGACGAGTTGGCCAAGAACCGGCTGACGTTCTCTGACATCATGCCTGTCGCGGGCATTGACCCCGGCACGCTTGAGAAGCGATACGGAGCCTCGCGCGGGCGCGGCAGCATCGTCGCCAAGACCGGCACGCTCGTGAGAACGGACGGCGGCGCTAGCGCTCTCGTCGGGCAAATGCGCGTCGCTTCGGGCGAGACGCTGCTCTTCGTCATCTTCAACATGCGCGGCAACGTGATGCGCTTTCGTGAAGCGCAAGACCAGATTGTGGCGCAGATTCAGAACGCGCGCGGCGGCCCCGCGCCCTTCAGCTATCGCCCGCTGACGCTCTCCATGCGCTTGGCCGACACGCAACTGAAAGCCTCGCCCACAGGCAAGGATGAATACGAGCCGGGGACAAACTAAACGCCCATGGTCTTAAGTCCAAAGTCTAAAGTCCACGGTCCAAAGTCAGAGAGCATGTCTTTGACTTTGGACCTTGGACTTTCGACTTTGG
>JAWVFT010000043.1:0-16874 GCA_033855775.1 Blastocatellia bacterium | reverse complement strand
CGCCGTCGAGGTGATAACGTCCGAGATTTCGACCGCCACGTGCTGTCCGGCGCGCGTGCGACTGAAATCAAGGAGCCCGTTGGTGATCATCTTACAGCGAAAAGCCTCGCTGCGGATGAGCCCCAGGTATTCGCGCAGGTCTTTCACTTCGGAAGAGCCGTCGAACGCGCCCTCGGTGACGCGCGACTCAAGCGCCTCGGCACAGGCGGAGATGGTCGCCAGCGGATTGTTGATCTCGTGAACGACGCCCGCGGCGAGGCGACCGACGGCCGCCAGTTTTTCGGCGCGTGCGATGGCGCGCTGTGCCTCGACGCGCGCCGTGATGTCTTCGCCGACTGTGATGACGTGCGAGACCTCGCCGTCTCCGGCAGCGCTCATTGGAATCTTGCTCACGAGCCAGTGCTTGGTCTCGCCCTCACCCGTGGTCGTCTTCTGCTCTATGCGCTCGATCTCGCCCGTCTCGAAAGCGCGCGCGAACTCGCGCTCCAGCACCTGTCGCTTTTGCCTGGTCAACACGTCGAAGACGTTGCGGCCCAGCACGACATTACGCGGTATACCTTGCCCGCCCTGCTCGCGATTGCGATTCCAGGCAACTATCGAATAGTCGCGGTCAACGGCGTAGAGCGAGAGCGGCAGGCTATCAATGATCGCTTCGGTGAAACGACGCTGCGCTTCGGCCTCGGCGGTGCGCCGCTCGACCTCGCGGCTCAAAGAGTTGGCAGCATCGCGCGCCGACTGGTAAAGCGAGGCGACGTGCGCGGCCAGCGCGGCCTGCTGCGCCGCCGCGTCAACCAGACGGCTCTCCGTTTCGCCGCAATCTTCACGACGGTCGAAGGCGGCGATTAGCGCGCCCTGCACGCGCCCGCCAAAACGCAGCGGCGCGACATACTCAAGAGCGTGCGCGTCGTCGCGCAACAGAAACTCTTCCGCCCTGTCAAAGAGTTGCGAAGCGGCGGCGTGCGGCGATTCGAGCCACGCCGTCAACCTTTCAGTTTGAACCAGCGACGGGCCTTCGACGCTGCCTTCGCGGTCGAAGACGCGAATCGCCAAGCCTTTGCCGTTCTGCCCGACCGCCGCCGCGCAGAGCGACGCGCCCGTGCCTTCGTAGGTTGCGCCCGCCACGCGCCGCACGACCTGATCCGGCTCCAAAGCGCGCAGCAGCCCGCGTCCCAGGTCGGACAAAAATCGCAACTCACGATTGCTGCCGATTAAAGCCCACTCGCGCTGCGCGCTGCCGAGTCGCGCGCCGACACGCGAGAGCAATTCACGCGCGCTCGAAGGCTTAACGATGTAATCGTCGGCCCCGGCGGCAAACGCTTCGACCTTTCGATTCTCGTCGTCGCTGGCCGAGAAGATGATAATCGGCAGTTGCTTCGTCGCGGCCTGAGCGCGCAGCAGGCGGCAGAGCGCGAGGCCGTCCACGCCCGGCATCGCCATGTCGAGCACGATTAAATCGCAGCCCTCTTTATGCAGCAGCCGGAGCGCGCTCGGAGCATCCGAGGCGGCGATAACGCGATGCCCCGCGCCCTCAAAGACGCGCCGCAAAAAGCGTCGCACGCTCATCTCGTCATCAACGACGAGCAGCGTCACGTTTGTCGAGTTAATCTCGGATTGAGCGGGCATGCCTTCAGACTTGGGACCACCGGCGCGCATTCAATCAAAATCGGGCAAGGACTGAACACGCGCCATCGAAACTTTCCCTCGCGGCGGGCGCAACACACGGAGAAGTCGTCGCCGCTTATCTCCTAACCAAGATTGAAAGCGAACCGGAGCGGCTTTGTCAAGAAAGCAGTGACGAGTGACAAGTGACGAGTTAAAAGCCAGCAATCCGATGCTGACGACTCGTCGCTTGTTCTTGCTCGTCACTTGTCACTTGTCACTCATCACTCTTTTAGTTGATTGCCGTCGAAGTGAGTTTGCCGGTCTGTAGGTCGAGGGCGGAGGTGGAAGAGGTGTCTTCAATGGTGGCTTGGCGTTGTTGTTTATGGACTGACTTGGCGGAATACATGGCCTGGTCGGCGGCGATGAGGAGTTGGTCGAGGGTTTCGCCGTCAACGCTGTAGGTCGCCGTGCCGCAGCTAATGCCGACGCGCGCATGATGCTCTGCGCGGACGTGCAGCGTGAAGTTGTTGATTGTCTGTTCGATGCGCTCGCGCAGTTCTTCGACCTGTTCGCCCACGAGGTCTTGCACGATGGCGACAAACTCGTCGCCCGCGTAGCGCGCCAGAAAATCGTAGTCGCGCATCTGCGCTTGCAGCAGCCGCGCAATCTCGCGCAGCATTTTATCGCCGACTCTGTGGCCGAAAGTGTCGTTGACCTGCTTGAAGTCGTCAAGGTCGAGCATGATGACTTGGAAAGGAAGATTCTTGCGGCGGGCGCGCGAGGCTTCCTGCTCGAAGCGCAGGTACATCGAGCGCGCGTTGGGCAAGCCCGTCAGCGGGTCTGTCATCGCGTTGGATTCCGTCTCGGCGTGATGCATCGCGTTAAAGAGCGCGTCGGACGCAAGCCGCGTGACGGTTTCGAGCAGCCGCAAGTGGTCGTCCGTGTAATGCGACAACTGCACGGAGTAGACCGAGAGAGCGCCGAGCAATCGCTCGTCTTTCATCAGCGGCAGAGAGACCATCGAACGATAGTCGCTGTCGGCGGCCAACTCTACGTTCTCGAAGTCGAGCTTGGGGTCAATGCGCGTAATCGAGCGGCGATTGGCGAGGGCAAAGCCGGTGACGCCTTCGCCGGGGGCGACGCAGCGATTGAGCAGCGCGTCCGAGTTTTTTCCGGCGACGTGCGCGGCGGTGGCATAGCCTTTCAAGTCGTCGTAGAGGTAAACGGCGCAAGTCTCGAAGGGGACGACGTGGCCGACCTTGTTGACGAGAATCGAAACGGTGTCTTCGATGTCGAGCGACGAGCCGAAGGTGCGCGCGATTTCGTAGAGAGCATAGACTTCGCGGTGCGCGTTCTTAATCTGGTCGTAGGCTAAGGTCGCCAACTGCTCTTTGCTCTGCGCGACACCGGCGAGCAGGAGAGCGTTTGGCGCGGCGTCTTTGCTCGCAGGCGATTTCAATTCAAGGCCGAGCGCGGCAATCTCTTTCTCAAAGCGCGGCAGGTGTTTGATGAACAATTCGACGACCTTCGGGTCGTAATGCGTGCCGCTGCCGCGCAAGAGCAGGGCGATGGCTTCCTCGCGCGTCAGGCCGCGACGAAAGGGGCGGTCTTCGCGCACAGAGTCGAAGCAGTCAACGACCGTGATGATGCGCGCGGTCATCGGAATCGCTTCGCCCTTCAAGCCTTCCGGGTAGCCCAAACCGTTCCACTGTTCATGATGATGACGAACGATAGGCACGACCGGATACGGAAAATCAACGCGGCTCAGTATCTCCGCGCCGACCGTCGTATGCACCTTCATGCGCTCAAACTCCTGCGTCGTCAGCCGGCCCGGATTGTTCAGGATGTGGTCTGGAACGGCCAGCTTGCCGATGTCGTGCAGCAGCGCTCCGGCCTTGAGGGCTTCAATCTCTTCGTCGGGCAGGCAGAAGACGCGGCCCATTCCGGCGGCGTAGATTTGCACGCGGCGCACGTGGCAATGCGATGTCTGGTCTCTGGCGTCAATGGCCGTGGCGAGAGCTTCGACCGTCGCCAGATGAAGATGACTCAGCTTGGAAGCGGCGCGAGTGTTTTCGTTGAGCCGCTCGCAGTGTATCTTGCAGGCGACGCAGGCCAGCGCGATGACGGGCACGCCGAGCAAAGCATAGAGCAGCCCGAGCGTCGAGGCGGCGGCCAGCATCAGCACGGACATATAAGACGCCGCGACGGCCAACAGCACGGGTAGGTAAAGCCGCGACGCAAGGTGGCCGTCAAATCTCTCTAACTTTTTCATCCGCAGTTCTCCGACCGTGCCGCTCGATGCGGATTTCTCTACGCGGCGCAGTCTGGTGGCTAACGCTTCTGTTCAATGGTAAGAGCTAACGAACGATGGCGGGCGGCGCGCGTTGGCGCAACCCGTTCGCGTTCCCTTTGCTCGTCACGGGCGAGGGACGAGCATCTTTCGCTTTCTATCTCAATGGCTTCGGCCAAGCTGAATGGCTCGCTCAAGGCTCTGATATACATGCTCTCGCGTTGGCTCCGCGCCTGCGCCTGGTTGAGCGTGGGCGCAAACTGTGTAAGTGTCCCACGTTCGGAAACGACGCCGGGCAATTGGCGCGCTGCCGAACGTGGGACGGGGCAAGCGGCGGACACGTGGCATTCGTCCGCCGATTCGGGGTGAGAGAGCGTTCGAGCCGTGCGCTCTCTCTTTCGGTCGTGCGACGAAAGAGGCGCTCAAGCTCGGATGTCAAAATGGTGCGGCTAACGAACTCCGTGCGGAGAGTCCGCGAAGCGCCTGAACGCTTCCTAGCCGCGCCTCATCACATATCAACCCGCGTGCCGCGCTGCGCCGAAAAACACATGCGCGCAGTCAAGTCCTCACGTGCGTTTCACTTAACCCGTTTCGACCTTCAGTTTGAGACAAATCGCCGAGCCACTGCCAAATCAATCTGACAGGTCAGCTTGACATTGAAGCGAGCAATCTGCGTGAACGGAGATTTGACAAGCGCGGCGCGGCGGTGCAACCCTGCTGCGTCAAATCGTCAATCGAGAATCGCGAGTGGAAGCAGCCGTTTTTTTATTCACGCTCGACGATTCACGATTGAGCTTCGTTTAAGGCGGCACACTTTTGAACGGGACGGCAAGAGCGTAGATGGAACTGGCAAGGCCCGTCGGCTATCTGGAACTGCTGCGAGGAAATCGCAACTTTCGTCAACTCTGGCTAGGCCAGGTCATTAGCCAACTCGGCGACTGGCTGGACACCATCGCCCTCTACACGATTGTCCTGCGCCTCACAGGCTCAGGCCGCGCCATCGGGCTGCTCCTCGTCGCGCGCTTCGTCCCGACCTTCATCATCGGCCCGCTGTCGGGCGTCGTCGCAGACCGCTTCAGCCGTCGCGCCGTAATGATTAGCTCAGACCTGATGCGCGCCGTGGTCGTCCTCGGATTCCTTTTCGTTCGACGCCCTGACCAACTCTGGCTCGTCTATGTGCTGACGATGCTGCAACTGACCTTCTCGACTTTCTTCGAGCCTGCGAAGTCGGCGGTCATTCCCTCCATCGTCGCGCCGCGCGAGTTGGTTCCGGCCAATGCCATCTCTTCGGCCACATGGTCTGCGATGCTGACGCTCGGCGCGGCCATCGGCGGAGTGATAACGGGCTGGCTCGGCACGGACGGAGCCTTTATTCTGGACGCCGCGACGTATCTCGCTTCGGCGATGCTGGTGGCGAGCGTGCGTTTTCCGAAACGCCCTGCGCGCTTGAAAAGCAAGCTGACCATCAGCAAGGCTCTGGGCATCGCGGACACTATCGAAGGCGCACGCTACGTCATCGCTCGCCCGCGCATCTTCGCCGTGATGATGGTCAAGCCCGCTTGGGGATTGGGCGGCGGCATACTGACGCTCCTGGCCGTCTTCGGTGAAAAGATTTTCCCCATCGGCGGCGACACGGCGCGCGGCATCGGAGCCCTCTATGCCGCGCGCGGCATCGGCACAGCCGTCGGCCCCATCGTCTTCCGCCGCTTTGCCGGGGAGACGCGCGAGCGATTGCAAACGGCCATCGGCATCTCGTTTCTCGTCGGCGGCCTCTTCTACATAGCCTTCGGATGCGCGACCAACTTCTTTCTGGCCATCCTCTTGCTCTCCGTCGCGCACGCGGGCGGCAGCGTGCTGTGGGTCAACTCGACGGTGCTGTTGCAGTCTGTGGTGGAGGACAACTTTCGCGGGCGCGTCTTTGCCGCCGAACTGGCTCTGCTGACGCTGATGATGGCCGCGTCAAACTACGCCACGGGCGAACTGCTCGACCGCTTTAACTACTCTCCCAGAACCGTGACCGTCGGCATCGGCCTTCTCTTCATCGTTCCCGGCCTCGTCTGGTTTGCGACCAAACGCTGGTGGGATCGCGCGCCGGACGAGCGACGCAAGGCCGTCAAGGAAGAACTGCGACTCGAATCCGAAACAACCGGGGCCGCCCGCTGAAGGCCGCCGGAGGGCCGTGGAAAATCAAGCATGGAAGACGAGCACATCATCGAAGCTCAACGCTCAAGCAGAGACATCGCCGCCGCAGATTTTGAGAGCGACGAATGGAACGCTGCGCGACCCGTTCGGCTCACGCGCTACTGGTCTGGCCGCGAAGCTCCTTCTTCAAGACAAGCCGAAGCGCGAATTATCTGGACGCCGGATGCGCTCTGCGTTCGCTTCGTCTGCGCTCAAGCGGAACCTTTAATCAAGAGCGACACGCCGCAGGTCGAACAGAAGACGCTCGGTTTGTGGGACAGAGACGTGTGCGAAATCTACGTCGCAACGGACGCACAAAATCCGCAGCGGTATCTGGAATTTGAAGCCGCGCCGACGGGCGAGTGGCTTGACTTGTCTATCGAGCACAAAGACGGCGAACGCTTGACGGGCTGGCGCTTTAACTCCGGCATGAGCGCCGCCGCGCACATTGGCGAGGGCGTTATCACAATCGCTCTGCGCGTTCCGTGGCCGGCCTTCGGTCGCGCGCCGCAGCCGGATGAGCGTTGGCGCGTCAATCTCTTTCGCTGCGTCGGCGCGGGGCCTGAGCGCGGCTACCTCGCATGGCAACCGACACGCGCGCCCGAACCAAACTTCCATGTCCCGTCAGCTTTCGGCTGGCTCCGTTTCAAGGAATGAAAGAAGAGACGCGGGGAGTGGGAGACGCGGAGACGCGGCGAGCGGGAGATACAATAAGCGCAAGAGACAGAGAAGCTCACTCGAAGATAGCAACGCTTTTTCTCCGCGTCCCCGCGTCCCCGCGTCGCCGCGTCTCTTCTTTCATTCTTCTATCGTGAGCTTGGCAAGGTGAGCATCGTAGCGCGCTCTGTCCGCTTCGCTCATGCGCGTGATTCGCACGCCGATGAGATAGCCTTTGTCTTTCGCGTCTTCGTCGAGCGGGCCGTAGCGGACGGGCGTGGCTTGTAGTTGGACGGGGCCGTCCGGCAGTTTGATGGTGAGTTCGAGAGTTCGATTCGGCGTCGTCAAGTATTGTCCGCTGATGTGTATCGCAGGCATGATTAGAGCCAGCCCGCTGTCGCTGATGTCGCGCGTGTAGCCCGCGAGGCGCAGCGGCGCGTCTGCGTTGGTCGTCTTCCGGTTCTTCGATTCGCCGACCGAGCCGCTGAGGACTAGCACCGCTTCGAGATGCGTCGCGTAGCGCGGGGCGGCGCGGCGATTCCCCACGTGCTGGCGCAGGCGATTGATGATGGAGCGGAGCAATTCCGGCATGACGCTAACTTACCACAAGGGGAGGATGAACGGGCTACGGGGAAACGTGGAGGGCTGAACGATGTGGAACGAATGATAAGGAGCAAGCTTGAACGAATGACGAACGCGAGAGCGATGAATCGAGAGCGATGAGATTACGCGGGAAGCGAGGCTTTCATCGCGTCCGCTGTCATCATTCATCGCTCTCGCTTCGACGCTGTGGCGCTCACTGTTTATCCGTCGCCACGATGAGCGGCTTGCCGCCGACATCCGCGCTCTTGATGGTTCCAGATTGATCCATATTGAAGGAGAGACGGCCCGTGCGATTGTAGCGCGCGGGTTCGGCGCTGACGAAGTAGGCTTTGCCGTCCTTCAGGAGCCTGACGGCGAAGCGGTAGCCCGTTGACTCCGTGCCTTCCAAATCATTAAGCGAGGGCGTGGCTTTAATCAGCGTCGGCAGGTCTGCGAAGTTGTTGCTGTGCTGCGAGCCGTAGGCAATCTCTGCGAGTTGGATGCGCTGCAATATCTCGCCGACTTCGCCTTCATGCACGGAGATGCGCGTCTTGAAGAAAAACTCTTTGCCGCCTTCTTTGACCAAATCGTAGTCGCCCCTTTCGCCGACAATCCATTGGCCGTCCATCCGCAGCATAGGGACGGGCGCAGGGGGCGCGTCGGCTGTGTCGTCCATCATCTTCACGAAGACGGTGGCGGTGTCGTTGCTCAACTGCTCGCCCTTCACTTCGACCTTCTCCGCGCCCGTCGCCATCTTCTCAAAGTCCGGGCGCAACTCTTCTATCTCCGCCGCGCTCAAGCCCTCAATCGCGGGCTTGTAGATGGACATCATCAGCGCGTCGCGGAACCGTTTCTGGCTTAGCGCCTTGTAAAACTCGCGGACGGTTTCCGACGGCGTTCTGGTCTGATTGGCCTGAGGAGCCGCGCGCAAGGTCGAGCACGAAACGATGAGCAACAACACAATGAGCGAACATGAGAGCGAGCGCGCGGAAAAGCGTTTCGGATAGTTCATAAAAAAACCCGTCTTCATCATTGAAATGGCGGCGCGCTGTTTGTCACACACAGCGCGCCGCGCATTGATAGAGGAACGAAAAGCTAAAAACGTTGCCGCTTGAGCTTTATCTGAGCGATGAGCGCGACGCGCCCGGCCGGCGCCCCGCCAGTATCACTTCGCGCCCGACCAGATAGAGCAGCACGCAGAGCACAAGGAACGGAATCATCGAGAGCGCGTTCGACCAGTCGCCGTTGTGAAACGGATTATGCTCCGACCAGGCCTCGATGCTCTTGTTGAAGGCGGCGAAGCTCGGCACTCCGGCCAGAAACGCGATGACGATGCCCGCCAGCGCGCCGCCCGCGATATAGCCCGAAGCCATCAACACGCCCGAACTCTTGTCGCCTTCCGCGACCAACTCTTCCTCCGTCAAATTCTTGTGTTTCAACTTGCGGCGCAGGTACAGGTCAACGAGCCAGCGAATCATGCCGCCGATGAAAATCGGGCTCGAAGAAGAGAGCGGCAGGTAGACGCCGACCGCGAAGGCCAGCGACGGAATGCCGCTCATCTCAAGCACGATGGCAATCATCACGCCCAGAAGCACCAGGCCCCAGGGCAGCTTGCGGCTCAGGATGCCCTTGATGATGTAGGACATGAGCGTCGCTTTCGGCGCGTCAAACTTGGTCACTTCCGAGCCGTCCGGCCTGATTCTCTTCGTCCCGTTGATGCCGGGGTCAACCAGATATTTGACGTTGCCTGCATCGTCAACGAGGTAGCGTTCGGCTGGCCCGCCTTCGGGGTCAACGCGCTGCCACGAGCGATACGAGGCGGTGTCCTCGATGCCCTGCGGCCCTTGCAGCTTCTCCGTGGTCTGCGTGATTTGCGCCGGGTCTGAGCGCAGGTCTTGCGCGAAATTGTGCTGGACTTTGTAAACAATCCGGCCCTGATCGTTGACCAGATACTCGCCCGGATCGAGCTTGGCGACGGGCGGCTGCGTGCCGGGCTGGACGCTCAGCACGCGGTAGTTGCCCGCCTCTTTCGGCTTGACCGCATCCGTGTAGGGCGAAAGCGGCACGCCCGTTTCGAGTTGCGCGGCTGACTCTTTCTCGACGGCAATCAACTGCGTCGGCGGCGCGTAGACGGTGGCCGCGCTATTCAGCTTGAGCAGGATTGGCCCAAGTATCAAAGCGGACGACAGAGCCCCTACGAGAATCGCTATCTGCTGGTACTTCGGCGTCGCCCCGACGAGAAAGCCCGTCTTCAAATCCTGCGAAGTCGTGCCGCCGTTCGACGCGGCGATGCAGACAATCGCGCCGATGGAAAGCGCCGTCACGTAGTAGGGCGGCGTCGTCCAACCGATAATCAGAAAGATGAGACACGTCAACAACAGCGTGGCGACCGTCATGCCGGAAATCGGATTCGACGACGAGCCAATCTCGCCCGTCAGGCGCGAAGAGACTGTGACGAACAGAAAGCCGAAGACGATAATCGTGATGGCACCGAGGATGTTCCATTGCAGGTGCAACTGCGGGAAAATCATAATCGCGGCGACGAGCATGATGATGCCGCCGATGACGTACTTCATCGAAAGGTCCTGGTCTGTGCGCGGCAAGCGTCCCGTCGCGGCCTGCCCGCCGCGTAAATCCTGTAGCCCGCCTTTCAACCCGTGCCAGATGGTCGGCAGAGAGCGGAAGAGGCTGATGATGCCGCCCGCCGCCACCGCGCCCGCCCCGATGTAGAGCACATACGCGCTGCGAATCTGGTTCGGCCCCATCTCGCTGACGGGAACCGTCCCCGGCGGAATCACGGCGGTCGCGGCTGAGCCGAAAAACTTGATGGCCGGAATCAGCACAAGGTAAGCCAGCACGCCGCCCGCGCACATAATCGAAGCGATGCGCGGGCCGATGATGTAACCGACGCCGAGCAATGTCGGCGAGACTTCCGCAGAGATTGAACCGGCCTTGAACGGCTCGTCAAAGACCTTCTCCGGCGTGTCCTTCCAACCACGAAAAGCTCCCATCGCCACTTGATATAAAAAGCCGACGCCGAAGCCGGCGAAGATGGTCGTCGCGCCCGCCGCGGCTCCTTCGGCATCCGCCGCCGCCGCCTTGTCACGTTCGGCCTGCGAGGCCGCGGCCTTCGATTCGTCGCTGGCTCCCGCCTTCAGGACTTCCGCGCACGCCGTCCCTTCCGGGTACTTGAGAATGCCGTGCTGCTGCACGATGAGCGCGCGCCGGAGCGGAATCATCATCAGGATGCCGAGCAATCCGCCGAGCACTGCGACCAGCATGACGCGCGTGATTTCCAGATCGAAGCCGAGAATCATAATCGCGGGCATCGTCACGCCGATGCCGAAGGCGATTGACTCGCCTGCCGAGCCTGCCGTCTGAACGATGTTGTTCTCTAAGATGGTGGCGTTTCTGAACCCGACTTTTGAGAGCAGCCGGAAGAGCGTGATGGAGATGACGGCGACCGGAATCGAAGCGCTGACAGTCAAGCCGACTTTGAGCACGAGATAGAGCGACGAAGCGCCGAAAATCATTCCGAGCAGCGTGCCGACAACCAGAGGCAGAATCGTCAGTTCCGGGATAACCGTGCCGGACGGAATGTATGGGCGAAAGTTGGCGGCCAAAGGATTATCAGGCTTGGCCCCCACGATGTCCGGGTATTCGTTAGCATTTCTCTGTAGATTATCGGCTTCAGACGCCATCAGTAGTGACCTCCGACGAAGTTTTTAGAACAAGGGGAGTGCGTAGGTTTGACGGCGATACTTTACCTCGCAGGCGTGCGGCAGAGCAAGCCTTATCGCAACTATTCTAAGCCTTAGCGCAACTCTTCAAAGGTCAACCAACTTGCGTTGATAAGCTTCGACGGCGCGGCGCGGCCACGCCCGATAATTTCTCTTTTCCCGCATCGCTCTTTCCATTACACTGCACGCGCAAAATCTTTTCCGTTCCCCTTCAGCATCAGCATTCCTTTGGAGTCAAGAACAGATATGAGCAGACGCTACCTTGCGCTCTTGCTATCCGCCATCCTGCTTCACTCGCTCTTCGGCTCGTCTCCGCGCGCGGACGCGCAACTCAACTTGCTCGCGCCCATCGCCGGGGCGAACGCGCGCGAGCTTGCGCCGGAAAGCGTGCCTGCGCCGGAAGAGGTTTTGGGCTTTCGTCCCGGCGACGACCGGAAGCTGGCGAGTTGGCAACAGGTGGTCGAGTATTTCAGGCGACTCGACGCGGCGAGCAACCGCGTCAAGTTTGAAGAGTTGGGACGGACGACGATGGACGCGCCGTTTGTGATGGCGACCATCAGCGCGCCGGAGAACCTCGCGCGCCTCGCGGAGTTCAAGGAGATACAGCGCGAACTGGCAGACCCGCGCACGCTCGCGCCCAACGCCGACCGCAAGGCCGCGCGGCTCATCGCGCGCGGCAAAACAATCGTCCTCATCACCTGCGGCATCCATTCGACGGAGGTCGGCTCGTATCTTTCAAGCATGCTCATCGCGCACAGGCTGGCGTCGTCCAACGATGCCTCCGTGCTCGAAATCCTGCGCGACACGATAGTCCTGCTCGTCCCGTCGCTCAATCCGGACGGCGTTGACATCGTGAAGAACTGGCACGACGAGACGCTCGGCACGCCGTACGAAGGAACAGATCCGCCGCGGCTTTATCACAAGTACACGGGCCACGATAACAACCGCGACTGGTACGCCTTCACGCAGGTCGAAACACAAATCACAGTGGACAAGATTCACAACGTCTGGCGCCCGCAGATTGTCCACGACATACACCAGCAGGGCGCGTACGGCGCGCGGCTCTTCCTGCCGCCCTACATGCAGCCCGTCGAGCCGAACGTGCCGCGGCAAATCGTCGAAGGCTACACAGAGTTAGGCGAAGCGATGATGCGCGAGCTTCGCGCCAGTGGCTTTAAGGGCATCACCAACAACTCGACCTACGACGCATGGACGCCCGCCCGCGCCTACTCGCACTATCACGGCGGCGTCCGCATTCTCTCCGAAACGGCTTCCGTCAAACTCGCCACGCCCATCAACATCAAGTTTGACGAACTGCGCTCGCGCGAAGGCTACGACCCGCAGAAATCTTCCGCCAACTTCCCAGACGTGTGGCCCGGCGGCCAGTGGCGCCTGCGCGACATCACCAACTACATGACGACCGCCGCCTTCGCGCTGCTCGGCCATGCCGCCGAGAACCGCGCCCGCTGGCTCGCCAGATTTTATGAGATTGGAAAGGAAACCGTCAGGCCGAGAAGGCGCGGCGAGTTGTGGGGCTATCAGCTTTTGCCGTCGTCAAAAAGCTATTTGCAGTTGAATGCTGCGCTCGTCAAAGGAGGCGTCGAGATTGACTGGTGCAGGACAGGCGGGCGCAGTGTCGCGCAGTTTGTGAAACTCGCGCAGCCGTACGGCAGTTTCGCCAAGGCTCTGCTTGAGAACCAGTCTTATCCGAACTTGCGCGACACGTCAGGGCATCCCATTGCTCCTTACGATGTCACGGCGCACACGCTATCGCTGATGACGGGCGTTGATATCAAGCCTGTGCCGGCGCCGTTCGTGTGCCGGGAAGCTGAATGGCGCGACGATAATCAATTGCCCGCTTACGCTGTTGAGGGAAGGCTGGCGATTTACAGGTCGAGCGTCCCGGCGATTGACGAAGGCTGGACGCGTTGGGTGATTGAGCAAAACGGCATCGCTTATCCATACCAGCCGCCGGATAGGATGAAGAGTGAGCCGCCGCCGTTCGCTTCCCTTGAAGATGCGGAAGCGCGCGCGGGCAACTTGCGAGCGCGCTACGACACGATAATCATTCCAGACCAAACGGCGCGCATCATCCTGAGCGGCTACAAGCCCGGCACGATGCCCGCGGCATACACGGGCGGGCTTGGAGCGGAAGGCGTCAAAAGCTTGCGCGAGTTCATCGAGCAGGGCGGCACGCTCGTCTGTCTCAACAGGGCTTCGGATTTCGCCATAGAGCAATTCAAGCTGCCTGTGCGCGACGTGACGGAAGGCTTAAAGCGGACGGAATTTTACGCGCCCGGCTCAATCCTGCGCACGGAGATTGACACAACGCATCCGGTCGCGAAGGGCATGCCGCGCGAGTCAATCGCGTGGGTTGAGGATTCGCCTGTCTTCGAGATTAAGAGCGACCCGCTGGCGCTGGCGCGTGTCCGCGTCATCGCGCGTTACCCGCTCAACTCCGAGCCGCTGCTTTCCGGCTGGCTGCTCGGCGGCGAGAGAATCAAGGGCAAAGCTGCTCTGGTCGAAGTCGGTTTGGGGCGCGGGCGCATCTACCTGTTCGGCTTCCGCCCGCAGTATCGCGGTCAATCGCTGGCGACGTATCCGCTGTTCTTCAACGCTATCTCGCAGGGAAACAAACGTTAAAGCGCGCGGCTCAAGTCTCGTCTGAAAAAGGTAAACTTGCGGCGGCGAACTAGCGTATAATCAATTACGGACGACGCTCCGGCAGAAGCGCGGCACATTTTGGAAAGCCATCGCGCAGGGCGTCTGACGGCCAAATGGTCACAGTTCTCGTCACCTCTTTTCTGCTATTCGCCGCAATCTCCTACGCTATTTACTGGTGGCAACGTAGCTCGTCTAACGAAAATCCAGAACGCGTTTTGCCGCCCGCGCGCGCGGTCGGGCTATTCGGCGAGATGAGCCGCGCGGACGAAGCGGCCTTGTTGGCCGCCGAGCGGGAAGCGGAGCGTTCAGCGCGCCGCGAGAGTTTGCTTGAGCGAGCAGTTGCGGGCGACAAGAAAGTTTTGGACGAAGCGCAGGCTTCAGGCGACACAGAGTTGTACGACGAAGCTCTGGACGCTTTAACAGAGCGCGCTGACAGCGACGAGAGCCTGCTCGCGCTCGTCTCCTACGTGGCGCGCAGTGAAGCTTTGCGCGTCAACGCGCGGCTGGCCGCGAAGTTTATCGAAAGCTGGAAGCGTTCGCCCGACAGAGGCGCGACGGCAAAGATGTTGCACGTCGCGGCGCTCTGCGGGGAGGCGGGCCTTTACCGGCAGGCGATTGAGACAGCCTTTCAATTGTGGAGCGACGGGCGTGTCCCGTCGCTCTCTGCCGGCGAGTTGCGCCAACTCGTCGAGAGTGAGTATTGGATACTGCCCGCCGTGAGCAGAAGCTCCGGCGCGGGTTTTGTTTTGAAACGAACGTTGGCGCGTCTTCGCCGCGAACTGGCGGCGTCAACTAACGGTCAAGCTTGATTCGTCAAAATCGTCAAGCGAAAGCCCACGGCCTTCGTTTCCCCTTTAACGATTGCGCGATTCCGAGATTGACCCGATTGACCTTCTTTGAGGACTATCATGAACAACACAGACATTTCGTCGTGGCTTCCCTACATCATCGTCGGCGCGATTTTGTTGATTGTGCTGCTCGTCATCCTGAGCCGCATACTGGTCAACGTCGGGGCCAAAGAGATTGCTATTAAAGAGCGGCGCTACTTCGGCCACAAGATGCCGCCCGGAAGAGTGGTCGCCACGGAGGGCGAGGTCGGCATACAGGCGGACGTGCTCAAGCCGGGCTTGCATCTCATCAAGTATCCGTTTGAAAAAGTCGTGCATAAAGTGCCTTTGATTGAAGTGGGCGCGGACGAGATGGGCATCATCGAAGCGGTTGACGGCGAGCCGATGGCTCCCGGCAGAATCTTCGCGCCCGACCGCGCGCAGAACGCGCACAATAACTTTCAAGACCCGATTGCCTTCATCAAGCAGGGCGGCGTCAAAGGCATACAGCTTCGCACGTTGCCGCCGGGATTGTGGCCGATTCACCCATACCTGTTCCGCGTTTCGGTGACGAAGACGACGATGATTCCTCCGGGCAAGGTCGGAGTGGTGACGGCAGCCGACGGAGCGCCGCTCGACGCGGGGCGATTGCACGGCAAAGCCATCGAAGGGCATCTCAACTTTCAGAACGCGGAACTCTTCATCGGCTCCGGCGGGCAGAAGGGGCCGCAGGTGGAAATCCTGACGCCCGGCACGTATCGCATCCTGACGAACTCGGTTAACGTGATGAACAACAACATCGTCAAGGCCGGGCTCTTCAGCATACGACTGTTCGACGCGACCGTGATTGACGAGAACGTCATCGGCCTTGTCGAAGCTCTGGACGGAGCGCCGCTTGACCCGCGCGATTACGTCGCCACGCCGGTCGAAGGCCACGACAATTTTCAGGACTGCAACGAGTTCATCACGCGCGGCGGCCAGCGCGGCCCGCAGAAGGACATACTGCTGCCCGGCACCTACTACATCAACCCGCTGGTCTTCAAAGTGATTCGAGAGGCTGCGAAGGAAGTGCAGCCGGGCGAAGTCGCCGTGATTGTCTCGAACGTCGGCAAAGACCCCGGCGAGGAAGTTCGTCGTTCGATGGCGGCGAAGGTGCGCCAGCGGATGGAGCGGGAGGAACAGGAGCACGTTCAGGAAGCCGCCGCGCGTCTGGACAAGCTGGCCGACGAGCAGCGCGACGTAAAAGAGATTCAGCAGGACTTGATGTCGGGCGACCCCGCCGACCGTCGCCTTGATGAAGGCGCGCACGAAGCCTACGTCGTGCCGGAAGGTTATCGCGGCATACAGGAAACGGTGGTCGGCCCCGGTCGCTACTACATCAACACCTTGGCGATTACGCCCATCGTGATTCCGACGACGAACCAGACGGTCGAATGGACGACGGGCGACGCATCGGACACGTTCAACCCGTTCGAGGTCATCTCGAAGGATGGCTTCACGATGCAGTTGGAAGTGAGAGTCGTCTTCCGCGTCAAGCCGGAGGACGCGCCCTTCATGGTCGCCAAGATTGGCTCGATTGATAAGCTGATTCAGAACGTGATGCACCCTCTGATTGACTCCATCTTCCGCAATCAGGCTTCGGAGTCTTCCGCCATGGCCTACTTGCAGAACCGACACGAAGAGCAGGAGCGCGCAGAGGCTCGCGTCCGCGCGCACCTCCTGAAGTATCACGTGGATGTGGTCAACGTCCTCATCTGCCACATACACTTGCCAGCCGAGTTGATGAAGACGCAGACCGAGAAGATTCTCGCCGAGCAGCGCCAGAACATGTACGACGCGCAGCGCGAGGCCGAAGAGAAGCGCATCCAACTGGCCAGAATCAGCGCGCAGGCCGACAACCAGAAAGACTTGATGGCCGCGACCGTCGGCGTCGAGATTGCGGGCAAGCGCTCCGAGCAGCGCAAGGCTGAAGCCGACGGCGAAGCGCACTACATTCTCTCCACTGGCCGCGCCGAAGCCGAGAAGGTGCGCCTGATGGGCGAAGCGCAGGGCGTCGCCTACCGCGAGCAGGTCAACGCGCTCGGCGCGCAGGGCGTCGCCCTCGTCGAAACCCTCAGAGTCATCGGCGAGAAGGGCGTCCGCATCACGCCCGACGTGATGGCCACAGGCGGCAACGGCGACGGCGGCGGCGGCATCGGCACCTTGCTCCTGCTCAACCTCTTCAAAGACCGCTTGAATCTCCCCACGGAGAACGGCTCGAAGACCCCGGTCAAGTAAGCGCGTTCATCGCCTGCCACAAACCGAAGCGGCTGCTCAGCACATGAGCAGCCG
>JAWVFT010000042.1:0-13438 GCA_033855775.1 Blastocatellia bacterium | reverse complement strand
GACGCGCGGCTGCTGGCGCGCGAGCTGGACATCGTGCTCACCTCCAAGCCGATGGGCAAGAACATCCGCGTCCCGCTCGCGGGCGTTCCGCATCACAGCCTCGAAAGACATCTCGCGACGCTGATCGCGCGCGGCCATCGCGTCGCCATCTGCGAGCAGTTGACCGCCACGCCGGTCAAGGGCGAAGCCGGGCGCGGACTGATAGACCGTGATGTCGTGCGTATCGTGACGCCCGGCACAGTCCTCGAACCCGGCCTCCTGCAAAGCAAATCAAATAACTATCTGGCGGCCTCTGTGAGCGATGGCAAGCGCGCGGGCGTAGCGTATGCTGACGTGACGACGGGCGAGTTTGCCGCGACCGAGCTCGACCACGCGGCGATGATTCCTGAGCTGCAACGTCTGGCGCCTTCGGAGCTGCTCGTTCCAGCAACAAGCCGCAACGATTCTTCGTCAGAACCTTTGCCTGGCTTTATCACCTTTTGCGACGACTCGTCTTTTGAATATGAACGCGCGCGGCGTGCGCTCTGCGATCATTTCGGTGTGCGTTCGCTAGCCCCGTTCGGCCTCACGCGCTGGCCTCTGGCGACCGCAGCCGCCGGAGCGATCATCGCTTACCTGCGCGAGATGCAGACGCTCGCCTCTGAGCAATTGACCCGCCTCAAGAGCTATCGCACGGACAATTTCATGACGCTCGACGCGCAGACTTTCCGCAGCCTCGAAATATTTGAGGGCGGAGGCGGCGCACAGTCTCTGCTCTCCGTGATGGACGAGACGCGAACCGCTATGGGCGGAAGGCTGCTCAGGCGTTGGCTGCAACAGCCGTTGCTTGACGTGGCAGAGATCGTCCGCCGTCAGGAGCACGTCGCATGGTTTCTCGCAAACAGAAAGGCTCGCGCCGAGCTGTCTTCGATCTTCGAGACGATGCGCGATCTTGAACGACTCTCATCGCGCGCGCGCGCTGGCATCATCAACGCGCAGGAGCTGCTGGCCTTAGGGCAGAGCCTCGAAGCGATTCCGCAAGTGCGTGCCATCTTGCAGCGCGAAGCAGGCCGCTTCAATTCAACGCTCGAAGCTTTGCCAGCATGCGAGAGCGCATCGAAGCTGATCGGCACGGCGATCTCGGAAGAGCTGCCTTCGCGGAATGAGCAGACGGGCGTCATACGTGTGGGCTTTTCCGAAGAGCTTGACCAGTTGCGCTCGCTCCTCAGCAACGGAAAAACATATCTCGCAGAACTGGAGCAGCGCGAGCGTGCGCGCACGGGCGTCAAGAGCCTGCGGGTCGGTTACAATAAAGTCTTCGGCTACTTTATCGAAGTTACGCGCCCGAACCTGCATCTGATCCCGGAAGACTACACGCGCAAGCAGACGCTCGCGCATGCCGAACGCTTTGTCACGCTTGAGCTGAAGGAGTATGAATCGCTCGTCCTTCATGCGCAGGAGAGAATCGCAGAGCTTGAGGCCAATCTCTTTCGTCACGTCTGCGGGGAAGTTTCAAAGAGCCGCGCTGAAATCCTCTGCGCCGCCTCAAGCCTCGCTTATTTAGATGTGATCATCTCGTTCGCCTCGACCGCCGAAGAGTTTCGCTACACGCGTCCGACCGTCGTTGACCACGCGCAGCTCGACATCAAAGAAGGCCGCCATCCTGTACTCGAAAGAGCCCTGGATGAAAAAACCCCATTCGTCGCCAATGACGTAGCGCTGGGCGGCGAAGGCTCGCCGCAGATAGCTTTGATCACAGGCCCGAACATGAGCGGCAAGTCAACCTACTTGCGGCAAACCGCGCTGATAGTCTTGCTGGCCCAGACGGGCTGCTTCGTCCCTGCGCGCGAAGCCGTCATCGGACTCTGCGATCGCATCTTCACGCGCATAGGTTTGTATGATCGTCTCGGCAGCGGCGAGTCAACCTTCATGACCGAGATGACAGAGACAGCGCAGATTCTGCATCACGCCACGCCGCGCTCGTTGATTTTGTTGGACGAACTCGGTCGCGGCACTTCGACCTACGACGGGCTCGCAGTGGCGCGAGCCGTCCTCGAATACATACACAATCACCCGCAGATTCGCTCGAAGACGCTCTTCGCCACGCACTATCACGAGTTGACGGAACTGGCCGACTTGCTGCCGCGACTCAAAAATCTTCACGTCGAAATTGCAGAGCAGGGAAGCGAGTTAACCTTTCTCTACAAGATTAGCCCCGGCGTCGCGCTGAAAAGCTACGGCGTCTATGCCGCCAAGCTCGCCGGGTTGCCGCGCCCCGTCGTCCGCCGCGCCGAACAACTGCTGGCCGAATACGAAGCCAGCCCGAACCTTCAAGACGGCGCGGTCGAAAGCCAATCTTCAGACCCCGCCAGCATCACGGCAACGCGCGACTCTCGCCTCTCGCAAGCTCTGCTGGACGTTGACCCCGACGCGCTCTCGCCCGTCGAAGCCCTGATGAAACTCTACGAACTCCGCCGCCTCGCCGCCGACACAGGCAGCAACAACAAGAGCGTCCGCGCCGTCAAGACAGCGTGACGAAGCACGGACGCGGGAGCGCGGGGCTAGGAGACACGGGGACGCGGCGAGAAAGAAAGAGTATATGCACACTTCAAGATTCATTAAGCTCACACTTCAAGATTGCTTCGGTGATTTCTTCGCCGCGTCTCCGCGTCTCCGTGTCCCCGCGTCGCTTTCATCCTTCATTCTTCACTTCGGGTCTGTGTGGATTTGGACGCGGGCGCGTGGGATTTCGGCTTCGATGGCGCGCAGGACGCGGACACTGATGTCGTGCGCTTCCTGTAGTCGCTGGTCGCGTTCAACTTCGAGATGAAGGTCTATGAACTTTTGCGAGCCGGAACGGCGCGTGCGCAAGTCATGAAAGCCGAGCACGCCATCGTCTCGAAAACGGCGGACGATTTCCTTCACCTGCTCGTCTATCTCCAGGGGCAGGCGGCGATCCATCAGGACATCAATTGACTCGCGCGCGACGTGTATGGCCGACCAGAGAATATAGATCGCGATGAGAATGGAAATCAGCGGGTCGGCGATTTGCCAGTTGGTCAGCCTGACGATGAGCAGGGCGACGAGCGCGCTCGTGTTGGTGTAGATGTCCGTGATGTAGTGAACGGCGTCGGAGTGGAGCGCGGGCGAATCCGTTTCGCGCGCGACGCGCCTGAGTCGCCTGACCAGAGCGATGCTCGTCAGCGTGGCGATGAGCATCGTCGCCATCCCGAACCATTCATGACTCGTCGCGCGCGGCTTGATGAGGCGTTGCGCCGCTTGCCAGATGAGATAGATGCCGGAGGCTGCGATAACCAGCGATTGAAAGAGTCCGGCGAGCGATTCGGCCTTGCCGTGGCCGTAGGCGTGGTCTTCGTCGGCGGGCCTTGCGGCGGCGCGCACGGCGACGAAGTTAATCGTCGAAGCGAAGATGTCCATCGCCGAATCGAGCAGCGAAGCCCAGACGCTAATCGAGCCGGTGAGCAACCCCGTCGCCGTCTTCAGCGCGATGAGGAACGCCGCCGATAAAATGGAGAGCCGCGCCGCCGCGTTCTTGGCTCCGCTCTCTATCTCCGGCGAGGCGATAGTTGTTTCGACTTCTGACACCATGCGTCCGATTATTTGCCTGTGCCTTCAAAAAAATCAATGGCCGAGAGCTTCCGGGCGTTCGGCTACGTCCGCCACAGCGGGGCTGCGCGAACGTTTGATGACGATTGCCACCCCGGCGAAGATTAAGATAGACGCAATCCACGTCCGCGAGTTCCAACTCTCTCCGAGAATCAAGGGAGCCATCACGAAGGCGATGAGCGGTTGCAGGTAGATGTAGACGGCGACGGTGCTCGGCGCGACGCGGGCCAAAGCCCAAGCGTTGGCGTAGTAAGCGCCGACGGTCGGGACTAAGATGATGTACAGCATGACGAGCCACACGCCAAGACCTCCGCCGTGGATGGGCGCGATGGCGATTGTCGTCAAACCGATGGGCAGTGTCACCACCGTTCCGAAGACAAAAACCCATGTGATGAAGGTGAGCGCACCGTATCGTTTGACCATCTGCTTGGAGAGCGCGATGTACGCGCCGTAAGCGATTGAGTTGGCGACTATCAACAAGTTGCCGAGCGCCGTCTGGCCGGAAAAGTTGGCGCGCAGAGGGTCAACCAGATAGACGACTCCACCCGCGGCCAGCAAAATCCCCATAGCTTTTCGCCAGGTGAGTTGGTCCAGACCGAAGATGATGCTGACCAGCAGCGTAAAGACGGGAATGGTCGTGCCGAGCAACGTGGCGTCGATGACGGTCGTCAGCGAGAGTCCCTTGATGAACAGGAATTGATTGAGCACAATACCGAGCAGACTGTAGAGCGCAATCCAGGTTATGTCTCTTTTAGCCGGAAACCGCATCTGCCCAAGCAGGCGTTGCAGGATGATGAAGACGACGGCCGCGCCGCCGATGCGAAACGAGAGGAGGGCTACGCTCGGCACAAAGCGCAAGGCAATCTTGCCGGAAATCGGCCACGAGCCGAACATCAACTGGACGGCGATTAAAGCGAAGTGCGGCGCAGCCTGAGAACGTGACGCCGCCGGAATGCTCACAACCTGATGCTGGCTCTCGCTCTGGCCGCTGCTCGACACGCTGACTCCTGCCCTGCGTCCGGTCGTCGCAAACTCTCCGCCGGAGTTGTCCCCGTTCGCTCTTATCGCTCAGACAATCATGAGCAGCGGATTCTCCAACAGCTTCTTGAAGGTTTGCAGGAAACGCGCGCCGGTCGCTCCGTCAATGACGCGATGGTCGCAAGACATCGTGACGCGCATCATCTGCCGCACGACCACTTCGCCTTCACGCACGACAGGCTTCGGCGTCATCGCCCCGACGGCGAGAATAGCAGCTTCGGGTGGATTGATGACGGCTGTAAATTCGTCTATTCCGAGCATCCCAAGATTGCTGATGGAGAAGGTCGCGCCGGTGTATTCGTCCGGCATTAACTTGCGCGAGCGCGCACGCTCGGCCAATTCTTTTACCTCGCGCGAAATCTCGCGGATGGATTTGCGGTCGGCGGAGCGCACGACCGGAGTGATAAGCCCGTCTTCGATGGCGACGGCGACGCCGATGTCTGCGCGTTCATAATAGCGCACGGCCTTGTCTTGAAAAGAAGCGTTGACCTGCGGGTGCTGGATGAGCGAGATGGCCGCGACTTTGATAATCAGGTCGTTGATGCTGGCCTTCAATTCCGGGTCAAGCTCGTTGATTGAGCGACGAAGCTCCGCCGTGCTGTCCATCTCGATTTCCGTCGTCAGGAAGAAATGGGGCACGGGGCCGATGGACGTGACGAGGCGGCGCGCAATCGTCTGGCGCATGACGGAGGTCGGCTCGTCTCTGTAGGGCGACGCGCCTTCCACAGCGGCGGGCTGCGACGGTTGAGAGCTTGGCTCGACGGCGCGAAGGTGTCTTTGCGGAGCTTGCGCGGGAGCTTGCGAGGTGGCGGGCTGTTGCCCCGCGCTCATCGCGGCTTCGATGTCGCGCTTGACGATGCGACCGCCGGGGCCGCTGCCGCTCAGGCTGCGCAAATCAATGCCCGCTTCGGCGGCCATCCGCGCGGCGAGCGGTGAAACGATGAGACGCTCGCTCTGATTCGTCGCTTGATTGGTTGCGGTCGCTGTCCCGGCTCCATTGCCTGAAGTCGCAGCTTGTTTGACTTGTTCGGTTGAAGCTGTCGCTTGAGCGGGCGCGCTTGGTTGAGTCGTCGCGGCTTGCTGTTGCGGCTTATCGTCGCTTGCGGCTTTGGCCTCCTGCGCGGCTCCTTCGCTTTGAGTCGCGGGTTGTCCGGCCCCGGCTTGTTTGAGCATGGCGGAGATGTCTTCGTCAGGCTCGCCGATGATGGCGATGAGTTGTCCGAGCGGCGCGCTCTCGCCTTCCTTGATGAGAATCTTGCGCAGCACGCCGTTGCCGAGCGCCTGCATTTCCATCGTCGCCTTGTCGGTGTCTATCTCGGCGAGCGGCTCGCCCATGGATACTTTGTCGCCCTCTTTTTTGAGCCAGCGAGATAGTTGTCCCTCTTCCATCGTCGGAGAGAGCTTGGGCATTACGACCTGCGTTGCCATGCGTTTGTCCTTTGTCCGTCGTCAATAAATCGTTGCCGGTTGCGCGTTCTTTAGTTCTTACTTTGAGTCAGTCGCCCGCTGCTGTTGATGAACGCGCGACTGAATGCTGACAACGAAAGTTTCTAATCTAAGTACGCAACTTCGCGCACGGCGGCGACGAGTTGCTGCACGTCCGGTATCGCCAGCTTCTCAAGATTCTTCGCGTAAGGCATCGGCACATCGACGCCGGAGACGCGGCGCACGGGCGCGTCCAGATAATCGAAAGCGCGCTCGTTAATCTCCGCGCTGATTTCAGCCGAGACGCCGCAGAACGGATGCGACTCTTCGGCGACGACGACGCGGTTGGTCTTCCTGACGGACGCGATAATCGTTTCTATATCGAGCGGGCGAATCGTGCGCGGGTCTATGACTTCGACCGAGACGCCTTGCTTCTCCAACTCTTCGGCAGCCTTCAACGCGAGCGGAACCATCAACGAACGCGCGACGATGGTGGCATCCGTTCCCTCGCGCTTCACGTCCGCCACACCGAGCGGAATCGTGAAATCTTTATCGTCCGGCACTTCGCCCTTGTTGCCGTACATCCTTTCCTGTTCGAGGAAGATAACGGGGTCGTCGTCACGGATAGAACTCTTCAACAATCCTTTCGCGTCCGCCGGAGTCGAAGGCATCACGACCTTGAGGCCGGGAAAGAAGCCGTACCATGATTCGAGGGCTTGCGAGTGTTGCGAAGAGACTTGAAAAGCGGAGCCGTTCGGGCCGCGAAAGACAATCGGAATCTTAAACTGCCCGCCTGACATATAGCGCATCTTGGCCGCCGAGTTGACTATCTGGTCGGTCGCAAGGATGGAAAAGTTGAAGGTCATAAACTCGACGACGGGGCGCAAGCCGACCATCGCCGCGCCGACGCCAAGGCCCGCAAAGCCAAGCTCGGTAATCGGCGTGTCAATCACTCGCTTGTCGCCAAACTCTTGCAGCAAGCCTTTCGTCACTTTATACGCTCCCTGATAAGCGGCCACTTCCTCGCCCATCAGGAAAACATTTTCATCGCGTTCCAACTCTTCGCGCAAAGCTTGATTGAGAGCTTCGCGCATCGTCATCACAGACATTTAAACACCTCTTTGAAAGGCAGCGGGCAACAAGTTTGAGAGAGACGGATGAAAGCCGCGCTTTCGCCCGTCTCTCATTTTTTGCCCGGCACGATTGGATTGGCGTAGACGTGCGTGTAGAGTTCCGACGGGTCAGGCTCAGGGCTTTCGTCGGCGAATTTGACGGCGTGTTCCACTTCCTCACGCACTCGATTCTCAATCTCTTTAAGGCCCGCTTCGTCAATCAATTCTTTCGCTTGAAGGCTCGCCGTGAAGAGCTTCAAGGGGTCGCGCTCCTGATGCTTTTCAATCTCGGCGCGCGTGCGATAGTTGCCGGGGTCGGACATAGAGTGGCCCATGAAGCGATACGTGCGGACTTCGATGAGCGTCGGCAGATAATCTTTGCGCGCTCGTTCCACTGCGCGAGCGACGGCTTCGCGCACCGCCAGCACATCCATGCCGTCAACAAATTCGGAGGCGAGTTCGTAAGCGTGCGCCTTCTGCGAGACATCCTGCAAAGACATCGCGCGCTCAAGCGAAGTTCCCATTCCGTATTGATTGTTCTCGCAGATGTAGATGCAGGGCAGCTTCCACAGTTGCGCCAGGTTCAGCGATTCGTGGAACGCGCCCTGATTCACCGCCGCTTCGCCGAAGAAGCAGAGCGTCACCTGATCGCCGCCCTTGTACTTGCTCGCAAAGGCGATGCCGGTTCCGAGCGGAATCTGCCCGCCGACGATGGCGTGGCCGCCGAGGAAATTCACGTCCGCGTCGAACAGGTGCATCGAGCCGCCTTTGCCGCTCGAACACCCGCTGGCCTTGCCGTAAAGCTCAGCCATGATTTCGTCGCACGGGACGCCCTTGGCGATGGCATGGCCGTGGTCGCGGTAGCTCGTCAGCACGTAGTCGTCGGGGCGCAGAGCCGACAGCGAGCCGACGCAGACGGCCTCCTGCCCGATGTAGAGATGGCAGAAGCCGCCAATCTTGCCGAGGCTGTAGGATTCGGCGCACTTCTCTTCGAAACGGCGGATGAGAATCATCTGATACAACATTCGCAGCAGCGTCTCGCGGTCAACATCCTCGATGCGACTCTGTTGCTCCTGCTTGCGCTCCTGATGCTCTTGCCGCAGTTCGTCAGTCTCTTGATTGTCTGGCAACTCTTTCTCAAGAAGACCGGCGCCGCTTTTTTCTTCCGCGCCAACACGCGATTTGCTTGGAGTGGCTTGTTTGCTCATCGTTATAATCTCTGGCGCACGCGCTGCACGGATTGGCTGCCGCGCGCGCCTTGACGCTCAATTTATTGACTGTGTTAAAGCCTGAAACAGATGCTTCGAATTATACGCGAGATACAGGATGGCGCGCAAAAGCGTCGGCTAGGAAAAAGAGAAAGCGCGCATCGCCGTAGAATTTTCGACGATGCGCGCCACTCTGTTTGTGTTTGAAAAGCGGTTTAGGTGTAGTTGTCCACCGAAGAGGCGAGCGGAACGCTCGACAGGGACGGCACGAGCTTGCGCGCGTGCTTGTCCTGCTGCATGTTGCGGGCCGCAGCCGTCAAAAGCTCTTCTGTCGTCTCTCCGTCGGAAGGAAAGCAGGAGATGCCGACGCTGATGCCGATGTCAACCGTGCGCCCGGTTCGGACAGTGAACTTCTGCGACTCGACCGCCGCGCGGATGCGCTCGGCAATCATGCCCGCCATGACGTTCGACGCCATCGGCATGATGGCGACAAACTCATCGCCCGCATAGCGCGCCAGAATGTCCATCTGCCGCAACTCTTTCTTGATGATGCCGCCGATGCTCGCCAGCAGACGGTCGCCGACAGCGTGGCCGTAAGAGTCGTTAATCTTCTTGAAGCCGTCGATGTCCATGCTGATGAGCGCGATGGATTCGCGGTTCAAGCGTTGACATTCGGCGATGCGCTGTTCGAGCGACATGTAGAAGGCGCGAGCGTTGGGCAAGTCCGTGAGCGGGTCTGTCAACGCGCTCTCCTTGGTCTTCTCAAACGTGAGCGCGTTATTGAGCGCCGAAGCGGCGTGCTGCGCGACCGATTCAAGCAGCCGGACGTGCTCGGAGCTATAAGAGATGCGGCTGCGTGAATAGAGCGTGATGGCGCCGAAGGCTCCGTCCTCGCGGACGAGCGGGGAGACCAGAACGCCGCGAATGGCTTTCGCTATCTCTTCGGGGACGCCGACTAAATCGAGTTCGGGCGAAGCGTTGCACATCGAACGCGCGTTGGCGATGACCCAACCCGTGATACCGTCGCCGATGCTGATGCGGCGGCGCGAGAACGTGTCCGATTGGTCGCCCGCGACATGAGCCGGAAGGGCTTTGCCCGATTTGTCGTCAACCAGATAGATGATGCACGTGTCGAAAGGCACGATAGCGCGCAGCTTGCTTGAGACGAGAGCCACAGTGTCTTGTAAGTTCAAAGACGAGCCGATGGTCTGCGCTATCTCATGCAGGGCGAAGACCTCGCGCTGAGCTTCGGTGATGGAGCGGAAGCCGAGCGAGTCGTCCTGCGTGCCGAGCGTGTCGGACGCGAGGCCGGCGTCGGGGCGCGCATTCGTCGCGTCAATCATGTCCTGGGACGCGACCTGCTCCTGTATGTCCTGCGACGCGATTAACTGGTCGAACCGCTCGACGTGTTGAATGAACATCTCGACGACGCGCGGGTCAAACGAAGAGTTGGCCATCTTGCGCAGCAACCCGAGCGAATCTTCGCGCGTCATCCCTTTGCGATAAGGACGGTCGCAGCGCGTCGCGTCGTAGAAATCCACGACCGAGATAATCCTTGCCACCAGCGGAATCGCCTGCGCTTTGAGTCCCTTCGGATAGCCCGTGCCGTCCCACTTTTCGTGGTGATAGCGAACGATGTCTTCGACCGGATAAGGGAAGCCGACGCGCTTGAGAATGTCTCCGCCGACCGTCGGGTGAATCTTCATCTTGGCAAACTCGGACTCGGTGAGCTTGCCCGGCTTGTTGAGGATGTATTCGGGGACGGCCAGCTTGCCGATGTCGTGGAGCAAGGCTCCGGCCAGCAGAGCTTGCGTCTCAGGCTCGCTGACGCCGAGCAGTTTGCCCATCTCGGTCGCGTAAATCTGCGTGCGTCTAACGTGTCCATGCGTCGTCTGGTCTTTGGCATCAATAGCGATAGCCAGCGACTCGATGGTGTTCATGTGAAGGCTGGCCATCTCGTGTATGTGGCGAGCCTTTTCCGCCTCGGAGCGTTTCACTTCCGCGACGCGCAGTTCGTCGAAACGATAGAGCAGATGAATCAGCGAGATAATCAGCAGGCCGACGAGGATGAACGGAACGCTGTTGGCGTGCAGGGCCGCGTAGAACAAGACCGCCGCCGCCGCGCCGCCAATCTGTGTCATCGAAGTCCAGACCAGACTCTCGCGCGAGAGCGTGAAGCGCGTCTTGCCGGAATCGAAAGCGATGAAGGCGGCGGTCGCCACCGTGCTCAGCGCATACTGCACGAGAGCCATCACGCAGAGCGGCAGCAGGAGCGTGCCGAACGAGACGGCCGCATCCTCTGCGCTCAAGCCGCCTGAGTCCAGTTGATGAATCAGCAGTTGATAAAGGGAAGCGGCAGCGTAAGTCGAGATGATGGAAGCGCCCGTCGTAAAGATTGTGATTCGCCGGTCGGGCGAGTTCCAGACAGACATGTAGCCGACGATGGCCGCCAGCAAGACCGCCGGGCCGACAGTGTTGACGGAGGTGGTCGTGTACATCATCGCCGCCAGAAAGATGAAGGCATCGGCGACGGATTTCTGACTTGAACTGTGGCCGTCAGCGTTGGTGATTAAGACCGTAAAGCGACTTGCGGCCAGCGTCAGCAACAACAATCCTGCCAGCGGCGCAATTCCTGTCCAGCCTGTTAATGGTAAACCAACGAGGGAGACGAGCGCGGTCGCCAGCAGCAGACACGCCAGCAATGCCACACCGCCGAGAAGCGCGAGACTTTTCCAGTTACCTTTTGGCATGGTGATGATTAATGACCTCTCAGGAAGCGTGCATCCATTCGGGTAGCGTTCGGGGGAGCAAACTTGTTTGAGAATTGTTCTTGGAGATAGCGGCGCCCATTTGCAACCGCCATATTGTGAAGGGAAGCCCTTACTTGTGCTCAACTGCCCATGCCAAACATAGTTGGCATATGGCCAACAATAGCTCGTTTTCATGGAAACGTCAAGCGTTTTTGCAGTCAAACCGCACAGTTATCAAAAGTTAGCTGTCAGCGAGACGGCCCGCCGCGGGCTGAGGCTCGATTCGAGCGACTCATTTCTCGCGGATTAGCAAAGAGAGGGAAGCCGGAACCCTTTGATTCTGAGATTGCGTCTGGCCGCAGCCTTTGGGAAATCATCGAAGGGCTGCTCGAAATTCTCTCACGGAGCGACGGCAAGGGAAACAAAAACACATTTCATTGTCCGGCTCGAAAAGAAACATTTGTCGGCTAAAAAGTAATTTTTTCATTTATTTCCAAGCTTGCTAGTGTTACACTGCGCGCCGCTGGTTATAAGGCATCCTCCTCGCTTGATTGTGGCTTGCATTGTGCTCGGATGTTGGGAAGGAGGGCTTTCTGCGGTTGTTCGTAGAGAGTCGCAAAACCCTTTTTCGGCAAGCGCAGCGGCCCGTTCAAAAGGGATGTGGATGCCGTCGGGCGCGCAACGAAAGTCTTGGCTTGCGTGTGGGCCGAGTGGTCGCACGTCAAGCGCACTGATGATTCTTAACATGCCTTAGCTGCATGCGCTCAGTTCCCCCGCAGGGCGAAGTCTGAGAGCGATGCTGGAGGCGCAAACATTGGCCGAGTTGTCGCGGCGGCTGGCAGCCGTAGCGCTTTAGTTCCGCGCAACTCTTAACAGACTGACCCACAGGGTTACAGGAGAAAAACTCGATGCGAAGAACTTTAGCTCTTTTTGCTTTGCTTGCCGTTGCAGCCTTTTGGACTGGTTGCGCGACGGACAATGCCAACACTGGTAACGCAAACACTTCAACGATGAACTCAACCACGACCACCACCAGTTCCAACACCAATTCCATGAGCACCAGCAACAGCGGCTCGATGTCGAACAGCAATACAGGCGGAACGATGAGCGGCGGCAACGCCAACAGCATGAACGCCAACAACATGAATTCCGCCAACAAGAACAGCATGAACTCGAACAACATGAACAGCATGAACTCGAACAACAAGAATGGCATGAATGCTAATAACGCGAACAGCATGAACTCGAACAACAAGAACATGAAGACCCCGTAGTTCGTCTGTCAAAAACAGTTGCATAAGGCGCGTTGAAATTTCAACGCGCCTTTCGCTTTCCGTCGCGCCTCATCCACGGTTTTCGTCCCGCGCTTTTTCGCGTATCGTCTCATCGTGCTGGAACAATTGAACTATCGTTACATCACGGAGGCGTCGGCGGCTGGCGACGCGCTCGAAGCCTTGCGCCGTGAGCCAATCGTGGGCCTCGACACGGAGACTTACTGGGATCCGGCGGTCAATCATTCGCGTGTCTCGCTGGTGCAGATTGCGCCGCGCGTCGGCGAGACAATCGTGATTGATGTGCTGGCCGTTGATGTCTCGCTGGTCGCGCCGCTGGTCGAGTCGCCCGACATTTTAATGGCCGCCCACAACGCGCGCTTTGACGAAGGCATGCTCATCGGAGCAGGATTGCGGCCCGCTTCGTTTGTTGACACATTGCGTTTGGCGCGGGCGGCCCTGCGCCTTCCGTCTTACAATCTGGCGGGAGTCACGGCGCATCTATTCGGCATTGAGCTTGACAAGAGCTTTCAGAAATCTAACTGGCGGCGTCGCCCGCTGACGCGCGCGCAACTCGGCTATGCAGCGATGGACGCGCACATCACTTTGAAGGTCTACGACGAACTGCGACGAATCCTAACGGAGCAGGGAAGGTTGGAGAGCGCGCTGGCGGCAGCGACTCTGACGCCCGCCAGCGATGAAGCGCGAGCGCCTAGAAAGCGACGCGCGCCACAACCGCCGCCGCGTCCTTTGACGGAGACTGAGCGGCGTGCGGTGACGCATCTGAAAAAGTGGAGGCTGGAAAAATCTATGAGCGAGCGTGTGCCAGCCTACATGATTTGCCCTGACCGGACGCTTGAGCATCTGGCGATGGAGCGGCCAGCGACGCTCGAAGAGTTGAGCGCGATTCACGGCCTAGGCCCTTCCAAGATTGCCCGCTTCGGACTCGAACTGCTCGAAGCGTTGCGCGCTGCTCCCGCCTAAGCCAAAGCTTCTCTCTCTCTCCGCACTACTCTTGATTAACGGAC